>DDKK01000001.1:0-161893 GCA_002339325.1 Nitrospiraceae bacterium UBA2600 | reverse complement strand
TCCCAGCCAAGACCCCAAGCACCAAGAGTAGGACTTTCCCAGTCATCTTCGACAAATCTTATGTCATGTTTTTTCGGGTCTATTCCAAGTGCTTTAAGACTGTCCAAATATACTTCCTGCGAATTTTCAGGAGAAGGTTTAAGTATAACCTGATACTGATAATACTGACCAAGTCTGTTAGGATTCTCTCCATATCTTCCATCTGTTGGACGTCTACATGGTTGGACATAGGCAGTGTTCCAGTCTTCTGGACCTAATACTCTGAAGAAGGTGGCAGTATGGAAAGTGCCTGCTCCAACCTCAAGGTCATAAGGCTGCAAAATTACACATCCTTTATCTGCCCAATATCTGTTTAGAGTGAAAATTATTTCTTGAAAATACATAGATTTTCATGATACTTTAGCGTAGAGGCTTCTGTCAATGTATCCAAGAGTTTTAATAGCAGGAACACGTGGAGGGTCTGGTAAAACTACCGTTACTCTCGCAATTATACGAATGCTTAAAAAGAAAGGCTATAATGTCTTTACCTTTAAAAAAGGACCAGACTATATTGACAGTGGCTGGTTAAGTCTTTTCTCAGGCAATCCCTGCTATAATCTTGATACTTTTATGATACCTAAAGAAAAGGTTGTCCAGTCATTCCTTGAAAGAGCAAAGGGAGATTTTTCTGTTGTCGAAGGTAATAGAGGTCTTTTTGATGGTCTTGACGTAGAAGGTTCTGTAAGCTCTGCAGAGCTTGCTAAGATACTTAAACTGCCGATAATTTTAGTAGTAGACTGCACAAAGATGACTCGTTCTGTAGCAGCTGTTGTAAACGGTTTTGCTAAATTTGATAATGAAGTAATCATAAAAGGCATAGTTTTAAATCAAGTAGCAAATTCAAGGCATGAAAAAATAATAAGGGATTCGATAGCAAAGTACTGTTCTGTAGAGGTTGTAGGAGCTATTCCAAGATTTAAGGGAATAAAAATGCCTGAAAGGCACATGGGATTACTACCCCATCAAGAGCATGAAACGCAGCAGGAGGCTGAAGAATTCATAAATAAAGTGTCCGAATATTTAGACCATAAAAAAATAATCGAAATTTTAGAAAGCGCTCCAGATATAAACCATACTAAAAGAACAAAAAAAATTAATCCTCTCGGCAAAGGACTGAAAATCGGCGTTATGAGAGACAGAGTTTTTCAGTTTTATTATGAGGAAAATATCGAAGAATTGAGAAAACACGGTGCTAAAATTATAGTTATAAACTCTATTGAGGATAAAACTATTCCCGAAATTGATGCTCTTTATATTGGAGGTGGTTTTCCTGAGACAAATGTGAAAGATTTGAGTAACAATCAAGAACTTATGAGAGATATAAAAAATCTTGCCGAGAAGGGACTTCCAATATATGCCGAATGTGGTGGGTTAATGTACCTATGCAAAAGCCTTATAACTGAAGAAGGCGAATTTCCGATGGTAGGAATTTTCCCTTTTCGATTAAAGATGTTCAAAAAACCACAAGCCCATGGCTATGTTATAGCCAAAATAAACGGTGATAATCCTTTTTATGAAAAGCAAGTCGAATTGAAGGGGCATGAGTTTCACTATTCAAAAGTGATAGAATGCGATAAAATGCCTCCAATGAGCTTTCAAATGCTAAGAGGGGAAGGGATATTAGATAATCTGGATGGAGCTGTTTACAGGAATACTTTGGGAACTTATGTTCATATTCATGCACTTGGAACAGAAGAATGGGTAAAGGGTATATTAAAAAAAGCGAGAGAGTATAAGGAGAGCAAAAATGGCTAAGAGAGAACTGCCAACATGTCTTTTCTGCGGAAGGGTTATAGACCCTCCAGAAGAGAAGAACACTGATTTTGGCGTTATATGTTTTGGAAAATGTTCATGCGGAGCTCTTTATGTTTGCGAACCCACAGGTCATAATCAGGGCGAAGCACTTGCGGATGCTATGTTTCTTGTTTCTCCACAGGGAATAGAAAATATTGAGTTGGGCACTAACTATGAGCTTAGAGAAAGAGACTATGATTTGCGAACTCATCAGTATGTCTATGTTAAAACTTCCCGCTTCAACGGAAGGCTTTTTTTTATTAAGGAATTGACGGGAGGTATAAATCCTAAAATGCACGAACGAATAAACATTAACAAGAAAGACTTTATCTCTCTTCTTGAAAAAATGGACTTTGAAACAATAGAAAAAGCCTCTCTTCAGAACCGTAATATTTTTAGTTGGCTTATCTCGCTATCTTATGACAGGGAAAGTCCTATTTCTTGGAAGGCCATAGATGCTATGGGACATGTGGCAAAGGCATATGTATTAGCCCAGAAAATAGAGCCCCTTAGAAATACTATAAGAAAGCTTCTATGGTCTATGACAGATGAATCAGGAGGAATTGGCTGGCGGTCTGCCGAGCTAATTGGAGAGATAATCATGGCTGACCCTGCTCTTTTTGAGGATATAATACCTATTCTATGGTCACAGAGAGAGGAAGAGAGCTTTCTTGAGAGCGTTTTAAGGGCAATGATTAGGCTTTCAAGTAAGATAAATCTTTCTGATTTTATTAAATTTGAAGATGATGAATTAGAGAGACTTCTTGAAAATGAAAGAGACGACATAAAGGCTTTAACGGCCATACTTATTGAAAAAATAAAAAGCAAGATTTCTGTTCCCGAAGGCATTAAGGATACGCTTTTGTCTGTTTATAATAAAGGCAGAATTATGAAATTAAAGGCTTCAAAAGCTGAAAAATTTTTATAATTTTATAAACTAAATTTATTTGACTTAAGATTAAACCATCCTTTAAAGTTGAGTTACCCTTGAAGTTCTTATATTAAAGAAGTTAAAATATCTGCAAAAACTAAAAGGAGGTAGGTAAAATGGCATTTATTGAATTTAAGGGAAAGCAGATTGAGCTGGATGAGGACGGTTATATCCAGAATCTCGATGACTGGTCACCAGAGCTTGCAGAGTACATGGCCCAGCAGGATGGACTTACATTAACCGAGCAGCACTGGGAAGTTATTAACTTTTTAAGAGACTACTATCAGAAATATCAGATTGCACCAATGATTAAGATTCTTGTAAAAGAAATGGCTAAAATGTTTGGTCCTGACAAAGGGAATACCAAGTATCTCTATGGCTTGTTCCCAGATGGTCCAGCAAAACAGGCATGTAGATACGCAGGTCTTCCAAAACCTACAGGATGCGTATAATTCCTTTTATAAAGGGGCAGGAAACTGCCCCCTTTTTTTCTGCTGAAAGGAGGGATAACAAAACTAATTATAGGAGAAAAAGATGTCTATTAGAGACTTCCTTTCAAAGAAAAGGAAGGCAATAGTTAATAAGTCTTTTGAGTGGACAGTATCAACTTATCCAGAAGAAAGTCAAAGTTTTTTAAAGGATAATTCAAGGCAGTTTACTAATCCAATTGGATATAATCTTTATCAATCTATTGAGCAGATAGTTGAAAAAATAATAAATGAAGAACCAATTGACAACTTTATTACTCCCTTAGAGGAGATAATCAGAATTAGAGCAGTTCAAGATTTTACACCATCTCAAGCAGTAGGATTTATATTTCTTATTAAGAAGGCTTTTCAGGATGAACTTGAAAAGGAGATAGAGCCTTTGAAAGTATTGGATTTTCTCTCAAGAATTGATTCTCTTACTCTAATAGCTTTCGATATTTTCATGAAGTATAGAGAAAAGATATACGACTTGAAATCAAAAGAGCTTATTGACAGAACGTGGTGGATTTTAAAAAAATGGAACATCGTCTCAGAAATTCCAGACAAAACAGTAGAAACCAAATAAAAAATTAAAAAGAGAGGTAGGGTGAGATGGGTATAGGATTAGCTTTCATAATTGTTTTAGGTTTAATCCTTTTTGCCTATATTGGAACAGAGCTTTTAGGTTTGAACAGTCTTTTTGCTGTGGTATTCCCTTATGTAGCTTTGATAGTCTTCATAGTAGGCTTTATTAACAGAGTAGTGAAATGGGGCAAATCGCCAGTTCCATTTAGAATACCTACTACCGCGGGACAACAGTTCTCACTTCCTTGGATTAAATACAGTAAGATTGACAATCCCGCTACAGGTTGGGGTGTTGCCTTAAGGATGTTTTTTGAAATTGCCCTTTTTAGGTCTCTATTCAGAAACACTAAAGCTGAGATAATGAATGGAAAACTATATGTAGGTTCGAATAAGTGGTTATGGATTGGAGCTTTAGCTTTTCATTATTCATTCCTTATTATACTTATCAGGCATCTTAGATTTTTTATGGCACAAACTCCTTGGTGTATATCTGTCGTTGACTCTGTAGACTCTTTCTGGCAGATAGGTCTTCCTATGGTATACATGACAGATATAATTATCGCTGCTGCTCTTCTTTATCTTCTTGGAAGAAGAATTTTTAATCCCCAGGTTAAATATATCTCACTTCCTTCCGATTACTTCCCTCTTTTCCTTATTATTGGAATAATAGCCACTGGTGTAATGATGAGATATTTTGCAAGAGTTGACATTACAGCAATAAAAGAGCTAACACTGGGGCTTGCCTATCTTAAGCCGACTGTTCCTGAAGGTGTAGGAAGTCTTTTTTACATTCATCTTTTCCTTGTGAGTGTTCTTTTTGCATACTTCCCATTTAGCAAGCTTATGCATATGGGAGGAGTATTCTTAAGTCCAACAAGAAATCTTGCAAATAACAACAGAATGGAAAGACACGTGAATCCTTGGGATTATCCTGTAAAGCATCGTCACTATGAAGAATATGAAGATGAATTTAGAGAAAAAATGAAAAAAGCTGGAATACCAGTAGAAAAGGAGTGAGACCATGGGACTTCCAAGACCAGAAGAATTAATTTCAAATGTAAATCTGAAGAAAATGCCATCCAAACCATGGATGGATACTTTACCTGTCGAATTTAAGCCAGGCTTTTACTGCTACGGAGCAAAGGGTAAAAATCTGGAGTATGTAAACTTTCCTAATGCCAGAGATTTTCATGTTACCGAGCAAGACTGGAAGCTTCCAGAGGACTGGAAAAATATTGTAATTGAGGGCATCAAGCAGAGACTCGAGAGATTTAGAACTTTCCATGTATTCATGGATATCTGTGTTCGTTGCGGTGCCTGTGCTGACAAGTGTCATTTCTTTATAGGAACTGGAGACCCAAAGAACATGCCTGTTCTCAGGGCAGAACTCTTAAGGTCTGTATACAGAAAATATTTCACTACCGGTGGAAAGCTATTTGGAAGAAATGGTGGAGCAAGAGACCTTGACATTGATGTTTTAAAAGAACTCTGGTATTATTTTTACCAATGCACAGAGTGTAGACGTTGTTCTCTGTTCTGCCCATACGGAATAGACACAGCAGAGATAACAATAATAGGTAGAGAGCTTCTTAACCTTTTAGGACTTAATACAGACTGGATTTCAGGGCCTGTTGCAAACTGTTACAGAACAGGAAATCATCTTGGAATTGAACCTCATACAATGAAGTCTACTCTCGAATTTATGTGTAATGATATCGAGGACATTACAGGGATTAGAATAGAACCACCGATAAACAAAAAGGGAGCGGAGATTCTCTTTGTAACTCCTTCGGGTGACCTCTTTGCAGACCCTGGAATTTACAATGCTATGGGCTATATGATGCTTTTCCACGAGATAGGGCTTGACTATACTTGGAGCACCTTTGCCTCAGAGGGAGGAAACTTCGGATTTTTTACATCTATGGAGATGGCAAAGAGACTTCACACTAAGATATACGAAGAGGCTAAACGACTAAAGGTTAAATGGATAATTGGTGGAGAATGCGGACACATGTGGAGAGTCTGGCATCAGTATCATAACACATGGTATGGTCCTATTGATTTTCTTGAAGAACCTGTTTCTCCTATCACTGGAACAAAGTTTGAAAATGCAAAATCGAACAAAATTGTTCACATAAGTGAATTCACAGCAGATTTAATAAAGCATGGCGTTTTAAAATTTGACAAATCAAGGAATGACAACCTAATTGTAACCTTCCATGATTCCTGTAATCCCTCTCGTGGTATGGGACTTTTTGAAGAGCCAAGATATATTATTAAAAATGTATGTAATCATTTCTATGAAATGCCTGATGAAACAATAAGAGAGCAGACATTCTGCTGCGGTGGTGGTTCTGGATTGAATGCTGGCGAAATAATGGAACTAAGAATGAGAGGAGGTTTCCCAAGGGCAAATGCAGTAAGATATGTTCACGAAAAGTTCGGTGTGAACTTACTTGCAAACATATGTGCAATAGACAGAGCAACGCTACCTCCACTGATGGATTACTGGGTGCCGGGAGTAAGAGTATCAGGAGTTACCGAGCTTGTAGCAAATGCAATGATAATGAAGGGAGAAAAAGAAAGAACTATGAATTTAAGGATGGAGCCACTGCCAGGAAAGGAGGAAGAGTAAAATGTATGACGGTTGGAAAATAATTCTTGGCTTAGTAGTTTTTGTTATTATTGTGACTCTACCTTTTACAATGAGTGTAGGAAAAACTTATGTGCAACCTAAACCAAGCCTTGATACTCCAGAAATTCAGAAAATGGAAAAGAAACAGTGTATAGAGTCAAAGCAATACATGCGGGAATCTCACATAAAACTTCTGTATTCTTGGAAGGATTATGCAACAAGAGAAGGGAAAAGGGTATACATAGCTTCCGACGGAAAACAGTATGAAGTGAGCCTTCAGAAAACCTGTATGAAATGTCATTCCAATAAGGAAAAATTCTGTGATGAATGTCACAACTATGTGAGCGTAAAACCCTATTGCTGGGATTGTCATATTGAGCCTAAGGTGGGAGGGTTAAAATGATTACGAGAAGAGAGTTTCTGAAAATATCAGCTTTTGCTTCTCTGATGGGACTTGGAGGAGCTTTTGGTATTGAGGCGCTCGAGAAAAAACAGGGTAAAGAGGTCATAAAAGATATAAAGGCCTTAAAAGCTAAAAGATGGGCAATGGTCATCGATACAAGAAAATTTAAAACTCAAGAAGATTTTGACAAGATTATTAAAGCCTGCCACAAACCCCACAATGTTCCAGAGATAATAAATCCTCTTCATGAGGTAAAGTGGATATGGACAGAAGATTACGAACACTCCTTCCCTGGCACAGCTGAACAGTATATTTCAAAAGAAGTAAAGGAGAGGAAATTTTTATTGCTATGCAACCACTGTGACAATGCCCCTTGCACAAGAGTATGTCCTGTTAAAGCAACCTTTAAAAGAGAAGATGGCATTACAATGCAGGATATGCATCGCTGTATAGGATGTAAGTTCTGCATGGCTGGCTGTCCATATGGAGCGAGAAATTATAACTTCCTTCCGCCAAGAGACTATATAAAAGAGTTTAATAATGAGTATCCTACAAGGACACTGGGCGTAGTTGAAAAATGCACATTCTGCAACGAGCGTATTGATAGAGGACTTCTTCCTTACTGTGTCGAGGCTTCAGAGGGGAAAATCATTTTCGGCGACCTTTTTGATTCTAATTCGGAGATAAGAAAAGTGCTTTCTGAGAATATTGTAATACGCAGAAAAGTTGAACTTGGCACACAACCTATGGTTTTCTACATAATTTAAGGGGAGGTAAGAAATGCTTGATTTAGCGTTAAAAGGCAGACCAAGATACTGGATTTGGGTATCTTTTTTAATAACTATGATACTCATTGGCTTTATATGCTGGATGAGAGAACACCATGTTGGAGCAGCAGTAACTACAGGACTTAGTAGAGATGTTTCCTGGGGATTTCATGTTGGTCAGCTTACTTTCTTTGTTGGTGTTGCAGCATCTGCTGTTTTGGTTGTTCTTCCATATTATTTCCACAACTACAAAACCTTTGGAAGAATAGCTGTAATAGGTGAATTTCTTGCTGTAGGCTGTGTTCTTATTGCTATGCTATCGGTTTTTGTAATTATGGGACAGCCATCACGAGTATGGAATGTTATTCTCCACCCAACACCCCATTCCATAATCTTTTGGGATATGGTGGTTCTTATAACATATCTATCTCTTAATCTTCTCTGCGGATGGACGATTCTTCATGCAGAGAAAAAGAGTGCACCACCGCCTAAGTGGATTAAACCATTTATCTACTGGGCAATACTTTGGGCGCCCTCCATCCATACTGTAACAGCATTTTTATACGCAGGCTTACCAGGAAGACCTCACTGGATGACAGCCCTTCAGGCAGCTCACTTTCTTGCAACAGCCTTTGCAGCAGGTCCTTCGTTACTAATAATTCTCAGTATGATAATAAAGAAAATATCTAAATTTGACCCTGGACAGCAAGCAATTAACAAACTTGCCGAAATAGCCACCTATGCTTTAATAATTCATCTGTTCTTTATAGGACTTGAATTCTTTACAGCCTTCTATAGCCAGATACCAGACCACATGGTAGCTCTTAAATATCTCTATGTAGGTTACGAAGGACACACGGGAATGGTTACATGGATGGCCATATCAACGCTTTTAGCCTTTACAGGTTTGTTGATATTCATATTCCCGCCTCTAAGAAAGTGGAATGTGACAAAACTCATCGGAGCAGTTTGCATATTCTTCTCAATCTGGATGGACAAGGGATTTGCCTTTGTAGTAAGCGGATTTATTCCAAATCCTTTTGATAAAGTAACAGAGGCATGGATTGCTCTGAACGAGTTTTTAGTCGCTGCTGGCGTTTGGTCTGTCGGTGCTTTGGTGATAACTGTTCTTTACAAGATTGCCATAACAGTCAAAGAGAAAGCTGTATTTGACAAGTATGGACAGAAACAGGTTGTAGATTAATCTTTTATTATTACAATATTACAATAAAAAAAGGCGGGTTTTTACCCGCCTTTTTTATGTGCATTTTAACTACTTTCTTCCTGAGATTAATTCTTCTACAACAGATGGGTCAGCGAGGGTTGATGTATCACCGAGCTCTTCAAGTGCACCAGATGCTATTTTTCTTAAAATTCTTCTCATTATCTTACCGCTTCTTGTTTTTGGAAGTCCTCCAGCAAACTGTATTTTATCGGGAGTTGCTATTGGTCCAATCATTTGTCTGATGTGTGATATGAGAAGTTTTTCTAAGTCTTTTGAGGGTTCGAAACCTTCCTTAAGGACAACGTATACGTAAATTCCTTCACCCTTGATATCATGAGGAAAACCTACAACAGCTGCTTCTGCAACAGATGGATGAGCAACAAGAGCTGATTCGACTTCTGCTGTTCCAATTCTATGGCCAGAAACATTTATTACATCATCAATTCTTCCCATCAACCAGTAATCACCATCCTCATCTACTCTTGCACCGTCTCCTGTAAAATATCTTCCCGGAAAACGAGAGAAATAAACTTCCTTTATTCTTTTGTTTTCAGAATCGCCCCAGGTGCCTCTTAACATTCCTGGCCATGGTTTCTCTATGACGAGATATCCGCCTTCATTTACTCCTGCTGGAGAACCGTCTTCCTTGAGAACTTTTGGCACAACTCCAAAAAATGGTCTTGTGGCTGAACCTGGCTTTAGCGTCATAGCACCTGGTAGAGGAGTTATCATGAAACCTCCTGTTTCTGTCTGCCACCACGTATCAACAATAGGACAGCGTTCTTTCCCTACATATTTGAAATACCAGACCCATGCCTCTGGATTTATAGGCTCTCCAACTGTTCCAAGAATTCTAAGGCTTGAAAGGTCATATTGATTTGGCCATTTTTCCCCTTCTCTCATTAATGCTCTTATGGCCGTAGGAGCTGTGTAAAATATATTAACCCTATGTTTTTCTACTATGTCCCAAAATCTCCCTGGATTTGGATAGGTTGGAACACCTTCAAACATTAAAGATGTAGCTCCAGCACTTAAAGGCCCATAGACTATATAACTGTGTCCAGTGACCCATCCGATATCGGCAGTGCAGAAAAATATTTCTTCAGGCTTGTAATCGAAGACTAACCGAAAAGTTATATTTGTATAGACCATGTAACCGCCTGTAGTGTGTAATACTCCTTTTGGTTTTCCTGTTGAACCTGATGTATATAGGATGAAGAGAGGGTCTTCTGCATCCATCTCTTCAGGCTGACAGAAATTTTTTATTTCCGGGTCATTCATCAAATCATGCCACCAGTAGTCTCTCTGTGGGTCCATGTCAACGAAGTTTGGTGTTCTTTGAACTACTATAACCTTTTCAACAGATGGTGCTCCCTCTAATGCTTGGTCAGCATTTGCCTTTAGCGGAACAATTCTTCCTCCTCTTACGCCTTGATTAGCGGTAATGAGCAATTTAGCTCCACAATCATTTATTCTGTCTCTCAAGGATTGAGCGGAGAAGCCAGCAAATACAACACTGTGAATAGCCCCTATTCTTGCACAGGCAAGAAGGGTGATAGGAAGTTCAGGTATCATTGGAAGATAAATAGAGACTCTGTCACCTTTTTTTATGCCAAGTTTTTTAAGGACATTGGCAAATCTATTAACCTCTCTGTAAAGCTGCCAGTAGGTGTATGTTTTTACCTCTCCATCGTCTGCTTCCCATATTAATGCTGCTTTGTTTCCCAGATTTGACAGATGACGGTCTAAGCAGTTATATGATGCATTAAGCTTTCCTCCGATAAACCATTTTATATAAGGCTTGTTGAAATCATAATCTAAGACCTTATCCCATTTTTTATACCATGTTATGTTTTGTTCGGCTATCTCAGCCCAGAATCCTTCGGGGTCTTCAACCGAACGCTTATACATTGTTTCGTACTCTTGCATGCTTTTAATGTAAGCCCTCTCTGCAATCTCTTTGGGTGGAGGGAATACCCGCTGTTCTTTGAGTAATACATCAATTCCTTGTGACATACCTTTTACCTCCTTTTTTCTAATGATTTTAACATTTATTCAGCTCCTATACCAATATAGGCTCTTATTTTTTCGGTTTCAAATTTTTCCTCTGCCTCTCTCTCCCTCGTCATTAGAGAAACTAAAATACCCATAATAAAGGCTGCAGGAAAAGAGACAATGGCAGGACTTTTGAGTGGAAAAATTGGAGCAGGATTTTTAAAGATTTCTACCCAAACTGTAGGGCTTAAAATAATCAAGACAACGCTCAAGATAAGTCCTGTATATATACTCCAGACAGCACCCTGAGTGGTAAATTTCTTCCAGAAAATTGACATTAAAAGGGCTGGAAAATTAGCCGATGCTGCAATGGCAAAGGCTAATCCGACCATGAATGCAACATTCTGTCCCTTAAAGGCTATTCCAAGAAGAATAGCGAAAACTCCAAGAGAAAGGGTAGCTATTTTGGCGGCTTTTACTTCCTGTTTTTCATCTGCCCGACCTCTTCTTATGACTCCGACATAAATGTCATGAGAGACCGCAGAAGCTCCAGCGAGAGTTAATCCAGCAACTACTGCTAAAATTGTCGCAAAAGCAACAGCTGAAAGAAATCCTAAAAATATCTCTCCTCCGAGAGCTTCAGCCAGTAGAGGTGCTGCCATATTTCCACCTTTGTCGATTGCACTGATTATTTCATGCCCAACTAAAGCTGCAGCGCCAAATCCTATTGTAAATGTGAGGATGTAAAAGTATCCGATAAATCCTGTAGCATAAAATACTGATTTTCTTGCTTCTTTAGCATCAGGGACAGTGTAGAACCTCATTAGAATATGGGGTAATCCTGCTGTTCCAAACATCAGAGCGATTCCAAGAGAAATTGTGTCTATAGGATTTTTAACTAAACCTCCCGGTTGCAGCATTTTTTCTCCATATTTTTCAGTAACATTTGAAAATAAATCGACATAATTAAAGCCAAATTTAAGCAAAATCAGAAAAACAAGTATCGTAGCACCTCCGAGAAGAAGGGCTGCTTTTATTATCTGCACCCATGTAGTAGCAAGCATTCCACCAAAAAGAACATAGGCTATCATGAGAGCACCTACAATTATTACTGCAATTTCATAGGGTAGGCCGAAGAGTAATTTAATTAGAGAGCCTGCCCCAACCATTTGAGCAATCAGATAAAGCAAAACTGTAATTAATGCACCTGTAGCAGCGGCTGTTCTAATCGGTCTTTGTTTTAAACGATAGGCAACCACGTCTGCAAAGGTATATTTACCAAGATTTCGCAGTTGCTCTGCCACAAGGAACATTACAATCGGCCATCCTACAAGAAAGCCAACGGAGTAAATCAAACCATCGTAGCCTTTTAGAGCCACCAATCCAGCTATTCCAAGAAAACTTGCTGCAGACATGTAGTCTCCTGCAAGAGCAAGACCGTTCTGAAATCCTGTAATGCTTCTACCGGCGGCATAAAACTCTGTTGTTGTTCTTGTTCTCTTAGCTGCCCAGTAGGTTATATATAATGTGCCGGCAACAAAGAGGAAAAAGAATAATATAGCTGTTAAGGTTGGTTGTCCAATGGTTGTTTCTAACATTACTCGCCTCCCACTTTTTCTCTTATTTCTGCCACTTTTTCATCATAACTTCTGTTCGCCCAAGTAACGTATACTCCTGTAAGAATCCAGGATAAGATAATTACGCCAATACCTATGGGAATTCCTAAGGTAATAGAGCCGTAAAATTTAGCGCTTAGAAAATCTTTACCATAAGCAAGAAGAAGAATAAATCCGAAATAAACAAAAAGCTCCAGTATGGTAAGAAAAATAGAGATGGAATTTTTACTTTTAACGAGCTTTCTGAATTCGGGAGTGTTTAGAATTTTCTCCTTTATCATCCTTTAACCTCCTCCTTTAAAATGAATAAGATTCTTTTTTTAAGACTGTCCTGAAGTTAATATTTTCTACAGAGCCAATATCAATTAGTTCACCGATAGTAAAAATTTTTAGCTCTGAAAGATAGAAAAGTAGTTTCTGGAAAACTTGAGCGGTAATAAATGCATCTGACAAAGCATCATGTAATTCCCGTGTGTCGATTTCCAAAGAAAGAGCAACCTCTTCAAGAGTGTTTTTATTGCCAAGACTCTCAGGTAATACTCCCTTTCTAATAAGCCATTTGTAGATTAGGAAGGTATCAATCCCGAGAGGATTAAAATTTTCTTTTAGGTGGTTTTTTATCTCTTTCCTTAAAAAAGCTAAATCTATATCGAGACAGTGACCTATAAACAAACAACTTTCTGAGAACTTAAGAAACTCCCTCAAAATTGGTGCAATTTCTGGACATTTTTCGAGTTCGGAGGGTGTAATTTTGTGAATCATAATGCTTTCCTTACGAAATTTGGTAGTTGAGGGACTCACGGTTCTGTAAAAAACATCTCCTATCTTGATAGTTCGGCCTTTCATTTTTATAGCACCTATTGCTATGATGTTGTCTTTATATTCATTAAGCCCTGTTAGTTCTGTATCTACAACTACAAACTCTGTTTCGCTAATTAACTGCTTAGCAATAGTATCCTTTTGTTTTTTCTTTTTGAGTAAACTAAACATTCTATATAATCATCAGCTTATATCTCTCTATTAAAATATCCTGCAATTTGGATATAAGCTGAAAAGTATCCTTTAGTAATTTTTTCTCAAGATTACTCAATGACTCGGGATCAATGAAATTATCAGGCATGTTACCTCGCAAAATCTGCTCATACTGATGTTGCATTCTTAATAACATTAGGAATTCAAAGGCATAAATTATCTCATCGGCATAGTCTTTAACGACCGTATGTTTGCTTTTCAGGGCTTCTATTCTCTCTAAAGTTGAAGTTTCTCTTACACCTTTCTCTAAGCTGAAAAGTCTTATGATATCTACTATTGGTGCTATTCCCTTAATTTTTAGATTTAACTTGTCTTTATGTTCTCCGCTCTTTTCAACTACAAAGGTTTTGAAGAAACCAAGAGGAGGCTTATTTCTGACTGCTAAATTTGCGAGGTATCCGAGAAATACTTTTTGGTCTTTTACTACTCCTAAGAGATAGTCTCGCAAGTTTTCCTCTAATGATAAGTCTCCATAGATTCCTCTAAAGTCGAAAAATATATTAGAAAGATTTATATTTTCTCCTTTGGGAGTATAAATCCACTGCGAGAAATATTTTTTCCATACCTTTAGAGGCTGACACCATTTAGGATTACTCGCCATTATATCTCCAGGACAGGATGGAAAACCACATCTGAGGAGATTCTCTTTGATAAAATCAGTAAATTCCAAAAAATACTTCTGAACTGCTTCTTGTTGGGCTGGTGGTGGGTCAGCATAGATTAAGGCATTATCTTGGTCAGTTTTAAAAGTTTGTTCCTTTCTACCCTCTGAACCTAAGGCAATCCAGCAAAATGGAACAGGAGGCTGTCCAAACTCTCTTTCAGCAAACTGGATGATTTTCCTAACTATTCGGTCATTAATCTCTGTGATTATTCTTGTAATATTGCTTGCCTTTGCTCCCTGACTGATGAGGTTTCCTACTATCGTGTTTACCTGTTTAGCCGTATTTATCAAACCTTCTACGGTTTGTTGAATTTCAAGGTCTCTTACAATAGTTATAGGAGAAAGACCCTGAAGCATCATTATATCGTGATTTGTTATAATTCCTTCTATTTTGCCATTTTTGATTACTAAAAGATGGTGAATGTTGTATTTAAGCATCTTTACTACGGCTTCGAAGCAGAAATCTTTGGCATCAATTTTTATAATTGGATAGCTCATTATGTTTTTAATAGGTTCATCAACATTTCTTGCGGAAGCAACAACTTTTCTTCTTAAGTCCTTATCTGTTATTATTCCTACGGGTATTCCTTCTTGGTCTATTATTATGAGAGAGCTTATTGAATTCTCACACATAATTTTTGCACCTTCTCTTATGGAGGTATTCTCAGGGACGGAAATAACATTTTTAGTGGCAATTTCCTCTACTGGAGTGGTAAAAAGAATTTTATCAACCGTATACGTTATGGTTTTTCTTGTCTGTTCTTCTCTGTATCCCTTATCAAGATAAATATTCATGAAGGACCTTAAAAAGAAGTCCCTTACTTCAGAATATTTATTTATTAGATTTATGATAGTTTCCTTGGGAATGAGGTAACATATGGTGTCATCAATGGCCACAACATTCGCTCTCGACTTATCTCCACTCATTAGAGAGACAAAGCCAAAACTATCACCCTCGCTTCTGTAGTCGATTATGTTTTCCTCATTTTCAATCCTTCGGTAAACCTTAACTCCGCCTTTTTTTATGACATATAAAAACTCACTTGGTGCACCGTCTTGAAGTAAAATGTGTGTCCCTCTTGGATAATACTCCATAGATGTTTTGACAGTTACTGAATTAATAACTTCATCGCTTAGAAACTCAAATGGAGGAACAGACTTTAAAAATTCTATTGTATCTTCGATAATTTTAACCATACTGAGCATTAGAGCAAAGCCTGTGCCACACATGATAAATACTGATAATTATAGGGTTATCCGATTCCGACAACTTGAAAGCGTTACCCAAAGTAACATTTTTTGTTTACTTTGGTAACAGATTTTTGATTAATCTTGGGTTGGAAGATATGAAAATTTAACAGAAATTTAATCTTTTTTTAACAATGCTGTAACTAAATTTTTATAAATTAGAGTAGATGAAAGTTTTAAATGACATATCAGTAAGATGTCCCCGCTGTGATTCAGAGGCCATATACAAGTATGGAAGGATTAAATCTGGAAAGCAGAGATATCTTTGTTTGGTATGTAAAAAACAGTTCACTACCTTTAGAGAGCAGAAAGAGGATAAAAGGCCTCTATGCCGGATATGCGGAAGCAAGATGTATGTATACATGAGATGCAATGGTGGAGTTGTAATATATAGATGTTCAAGATATCCATTATGTAAAGAATACAAAAAATGGAGGGTAACATGAAATTTTATATTCATGACATACCTGGCAGATTAAGAATTAAGAGCCCCGTGCTCAAGAATAATCAGAAGGCAGAGTTTGAGCTCCGAAAGGCCTTAAGCACATTAGAAGGAATAGGTGTTGTAGAGACAAATCTTATCACTGGCAGCATTCTTATTCACTACAATCCAAAGAGGATTAATAAGAATGATATATTAAGGCTTTTAATAAACAAAGGATATTTTGATCCTGCAAGAGCTGTTACAAACGATGAATACATAAAGAAAACAGTTGAAAAAACAGGCAATCTTGTTGTTAAGAGCTTTATAGGTGAAAATTTTCATAAAAATTGACCCGTTTTTTTCATGAATTTTGACCCACCTCTATTTTATCATTTTTGATCCTTTCTTTCTCCTTTTTCTCAAAAAGCTCCTTCATTCTGTAACTTTTACCTGTTATGAAAAAGGGATAGCAGTGATGTAGCAGTCTATCAAGTATTGCCGATGCTATCACTTCATCTCCAAATATCTCTGCCCATTCTTCAAAGGGTTTGTTCGTTGTTATTATCGTTGATGTCTTCTCATATCTCTTTGAGATTAGCTTAAAAAATAAGGCTGCTGCTTTCTTGTTTATTTCAAGATATCCAAGTTCATCTATTATGAGTAGGTCTATTCTACTTAGACTTTCTACATACTGAGCAAGTCTGCCTGAGTATTCTTCTGAAATAAGATTCTGTATCAGTTCTTCTGCTGTAAAAAAGAGCACTCTTTTCCTTGCCATTGCTGCTTTAACTCCTATGGCTACTGCTAAATGAGTTTTCCCTACTCCAGGAGGTCCCACAAAGATTATGTTTTTCCCTTCCCTAAGAAAATTTAACTCACTAAGTCCCTTTATAAGTTTTTCATCTACCTTAGGTTGAAAGCTGAAATCATACTCTTCAATGGTTTTTATAAAGGGAAACCTGGCTTTCTTTATTCTCCTTTGTACTGAATTGTCCCATCTTGAGTTAACTTGATACTTAAGGAGATTATAAAGATATTGTTGATAGCTTATCTTTGTTCTTGCTGCTTCTTCTGCCTCTCTTTCATATATCTCTGCCACTAAAGGTATGGACAGTACCTTACAGTAATACTTTATTGTCTTTAATAAATCCTCTTTTATTTTTAACATAAGCTATACTCCTTTAAGTTTCTTTTTATTTCGGTAATGTTTTGATATTTATTTAAGAGTGAGTTTGGATTAGATGAAACATTGTCTTGTTTTGGTTTTCTCTTTGATATAAGTGCTATTATGAAGTTTAAGGTGAAGTTTCTGTATCTAAAGCATTCATCCATTACAGAGATACAACTTTCATTATCATAGTAAGACAGTATATCCATTATCTTTGCAAGATGATACTTAGGTTGTATCATCCTTTGATTTTTAAGGGTCTGTAGGAATTCTTCTGCTTTTTCATACTCCTTAAATCTTTCTTTGAAAAGAAGAGAAAGTTTCATGTAGTTACTGTTTTCATCATAGATTTTGTTTTTATAGTGAGTTTTGTTTATTATTATCTGTCCTTTCTTTAGACTTAAAGGATGTTCTGTAATTAGATTTCCTCGTTGAGAGTATATTTTTAATGTTATTCCTTTGTGAGGTAGAAGCCATACTGTTTTACCTGCAAAGGCATAGGGAACTGAGTATCTGTTTGACCTGTAGGATACTAAACAGTCAAGGGTTACTTTCCTTATTTGTTTAAATCTGTCTTTTATACTTCCACAAGGAAGTTCTATCAAAAACTCCTTTTACCTTTTAAATAACTCTGAAGGTATACCATTTATTCCTTTGTGTGTTTTATTGTTCACCGTGTTTTGAAATTCTTTTAGCTTGATGTAAAGGTCTTTTATTGACTCAAAGGTATTGTTTTTTATGAAGTGTTCCCTAAGATAATAAAAAGTGCTTTCTACTTTACCTTTGCTCCAGGGATGATAAGGCAGTGACCTTGTGGGTGTTATTCCATAAAAACCACAGAAGGAAAGAAAGGCATTATTCCATTGAGGATGCTTAACTCGGGAATCAAAAATAAACTGAGCTGCATTGTCTACCTGTATTCTTTTACAGACACCCCCTAATTCATTAAATGCATCCTGCATTACTGTAAAAATACTACTCTGTGTTTTATCCAAACTTATATCATATACTCTGTAACGACTGTAGCTAAAGAGCAAACAGTGAAAATAGACTTTAACAACACTGTCACCTAAGTTTACTTTGTATTCTGTCCAGTCATACTGCATCTGTTCTGCAGGTGCTGTTTCAAACCTGAGAAATGTCCTTTTTGATAAATCCTCCTTTTGTTCTGAAAAGTTCTCATTAATGTAACGATAAACAGTTGAAGGCGAACCTCTAAACCCTTTACTTCTTAAATTCTCAATTATTACTGAGATTTTGTGTTTCTTAAAAAGATAGGACTCCTTGATAAAATCATAAAACGGAATAAGTTCGTCAGAAACAGTGCTTTTTCTTTGATAGTTTTGATAACACTCACCTTTTAAAGCTCTTTTTACAGTGTTTCTTGATACTCCAAGAAGCTTAGCAATAGCTCTTGTGCCAAGCTTTGGATTGTGTTTTTTGAGATTTCTAATTGTTACCCAATCTTCCATGCTAATCACCCTTTCCTTTCCCCCCTGTTTTAGGGGTTATTTTAATCTAAGGGTGGGTCAATTTTCATGAAAAAACTGGGTCAGTTTTCGTGAGAATTTTCAGCATTGGATTTCTCCATTTCGTCTTCTCTATCCTGCTAAGGGTCACATAAATCGCTACCTCTGCTGTCCTCATTGATTGAAAATATCCCCCTGTATTCGTCCTTACAAGCTCTAACCTACTGTTTATGTTCTCAACAATGTTAGTCGTGTATACATGCTTTCTTACTCCTTCTGGATACTTAAGATACTGAAAATATCTCTCTTTCTTCGCTATTAGACTCTTTATATAGGCTGGATACTTCTTCTCAAACTTTCTACAGAGTTCCTCAAATCGTTCTACTGCCTTGTCAAAATCATTGATTCTTTTGATTATCTGTAATTCCTCATGAAAAGCTTTAACATCTCCTTTGCTCATGTTCCTTTTAAGATTCCTCTGCATGTGAATCAGGCAGAGTTGATGGTCTGTATTAGGAAAAAGGGCCTCTATGGCTGAGCTTAATCCAGAAAAATCATCACTCACTATAAGCATTACTCTCTTTAGCCCCCTCTTTATAAGGTCATTCAGTATCTCAAGCCAATCCTCTCTGGACTCACTCCCCCAATATATGTAATACCCCATTAAACTTTTCCTTCCCTCTAAATCTATCCCTATTGCCACATAAATCACTGCTTTCTTTACTCTGCCTACTTCTTCATCTTTCATACTTGTGTGATAGGCATCTATAAAAAGACAAAACAGATTCTCAGGTAACTCCCTTGTCCTTAATTCCTTTGCCTTATTGTAAAGCTCCTCCTTTATCTCTTCTATCTGCTCCGCTGAATAGGGAAGTTTCATCGACTGTAGCAAGGCCTTTATCTTCCCAGGAGAGTAACTCTGTAAAACAAGATTGAGCACAAAATCCTGAAATGAGTCATCTGCTTTCTCCCATCTGTCTGGCAGGATAGAGGGACGAAACTCTCCTTTCCTGTCCCTCGGTACTGAAAGTCCTAATGAGCCTAAAAAACAGGCTAACTGCCTCTCATAAAACCCATTTGCCTTGTTGTCAATCGATTCCCTCAGCCTTATCTCCCTCTCTTTCTTCATAAGCTCATTTAAAAGTAATGCTGTAATGAAACTTAGTCCCTCCTGTGTGTCAACTTTTGATATCTCATCAAGTATTCCCTCTAATCCCATCTCTTTCATCTTCTCATATGCCTCCTTCTGTTTTATTTTCCCTTTGTTTTTTAGTATATTATCTTTGTTTCCCATTAACGCCCTTCCCATTTCTAGTATCTAAAATTAACCATTTAATAGACACAATTCTATTATAACCGCCGTGTGTTTTTATCGTTTTTGTTTATGAGAATGCTTGAGGAAGCAGTTTCACAAGAAGTATCAGCAGAAAGAATAAGACAAGCTCTAAGAAGTATCACCTTTACAGAGTTTAGCATAGATGGGGTGCAGTATTATTTAAGAAACAAAATGGACAAAGTTGCCAGAGAACTATTTAAAGCCTTGAAAGTAGCCATGCCAGAACATATAACAGAGAAGGAAAAGTTTCAAATATAAAAACTGCATAAAGATCAAATAGTTATCCAGCCTGTTGTATAAAAATTTGCAATTTTTAAAAATGAAATCTAATTTTTTCAATGAGTTACAAAAATGAACTGATAAACTCGGGAATAATGGTAGAAGATGAAAATCCTGAGAGATTAAAACAAGTTTTGGATGAACTTGAAGCCGTAGCAAATATGATGTTAAGCTGATTTTATGCTTAAGCAGAAAATCTACGGAATTTGTTTGTCAGGATGTTCTTTATATATTTTGCCTTCCCTTATATAAAGCAAGAAATCACCCACTCTTTTTGTTGATTCTTTATCGTGAGTTGCTATGATTATGATTGAATTTAGCCTTTGTTTAAGTTGAATAATTATGTTTTCTATTATTTCTGTGTTTTTCCAATCCACAGAGGCTGTTGGTTCATCAAGAAATAGAACTTCAGGTTCTAAAACCAGAGCACGGGCAATTCCCATTCTTTTTTTCTCGCCAGTAGAAAGAGTTAAAGCATTCTGCTCTTTCTTGTGAATAAGTCCTACAAACTGAAGAGTTTCTTCAACCTTTTCTTTTATTTTGTTATTTTTAAAACCCCTTATCTTTAGCCCATAGGCAACATTTTTAAAAACTGTTGTATTAAAAACCCCTACCTCTGGAAGAAGAAGGGTTATTCTTCTCATAAGATTTATATCTTTTGGTAAAGCTCTGTTGCCCTCAAAGTAGTTTATCTCTCCTCTGTCAGGATTCTCTAAAAGAGCACACATTCTTAAAAAGGTTGACTTACCAGAGCCATTCGGTCCCATTAAAACATATACACCGCTACGGTCAATGGTGTATGAACAATTCTCAAAAAGAGGGATTCCATTATAATTTTTATAAATATTTGAAACAGTTAGTCTCACTCCCACTGCTGAGCCTCTTTTACTCCTTTTTTCTGAATTAAAAACATGAAAAAGTTTATCATCAAGGAAATCAATAAAAGAACTATGCCCAGTGCCATGGCAAGTTCAAAATTACCTTTGTCTGTCTCCATAGCAATTGTTGTCGTCATAACACGGGTATATCCTGCTATGTTTCCTCCCACAATAAGAATTGCTCCAACCTCTGCCATCACTCTACCCAGTGCTGCTATTACTGCTGAGATTATGCCATACCTTGCCTCTTTAATAACTGTAAGAGTTGTTTGAAAAGAAGTTGCTCCGAGAGTGCGTGAGGCAAGCTTTATAACTGGTGTAACCCTGACAACCGCTGAATGAGTAAGTGCAGCCACAATAGGAAAAGCAAGTATTGTCTGAGCAATAATCATTGCAGTAGGAGTGTAAAGCAGGCTTAAAAAGCCCAGAGGCCCACTACGGGAAAGCATTAGATAAAGAAACAGTCCCACAACAACCGGTGGAAGCCCCATAAAGGTGTTAAGAGTTGTTATTAGAAGTCCTCTTCCAATAAATTTTTTTAATCCAACAAAAGCACCTACTGGCACTCCAATCACAGTTGCAATCAAAAGAGCTATTCCAGAAACCTTCAAAGAAAGAAAAATTATCTGTAATAACTCTCTGTCTAAGTTTAAAATTAAGTTTATTGCCTGTTTAAATGACTCTAAAAGAAAGTTCACTTTTTATTTCGCATTGGGAATAAAAAGTTGATTCCCATTTTTATCTTTAAATGAGCCAATCAAACTCTGCCCTTCCTTTGATATTAGCCAGTTTATAAGTTGTATCGCCTCTTTGTATCTTACATGTTTATGTCTCTGAGGATTAACTGCCATAACTCCATATTGATTAAAAAGAACAGGGTCTCCTTCAAAAAGCAAGGTAAGCTCAAGTCTGTCTTTAATCGCAAGCCATGTTCCTCTATCTGTGAGTATATAGGCACTCTTTTCATTTGCGATTCGCAGTGTTTTTTCCATACCTTGTCCTGCTTCTAAATACCAGCTCTGCCCTTTTGGATTGGTGCCTGCAAGCTCCCAGAGTTTTAATTCCTTCATATGTGTTCCTGATTTATCAGCCCTTGAAACAAATGGAGTCCCTGAATTTGCTATCTTTTTAAATGCCTCTGAAGCTTTTTTTAATCCCTTAATGCCTGCTGGGTCATTTTTAGGTCCTACAATAATAAAATCATTGTAGCAAACATCATGACGGTTTATAAAATAGCCCTGTTTTAATGCTTCAAGTTCAAACTCTTTTGCATGAACAAAAACTGCGTCAGCATCGCCTCTTTTACCCATCTCAATGGCTGCACCTGTTCCTCTTGCAATAACTTTTACTTTTATGCCTGTTTTTTTCTCAAAGGCAGGAAGAATATAACTTAACAGCCCTGAGTTTTCAACAGAAGTAGTGGTAGCAAGTATCACTATGTTTTCTTCTGCATATGCAGGAATAATTAGAAATATTAATGATAATAAAACTAAAAAGATTCGCATCTTTACCTCCTTTTTTTCTTTAGAGACTGTTCAAAAACTTACAAATGTTTGAAAAACAAACATTTGTAAGCTATCATTTTTTGCCTTTACCTCCAAATTAACAAACTCCTTATAGACCATCCCTTCATGTATTCTCAATATGTTAAAATCCTTAAATCTCTCTTTGAAGGAGGTCATTAAATGAGAAAAAACATTCAAAACTCTTTTGCTGACCTTACTATTGCGAGTATGATTTCTCCACAGGACCCTCTTAAAATTCTCTTTGACAGTATTGACTTTTCCTTTATCTACAAACTCTGCGAATCTAAGTATCACAATGTTGGCAGAGAGGGTTACAATCCTCAAAGTCTCTTTAAAGCACTTCTTCTTATTTATCTTGGGTATGCTTCCTCTGAAAGAGACCTTGCAAAACGCCTTATGTTCGACGGCAGACTCTGCTGGCTCTGCGGTTTCTCCTATGGAAATACTCCCAAGCATAACACCTTCCATTACTTTAGAGAAAGACTTGGTGAGGAAACCTTTCATGAGATACTTCTTAATCTTATTGCTCAAGCTCTGTGTCTTGTGAAAAGCAAAAACCTTAAACTCTCTATAGATTCCTCTCACATAGAGGCTTTTCCTGCTGATAAAGAGGCTAAGTGGGGATATAAATCTAAGGATTTTAGCTTTTATGGATACAAAGTTCATCTTCATGTTACAACAACATCTCTTCCTGTGGCTGTCTCTGTAAAAGTTACTGAGGCAAACAAGTGGGATGGACACTTTCTTGGTGAGCTTACAGATTCTGCCCGCAAAGAGATTGAAAAGGAAAAACCATAAAAGCAGTAATAGCAGATGCTGGTTATGATAGTGTACAGAACGTTAAATATCTTCTTAACAACAATATAATGCCATATATTACTGAGAATCCAAGAGGAAGAAAGAACCCTATTGATAGAGGAGTTGTAGAAATTACACCAGAAGGTAAACTTTTGTGTTCTGCGGGGATAGAACTCTGCTACTGGGGAAGGGAGCACAAAAGAGGCAGAGTCAAGTTTCGTTGCGGACTTTTTAAACAAAAAGGTCAAGGATGTCTTTTTAGACAGTGCTGTTACAGCAAAAGTGAATATGGTCCAACTTTTTACTTTAAGGAGGACAAAGATATTCAAAATGTAATGAAAGCAATTCTGGGCAAGAAAACCTTTAAGAAGACCTACAAAAGCAGAACAGTAATAGAGAAAGTATTTAATGTGCTTAAGGGTGTCCATAAACTTTGTGAGTTGAGATTTAAAGGGATAAGGAAGGTAAGCAGTAATGTTTTCATGAGTCTTAGTGCCTATTTGAGTAGAGTTATCGCAGGATTGAAAGTTGGTGTAGAATTGATAGCTGTTTAATTTACTGTTTAGAAAGAGAATGCTTTTTAATAAAGAGGGTAATATTTTGAAAAAAGGATAGGATAGTTGATTTTTCAGATGGAAAGATGACAGTATCGTATTGTATGGTTGATATGAATCTGAATATGTTTTATTGATAACCTTCAAAACTGCCTCCTGAAAAATCTATAAGATTAAAACCCTCTCATTATTGAACAGCCTCTATTAAAATTTTACTCCTTTGAAATAAGAGAGTGAAGATAAAATAAAGCCGTATACCAAGGAATAGAAGACAGGTTGCCTCTTGCTATCTGATACATGGCGCTGATAAGAAGAAATAGAAGAATGGCGCTCTTTAAATCTACTTTACCTGAGGATATTTTTTTAATGATTTTATTTAGATGGTTAAAGCTTTTACTTAAAGACTGACTTATTTTTTTGCTTGGATTTTCTTCATATCTTCTAATCTTAACAAAAGGTATGTCCTTTAAAATACCTATAACTTCTTCTGCTGTCTTTTCATGTTCAATTAAAATGCTTCCTGTTGTAGGGTTTACCTTGATATTCTTGAAGTATTCAGCCTGCTTAATATTATCCAAGAACGAACTAAAAAAATTTTCCTCACCCTTTGCAGAGGGAAACTTAAGTCTCAATCTTCCCTGAGATATATGAGATATGTAGCCTTCTATCAACTTAGCTTTTATCCTCTTGATTTATCAAAGTTTTTGAGATTTCTTCCATTTTTTCCTGAGCCATTTCTGACTTTACTTCTGCTACAATGTCCTCTACAACTTCGCCTACTTCGGCAACAATTTCTTTACCTTTTTCATAAACATTAAGGCCACCCTTGATAGCAGCTTTTGCAATTGGTTTGGCTATTGATGCTAACATGGGTATTACTACAGGAGCTAATACGGAGGCACCTATTCCAATTGCGAGTCCTGTAAGTATGTTGCCTTTTAGACCGTTATTAAATAAACCCATAAAATCACCTCCTTCCTATTGATGCCTGAGCATGAATATTCATAATCAAAAATTTTTGAACAAAGTTTCCCAGAAAATTAGAAAAAATTTATAAAAAACACATCTTATCTAAAAAATCATTTGAAAATTTTCAATTTTCAAATGATTTTTTCATTACTTTCCTAAATTTTTCAAATTTTAATGCCTTTGAGGGAGATTTTATCTGAGAATTAAGAAAAATACCTTAAATTATACTTATCAAATAAAAGTTTTTGAAATTCCTCAATTTTCCTAAAGACTTCTCTTAATATCTCTCGCTCGGTTTTAGAGAGTTCCTTTGGGTTTATATAATTATCAGGTTGCAAATTATTTCTGATTTTTCTTGCCTGTGATTTAAGTCGTAAAGTCATCAAAAATCTATATGCCTCTTCTAAATCTCGAGCAAAATCAGAAGTAAATATGGATAAATCTCTTAATTTCCTGATTCTTTCAAAGGTATTAGTATTCCTTATTTCGTTATGAAGAGATAAAACTCTTACTCCCTGTGTAATGGGGAATATGCCGTATTTTTTGAGGTCAATCTCTCCTCTGTGCTGGCCATCCCTTTCGGTTTTTAAATTACCTAAAAAGCCTACGGGAGGTCTAAATTTAATTGCTGCTGATGCAAGAAAGGGTAAAAATTGCTTTGAAGTCTTAAGCTTTTTCTTAATAAATTCCCACATATCTTCGGTTAATTCCTCTTTTCCACAAACACTTCTGAAGTCAAAAAAGATGCTGATGTTAAGAACATTTTCAGGCTTTGGTTGTTCCATCCATCTAATAATCTCTGAATACCATTCTTCCTTTTTTCTTCTCCAGTAGGGATTGCTAATCATCACATTGCCCGGACAAGGTGGAAATCCAATCTTTAATAGATAGTCTATGAATTTCTCTGAAAATCTCTCAAAGTAGTCTTTTCCTTCTGAGTTTCCCTCAAAGATTAATGCGTTGTCTTGGTCAGTCTTTAGACTTTGCTCTCTTCTGCCCTCCGAACCAATTACTACTATTGAATAGGCATTTTTGGACAGACCCATTTCTTCCTCAACTATCTGAGCCACCCGTGCCATAAAGTGGTCATTTAGCTCTGCTATGTACTTGCCAACATACTCAGGGTCTAACCCTGACATTACTCCCTCGATTACGCTCTCATTGACAAGAGAATAGAGATATGACAGTTCTTCAAAACTTTTAGCCCTCTGTATTTCTTTTATGAGAAAGACAATATTTTTGCTTTCGTGATTTATTACAACCCTGTCATCGAGGATACCCCATATGGCGCCCGAGTCTTTTATGACTAATTTTCTTATTTTATGCTTTGCCATTGTTAACATGGCGTTGAATAATGGTTCAGAGGCATCCATTGAGATGATAGGAAAGGTTGCAATATCTTCCGCTTTTAAGCTTGAAGGATTGGCCTCTTTTGCAAGAACTTTTTTGATAATATCTCTTTCTGTGATTATTCCTATCTCTCCGTTTTTCTGAACAAGGCAGAAAGTAGAGTCATGTTCAACCATCATCTTAGCGGCCTCTGTTATGTTAGTATCGCCTTTTATAAGAATTGGTTCTTTTATTTTTATATCTCTTATTCTTACCTCAAGGAGTCTTTCCATTTGAAAAGAACTTCTTAGCTTCGGGATACTGTGAACTCTTTTGGCAAGCTCTTTGGTGAAGTATTTTGCAAAGGTGTTGTATTTTGTAAAGAGGGAAAGAAATTTTCCTTTTTCTATCTGAAGAATTCTTGTATAATCCTCTACAACTGTTGCTGTAGATACAGGTGGCATTTCGCTTACAAGTGATACGTAGCCGAAAATATCTCCCCCCTTAAGATGAGCTATGACTTGAGAATTTTTCTCAAGAAATACCTCTCCGTTGAGAATTACATAAAGAAATTTAAGAGGTTCGGTGTTTTCTTTAAATAAAGTTTCATTTTTTCTATAAGTTTTTATTTCTCCCTTAGATATTATATCTTCGAGTTCCTCGTCAGGAAGGCTATCAAATGGATAGATTTTCTTTAATTCCTCTATGGTTTCCATTTTTATAGATATTTTACAATCAGAATTCGAAGAATTACTATAGTTATAATTATAAATATTGTAGTGCCTCTTGGAAAAATCTTTCTCGCGATTCTGTAAATTGGTTCTGTAACTTTAACAAAGAGGGCATATATTGGATTATTTGGGTCTTTTGTGAATAAAGACAGAATGGCTCGTCCTATGACGAGCCACATGATAAATGAGAGAGTGTAGTTGAGAAATATTTTAGTCGTCATTCCTCAACTCCACCTTTAATGGCACCTTTAGGATATCTTATACTGTCAACGAATTCCTGAAGTTCCTTGGAAGGGGCTGGCGTAATTCTGGATATTATGAGTGCTACAACTATATTAGCTGGAAAACCAAAGATACCAGATGCTATTGTTTTAATTCCAAACCATTCAACACCGTAAAATCTGCTTCCAATTATATAGTATGCAGTGACAAGCAGACCAACAATCATTCCTGAAACAGCTCCAGCTTTGTTCATTCTTTTATCCCATATACCGAGCACTACTGCTGGGAAAAACGTAGCAGCGGCTAAAGAGAAAGCCCATGCAACAAGTTCCACGATTATTGCAAGTTTGAAGCTTGCCACATACGCACCAATTGCAGCTAAAACGAGAAGAAGAGCTTTTCCTATTTTTACTCTCGTAGATGGTGATATGTTGGGATTAATGATTTTGTAGTAAAGGTCGTGAGATATGGCATTAGACATCGTTATCAGAAGACCGTCTGCTGTCGAGAGAGCTGCTGCAAGACCACCTGCTGCTATCAATCCTGCTACCACATAGGGAAGTCCTGCAATTTCCGGTGTGGCCAACACAACAGCATCGGCTCTTATAATTATCTCTGAAAACTGTATTATACCGTCACCATTCATATCCTTTATAGATATTAAACCAACGGCAGCCCATTTTGAAACCCATGCTGGCAAAGCTGTAAAGGCCTGACCTACGATATTTGTAAGAACTTCACTCCTTGCAAATGCAGCATAGGCTGGTGCTGTAAAATAGAGTAAAAAGATGAAAAAGAGAGCCCATGCAGCAGAACTTCTGGCTTCACGAACAGTTGGAGTTGTGTAAAATCTCATAAGCACATGAGGGAGACCCGCAGTTCCCACCATCAAACAAAATGTGAGGGCGAGAAAGTTAACAATTCCTTTCGTGTCTGAAGGCGGAGCAACATAGGATTTCGGAGGCTTTGACATGGCTTGAGCTTCTTTCATTGCAGCAGTCCATTTTTCCTTTGCTTCGTCGGCTGTTTTTGGATAATCCTTTAGAGCTTTCTCTATTTTTGCTCTTTCAGGGTCTCCTGTTTGAGTATTTTTCAATTTATCCTCAAGCTCTCCTTTGCCTTTCTGCCAGCTTTCAGGTAAACCTTTTATTTTTGCACTGAGTTCATCGGCTTTCTTTTTCCATTCCTGTCTGACTTCTATCTCTTTGATATCATTGACGAGTGCTTTTTGTTTTGTCTCAATTACCTGCAAAGCCTGCCCATACATTAATTGTGGAATAGGAACACCTGTCTGTTTGTAAGATATGGCTACTACGGGTATCATATAAGCAACGATTAGGATTATGTATTGAGCGACTTGAGTCCAAGTTACCGCCCTCATTCCTCCAAGAAAAGAACAGACTAATATTCCAGATAATCCTAAAAATACTCCTGCCTCGAATGGTATGCCCACAAATCTACTTGTTATTATTCCTACACCTGTTATCTGAGCAACAAGATAGGCAAAAGATACAATGAGTGCAGAGAGAATGCCTATCATTCTTGGCAGCTTCCCGCCATATCTTTCTTCAAGAAAGTCTGGTATAGTAAACTGACCGAACTTCCTGAGGTAAGGCGCTACCATTACCGCAAGAAGAACATAACCACCTGTCCATCCCATTATGAAGGCCAGGCCATCATAGCCTTGAAGATATAGGGCACCAGCCATTCCGATGAAAGAGGCAGCACTCATCCAGTCCGATGCTGTTGCCATACCGTTGAAAACAGCGGGAACTTTTCTTCCTGCTACGTAGTATTCGGCAACTACCGATGTTCTTGATAAAACTCCAATTGCTGCATAAACACCAATTGTTCCAAATAAGAAAGCATATCCTATATATTTTTGGGAAAGACCAAGACTTTCTCCAATCCACAGACTTACAACGAAAAGAACAAAAACACCCGTATAAACACCGTAAATTTGCCTAAGTTTTTTGGACCATGCATTCATCGCATTATTTGCCATTTTAGTCCTCCTGTAAACCATATTTTTGGTCTAATTGATTCATCTTCATTGAGTAGTAGTAATTGAGAACAACGAAAGTGACGATTGAACCTTGCGCTCCCATATAGTAACCAAGAGGGAATCCGATTATTGAAATATTGTTTAGTGCTGAGGCAAAGACTGCAGCTACATAAGAGACTGTAAACCAAATTAACATAATTAGATACATGAGTGCTTTGTTTTCCCGCCAGTAACTCTCGATGATTTCTTTTGTAACCATAAGGCACCTCCTTAGTATTGATAGTTTTTTTCGTAATGACCAGACATGTATCCTGATACATGGGGTCTGCCAATTTTTCTGATAAAATCGAACCATTTTGGGCTTAAACCCTGAAAAAGTGCTATTTCCCTCTGAAATATCTGGGCTGTAATGAAGGCATCATACAGAGAGTCGTGAATAACTTCAACCTTTATCTTGAAGATTTCAGCTATCTCATTGAGGGATTTAGCCCCTCTGAACTTTTTCGGTATCAAACCTCTGTCTATCAGCCAGTTAAAGACTATGTAAGTATCAATTGCTTCGGGATTAAAATTTAAATTAAGCAAACGCTTTATCTCTTTTCTTAAAAATTTTAAGTCTATATCAATAAAGTGTCCTACGACTGTTCGATTTTTTAGAAAAGCTAAAAACTCCCTTAGGACTAACGTTATTTCAGGACATTTTTCAATTTCTGAAGATGTAAGAGAGTGTATTAAAACAGTCTCATTTTTTGGAGCACAATGAGGATTAAGTATTCTGTAGAAAAGGTCTCCTATCATTATACTTCTGTCTTTCATTAAAATTGCTCCAATTGAGATTATGCTGTCTTCCTTTTCGTTTAAACCTGTCAATTCCGTATCCAGAATGATAAACTCTCTGTTGTTAATCAATTCAGAGCTTATTTTCTTCCTTTTGAAAAATTTAAACATGCCTATTTCTAAATCAAACTATGTGCCACAAATGAATTTTATGAAACTAATGGAGTTTCGATTTTGTTAAAAATAAAAGTTGTTACATTAAGTAAAGTTTTACGAAAAAAAGTAACATTTTCTCATCTTTCTAATCTGTGATCTATCTTTTAAAAACTGTTATAATATGCCTATGCTTAAAGCAATAAGTTGGGAAGAAGAAGGCGTTTATATTCTTGACCAGCGACAGCTGCCTGAAAAAATTGAATATATAAAATGTAAAAACTATGAGGATGTTGCTGAGGCAATTGAAAATTTATCAATCCGAGGAGCACCTGCCATAGGTATAGCTGCTGCCATGGCAGTGGCTCTGGCTAATCGGAAAATAAATGCCAAATCACCCCAAAGCCTTTATGATAAGCTTAAGCCTGTTTTTGATAGAATTCTTAATACGAGACCGACAGCGGTCAATATTAGATGGGCTATTGATAGGCTGAAACAGCTCATTAAGAAAAATCAGCATATAGAAGTAGAGGAACTTAAGGAACTTATAATAAAAGAAGCTATTAAAATTCATGAAGAAGACATAGAGATTAACAGGAAAATTGGTGAGTATGCTCTGCCACTTTTCAAGGAAAAGTGCACTGTTATGACTTACTGTAATGCTGGTTCTCTTGCAACAGGAGGATACGGAACAGCTACTGCACCGATGTATCTTGCAAAGCAAAGGGGGATTAATTTTCGAGTTTTTGCCTGCGAGACAAGACCGGTGCTTCAAGGCGCAAGAATAACTTCTTTTGAACTCATGCAAGCAGGAATTGATGTGACCTTAATTCCAGACAACACTGCTGGTGTTTTGCTTAAGAAGGGAATTATTGACTTTGTAATCGTTGGAACTGACAGGACTGTAAGAAATGGAGACGTGGCTAACAAAATAGGCACTTATTCGCTCGCTGTTTTATGCAAGGAAAATAAAGTTCCCTTTTATGTGGCAGCTCCCACTTCAAGTATTGACCTAACAATACAATCAGGAGATGATATTCCTATAGAAGAGAGACCTCCTGAGGAAGTCATAAAAATAAAAAATGTAAAAATTGCGCCTGATGATGTTAAGGCATTGAATTTAGCCTTTGACGTGACTCCTGCAAAATATATCTCTGCCATTATCACTGAAAAGGGCGTATTTTTGCCCAAGCACATAAAATACATAAATGACTCTAAGAGACTGGAAGAACTGAGGCAGAATCTGTGAATTTTAATGATATATTCAAAGAATATGAAGACGAACTAAAGGAAGTAGAGAAAGAGCTCTACAATATCTTTCAATCTGAAGCAGCGTTAATTCCAACAATAGGCGCATACATAATAAATTCAGGCGGAAAAAGATTAAGGCCTCTTTTCTTGCTGTTAAGTTCAGACCTTGCAGGATACAGAGGATACAAACGGGTTATTCTTGCTGCTGTAGTTGAAGCGTTACACACAGCAAGCCTTCTTCACGATGATGTTGTTGATGAGGCTGAACTAAGAAGAGGTAAGAAGGCTGCTAATAAAATATGGGGTAACAATATTGTTGTGCTTCTGGGAGATTATCTTTACGCAAAAGCTCTACACATAAGTGTAGCCCAAGAAAGTCTTCCAATTATGGAGACTTTATCAAAGGCTACATCCCAGATGGCCGAAGGAGAAATACTTCAGCTCATGAAAGCAGGAGACCCAACTATTACCTTTGAAGAATATATCAAAATAATAACAGGTAAGACTGCTGGCCTTATTACAGCAGCCTGTAGAATCGCCGGTCTTCTCGCAGAGCTCTCCTATGACCGTCTTCAGGCTTTAACTGATTTTGGGCACAATATCGGAATAGCTTTCCAGATGATAGATGATATTCTTGACTACGTAGCCGAAGAAAGCGAACTTGGTAAGAAATTAGGAAAAGACCTTATGGAGGGGAAGATAACTCTTCCTTTGATTGAACTTCTTAAAAAAGCAAAGGAGAGAGAGGAAATTATTGAGCTGATTAAACAGGAATTCTTTACAGAGGAGAGCCTTTCAAAGATTTTGAATTATTTGCAAAAATACAATTGCATAGAGTCGTCTATGAAAATAGCAAAGGAGTATATCGAGACAGCTAAAGGCTCTCTTTCACTTTTTCCGCCTTCTCCTTATAAAGATACAATGTTCAGAATAGCGGACTACATACTTGAGAGGAACAGATAAGATGCCACTAATTCTTGTAACCAATGACGATGGTTTTTTCTCGAGAGGAATTCAAACCCTTGCAGAAGCATTGAAAGAATTAGGAGATGTATTCATAGTTGCACCTGACAGAGACCGCTCAGCCGTAAGCCATGCCCTTACAATGCACAGACCTCTTAGGGTTGATTTAATCCGTGAGGGATGTTACAGTGTTAACGGAACACCTACGGATTGCGTTGTCGTTGGAGTTAAAAAACTACTGCCTCGTGAGCCAGACCTTTTGGTTTCAGGAATAAATAAGGGTGCTAATTTAGGCGAAGATGTAACCTATTCAGGGACTGTTTCTGCAGCGATTGAGGGAACAATTCTTGGAGTTCCATCTTTTGCTATTTCTCTTGTTGGAGAAAGACCTTTCAAGTATGAAACGGCCTGCCATTTTGCTATAGCAATTTCAAAGTTTATCATTGAAAAAGGACTTCCGCAGGATACCCTTTTGAATGTGAATGTTCCAAACAAAAGCTTGAAAGAAATAGCAGGAGTTAAGGTAACTAAACAGGGTAAACGTTCCTATGAAAACTCAATTCACGAAATCTATTCGCCTTGGGGAGAAAAGCAATACTGGATAGGTGGTGGCGTTGTATCATGGCAAAAAATGGAAAATACTGATATTCAGGCGGTAATGGAAGGTTATGTCTCGGTAACTCCTCTTCATATTGACTTAACCAATCATCACGCCTTAGATTATCTCAAAAAGAATGAGATTGAAAAAAGAATATGATGTAATTATAGTAGGAGCAGGTCCCGCTGGAATTTTCACTGCTTTAGAACTTTTAAAAAAATCCTCTCTTCATATTCTCATCGTTGAAAAGGGTAAGAGTATAGAAAAAAGAATGTGTCCAATGAAAACGGGAAAAAAATGTTTGAACTGCTCTACTTGCGATATTATTAGCGGTTGGGGAGGAGCAGGTGCTTTCAGTGATGGAAAATTAAATTTGTCTCCAGACATTGGAGGTTTTTTAGGAAAGTATGTTGAAAGAGAAAAACTTTTAGAGCTTATAGATTATGTAGATAGAGTTTATCTTGAGTTTGGAGCTCCTGATAAGCTTTTTGAACCTGACATAGCGATGGTTGAAAAGATAAAAAATGAAGCCACTAAAAATGGACTTTTTTTTGTCCCTTCAAGGATTAGACATATCGGCACGGAGAAATGTTTTGAAGTTTTAAAGGCAATAAAGGAGAGACTTCAGAAAAAGGTTGATTTATTATTCAATAAATCAGTTAAAGGAATAATTATTGAGAAAGGAAAGGTAAAGGGAGTTGAGCTTGATGATAATACAAAGGTCTACGCAAGATATGTTGTTTTAGCCCCTGGTAGAGGAGGAAGCAGATGGCTTAGTGAAGAGGCGAGAAGGCTGGAACTTTCAACAGAACTAAATCCCGTTGATATAGGTGTAAGAGTTGAAGTATCTGCGAGTATATGTGAGGAACTGACCAATATTTTATATGAACCTAAATTTATTTATTATTCAAAAACCTTTGATGATACTGTTAGAACTTTTTGTGTAAATCCCTTCGGTGAAGTTGTCAGAGAAAACATAAACGGCATCTGGACTGTCAATGGCCATAGTTATGCCAATAGAAGAACTGACAACACAAATTTTGCAATTCTTTCAAGCACATATTTTACAGAGCCCTTCAAAGAGCCTATTCTTTACGGACAAAGTATTGCAAGGCTTGCAAATTTTCTTGGCCAGGGTGTTTTAATTCAAAGACTTGGCGACCTAAGAAAAGGAAGAAGGTCAACGGAAGAGAGAATTATGCGCAATCCTGTTCAGCCTACATTAAAAGACGCAACTCCAGGGGATTTAAGCTTTGTTCTTCCCTATCGCTATTTATTAAATATTATTGAAATGCTTGAAGCCCTTGATAAACTTATGCCTGGCATAAATTCTCCTCAGACCCTTCTCTATGGTGTGGAGGTGAAACTTTATAGCATGAGGCTCAAATTGAACAACTCCTTAGAGACCGAGATAGAAAATCTGTTTGCTGCTGGAGACGGAGCAGGTATTTCAAGGGGGTTGATACAGGCTTCAGCATCTGGTATTCTTGTAGCAAGGGAGATACTAAATCGCCATGGATAGATATAAAAGACTAAGAGATTGGATGGTAGAAAATCAGATAGTTGAGAGGGGTATAAAGGATAAAAGGGTTATTGAGGCTATGAAAAAAGTTCCGAGAGATTTGTTTGTTCCAGAAGAAATAAGAGATGATGCCTACGATGATAGAGCCTTACCAATTGGTTACGGTCAGACAATTTCTCAGCCTTATATCGTAGCTTTAATGACCGAACTTCTTGAACTGAAGGGCGATGAAAAAGTGCTTGAAATTGGGACTGGTTCAGGATATCAGGCAGCGGTGTTAGCGGAGATTGTCAGAGAGGTGCATACAATAGAGAGAATTCCTGAACTTGCTGGAGATGCAAGGAAACGGTTTGATAAATTGGGATATAGGAATATCAAGGTATATGTTAAAGACGGGACAGAAGGCTTACCCGAAGAAGCTCCCTTTGATAGAATTATAATCACCGCTGCAACTCCTGAAGTGCCTGAACCTTTGATTACTCAACTTAAAGAAGGCGGAATTTTAGTTGCGCCTGTAGGAGAGAGATATTCTCAATATATGCTCAAGGCAGAAAAAAAGGAGGGTAGACTATATAAACATTACCTTATACCTGTAGCCTTTGTTCCGCTGATTGGAAAGTATGGATGGAAAGAAGAAAAATAAAGTTGACAGACACATAAAAAATTTTTTATATTTAGTTTGTGCATAACTTAATAAAAATATTCCATGCTCTGTCCGATGAAACAAGACTAAAAATTCTAAAGCTCCTCAGCAAAGCTGAACTCTGTGTTTGTGAAATCGTAGCAGCTCTAAACATGGTTCAGCCTAAAGTATCTTTTCATCTTGGCGTTCTCAAAGAGGCTGATTTGGTAAAGATAAGAAAAGAAGGCAAATGGGTTATTTACAGTCTTAATGATTCTGATTTATTTAGGAGATTTTTGATTTTTTCTTTGCTTGAGAAGATATCAGATGAAGACATAAAGGAAGAAATTCGAAGATTATCTGCATTTAAAGAGAGTAGTGACCCTCGTTTTCTTAGTATTAAAAGAGAGGAGAAAAATGAAGGAGAGATATAAGCTTGGCTTAATCTTGTTGATTTTTTTAATTCTCTATTTCTTACCCATTGAAAATCAGAGATTTACAAATGCTATTTTTGAGGCATTGGCCTTAACAAAGTGGTATGCCCAGGAACACGTGCTTCTTTGTCTTATTCCGGCATTTTTTATTGCCGGCGCAATCGCTGTTTTTGTAAATAAAGCCTCTGTTATGAAGTACTTTGGAGCTCGGGCAAATAAGATACTTTCCTATGGAGTTGCTTCTGTCTCTGGCTCAATCCTTGCTGTGTGTTCATGCACGATACTTCCCCTTTTCATGAGCATTTATCAAAGAGGGGCAGGGCTCGGACCAGCAATTGCTTTTCTTTATTCAGGACCTGCCATTAATGTGCTTGCTATAATTTTAACTGCCAGAGTTCTCGGATGGGAGCTTGGAGTTGCACGGGCATTTGGAGCAGTGTTATTCAGTGTAGTTATAGGACTCTTAATGCATCTGATTTTTCTCAAAGAGGAAAGCATGAGCCGGGACGCGGATGATTTTGATATAGCAGGAGTTAAGTCTAAGCCCCTCTATCAAACAGTTCTTCATGTTTCGTTTATGGTAGGCTTTCTTGTTTTTGCCAACTGGGGAAAACCATCGGAGGGTTCTTTAGCTCTGTGGTGGAGCATTTACAGTATTAAATGGATTCTTTCGATATTGTTTTTCACCCTCACCCTGCTTGCAAGTATAAGATGGTTTAACAAAGATGAACTTACTCAATGGATGTATCAGACCTGGTATTATGCCTATCTGATTGTGCCTTTACTCTTTATAGGAGTTTTAGTTTCTGGATTTTTCTTTGGACGAGCTGGCTATGAAGGAATAGTTCCTTCAGAATGGGTTTATTCAATTGTCGGCGGCAATTCATTGCAAGCTAACTTTATTGCAAGTGTAGTTGGTGCCTTTATGTATTTTGCTACCCTTACAGAAGTTCCCATAATTCAAGGGCTTATCGGTGCAGGAATGGGTAAAGGACCTGCCCTTGCTCTCTTGCTTGCAGGACCTGCCCTGAGTCTGCCAAGCATGCTTGTAATCATGAGAACAATAGGAGTAAAGAAAACGGCTGTCTATGTGTGCCTCGTTGTTATAATGGCAACTGTTTCGGGCATGATATTTGGTTCTGTTGTTGATTGATGCTTTGTTGACAGATTTGTAAACTTTTTGTAATATAAATTTATGAATACAGAGGTAATCTCAATCAGAGTAGATAAAAAGACAAAAGAAAAAATGAAAGAGTTGAAAATTAACTGGAGTGAATTCATCAAAGAAGCAATCAGAGAGAAAATAAAGCAGGAAGAAAGAAAAAAATTATTAGAAAGGTCATTGCAAATTTTAGAGAAAACTGCCTCATCTCCTAAAAACACGGCAGCTTCAATGATTAGAAATGACAGAGATTCCCGATAGATTAGTCTTAGATGCAAGTGTTTTAGCAGCCTTTTTCATAAAAGAAGAAAATCATGAAAAAATCAAAGAACAGTTGGTAGCAGTAAAAAAACTTTTTGCACCGTCTCTGTGGAGATTTGAAGTATCAAATGTTCTGTGGAAGAAAAAGGAGATATCAGACGAATTAGCCATTGAGATTGTTAAGGTGATTTGGGAATTGGACGTCAATGACATAGAGCCAAATTTGTATATAAAAGAAGCTTTCAGAATTAGTAGAGAGCATAACATTACCTTCTATGACTCATCATACATTGCAATGGCTAAAACACTCGGAGTTGCTCTGTGGAGTTTTGACAGACTTCAGAGGGAAATTAGTGAGAAGGAAGGAGTTAGACTTTTTCAGATTTAGCGTATATTATATACTCAATATTCCCCTTCTGACCTTTGATTGGAGACTCGACTACTCCGACTACTCTGAGAGATAAACTTTCAAAAAAATCTTTTATGTTCTCTACAGCTTTTGCTCTTTTCTCCTCTGACCTTACAATTCCGCCCTTTTCAACCTCGCCTTTGCCAACTTCAAATTGAGGCTTAATTAGTGCAACTATCTCTCCTTGGGGCTTTAAAAATTCTAAGACCTTTGGTATTACAAGCTTGAGAGATATGAAAGATACATCAACTGTAGCAATATCAACTGGCTCAGGAATTTTATCCCTTTCCATATATCTAATATTTGTTCTCTCAATAGTTATAACTCTTGGGTCTGTTCGCAGTTTCCAGGCAAGCTGTCCATAGCCTACATCTATGGCATAAACTCTTTTTGCACCGTGCTGGAGCAGACAATCTGTAAATCCACCTGTGCTTGCACCAATGTCTATTGCTACTTTGTCTTTTATATCAATTGAGAAGTGCTTTATAGCATGCTCAAGTTTTAGTCCACCACGGCTTACATAAGGAAGTGTTTCTCCACAAAGTTTTATTTCAGAGCTTTCATCAACCATGCTTCCTGGTTTTTCAACTTTATTACCGTTAACAAGGACTTTCCCCTCAATTATCAATGCTCGGGCTTTTTCTCGGGTTTCGGTAATGCCTTTTTTAAAGAGAAGCTGGTCTAAACGAATTTTCATTGAGTTGGTTTTATTCGAGTTTTTTAAGTATCTTTTTGAAAAGTTTTTTAATAGGTTTTTTAAAGAGCTTTTTAATCAGCTTCTTTATCACCTTAACTTGACCTCTTGATTATGTACCTTGCGATTTCTCTTAAAGGTTCTGCTTTCTCTCCGAAGTCTCTCAAGAGTTCAATTGCAATATCCACCAATTCCTTTGCCTTTCTTCTTGACTCTTCAATGCCAAACACACTCGGATAGGTCATCTTTCCCCTTTCAATATCTGAACCTTTAGGTTTCCCCATTTCTTCAGTTGTTCCCTCTATGTCAAGAATATCATCGACAATCTGAAAGGCAAGCCCAATAGACTCTCCATACTTTGCAAGTTTGTAGACCCTTTCTTCAGTTGTCTCGGCAAGAAGTGCTCCTGCCTTAACTGATGCCCGAATCAGTGCTGCAGTTTTATGAAGATGAATAAACTCTACTGTTTCTCTGTCAGGCTCTTTTCCCTCTGATATGAGGTCTAATGCCTGTCCAGCAACCATTCCCCTTAACCCTGCAGCATGTGATACTTCATAAATCACCTTGAGGAGGGTTTGTGGACTAATGTTTGCATAGGTCGTGTTTGATAGAATTGTAAATGCTTCAGTTAAAAGCCCATCTCCTGCAAGGATTGCTATTGCCTCACCGAATACTTTGTGATTTGTAGGTTTTCCCCTTCTAAGGTCATCATTATCCATTGCTGGAAGGTCATCGTGAATAAGGGAATAGGTGTGAATAAACTCTAATGCAGTAGCATAGGGAACTATGTTTTCCTTTCCTCCACAAACCTCATAGGCAGCAATGCAAAGGATTGGTCTTAGTCTCTTTCCTCCGGCGGTCAAAGAGTAGAGAACTGAATCGTGAAGAATAGAAGGATTGACTGGAGGGTTGAAGTAATTACTTATAAAGTCATCAATCAGCTTGCGTTTTTCATTGACAAATTGTTTTAGGTCAAATTTCATAACTGGGATTCCAATCTATTTAATTACTCCCACTCAATTGTTCCCGGTGGTTTTGAGGTAATGTCATAGACTACTCTGTTTACACCCTTGACTTCATTAATTATTCTATTTGAGAGTCTCTCAAGAAGTTCATAGGGAAGCCTTACCCAGTCAGCAGTCATTCCATCAACACTATGGACTGCCCGAATAGCAATTACATGCTCATAGGTTCTCTCATCTCCCATTACTCCAACAGTTCTGATAGGAAGCAATACTGCAAAAGACTGCCAAACCTTTCGATACCATCCAGACTGCTTAATCTCTTCAAGGACAATCCTATCTGTTTGCCTCAGAATATCAAGTCTTTCACGGGTTACCTCTCCTACACACCTTATGGCAAGGCCTGGTCCTGGGAATGGATGGCGATAGAGAATCTCCTCTGGAATTCCAAGTTCCTTTCCAAGCTCTCTTACTTCATCCTTAAAAAGCTCTCTTAGAGGTTCAATAAGTTTTAGTTTCATTCTCTTAAGAAGTCCACCAACATTGTGATGGCTCTTTATTGTTGCTGAAGGACCTTTAAAGGATACACTCTCAATTACATCTGGATACAAAGTTCCTTGGGCAAGAAATTTTACACCTTCAATTTTTTTTGCTTCTTCCTCAAATATTTTTATGAATTCTCCACCAATTATCTTTCTCTTTCTCTCAGGGTCTTTTACTCCTTTAAGTCTTCTTAGGAATCTCTCCCCTGCATCAACAACACGGAGATTTATGTGGAAATTATTTCTTAGCATATCCTCAACTTTTTCTCTCTCTCCCGCCCTTAAGAGTCCATTGTCAACAAAAATACAGGTTAGGGCATCTCCTATTGCTCTATGAACTAAAACTGCTGTAACAGTAGAATCTACTCCACCACTTAAAGCACAGACTACCTTGTAGTTGCCAACTTTTTTTCTTATCTCCTCGGTCTCCCTTTCAACGAAAGAGTGCATGTTCCAAGAAGGGGAGCAGTCGCATATTTTGAAGACAAAGTTTTTAAGAATTTTCTTTCCCTCTTCAGTGTGTACAACTTCGGGATGAAACTGTAAGGCATAGATTTTTCTGTTTCTGTCTGCCATTGCAGCGTAGGGAGAGTTCTCTGTATGGGCAAGTCTTATGAAACCGTTAGGCATTCTGTCAATCTTGTCTGCATGACTCATCCAAACCGTGCTTTCATTTTTAACGTTTGCAAATAGGTCTTCAAAATCATCTATTTTAATCACTGCCTTACCGTATTCCCTTCTTTCAGCTCGGGAGACAACACCACCGAGTAAATGGGTAATCAGCTGCATGCCATAGCAAATTCCAAGAATAGGAATGCCAAGACTGAAAATTTCCTTGTCTATTTTAGGAGCATCCTTTTCATAAACACTTGCTGGACCACCAGATAGAATTATTCCTTTTGGAGCTCTCTTTTTTATTTCAGAAAAAGGGGCAGTGCAGGGAATAATTTCCGAGTAAACTTTAAGTTCCCTTACCCTTCTTGCTATAAGTTGAGTATATTGTGAGCCGAAATCTATTACGAGTATCTCTTCCATCTTAGTCCTCTACCCAGTAATTAGGTGACTCTCTTGTTATTGTTACATCATGGACATGGCTTTCCCTAAGTCCTGCATTAGTGATTTTTATGAATTTAGCCTTTGTTCTTAATTCCTCAAGAGTTCTACAACCGCAGTATCCCATGCCAGATTTAAGTCCACCTACAAGTTGATGGACACTTTTTGCAAGAGGTCCTCTGTAGGGCACTCTTCCTTCTACTCCCTCTGGAACAAGTTTGTCAGCAGAGAGCATCTCCTGACGATATCTATCCCTTGCACCAGACTGCATAGCTCCGATTGAACCCATGCCTCTGTATGTTTTGTAACTCCGTCCTTGGTAAAGTATAATCTCGCCTGGTGCTTCATCAGTCCCTGCAAAAAGGCTTCCAATCATAACACAGTGTGCACCTGCAGCTAAGGCTTTTGTTATGTCCCCAGAATACTTTATGCCTCCATCAGCAATAAGTGGAATATTATACTTTGATGTAACGGAATAGCAGTTCATGATTGCCGTAAGTTGAGGAACACCTGCACCAGCAACAATTCGGGTTGTGCAGATTGACCCAGGACCAATTCCAACTTTAACAGCATCAGCACCTGCCTGAATTAACTCCTCTGCAGCCTCAGCAGTGGCAATGTTACCAGCAACAATATCTATATCAAACCTTCTCTTAAGCTCTTTTAAAGTTTCTATAACTCCTTTGCTATGTCCGTGGGCAGTGTCAATTACAATGGCATCAACGCCTGCTTTAACTAAAAGCTCTGCTCTGTAAATAGCAGGCTCGCCAACTCCTACTGCTGCTGCAACTCGAAGTCTGCCAAGATGGTCTTTGCAGGCATTGGGATATTTTTTTCTCTTTTCAATGTCTTTTATCGTAATTAGTCCTCTGAGATTGAAGTCGTTGTCCACTATTGGCAATTTCTCAATTTTGTAAGTATGTAAAATCTCCTGAGCTTCTTCGAGAGTTATTCCCACAGGAGCGGTAATAAGTTTTTCCCTGGTCATTACCTCTTCGACTTTTCTCGTAAAATCTCTTTCAAATTTTAGGTCTCTGTTTGTGATAATACCCACGAGCTTTCCATTTACAGTTACCGGAACACCAGAAATTCTGTATCTTTCCATTAAAGCCAGTGCTTCTGAAAGGGGAGCTTCAGGTGATATTGTTATTGGGTCGACAATCATTCCACTTTCTGATTTTTTTACTTTATCAATCTCTAAAGCCTGTCTTTCTGGAGGCATGTTTCTGTGAATTACTCCAATCCCTCCTTCCCTTGCTATTGCAATTGCAAGATTTGCGTCTGTTACTGTATCCATAGCTGCAGATACAATTGGGATGTTTAATTTAATGTTAGGAGTAAAATATGTGGTTACATCAACTTCTGCAGGCACTATGTCAGATTTTGCAGGTATTAGTAGAACATCATCAAAAGTTAATCCTAAGGGAATTTCAAACTCTCTCATTTGTTAACTCCTTAAAATTTATTTCAAAGGCTCTTTTGTTTCAATTCTATCTGTCTTTCGATGTATGGAGCATCGAGCAATCTCTTCCTTTTTACTATTCAGGGCTAACGTGACATATTCATAAACTTCTGCTATAATCTATTTCATAAGCGCCTGTAGCTCAGGGGACAGAGCGTGGGGCTCCGGACCCCAAGGTCGGAGGTTCAAATCCTCTCAGGCGCATTAAACTTTTGTCAAAAGATGACCTAATTTCTCCTTTTTCGTCTTCAGATAGCATTGATTTTTATCATTTGGTTTAACTTCAATGGGAATTCTTTCAACTACTTTAAGACCGTAACCTTCAAGACCGACTATTTTGCGAGGATTATTGGTGAGGAGTTTCATTTTTCTGACTCCCAAATCAACCAATATCTGTGCTCCAACTCCATAGTCTCTTAAATCAGGTTTAAAGCCAAGTTTAATGTTCGCCTCCACTGTATCATATCCCTTCTCCTGAAGTTCATAGGCTTTTAGTTTATTTAGTAGACCTATACCTCTTCCCTCCTGTCTCATATAAAGAAGCACACCTTTGCCTGCTTCTGAAATCATTTCAAGGGCTCTGTGAAGCTGAGAACCACAATCACATCTCTTTGAAAGGAATACATCTCCTGTTAAACACTCCGAGTGGACTCGTACAAGAATTTCCTCATTTGACTTAATCTCTCCTTTTACCAGGGCAAGATGAACTTTGTCGTCAATCATTGTAGTGTATGCTATTGCCTTAAAGTCTCCATAATCTGTTGGAAGATTGACCGTTGCAACTCTTCTGACAAGAGTTTCATTTCTCATTCTGTATCTTATTAAATCCTTTATTGTAGTAATTTTAAGTCCGTGTTTCTTCGCAAATTCCATTAGTTCTGGCACTCTTGCCATGGTTCCATCGTCATTCATTATCTCGCATATTACGCCAGCAGGATAAAGTCCAGCAATTCTTGCTAAATCAACTGCTGCCTCCGTATGACCTGCTCTTTTCAGCACCCCTCCTTTTTGAGCCTTGAGAGGAAAAACATGGCCTGGCTTAATCAAATCATCTGGTTTGGTTTTAGGGTCGATGGCAGTAAGGATTGTAACAGCTCTGTCTTGGGCTGAAATGCCAGTAGTTACTCCTCTTCTTGCCTCAATAGATACAGTAAAGGCAGTTTGGTGAGGAGTTTCATTAATGTCTACCATCATGGGAAGTTTAAGTTCTTCAACTCTTTCAGGAGTAAGGGATAGGCAAATTAAACCTCTTGCGTATTTTGCCATGAAATTTATTGCCTCTGCATTTACCTTTTCTGCTGCTATGAAGAGGTCTCCTTCGTTTTCTCTGTCTTCGTCGTCAACAATAATTATCATTTTCCCTTGAACTACATCTTCAAGGACTTCCTCTATTGTATTAAACTTAAAAACCTCTTTTTTTGAGCTCAACATTCGACCTCCTACGATTTTTAATGGTTAAATTTTAATATATCAAAATGTTTCACTTTTTTCCAAAGAAATATATGAGACTTTATGGTTGACTTTCGGAGGCTTGAGTATTTTATCATTAGTTGTTTTAAAAGTTATTGAATCCTCTTTAAAAACAGATAGAAGTAGTTGAGAAAGGAGGGAGATAGAGTGAAAATCGGAATATTGATTTCTTCTGGAGACCCTGAAGTTCTCTGGAATGCTTTTCGTTTTGGAGTACTTTGTTTGAATATGGATTATGAAAATGAAGTAACCATATTCCTTAATGCTAAAGCTACAGCATATAAAGAGGCCGATTCTGAACAATTTAACTTAAAAGAGCTTGCAAAAAGTTTTGTTCTTGGTGGTGGCAAAATTATAGGTTGTCAGAAGAGCATGGGAATGAGAGGGCTTGAGGGGGACGAAATATGTCAAAAGGGCGGACAAAAAGACTTATATGAACTAATCATAAACAGTGAGAAGTTTATCTGCTTTTGATATTAATTAAAGTTTGAAACCAATAGACGCCTTCGGAGAGATTTTTTGTCTTTGTTTGCCTCAATGAGACTATAAGGCTTTCTACATAAAAAAGTTGATTAACATTTCATATATTAATTAAAATTAGAGATTAATCTAACAGTTGAGGAGAAGTCTATGAAAATCAAGGGAAAAGTATGGAAGTTTGGTGACAATATTGACACAGACGCCATTATTCCTGCCCGATATCTTAATACCTCAGACCCCAAAGAACTTGCAAAACACGTTATGGAAGATGCGGACAGCACCTTTCCATCAAAGGTAAAGACAGGAGATATAATTATTGCCGGAAGAAACTTTGGTTGCGGTTCGTCCCGTGAACATGCACCAATTGCCATAAAAGCATCGGGAGTTCAGGCAGTAATTGCAAAGAGTTTTGCAAGAATTTTTTTTAGGAATGCTTTTAACATTGGTCTTCCCATATTTGAGGTGCCCGAACTTATTGATGAAACCACAGAGGGAGATGAAATAGAGATAGATATGGACAGTGGAGAGATAGTAAATATCTCGAAAGGTAAAAGATACAAAACTAAGCCAATTCCTGCATTCATGCAAGAGTTAATTAAGGCAGGTGGTCTTGTAGAGTGGACAAAAAGGAGATTAAGCACGGAGGGAATAAAATGAGTAAAAGAGTTTGTAAAACAAAAAAAACTAATTCACAAAGCAAAACTTACAAAATTGCCGTAATACCTGGTGATGGCACAGGCCCTGAGGTTATAAGAGAAGGAGTTAAAGTTTTAGATGCAGTTAGTAACCGCATGGGTTTTAAGCTTGAGTATACTTATTATGACTTTGGTGGAGATAGATATCTTCGCACAGGAGAGACTTTGCCAGACAGTGCTGTTGAAGAATTGAAGAAGTTTGATGCTATTTATCTCGGTGCAATTGGACATCCTGATGTAAAGCCTGGCATTCTTGAAAAAGGTATTCTTTTAAGACTTCGCTTTGAGCTTGACCAATACGTCAATTTACGACCTGTAAAACTTTATCCAGGCGTTGACTGCCCTCTTAAAGACAAAAAGCCTGAAGACATAGATTTTGTAGTAGTAAGGGAAAATACAGAGGGTTTATATACTGGTTCTGGAGGTTTTTTAAAAAAAGGCACACCCGATGAGGTTGCTATTCAGGTATCTATCAACACCCGTAAGGGCGTTGAACGTTGTATCAGATATGCCTTTGAATACTGTAAAAAACGCAACAAAAAGAAGAAGCTTACTCTTTGTGGAAAAACTAATGTGCTTACCTTTGCCTTTGACCTCTGGGAAAGAACTTTTTATGAAGTTGCCAAAGAATATCCAGATATTACAACCGACTATGCCCATGTAGATGCGATTACCATGTGGTTTGTGAAAAATCCCGAGTGGTTTGACGTGATAGTAACAGATAACATGTTTGGAGATATAATTACTGACCTCGGTGCAATGATTCAGGGAGGAATGGGAATAGCTGCTGGTGGAAATATTAATCCCGACGGTGTCTCTATGTTTGAGCCAATTGGCGGTTCTGCTCCAAAATACACGGGTAAAAATGTAATAAATCCCCTTGCAGCCATTTGCGCAGGTGGTATGATGCTTGAAACTCTTGGAGAGGAAAAGGCAGGCCAACTCATAGAAAGAGCAGTAATAGAAGTAACAGGTAAGCATCTCAAGAGTCTTGCTGCAGGAAAGATGGGGTATACAACCCAAGAAGTAGGTGATTTGGTAGCAAAATATGTAACAGAACTTGCTGTGGAGGTATAAAGATGCTTAAAAAGAAAGAAAAATACGTTGTTGCTGTTGTGGGAGCAACAGGTGCTGTTGGAAATGAGATGATTGCTGTGCTTGAGGAAAGAGATTTTCCTGTAGAGACGCTCAGACTCTTTGCTTCAGAAAGAAGCGAAGGAGTAAGGCTTAATTTTAAGGGCGAGGAGATTCCTGTAGAAACTTTAAAGGAAGACTCCTTTAAGGGCATAGACATAGCACTTTTTTCAGCTGGCGCAGAGAGGTCACGCATATGGGCTCCTGTGGCTGCTAAGTCTGGCTGTGTAGTAATTGATAACTCCAGTCAGTGGAGAATGGACCCAGAAGTTCCTCTTGTAGTTCCTGAGGTTAACCCGTATGACCTTAAATGGCATAAAGGGATAATTGCCAATCCAAACTGTTCGACCATTCAGATGGTGGTTGCATTGAAACCAATTCACGATGTGGCAAAGATAAAACGCGTTGTTGTGACAACCTTTCAGTCCGTATCAGGTACTGGTAAAAAGGCAATGGATGAACTTTTGCAGCAGACCGTAGCTTTGCTTAATTTCAAAGACATTGAGATAAAAGTCTATCCCCATCAGATTGCCTTCAATGTTCTTCCTCACATAGACAAATTCCTTGATAATGCTTATACAAAAGAAGAGATGAAGATGGTTTTGGAAACTCAGAAGATAATGGGAGACCCTTCAATAAAAGTTACTGCTACCACAGTTAGAGTTCCCGTATTCAGAGGACATTCAGAGAGTGTAAATATTGAAACAGAAAGAAAACTCTCAGCTCAGCAAGTAAGAGAACTTCTCAGTAAAGCCCCTGGTGTTATTGTAATAGATAATCCTGAAAAGAATGAATATCCTCTTCCAATTTATGCGTCTGGTAAAGATGAGGTTTTTGTTGGAAGAATTCGCGAGGATGAATCTATTCCAAATGGAATTAACATGTGGGTTGTCTCTGACAATTTAAGAAAAGGTGCTGCTTTGAACGCTGTTCAGATAGCAGAAGAACTTATAAAAATGGCAGCATAGGCTGTCTTAAAGTTTTAACAGGAGGCAAAAATGTTAGGTGAAAGAAAGGATTATATTTTTACTTCTGAGTCTGTCACAGAAGGACATCCAGATAAAGTTGCTGACCAGATTTCCGACGCAATATTAGATGCTATGCTTGAGAAAGACCCCTACTCCCGTGTAGCCTGCGAGACATTGGTAACCACCGGTCTTGTAATGGTTGCAGGTGAGATAACAACAAGCTGCTATGTGGATATTCCTTCCGTTATCAGAGAAACAGTAAAGGAAATAGGTTATACAAGAGCAAAATATGGTTTTGACTATGAGACCTGCGCGGTAATAACCTCAATTCATGAGCAATCTCAGGATATTGCAATGGGAGTTGACCCCGGTGGTGCAGGAGACCAGGGTCTCATGTTTGGTTTTGCCTGCAACGAGACAGAGGAGTTGATGCCTCTTCCTATAATGCTTGCACATAAGCTTGCCATGAAACTTGCGGAAGTTAGAAAAAAGGACATTCTTAACTATTTAAGACCAGATGGAAAAACTCAGGTTACCATAGAATACAGAGATGGCAAGCCCTATCAGGTAAGAAGCGTGGTCGTATCTGCTCAGCATGCGCCGGACATAACAATGAGAGAGATGAGAGAGGATATAGTCGAAAAAGTTATAAAGCCTGTTATTCCAAAGGAGCTTCTTGATGAGGAAACTGTTCAGTATTTCATAAATCCAACGGGAAGATTTGTAACCGGCGGACCTATGGGCGATACGGGTGTTACAGGCAGAAAGATAATAGTTGACACCTATGGCGGAGTGGCAAGACATGGCGGTGGATGCTTTTCCGGCAAGGATGCCACAAAGGTAGACCGTTCAGGCTCATACATGGCAAGATACATTGCAAAAAATCTTGTCGCAGCAGGTCTTTGTGACCGTGTAGAAATTCAGATTGCCTATGTAATTGGCGTACCAGAACCTGTTTCCGTTTATATCAACAGTTATGGCACAGGGAAAATTGATGACAGAAAAATGGAGGAGATTGTAAAAAAGAGTTTCGACCTCACCCCAAAAGGTATCATAGAAAAACTGCAGCTTAGAAGACCTATTTTTAAGAAAACCGCTGCCTATGGCCATTTTGGAAGACCAGACCCTGATTTTACCTGGGAAAAGACAGACATGGCCGAAATCTTAAGAAAGGAGGCAGAGCTTTGCTAAAACATGATATAAAGGATATTAAATTAGCTGAAAAGGGAAGGCTTCGCATTGAATGGGCTGAAAGAGATATGCCTGTGCTTAGAATGATACGGGAGAGGTTTAAGAAAGAAAAACCTCTTAAAGGAGTTAGACTTTCTGCCTGTCTTCATGTAACTACTGAAACGGCTAACCTTATGATAACCCTTAAAGAAGGTGGTGCTGAACTTGCCCTGTGTGCCTCAAATCCTTTGAGCACTCAAGATGATGTAGCAGCTGCTCTTGTTAAATTCTATAAAATTCCAGTTTTTGCCATAAAAGGCGAAGACAGAGATACGTATTATAAACACATCTACGAGACTCTTGATATTAAACCGCATATTACAATGGATGACGGAGCAGATTTAGTTTCAACGCTACACAAGGAAAAAAAGGCGCTTCTAAAAAATGTACTTGGTGGCACAGAGGAAACCACTACAGGTGTAATAAGACTAAGGGCTATGGCTGAAGATGGTGCTCTCAGGTATCCTGTTGTTGCTGTTAATGATGCCTATACAAAACATCTCTTTGATAATCGCTATGGCACAGGCCAGAGCACAATTGACGGAATTCTTAGAGCAACAAATAGACTTCTTGCGGGTTCAATTTTTGTAGTATGTGGATACGGATGGTGTGGAAGAGGAGTGGCTATGCGCGCAAGGGGAATGGGTGCGAGAGTAGTTGTGACAGAGATAGACCCTCTTAAAGCACTTGAGGCAGTTATGGATGGCTATGATGTTATGCCCATAATGGATGCAGCAAAAATAGGAGATATATTCGTTACTGTCACTGGGAATATTAATGTCATATCAGAAAAGGTTTTTACAAAAATGAAAGATGGAGCTATTGTTGCTAATACAGGACATTTCAATGTAGAGATAGACATTGAAGGACTTGAGAGCATTTCTAAAGGGAAGAGAGTTGTTAGAGACTTCGTTGAAGAGTATACGCTTAAAGATGGAAGAAAAATATATCTTCTTGCAGAGGGAAGACTTGTTAATCTCTCTGCGGCAGAAGGACATCCTGCAGCTGTTATGGACATGAGTTTTGCTAATCAGGCATTGTCTGCTGAGTATATATATAAGAATGGGAAAAAACTCGAGAAAAAAGTTTATTCCGTTCCAGAAGAGATAGACAGAGAAATTGCAAGGCTTAAGCTTGAAACGATGGGAATTAAGATTGACAAACTCACAAAAGAGCAGTTCAAATATCTTCACAGCTGGCAGGAGGGCACATAAGAAGCCCTTTGTTAAATGGAATATAAAATAAAAGTAAAGCCCGAAGACTTTCAGGTAAGGGAGATATCCTCTCTTCCCCTAACAGATAGAGGTTCCTTTGGAGTTTTTAAATTAAAAAAGCAGGGATGGAATACGGTTGATTTATTAAAGAAAATTTCGAGACAATTCTTCATCCCTCCTTCACGAATATCCTATGGCGGTAAAAAGGATAGACATGCCCTTACAGAGCAGCTTATAACAATAGAGAAGCCTCCTAAAGGCTTTCACATAAAAGAGAAAAATTACTCTCTCAAACTTATAGGTTTTTCCAAAGAGCCCATGCAACCAAGACATATTGAAGGCAATCATTTCACCATCACTATACGCTCCATATCTACGGAAGGTGAACAATATCTACAAGAACCTCTTAAAAAAATTGAAAGAGATGGACTGATTAACTATTTTGATGACCAAAGATTTGGTAGTTTTGACTCTAAACAGGGCTTTATTGGTGAGAAAATCATTAAAGAGCATTACAATGGAGCAGTAAAAATTTATCTAACCCATATCCATCCTGAAGACAAAAAGGAGGCCAAGGAGAGAAAAAAGAAACTCTTTGAAAACTGGGGTAATTGGGAGCAATGCTTAAATTTAGCTAAAACAGAGTTTGAGAAATTCAGCTTTGCCCATTTAAAGGATAACCCGCGAGACTTTCTCTCATTAATTAGAAAAATTCCGAAGGAAGATATATCCATGTTTTTCTCCTGCTATCAGAGCTTTCTGTGGAATGAAACAGTAAGGAGACTTATTCTATCAATGACAGAGGAAGAAGCTATTCTCTCTCACAGAGGTATTGCGGGAGATTATCTTTTCTTTAGCGAGATGGAAACTAAAAAAAGAGAATATTTAGAGAATTTAAAAATTCCAACGGCTTCATCAAAAGTTACAATGCCTGACAAATTAACAGAGAGTATCTATAATGCTTTGCTTAAAGAGAGAGATGTAAAACCATCTATGTTTAATCTCAGAAAAATCAGGCATGCTTTTTTTAAGTCCGTTGAAAGGGAGGTTTTGATAAAGCCCCAGCAATTTGAATATGAAATTAGAGAAGACGAAATATATGAGGGTAAGAGAAAACTCATCCTTAAGTTTATCCTTCCGAGAGGCAGTTATGCCACTATGCTCATTAAAAGGCTATTCGCAAAGAAGCTCAAGAAAGGAGGATAGCCATGCCTTATTTTGTTGTTCACGAACATCATGCAAGGCAGCTTCACTTTGATTTTAGGCTTGAAAGAGACGGAGTTCTTAAATCTTGGGCAGTTCCGAAAGGACCTTCCATGAATCCTAATGACAAGAGGCTTGCAATAATGGTAGAAGACCATGACCTTGAGTATGGAAGCTTTGAGGGTGTTATTCCTGAGGGTGAGTATGGTGCTGGCGAGGTCTACATCTGGGACAGTGGAGAATATGAAACAGTGAAAGGCTCAATTGAGGAAGGGCAGTGGGAGTTTAGACTTAAGGGGCAAAAGCTTAAGGGCAAATTTGTGCTCATAAAGACCAAGGCAAAGCCAGACCAATGGTTACTTATAAAGAAAAAAGATGAATATGCAGACTACAACTTCGTTTTAAAAACACGGGCATGATATAATCAATCTATGGATATTTTTGATATCATAAAAAACCGAAGAAGCATAAGAAAATACAAAGATGAAATTCCGCCTGAAGACTTAATTAAAAAGTGCATAGAGGCTGCTCTGTATGCACCGTCTGCAAGAAACTCTCAACCTTGGTATTTTATAATTGTTAAGGAAAAGGATAAAATTGCCCAACTGAGCAAAGCTCAACCATATACAAAGTTTCTTGAAGGTGCACCATATGTCATAGTGGCTTTAGCCGATGAAAAGAAAAGCAATCATTGGCTTGAAGACATGGGATGTGCAATTATGGCACTTTTACTTGAAGCTCATTCTATTGGTTTAGGAGCATGCTGGGGTGCAATTTATCATCCTGACTCTATGGAAAGAGAAAATCATGTAAGACAGGTACTTGATGTTCCAAAAAATTTAAGAATTATTGCCTGTATAGGAATTGGTTATCCCGATGAGACACCATCATCGAAGAAAATAAAGAGCCTTGATGAAGCAATAATAAAAATTGTCTGAAAAACTGATTTATACAATTGGCACAAGTAACCGTTCAATTGATGAGTTCATAGAAATTTTAGAAAAGTACCGAATAAAGACAGCTATAGATGTAAGAAGCTTCCCGCAATCAAAAAAATTTCCTCATTTCAATTCGGAAAGACTCATAGAAACTTTAGAAAAAGAAGGAATCAGATATGTCTCTTTGGGAAAGGAACTTGGTGGCTTCAGAAAAGGCGGCTATGAGAATTATACTAAAACAGAAGAATTTGCAAAAGGAATTGAAAAACTTGAAGAAATTGCAGGACGTAGTTTATCAGTATTTTTATGTGCAGAAAAGCTCTTCTTTCGCTGTCATAGAAGATTTATTTCTGAGGTGCTTACTAAAAGAGGGTGGAAAGTCTTGCATATAGTTGAAAAAGAAAGAATCTATGAGCATAAAAAAGCAGTTTTAGAGCAAAAATCCATAGAATTTGAAAGATTAAATGGATATTGAAAGGTTCTTAGAAAAAGTAGAGCAGAATAACCTTAAGAATATTGTTCAATCAATATCTATTCCAAGACATGGTTGGTATAACTACGAAGCCCTCTTGTCAGTAGCAAACTTTGTTGAAGATAGATTTAGAGAATACGGCTATATTGTTGAAATTGATGGATTTTCCTATAATGGCAAGGAATACAAAAATATCATAGCTACTCTAAAGGGTATTAACTCAAACAAAGACTGGTTATTGATTGGTGCACACTATGACTCTGCTATAGGTTCTCCCGGTGCTGATGACAATGCAAGCGGTGTGGCTGTAATGCTTGAAGTAGCAAGAGTTATTAGAGAGACTCCAATTGCTGAAAAGATAAAATTTGTTGCCTTTACCCTTGAAGAACCCCAGTCTTTTGACCTTAAATTCATAATCGGAAGTAGTCAATTTGTAAAAAAATTAAAAAAGCTTGGGCACAGATATAAAGCATTGATACTTGAATCAGTGGGTTATTTTTCAGAGATGAAGGACTCACAAAAACTTCCTGCTTTTACAAAAGGACCAGATGTGGGAAATTTTCTTGGCGTTGTGGGAAATGGGAAATCAAATGCTCTTTTGGAGCTTTTTGAACAGGCAGAAACCTTTGTTCCTTCACTTAACCTTATTACACATAAAGTTCCACTCAATGGCTGGCTATCCCTTGAAACGAGATTTAGTGACCATGCACCTTTCTGGGATGCAGGTTTTCAGGCAGTAATGCTTACTGATACAGCCATGTTCAGAAATCCCTATTATCATACCTCTCAAGACACACCTGAAAAGCTTAATTATTTCTTTATGGAGGATGTTACTAAAGCACTATTGGTTGCTGTTTTGATAAAACAAAGTTATTAACAATCCTTTTTGCTTTTTCTTTATTTTTAAATCTTATTTCCCTATAAAGCCTTTCACAATCCTTGAAAGAAAGTTTATTGACCATTCTTACAACTTTAATCTCATCAATAAGATGGGGAGTTTTATTTGTCTCTTTGGGAAGCATCTCTTCTTTTTCAATTAGCATTATGTAGATAAGTGACCTTGCAGAGAGAAGATTTTCCCACTCTTCATTCTCCCTTTTGTTGAAAATGTACCGAAGGGTAAGAATGTCTCCCGGTGGAAAGAGCCATCTTTTGCCAGTGAGTTCTTTTACTGTATTTTCTAATGAAAAAACCTTATTTATCTTACAATGATTTACTAATTTCTCAGAAAGCAATTTGCTTAAATACTGATGAATAGCACCGGCTTCAATAAAAACTTTACCCTTCTGAGGCAATGAGTCTAAAATTGCATTAGCGCGAAGACTATCGCGGATACGAAATCTTTCAGCATCAGCCATAGCAAATTTTTTTACTGTCTCAACTATTTCATTAAAGGGGTTACTTATTGATGCCTCATAGAAATCTATCAATTCTCTTGTTGCTTTCTTCTCCACTTCATAGACATCTTTCAATTCTGCAATTTTTTCTATATCCTGAGGCATTTTCCCGTCAGAAAACAAATCATAAATTTTTAAAAGTTTCTGCATATAGGGTTCAATTTGTACTATCTCCTTTCCATTTCTGTAAAGTTTCTTGAGAATTTCATAGAATCGGTAGGAAAACTCAGGAAATTCAAAAATCTCTTCTTCAAGATATTCCTCAATAGAGATTTCCTCTTTGAGCATTTTCCTGAACATTTCATTTGGAGCTTCTTCAAGAATTATAAAGTCAGATTGCTTCATCCAATCATAAATTGATGACAAAAACTCAACTCTATGTGATGAAAAAACAACATTGACTTCATCAGGCATTAATAAATATAGGACTTTGAGGCAAATTTTTACAAACTTTTTTCTGGATATGAATAAAGGTTTAAGTTTTATGGTAAACATGTGTTAGATTAGATTGAACAATGATTGAGGGTTTATTAGGAATATTGTTAGCTTTTGTAGTTTTTATTCTTGTGTTATTTTTTGGCAAGAGGAAGCCCAATCAAAAAGTCGCCATCCCTATTAACAAGGCTTTGTCCCATGAAGGCTTTATAAATTTGGATTTGTCAGACACTAAAATTCAACCCCTCAAAGAAGCCTTTAAAGCGACTGTTCCTTATCCAGTTTTCATAGAACAGGCATTCCAGAGACCACAGGATGATTTAATTATTTGCTGGGTTTCAAATACAGAGGGTGATAACAATGCACTAATAGCAGTAATACCTCAAAGAGTAAAAACTGGAAGATGGATTCTCTTTCATATACCCTCAATAAAAGGCAAGATTGTTAATATCCTTCGCAAGGGTAATGAATTATCCCTCTCATCCTCAGGATTCAATAAAGTTGAACATCATTTTTCTGACCAATCAATAAAGTATTCGGAACTTTATATTCACAAAAATAGCTTTACACCAACCTTTCATAGTGATTTTTATAATGTTTTGCAGCAGTGTGGCAATGTTGTGATTCGTTCAACGGGTTCAAATATTTTAATAGAGAGAATTTCACCATACAGAACTGAATCTTGGGAACAAGAAGTAAGAGAGCTTTTGAGAATAACTAAATTGATAAGAGGTATGTTTTAATATAATCAATAACAATGGCAGAATTTTTTGATAGAGAGACTGCAAGAAAGTTTTTGAAGGAGTTATCTCCCTCAGAGCAGTATTACTTTCTTAACAAAGTAAATGAAGCTGTTTACAAGGATGGTTACGCTCCTGACGAAGACCTTTTTTATTACTGCTACTTTTTAACTCTCAAAGAAAGACTGAGAACTATTACCTCATATAGAACTGAAGGATATTTAAGATACATATACGCTGAAGGGTTGAAGGGTGTGGAAGATTCAATAAAGTTCTATAAAGAAAGGATTGATTCAAAAAGAAGTTTATCAGATAGAACTATTCCTAAGAGACTTAAATAGCGAAGTTTTTGAGCAAACATCAAGATAAATGCAAGGAATGCAATAAAGCTCATACCAATGATTAAAGATTTCAGATAGTTTTTTCTTTATTTCCTCCCATGAAACATTATAGGTTGTTTTAAGTTTTAGCAATTCCAAGGCAGTTTTATCCATTTCTGCTATTTCTTTTTCATCCTTGCAGATATTGTTTATAAGATGGGGACATTTTTTACATATTTCATCTGCTCCTTCAGCAACAAAGATAATTTCATCTTTTGCTCTATCAATGACAGTATAAAGGTTTTCAACAAATGCTTTGTTATATCCCTCTCCCGTAAAGAAATGCAAACATATCAGATGATGCCCACGTAAGTAAATCATAGCAAAAACCTATTATTCAAACTTTAAAGCATACCTTGCAATACTCTCCGATGTGAGCCTTTCATCCAACTCTGCCAAAATTTTGATGTATTTTACATAAAGATATAGTTTTTAAAAAGATAAATTAGATCATAAATAAACCATTCGGCGTTTTTTGGCTTGCTTTTATAAAAAATTTTATAATACTACTACATGATGAAAAACACATTTTAAGAGTGATTGAATTAATGGATAAACTTATTCCTGCGTCAACTATAGAAAATCTTGCTCTTTTGGAGTTGGCAAGATTACTATTATCTGTAGCTTTACATAATATAAGAATAGCTCCTTCTGAAAATTAGGTATGTGGACTTCTTTCAGACTCATATAGCGATACTGATACGGTCAGATATAGGTCATTCCGTGAGGCATAGATGCAATCTATATTGTTACAGGGTTTATTAGATAGTTTATCAAGAAGAAAATCCTCTAATACGGTTTTCAATCAATATCAAGATAAAAATATTCTCAATAATTTAAGATTATATCTCGAGTATCTTATTAAGAATAACTCTAAAATTTTACTAATTGGTGAAGCACCTGGATACAGAGGATGTAGATTAACAGGGATACCACTTACTAGCGGAAAAGTCATAATAAATTTTCAGCGTAAAATTAAAATATTTAAAGAGATAGGAAACGAAATTAAACTTCACCAAATAGTGTCTGAAAATACGGCAACAATCTTCTGGAATTTTCTGGCGAGTTATAACAAACCTGTTCCTATTTTATGGAATGCTTTTCCGTTTCATCCACATAAAAAAGAAATGCCTGAAAGCAATAGGAAGCCCAATCGATCAGAAATAGAAGAAGGTAAGGAATATTTAAAAATTATTTATGACCTATTTAAACCAGAAAAACTTTGTTCTCTGGGATGCGTTGGTGAAAGAGTATTGAATGAATTATTTCCTTATAAAAATATAATCTACATCAGACATCCATCATATGGTGGCAAAGAAAAATTTATCAACGGAATTTTGAAATTATATGATAGCTGAAAATTTTTCACCTAATCGTGGCGATATGGAAATTGTTGAAGAACTAAATATTTATGACTAAGAAAAATTCAATAAAAGATGCTTCAAATATCCTAATGCTATTAAGATATTTTACAAAGTAATAAGATTAAACATTTTTAGACGTTAAAAAATATAAAAAATTAAAACATTATCTAGTGATAGACGTTAGAATATTGACTTAATCTTTATTAGTCAAGAGTCGATATAACACATAAATATTGTGATATGCTTATACCTTACATAATTTTTTTTGTAACTTGCCTTTACTCTTTACCATCTCTGCCAAGGGTTTGAACATTTATTTATACATACATCTTTCCCATTGCCCTCTTTTATGCAATTCTTATAACAATAATCATCAATTGAAGAGGAGGGTGCCTTGCATTGTTCCTTACAATAACTAGAATTTCCATGCACTTTAAAGCAATTTTCGTAACAGGAGACTTTTATAACTTCTATCGGTTTTTCTATGGTATTACCTCTTTCGCAAACGTTAGTAATAATTTTTTTACCATCAACAATCTTTTCACAAAATGTCTCAGCAAGTGTCATATTGGGGAAATTAAAAAATAATCCTACCGTAATTAATAAATTTAAAAAAAATAAAGAAAAATTTTTCATTTGCCTAAACTTTACACCTCCTTTTTGACTTTTGTTTTTTAACAAAAAATATCACAAAAAAATAGGTAATGTCAATATTTCTTTGTAAATTCATCAATGGGTGTATCCTCCCACTTATCATTGATATGACTTATTACTGCAACAACTATTCTTTCAAAGTTCTTAACATTGTTAAAATAGCTCATTGTCCTCGTTCTTCTCCTTACCTCTCTGAAGGATCTTTCTATACGGGTCAATGCCTCATAGAGGAATATTTGCTTGAGTATCTGATTTATTGCTCTGAAATCCTGTCTCTCTTAACCTGGTTTTTATCTGAAGTTTTCCTTCCTTAAGTATGATGTATCTCTTCCAGTGGCGCCATTTCCTCTTTCGGCTCTCTAAGAACTTCTTTCGTATCTTTGTGCTTTCGTATAAAAAGTTATTTCTTCCTCTAAGGCTGCTTCTATAAATCTCTTCTTTATCAATTTCATCCTCTCTTCTAATTCCTCCCGGCATGATTCTTAGAGGCTTTGTTTAAATTCTTTCCATATTAAATTAGTCAGAAGCTTTTCGTATGGGTGTATTCCTCATTTTTTAAAGTGTGATTTTGTTTGATTAATGGAGGACACACCCTTTCTTTTTCAATTTTACACTACCTGATAACAGTTTAATTTTGAAATATGTTTTTCCTTTTGCTATAATTTTACATGTTTATACATTTGCTAATTTTCTTATTTTTTCTGTTTTTCGCAGATTTACTGGCAGCAGAGAAGATTTGCTTAAAAACAATAGATGGAGAGGTTGTTTACACTAACCTCTGCGAGAATTCTATTAAGAAAATTCCGGGGAAAAAATCAAAGGTCAATCTTACTAAATTTGAATCGAATTCAGGAATAGGCTATTCACGTTTAGAGCTTGAAAGGATTGTTGAAGAAAAATGTAAATTATACGGCGTTGATGCAAAACTTATAAAGGAAATGATAAGAATGGAGTCAGGCTGGAATGTAAATGCCATATCACCTAAAGGAGCAATGGGAATTATGCAGCTTATGCCTGCAACAGCTATTTTGATGGGAGTTAAAAATCCCTTTGACCCGCAAGAAAACATAGATGGTGGAATAAGATATATGAAGTATCTCCTTGGCCGTTTTGGTGGAGACATATCCCTTGCCTTAGCTGCCTATAATGCAGGTCCAAATCTTGTAGCATCGGTCGGAAGAATCCCCAATATTCCAGAAACAAGAAACTATGTTAATACTATATCGCTAAGATACTACGGTAAAAATCAACCTTCCACGCTCTATATTCGCTCTGTGCCTATTAAAGCCGTTGTAATGTCCGATGGAACAGTTTTGTACACAAACAGGGAGGATATGTATATATGGTCACGGAGATGGTAGGGGAAATTTTAAGATTAAAAAGAGAGAAAAAAGCTATAATTCTTGCTCATAATTATCAGAGAGGTGAAATTCAGGATATAGCTGACTTTGTAGGTGACTCTCTTGAATTGAGCAAAAAAGCAACGGAAGTTAAGTGCGATGTTATAGTCTTTTGCGGAGTTCATTTTATGGCGGAAACAGCGGCAATTCTCAATCCAGAAAAAATTGTTCTCCTTCCCGAGATTGATGCAGGTTGTCCTATGGCTGACATGATTGATGGAGAAAAGCTCAAAAAATGGGCATCACAGTATCCAGATACTCCCGTAGTCTCCTATGTGAACACTACAGCTGAAGTAAAAGCTATGAGTTACGTATGTTGCACTTCAGCAAATGCTCCAGAGATTGTAAAAGCAGTGCCATCCCAAAGGGTTCTCTTCGTACCTGATAAAAATCTCGCACTTTGGGCAAAACGAAAAGTTCCTCAAAAAGAGATAATTTTCTGGGATGGATTTTGCCCAACCCATCATATGATAAGAAGGGAAGATGTAATGAGGGCAAAAGAGTCTTACCCCCATGCTCTTGTAGTGGTTCATCCTGAATGCAGACCTGAAGTAATAGAGTTGGCTGACCATGTAGCATCTACTTCTGGAATGGTAAGATTTGCAAATAAATCCAACGCTAAGGACTATATAATAGGCACAGAAGAAGGAATTATATATAGACTAAAGAAAGAGAATCCTCAGAAAAATTTCTATCCCTTAAAGAAAACAATGGTATGTCCAAATATGAAAGTAACAACTCTTGAGAGTGTTTTAAATGCGCTCAAAGAAATGAAACACGTAATTAAAGTCCCTGAAGAGATAAGAATAAAAGCAAAAGAAGCCCTTGATAGAATGTTTGAACTTTATCATCCCTCCAATAGATGATATCTTCCGTTCTTGAACAAATAATTATCCAGAAAATTAAGACCAATGGAGCTATTCCGTTTGATGAATTTATGAGAATAGCTCTATATGAGCCAGAGTTTGGATATTACATGAGAAAGGAGATGAAAATAGGCAGAGAGGGAGATTTTTTTACGGCGTCACATCTTGGAAAGGTATTCGGAATCATTCTAAGTAAAGCGATTACTAAATTCTGGCAAAATTTAGGTTCTCCAGAGGAATTTTCAGTCACTGAAGTAGGTCCTGGTATGGGGTATCTTGCCGAGGACATCTTAGAGGAGTTTGAAAAAGAGGGTATTTTTTTAAATTGGGATTTTACTTACAACCTGGTTGAGATAAATGAAAAGCTCACAGAATTACAAAGGCAAAGACTTAAAAATTATAAGTATCATGTTAAATGGTATAGTTCAATTGAAAGCTTAGCTGCTTTGCAAGGTATTGTAATATGTAATGAGATATTTGATGCTTTACCTGTTAGAATTTTTGAGGTCAAGAGAGGAGAGGCTTTAGAGGTATACTTGGACATTAATCAAAAGGGTGAGTTGATTGAAATTCTTTTACCTGCAAGAAGGGAGACCGTTGATTATTTAATAGAATTTGCTCCTCACGTTCTGGAGCTGGATAGTTATCGTTCCGAAGTTAATTTAGAAATGAAGGAATTCATTGAGAAAATATCCTTTGCCCTGAAAAAAGGAAATGTTCTTATTTTTGATTATGGCTTTGATTCGGAAGAGTATTATTCTCCACAAAGAACAAAGGGCACTTTGCTATGCTACTATAAACACAGTATTAATGAAAATCCATATCTTCACATCGGCCAGCAGGATATAACAGCACATATTAATTTCTCTGCTCTCAAAAAATGGTCAAAGGAGGCGGGTTTCACTTTAGAGGATTGTACATGGCAAAGCAAATTTCTTGTTTCTATGTGCGATGAAGCTCTTCTTGAAAGACTGAGACAGGAAGGTTTAATAGATAAATTCAAAAGGCTTGTGCTCCCCCAAGGAATGGGGGAGACACACAGAGTTTTAGTTCTTTCTAAATTTTAATAAGGTCTTTTACCCGTTATGTTTCCTTCGGGATAGTAGTTGCATACCCAGATTTCCTCTTCCCTGCTACATCTTGCCTTGCCACAACCAACCTCTCTCGTATCTCTCCAAACGAGCTGTGTGTAGTGTCCACATTGTTTATTTGCCTTACATTTATTGATTGAATAGTCGTAATCAAATCTCTCATTTGCCCAGAAAGTAACTACTTTTTTCGGTGAAGAGGGAAAGTTTGACCAGTAGATGTTTTCACCATAGTCGCTACTTCTGTGTATCATTCTGCAATTATAAATGCTGCTTAGTTTATATGCCCAGTCTTTTGCCATTTCTTCAAGGAAAGTAGACCACCTAAGAGGAGGAACGCCTACAAGAGTTCTCCATTTGTTATGTTCCGATAGCATTTCCTCTCTATCAAAGGCTGTTAGCTCTGTAGAAGTTTTCCTATCATCTTCAACCTTTTGATAGGTAACGCAGCTATAGCTTATAATTATAATACCTACAATTAGTAAAAATTTTATAAGATTTTTCATGTTTTGAACTAAATTCCTGCTTTTGTGAGTTCTTTAATTATCTCTTGTCCTATTACATTTCTCTGAATCTGGTTAGTTCCCTCATATATCTGAAGAATCTTTGCATCTCTCATCATTTTCTCAACAGGATATTCTTTCATGTAACCAGAACCTCCCATAATCTGAACGGCGTCTACAGTAACTTTCATTGCCACATCGGTGGCAAAGGTTTTTGCCATAGCAGAAGGTTTTGTTATATCCTTGGCTCCACTATCTACATATCTTGCCACAGAATAGATGAGTGCTCTTGCCGCTTCAATCTGGATTGCCATATCAGCGAGCATATGCTGTACTGCCTGGAAACTTATTACTGGTTGGCCAAACTGAATTCTTTGTTTCGCAAACTTTGCGGCTTCTTCGAAAGCTCCTTGAGCAACTCCAAGACCTTGAGCTCCCACGCCAACTCTGCTCTGGTCAAGGGTTTTCATTGCTACAATAAAGCCCATTCCCTCTCTGCTAAGTAGATTTTCTTTTGGCACCTTACAGTCTTCAAAGATAAGTTCTCTTGTGGCGGATGCTCTTATTCCCATTTTATTCTCTTTTTTACCGAAACTGAATCCTGGTGTTCCCTTCTCTACAATGAAAGCAGACGCTCCCCTTGCACCTTTGCTTTTGTCAGTAAGTGCTATTACCGTATAAATCTCTGCTTCTCCTCCATTTGTTATCCATTGTTTTCGGCCATTAAGTATATAGTAATCACCATCTTTAGTGGCAGTTGTTTGAATTCCACCGGCATCACTGCCTGCATTGGGTTCTGTTAGTGCAAAGGCAACAAGACGTTTTCCATCAGCTATATCTGGAAGATATTTTTGTTTTTGTTCCTCTGAACCAAAAAGAAGAATAGGATATGTTCCAAGAGCATTTGCTGCATAGGTTGTTGAGATGCCAAGACATACCCGTGATAGTTCTTCGACAACAAGACATAGTTCAAGAGCACCTGTGCCAAGTCCTCCGTATTGCTCTGGAATGAATACTCTGAACATGTCGGCTTGGGCAAGAATTTTCATTATTTCCCATGGAAATTCACCGGTCTCATCTAATTCTCCTCTTACAGGTTTTACATGTTCCTCGGCAATCTGCCTTGCCAGGTCTTTTATCATTCTTTGTTCTTCTGTTAAAAAATAATCCACCGCACGCCTCCTTAACCAGATATATCTATACCCTCCACAAGAAGGGTTGCTGACCCTATGTGACCGTAAAATTTTAAGTCTTCATCTGTAGCTAAAATATTATTAAAGAGATTGATAATATTTCCAGATATTACTGCTTCTTTTACAGGATGTTTTAACTCTCCCTTCTCTATATAAATTCCTGCAATCCCTACAGAAAAATCGCCAGTTACTGGATTAGCTGTATGCATTCCCATTACCTCTATTACATAAACCCCCCTATCCACTTTTTTTATAAGGCTTTCGAGAGGCATTTTATCTCCCTTCCATTCAATATAAAGATTCGTGGGACCAACAGATAATCCCCTGTCTGTTCTTATGGCATTGCCTGTTGAAAAGGTTTTATCTCTTTTAGCTGTGTATGTATTGTGCATAAGTTGTTTGAGAAACCCTTCTTCTATAAGGGTTTTCCTATTTGTAGAAACTCCCTCACCGTCAAAGGGAGTAGAGCCAAATCTCTCGGGAATTTTGCCGTCGTCTATTATGTTGATTTTTGAGTTTATAACCATCTTGCCTATCTTTTCTATAAAAAGTGACTTCCCCATCTGATAGTTTTCAGCAGAGAGCGATTGAGCAATAAGTTCAATAAAATCACAGGCTACAGAGGGGTGTAAAATAATACATCCTCTGAAAGATTTTATTTTCTCAGGATTCAGTAACATTATGGCTTTCCTTGCCGCTTCCTGCCCAACTTCTTCTATATGTATGTTCTTAAAAAATCTCTCTACTCTGTACTCCCATGCCATCTGAGATTGTCCGTTTTCTGAAATTGCTACTATATGGGAGCTTATTGTTGTAAAAGGTTGATATAGGGAGATGCCTTTAGAGTTAATAATAGCTTTTTCATCAATCGTGATATTTATCTCGGCATTTCTGAGTTTTTTAATTCTTTTGTCAGCAAAAGCAGCCCTTTGAAGTTTAAGTAAAAGGTCCGGGAGAGATTCTTTGAGATGCAATAAATTTTCATCAAATACCGATATATTTTCTGTAATATCAGGCTCTGGAATACTTAAATTTTCATCAGGCTCTGAAATCTGAGCAATTTTAAGAGCTGCATCAAAAGCATCTGGCAAATCCTCTAAAACAGAACAACTTGATGCACCCGCCCTCATGTCATCGATGACTCTTATAGAAAATAAGTCCCTCTGAGCATGCTTTGTTCTCTCAATTTCTAAATCTTTACCTTCTATGTTGTAAATTTTTCTTCTTAAACAGTAAAGCTCCCAATGAGCTTTTACGGAAGGGATTTTTTTGTTAACAGCCTCTAATAAATCACTCAAAATAGGTGGCTGAGGCATGCTCAGACTCCCATACGGTTACGCTATCCAGTCTTACAGGATATTTATCAAACTTATCTTTAAGAGAATAGTATATCCACCTTGCAATGTTTTCACTGGAAGGATTTATTTCATTAAAGGGTGAAATTTCATTTAAAAAAGTATGGTCTAACTTAGAAATAACCGATTCTGCAATCATCTTAAGTTCTTTAAAATCAATGGCAATTCCTATGTCGTTTAGACTTTCTGATATAACGGCAATTTCTACTTTCCAGTTATGACCATGAATGTTTTCGCATTTTCCTTTGTAACCTCTTAGTTGATGGGCAGCATCAAAGTCGGTAATTATCTTAAGTTTATACATTATGACACTTCTTTTTTGAAAATAGTAATGTATGGAATATTTCTAAACATTTCCTGATAATCAAGACCATAGCCTACGATAAATTTATTTGGAACAGAGAAGCCTATGTAATCAACGGCAACGTCTATTATTCTTCTGTCTCTCTTGTCAAGGAGAACGCATATTTTGAGGGATGAAGGTTGTTGCTCGAGAATTTTTTCTTTTATGAACTGAAGAGATATACCCGTATCAATTATGTCATCAACGAGAAGGATGTCCTTACCCTTAAGCTCTTCCCTTGGAAAATAATGAATTTTAACCTCTCCTGAAGAACTATCTTTTATGTAACTGGAAGCGATTATGAAGTCAACTTTTAGAGGGCTCTTAATGTATCTTATTAAATCAGACAGAAACATGAAGGAGCCTTTTAGAATGCCCAAAACAACAAGGTCTTTTTTTTCGTAATCCTTAGATATCTTCAAGGCAAGTTCCCTTACCCGTCGCTGAATTTGTTCTTCTGAAATAAGAGGCTTTCCTATAAACATGGTTTTTATTATAACAGAAAATATTTTAAACTTGACAATTGGAGATTTTGAAAGTTTATGATAAATATCATGAAATATCGAATATATCCGATGGTAGTAGGGGCAAAACTATTTGACAAAGGCATGATGACTTATCAAAACGACTATGGCAGACCCTTTGTTATTCCCATATTTTCTTGGCTTATAGAGGGTTCTGATAAAAATGTTTTGATTGACACAGGCGAGTTTATACCCCGCAGTTCTTCTGAAATTGAACAAGCAATAGGAAAAGTATATTCTTTTGAAGAAGCTCTTTCGCAACATGGTTTGAAACCTGAAGACATCGATATAGTTCTTCATACTCATCTACACAATGACCATTGTGAGAATGATTCAAAATGTGTAAATGCAATTTTTTATGTTCATGAAAACGAGTTGAAACAGATACACAATCCTCATCCCCTTGATTTTAGATATAATGAGGATTTTATTGCTGAAATTGAACAAAAAGGTCAGATTGTTCAATTAAAAGAAGATACGGAAGTGCTACCGGGTATAAAAATGATTTATACTCCTGCTCATACTCCTGGAGGAATGTCCATATTGATTGACACTGAAAAGGGCAGAGCACTTATTACAGGTTTTTGTGTAATCGAAGAAAATCTTAATCCTCCACCCAAGATAAGAGGAATGGGAATGGAAGTAATACCTCCGGGGACATTGGTTAATTCGTATGAGGTCTATGATATACTTTTAAAAACTAAAGAAATGGCTGATGTAATTATACCGCTTCACGAACCTAAATTTGCCTTTGTCGAGTCTATTCCTCTATAGAAGAATTATTTTTGCCTTTACAGGTAAGAGTTAAAAAAGAGGGCGGTTTTTATTTCCGCCCTCTCATTTTTTAGTACATATCAGGTGATGGCATTGGTGGTTTCTTTTCTTCCTCGGGAATTTCAGCAACTAAGACCTCTGTAGTTAGCATTAGGCCTGCAACAGAGGCTGCATTCTGAAGAGCTGTTCTTGTGACCTTTGTTGGGTCAATAATTCCTGCTTCCATCATATCTACATACTTCTCTGCATAGGCGTCATAGCCATAGTTTGTATTTTTGTTTTCCTTTACTTTCTCTACGATAAGTGTTGCCTCAACGCCAGCATTGGCAATTATCTGCTTGATTGGTTCTTCAAGGGCTTTCTTTACTATTTCAACGCCAAGTTGCTGGTCATGGTTGTCAAGTTTAAGACCTTTTAAGGCTTTCTGACATCTAAGAAGGGCTACTCCTCCACCAGGAACAATTCCTTCCTCAACAGCGGCTCTTGTGGCATTGAGAGCATCTTCTACTCTTGCCTTTTTCTCCTTCATTTCTGCTTCAGTTGCAGCACCAACATTTATTCTTGCCACTCCACCGGCAAGCTTTGCAAGGCGTTCCTGTAACTTTTCCCTGTCATAATCAGAGGTAGTCTCATCAATCTGAACTTTAATCTGCTTGATTCTTGCCTGAATTTTCTGTGGGTCTCCAGCACCCTCAACAATTGTAGTGTTGTCCTTGTCAATGATAATCTTCCTTGCTTTTCCGAGGTCCTCTATTTTTACATTTTCAAGTTTAAGTCCTATATCCTCAGATATTACAGTTCCACCTGTAAGAATGGCGATGTCTTCAAGCATGGCTTTTCTTCTCTCACCAAAACCTGGAGCTTTAACAGCGCAAACCTGGAGTACTCCACGGAGTTTATTTACGACCAATGTGGCAAGGGCTTCACCCTCCACATCCTCTGCAATAATGAGAAGAGGTCTTCCCATTCTTGCAATCTGCTCAAGGATTGAGAGAAGGTCTTTCATGCTTGAGATTTTCTTGTCATGTATTAAGACAAAGGCATCTTCTAATACGCACTCAAGCCTTTCTGGGTCTGTGATGAAATAGGGAGAGATGTATCCACGGTCAAACTGCATTCCTTCGACTATATCAAGAGTTGTAGCCATTCCCTTTGCTTCTTCAACGGTGATTACTCCGTCTTTCCCTACTTTATCCATTGCCTCGGCAATGAGCTCACCAATAGAAGAGTCGTTATTAGCTGATATAGTTCCGACCTGGGCAATCTCTTTTTTGTCTGCCACGGGCTTTGAAATCTTTTTGAGTTCTTCAACTACGGCTTCGACGGCTTTGTCGATTCCCCTCTTGAGGTCCATTGAATTAGCACCAGCGGAGACATACTTTAGTCCTTCTTTATAGATTGCATAGGCAAGTACAGTAGCAGTGGTTGTTCCATCACCTGCTACATCGGAGGTTTTAGAGGCAACCTCACGAACAAGTTGAGCACCCATGTTCTCAAAAGGTTCTTTAAGCTCTATCTCTTTTGCAACAGTAACACCATCTTTTGTTACATTGGGTGAACCGAATTTTCTGTCAATTACGACATTTCTTCCTCTTGGACCCAATGTTGCTTTTACTGCATCTGTGAGTAGTGTTACACCTTTTAATACGGCCTGTCTTGCTGCATCACCAAAGATTAACTGCTTTGCTGCCATATGTTTCCCTCCTTTTTAAAAATTTTTTATTTTTCCACAATTCCAAGAATTTCTTCTTCTTTAATTATCAGATACTCTACATCGTCAATCTTAATTTTTGAACCTGCATACTTGTCGAAAAGAACCGTGTCTCCAACCTTAACTTCCTTTACCTCAGAACCAACGGCAATAACTTCTCCTTTCTGAGGCTTTTCCTTCGCCACATCGGGCACATAAATTCCTCCCGGAGTTTTTTCAAGCTCCTCCGATGAATACTTGACGACTACTCTTTCCTTGAGTGGTTTAATCTTCATATCCTCCCTCCTTTGTATTTTTTATTTTGATTTGTTAGCAACTAACTCTACCGAGTGCTAATATAACTTGAAATTAGAGATTCCATCAAGAGCAAATATGGTATTTTTTTGCTGAATTTTAGCTTTTTTAGGCTAATATCTTCGATTTATTCCGTTTTTTACTATTTTGGCCAATTTTTTATTTAAATATTCCAACTTTAAAATTAACATTCCACAATACTATTCAGATAGGATTACAAAAGACAAGTATTATAAGCTCATCCCGGTGGAATTTTTACTAAAGGTTGCATTTTATCGTATGAAGCTTTAAAATTGTCTTAAATGAAATTTTTTGATACAAAAAAAGATATTCAAGAGATTTTATCTGGCGAGTTCATAATTGGCTCAGAACTTACAGGTTCTCATGCATGCTATATGATTTATGGAGTTATGAAGCCCTTAGAAAAGGACAGGCTCATAAAACCGGGCAAAGGACACGAGGAGATTGTGCTTATTCTTAAGGGCTCGATTAAGGTAACAGGGCATTGGGAAGGAATTCTTAAAGAAGGAGAATCTTTTCATATTACAGGAGAAGAAACTCTCTATTTTGAAAACCCTTTCGATTCAGAGGTTGTCTACGTAATTGCTGGTGGACACTCAGAAGAAGGTCATCATCACTGATATTTTGTTTTTTGTAAACGTTAATGTTATTCATAAAAAATTCAAATATTCCATTTTAAGCATGAGCCTATGAAAACAGTTTTAATAACAGGTGCAACTGGTTTTGTTGGAAGAAGGCTTGTGTATAGTCTCCTTGGTGAGCCCCTTAGAATAAGACTTCTTGTGAGAAATAAAAGTAAACTTGAGTATTCTTTTACAGAAAAGTGCGAAGTTTACGAAGGAGATACCTTTAATACCCCTGTTCTTGAAAAGGCTCTTAATGGAGTTAATCTGGCTGTTTACTTAATTCACATGATGGGAAAGGGTAGTGACTATGAGGCAAAGGAAAAGGAAAGTGCAGAAAAGTTCATAAGCTGTTGTGAAAAAGCAGGAGTAAACCAAATTGTCTATCTTGGGGGGCTTGGAGAACTCAGAGATGCAAGCCCTCATCTAAGAAGCAGACATAGAACAGGAGAGATTTTAAGCTCTAAACCCGACAAGGTAAAAGTGGCATGGTTCAGGGCAGGAGTAATAATTGGTTCAGGAAGCGCAAGTTTTGAAATCTTAAGGAATCTGGTTGAAAAGCTTCCGGTTATGATTACTCCCCGATGGGTCAATACTCCAACTTGTCCCGTATTTATTGATGATGTGATTAGTTATATTAAATCAGCTATTTTATCGGAGAGTCTCATTCACGATAAAATTGACATTGGTATGCCTCCCATGACCTTCAAGGATATGCTAATTGAAACTGCAGAGGTTTTGGGATTGAAGAGACTAATAATAGATGTGCCCGTGCTTACTCCGAGGCTTTCTTCTTATTGGCTGATACTTTTTACTCCTGTTAACTTTGAACTGGCAAGGGAACTTGTTTTAGGTTTAAAATCAAAAACAGTCAAAAATAACGATAATGCAGCAAAGTATTTTCCTCAAATAAAGATAACGCCCTTTAAATTAGCTATAAGAAAAGCATTAAGAGAGATTGAGAATAATCAGGTTATAAGTCGCTGGTGTGACAGTTCTAAGGGGCTTTTTTGCGATGTGCCAAAAATTCCTGAGATATCAAAAGCTGTGTATGTTGATAGATATTCAAGGGAGATAAATCCGTCGTGGTCACACAGAATCTTTGAAATTTGCAAAGAGTTGGGAGGACAGAAAGGCTGGTATGCCCTGAATTTTCTCTGGAGTATCCGAGGAGCTATTGATAAGCTCCTCGGAGGTTACGGTATCAACAGAGGCAGAAGAATTTCCAGCGAACTAAGGGTAGGTGATGTGGTAGACTTCTGGAAGGTTATCGATATTGTTGAAGGTAAAAGGCTTCTTTTTGAAGCGCAGATGAAGCTACCTGGAAGGGCATGGCTTGAATTTACCATAGAAGAGGGCTTCTTTACGCAAACAGCCTATTTCTATCCAAAGGGACTATGGGGTAGGCTTTACTGGTGGATGTTCTATCCCTTCCACAAAGTGATATTCAATATGATGATAAAAAAAATCACTGCTGAGGGAGCAAAAGTTAAGGTTTAAGCAATCCTTAAAAATACGCCTAAGCATATTTTAGCTCGTTAGTTTCGTCCTATGCTTAATGTAGATAGTTAAAAATTATGAATTTTAAATTTTTTATAGAATAAAACTATTGGACATATCGATATTTTCTTTATTAAAATTCTTCCTAAAAAATGGAGGAAGAGATATGTCAAAGGATTACACAATCTTATGGAAAGAATTAGGATTAGATCTTGTTAAGCATGATGGACTTCTCTCAGTTCTTTCCGATGCCTATAAAAACATTTATCTCTCCCAGAAAAACAGACCTGAGGGAATGAAGTATTTTGATTTTGTCATATCTGAAGTTCACGGATTAAGAATTGAAGAGCTCTATGAAGCAAAGAAAGAAAAAAGAAAAGTAATCGGCACTTTTTGCGTGTATGTTCCTGAAGAACTTGTGCTCGCAGTAGATGGAGTTTTTGTAGGGCTTTGTGCGGGTGCAGAAGTTGGATTTGAGGAGGCGGAAAAATATGTTCCGAGAAACACCTGTGCTTTAATCAAGGCATTTATGGGATTTAAGCTTTCAGGACTCTGTCCCTATGTGGAGCTAACTGATTTAATTGTAGGAGAGACGACCTGCGATGGAAAAAAGAAAGCCTATGAAATATTTGATGAAATTACAAGAAAGATGTACGTTATGGAAATCCCTAATATGAAAAATGACTCTGATAGAAAACTTTGGCTTGAGGAAGTAAGAAAATTTAAAGATAAAATTGAAGAAATCTCAGGCAAAGAGATAACGCTTAACCTTCTTAAAAAAGCGACAGAAATTGTTAACCAAAAAAGACTTGCCCTGCAAAGGCTTAACAAACTAAGGGCATATGACCCTTCTACAATTTCAGGACTTGATGCATTGCTTGTAAATCAGATTGCCTTTTACGATGACCCTGTAAGATTTACCATGAAAGTAAATGAACTCTGTGACGAACTTGAAGAGAGAGTCAGGAAAGGTAATGGTATCGCGCCAAAAGGAACGCCGCGCATTCTTATATCAGGTAGTCCCTTTGCAATACCTAACTGGAAACTTCATGCAATAGTTGAAAATAGCGGTGCTGTTGTTGTCGGTGAGGAGTCCTGTGTGGGAAGTAGAAATTTTAGAGAGTTGACCGATGAAAACTTTAACTCCCTTGATGAAGGATTGGAAAAAATTGCAATGAGATATATGGGAATTGATTGTGCCTGTTTTACTCCAAACAAAGAGAGAATTGACAATGTTAAAAGTCTCTTCAAAGAACTCAAGGCAGATGGTGTGATTCACTGTGCCCTTCAGTTCTGCACTCCCTATATGATGGAAGCATTCAAAATTGAGAAAAAGATTGATTTTCCCTACATACGTATTGAAACAGACTACAGCATGGAAGATTTTGGCCAACTTAAAACAAGAGTTGAAGCTTTTATTGAGACGCTCAGATGAGCTTTCTTGGTATAGACATTGGTTCAAGATACATAAAAGCTGTTTTAATTGAAAAAGGGACGGTTATAGATTGGTTTAAGATTGAAACATCCTACGAACCTCTAAACAGAAGTTTAGAAATTTTAAAAAAATACTGTCCAATTAAAGCTGTTGCAACAGGTTATGGGAGACATCTTTTGAGTTTCAATGGAAATATTCCAACAATTACAGAAATTAAAGCCTTTGCAATTGGTGCGAGGGCTTTAATGCCTTCTTGCAGAACCATTATTGACATAGGAGGACAGGATACAAAAATAATAATCCTCGATGTAAGGGGAAATGTAAAGAAATTTGAGATGAACGATAGATGTGCGGCAGGAACAGGAAGATTTCTTGAGATAATGGCATCGGCATTGGCATACTCAATTGACGAATTTGGAAAAATAGAAGGAGAAATTGAAAGTCCCTTACAAATTAGCAGTATGTGCACTGTTTTTGCTGAATCAGAGGTTATTTCTCTTATATCAAAGGGGATATCCCGTGAAGAAATTGCCATAGCAATTCATAGAGCCATAGCAAAAAGGGTCATATCAATGCTTAAAAAGATATCCTTAGAGGAAGATATTGTCTTTGCGGGAGGATGTGCAGGAAATATTTTACTTAAAAAACTTATTGAAATTGATATCGGAAAGAGAATACTAATTCATGAAAAACATCATTTTGCCGGTGCTTTAGGCGCTGCAATTTATGCAGAAAAATGCCTTATAGAAGAAGGAGGAGAGAAGGAGAATGAAAAGGTTTATTGTTAAAATTTTTATCTTACTATCAATATGTTTCATGGGTTTCAATTTTTCACAGGCTTCTGAACAGTTTGATATTAATGACTCAATAATCAATGATAAATTCGAAGTTCCCCAAATATCTACAAATGAAATGAGAAAAGCATTAAAGAATGGTGCATTAATCATTGATAACAGACCATACTTTGAATGGGCAGTAAGTCATATTCCAGATGCAGTAACAGTATCACCAAAGCCTGGTATTAGTAGAGCTCTCTATACCTCTGACAAAGAGGAGATAAAGAAATTAGCAAATAATGACAAAAGTAAACTAATCATCTTGTATTGCGATGGCATATACTGTGGAAAAACAAGGCGAGTTTCAAAAGAACTCGTCCAAGAAGGATTTAAAAATGTTTACAGATATCAACTTGGCATTCCTGTTTGGAGAGCTCTTGGAAATCTTACCCAGTGCGAGATTGAGGGCATAAAGTATATCTATGAAAAAGACGGAACAGCATATTTCATTGATAGCAGAAAAGAGAATGAATTTAAGATAAAAAATCTCAAAATAAGTAAGAACATACCCCATGACAAAGTGTTGGAAGGCAAAGATGTTGGTGAGATTTTTAAGGCAAAGGAAGACGGTAGGCTACCTGTTGATGATAGGAATACAAGAATAGTTGTGTTTGGTAAAAATCTACAAGAGACCTTGAAAGTAGCAGATGCAATTGCTAAGGAGGCATTTCATAACGTTTGTTTCTTTGCCGGTAAAGTAGAGGAAATTTTAAATTTAGAAGCATTAAATTCATCAAAATAACTAATTTAGGAGGAGAAAGATGAACTATGGAGCAAGAAACAAAATCAAAGCAACGGTCAAGTCAGTCAAAAAAGGAGATGTAATGAGCCTCGTTAAGTTTGAAGTAACCTTACCTTTTGAAATGGCATCTGTTCTTACAACGGAATCTTGTGAAGAATTGAATCTTCAACCTGGAGACATTGTTACTCTCATTATAAAAGCCATACATGTGCTGCCTGTTAAGGAGTAATCTTAAAAGGCATTAATTTTGATTTTCTCCATAACATTAGAGAACCTTCTAAAGAAATATAATCCCAGTCAGGATTTTATCTAAAAAAATTCATAAAAATTAGAAACTTAACAAAGACGTGATAAATTGTTGTAAATTGAAATCTTGCAAAGGTGGAATTATTGAGTTATAATTATATCAAAAATAAATCAACAAGTCTCATAAAAAAGGAGGTGAAATTAAAACAGTAGAGGGCAGTAAGAGATACAAATTAAAAAAACTCTTTTAAAGGAGGGAAGCTATGGAGGAGAAAAAAGGAGGTATTAGTGAGGATTGGCTAGCGTTCTGGCTAGCGGTCTTAATCTTTGTTATTTCTCTTCTATCCTATGTGGGCACAGACCCTCTGGGATGGGTAGTAAGCACTAAGGAATGGACAGACTCAAGTAAGGCAATTGCTCCTACTGGAAAGATGTATCAGTCAGTTAAAGGAGAGATAACAAAGATTGATGGCAACAAGCTTACAATCAAAAAATCCGATGGAAAGGAAGAAACTGTCACTGTCTCTGATGCCTCGATTTACAAAGTTGGTGATGTTTACGAAAAGAAGGGATTGTCAGGTTTTGCCTCGCTGATTTTGACTTATATATTCATGGCAATTCTTTTCTCCATTGGCGCTGCCTTGATGAAAGCTAACATTGTGAAGTTTAACATAGGATTTTTCTTCATTTTCTGGTTGAGCTATCTGTGTTGGTTTATAGGTCATTATGCCTATTTCGCTGCTACAGATGCTAAAAAAGCAGGAATACCCTGGTCACTTAAGTTAACCGGAGAGGGTGGCTTTATTTTTGCCCTAATACTTGGACTTATTGTTGGTAATTTCTTCAGACCCTTTGCAAAATTCATCGGTGAGGCGTTGAAGCCAGAGTTCTATATTAAAACCGCAATCGGATTAATGGGAGCATTAATTGGACTAAAGTCAGCAGAGGCATTCGGACTCGCCTCAGCAGTTCTATTCAGAGGTCTCTGCGCTATTATTGAGGCATATCTCATATACTGGGCACTTGTTTACTTTATAGCAAGAAAATGGTTTAAATTTAGTAGAGAATGGGCAGCGCCTCTTGCCTCAGGAATTTCAATATGCGGCGTTTCTGCGGCCATAGCCACAGGTGGTGCAATAAAAGCAAGGCCGGTTGTGCCCATAATGGTATCTTCTCTTGTTGTTATTTTTGCTGTTATAGAGCTTATAATTCTTCCTTTCTTTGCCCAAGCTTTTCTATGGAAAGAGCCTATGGTTGCTGGTGCATGGATGGGGCTTGCCGTTAAAACCGATGGAGCTGCCTTTGCTTCTGGAGCAGTAGTTGATGCTTTAGTGAGAGCAAAGGCTGAAACAGCTGCTGGTATAAAATACGAGCCAGGCTGGATGCTCATGGCAGCGTCAACTACAAAGCTTTTCATAGATATTTTTATAAGTATCTGGGCATTCATCCTTGCCTACATCTGGTGTGCAAAGATTGAATGTAAGCCGGGAGAAAAAGTCAGTGGTAAGGAGATATGGAGAAGATTTCCAAAGTTTGTCATGGCCTATGCAATAACATTTATAGTTATACTTCTAATATCAGCTCCACATGCTCCTAAGATTCAGCCTGTTGAAGCCCAGATTAATAAAATAAAAAAAGAGATAGCAGCTACAGAGAAGCAACTTGCCTCAGTTACAGAGCCTGCTCAGCAAGAGGCACTTACAGCAAAGATTAACGAAAACAAGAATAAGATTAAAGAATTAGAAGGTTCAATTAAAGAATCTAAAAAAATCATTAATGATACAAAGGTTGCAACATCAGGAACTAACTCACTTAGAGTGCTTTTCTTCCTTATTACCTTTTTCACAATTGGTGTAATGTCAGACTTTAGAAAACTGTGGGAAGAAGGAATTGGAAAACTTGCTGTTGTGTATTTACTTTGCCTGTTTGGATTTATCTTATGGATTGGCTTAATAATATCTTACATATTCTTCCACGGAGTAAAACCTCCGATAATAACTGGATAAGGGAGGTGTAAAATGGCAGAAGAACCAAAACTTGCGGAAGAGCTTAAAAAAATGGAAGCAGAATATGAACCCTTGCTTCCTGTTGAAAAGAAACTAATTGTATGGAGCATAGGTTTAGGAATAGCGCTTCTCTTCATATTGGTATGGGTTAGTTACACTTTCTTTCCTGGAACACACTGAAAAAACAAGAGGGGGCTTGTCCCCCCTTGTTTTTACCCCAAAGCAATCTCTTGTAAATATTGATTAATCTAAAATAAAATCAACAGGAGCAGCAGTGATGAAAATACCGTATTTATTTTTTAGAAGTAAAAACGCTCTATAGTTATTTTAGAAATGGAAATTCATCTTATATTTCTTCATTTAGCAATTTTACTCTTTTTCGCCAGACTTACCGGTGATATCTTTGCAAAGTTTGGTATCCCTTCTGTGCTTGGTGAAATTTTCGTTGGAATAATTCTTGGACAGAGTGCTTTAGGAATAATACCGCTTAATGATGCTATGAAATTACTCGCTGAACTTGGAATTATACTTTTACTTTTTCATATAGGCCTTGAAGCAGATATAAAACAACTCAAACAAACAGGTTTTTCCGCTGCTGCAGTGGCAATTACAGGTGCACTCGCTCCAATGGGAATGGGATTTTTAGTTTCCTACTTTTTGTTTGATTTTTCAATTATAACAGCTCTTTTTATCGGCGGAACACTCACTGCAACTAGCATAGGAATTACAGTAAGAGTACTTGAAGATATTGGAAAAATGAAGGAAAAATTTGCCCAGATTGTTCTTGGCGCAGCAGTTCTTGATGATATTTTTGGCGTGATAGTTTTGGCTGCATTATATGAATTCTCGAAAACTCAAGAGATAAATATAAATTCTACGTTTCTTCTTGTTCTGTATATTGGAACTTTTTTCCTTTTTGCACCTATTGCAGGAAAGATAATTGCCTATTTTGTGAGCAATTTATCTAAAAAGCTAAACACCCTTGATTTTGTCCCTCCTGTTGTAATTGCTGTAATTTTAATGTTTGCTTTCGCAGCTCATGAAATCGGTTCTCCTGAGATATTAGGAGCTTTTACGGCAGGTATTGCCTTTTCAAGAAGATTTACAATTCCCTTTGCCGCAGCCTTTCAGGCGGACAAATCAATTATTCACAAAATTGAGGAATCCCTTAGTCCGTTAATATGGCTTTTTACGCCAATTTTTTTCGTATATGTGGGGCTACAGCTAAATCTTAAAGCAATAGATTTTAGCTCTCTTAGTTTCTGGTCTATGAGTATAGTTTTGTTTATTGTCGCCCTTTTCTCTAAGCTTCTGGGAGGCTTTATCGTAAAAGGTACGATGAAAGAAAAACTAAGCGTAGGTTTCTCCATGCTTCCGAGGGGTGAGGTTGGACTAATCTTTGCAGAGTTTGGAAGAATAAGCGGTATTTATGATGACACTCTCTATGCAGTTATAATATTTGTCGTTGCTATGACAACTCTTCTTGCTCCATTGGTTCTTAAAAGTCTATGGAAAGAGAGTAAAAATAGTTAAATTTAAATTTTTATATCTGGCAGTTTACGCAAAGACTCTCTTATTTTTTCATCGGGATAATCAAAATCAACGAGTTTACCCGATAAATAGGCCTCATAAGACGGCAAATCAAGAAAGCCTATGCCGCTGAGGTTGAAAAGGATAACTTTCTGCTTACCTTCCTCTTTTGCTTTAATAGCCTCATCAATGGCAACCTTTATGGCGTGAGCACTTTCTGGAGCAGGAATTATACCTTCAGTTCTTGAAAATAGTATTGCCGCCTCAAATACTCCAGTCTGTCCAACAGCCACTGCCTCAATAAGTCCGTCATGATAGAGCTGGCTTACAAGAGGAGAGTCTCCGTGATATCGAAGTCCACCAGCATGGATGCCTGGTGGCACAAAGTCGTGACCTAAAGTATACATCATTAAAAAAGGAGTGAGACCTGCTGTATCTCCGTAGTCATATCTAAACTCTCCTTTTGTGAGTGTCGGACAGCTTGCTGGTTCTACAGCTATAACTCTTAAATTTTTACCGTGTATTTTGTCATAAAGAAATGGAAAACTAACTCCTCCAAGATTGCTTCCGCCACCACAGCAACCAATTATTATATCTGGATAATCTCCGACCTCCTCAAGTTGTCTCTTACACTCAAGGCCAATTACGGTCTGATGAAGTAGGACATGATTTAAAACAGAACCGAGCGCGTAGTTTGTATCTTTGTTTGAAGCTGCATCTTCAACGGCCTCTGATATGGCTATGCCAAGAGTACCGGGATGTTCTGGTTTTTCTTTAAGAATTTTTCTACCTGCCTCTGTTCTATGAGAAGGAGAGGGATATACCTTGCCTCCCCATGTTTCCATCATAATTCTTCTGTATGGTTTTTGTTCATAGCTAACTCTGACCATATAGACGGTTATTTCTATTCCAAGGAGAGCACCTGCTAAAGATAAAGCAGAACCCCATTGACCAGCACCTGTTTCTGTAGCAATCCTTTTGATACCCTCTATTTTGTTGTAGTAAGCCTGTGGAATAGAAGTATTTGTCTTGTGGCTTCCTGCAGGACCAAATCCTTCATGCTTGAAATAAATCTTAGCAGGAGTTTTTAAAGCTTTCTCAAGCCCTTTAGCTCTGTAAAGGGGTGTGGGACGAAAACTTGCATAAATATCAAGGACTTCCTGTGGAATATCAATCCATCTTTGTTGGGATACTTCCTGTTCAATGAGAGACATGGGAAAAATAACCTGAAGGTCCTCAGGTGAAATAGGTTTTTTTGTTGCAGGATTTAAAGGAGGAGGTGGTAATTTGGGCATATCTGCTTGTATGTTATACCACTGTTTAGGTAAATCTTTTTCAGACAAAAGAATTCGGCGCATCTTTTTCCTCCAGAAAAGTTAATTGTTTATTATAACAGATTGGCGATTCTGAAATTTAAGAAGACCTTGGGATTCCCCATTTCTTCCTCTTTTCCCATAGAGCCTTTCTTGTAATACCAAGCATTTCAGCCAATTCCTGCTCTGTATATATGGATTGATATTTCAGTATAAACTCTTTTGTATATTCTTCAATTGAAAGAACGGGTATTTCTTTGGCTCTATCAAGAAATTTCTCGGGGCTCTGAATATACTCGGGCAAGTCTTCGGGCATTATTGTATCGGATTCACAGAAAACTACTGCTTGTTCAATAACATTCTGTAACTCTCTTATGTTTCCTGGCCAGGGATGTTTGTAAAGAAGTTTCAGTGCACGGGGGTCTATTTTTTTCAGTGTTTTTCCCATCTTTATCGCAAATTTTCGCATAAAATGATAGGCAAGAATTTCGATATCTCTTCCTCTTTCTCTTAAAGGAGGTATGCTGAGCGTTATTACATTCAGTCTGAAAAATAAATCCTCTCTGAATTTTCCCTCTTTAACAGCTTCTATTAAATCTTTATTCGTGGCAGATATAAATCTTAGGTCAACTTTTTTGCTTATTACACTGCCGAGGGGTCTTATTTCTCTATCTTCTAATACTCTTAAAAGTTTTGCTTGAAGGCTGAGGGGAATATCTCCTATTTCATCGAGAAAAACAGTCCCACCATCAGCTATTTCAAGCAACCCTTTTTTGTCAGAAGTTGCTCCTGTAAAAGCTCCTTTCATAAAACCAAAAAGCTCACTTTCAAGAAGATTCTCAGGGAGACTTGCACAGTTTATGGCTACAAAGGGTTTTTTCTTTCTGTAACTTGACTCATGTATCGCTCTTGCAAATAATTCCTTGCCTGTGCCTGTCTCGCCGAGAAGAAGAACATTTGTTGGAGTATTTGCTATTTTTTTTATTTTTTCGAAAAGCAGTTTTATCTCTACAGACTCACCAATTATTGAGAATATCTCATCTTTTTCTTTAAAGGAATAGACCTTTTCCTGTTTTTCTTCTTTCTCATGGAGAACACTCAATTTGCTTAAGGATACTCTTATTTCATCAAAAACAAAAGGTTTTATTAGATAATCCTCCACTTTAATTTTTATGGCTTTCAGTGCCGTGCTTATAGATGGATAGGAGGTGGTAAGAATAATTTTGACTTTTGGATTAAGGGTTTTAATCTTGCTTGCCAATTCTATTCCGTCTCCGTCGGGAAGTTCTATCTCTATGATTGCAAGGTCGTGAAGATAGGAAGCATAAGTGTTTAGGGCTTGATGAAAATTTGATGCACCGTCAACGATAAATCCTTCTTTTTGCAGATAGTTACTGAGATTTTCCCTCAGATTACTATTTCCATCAGCTATAAGCAGTCTTTCGCTCATGAACTATTTTCAATATTCAGTAAAACTTTTACACTATCTTCTTCTACATGATGTCTTGTGAAACCTAATCTTTCAGCCAAACCTAACATATAGGTGTTGATACGTAGAATGTCCATCCAGATTCTTTTTACTCCTAAATCCTTTGCTACTTCAATAGCGTAGCTACATAATGCCTTTCCTACACCTTTGCCTTGATATTCATCTTCCACTAAAATAGCCATGTCTGCGTCCACTCCATCGGGGTCTCGAGAGAGTCTCACATCGCCAATTATCTTTTCTTCCTCTCCATCCCTAACGACACATACAAAGGCTAAGTTTCTGTCATAGTCAACTTGGCAGAACTTTACAAGGTTTTCATGTCGAAGGTCTATTGCTCTCTGAAAGAATCTTAAGCTTATTGTTCTCTCTGTGCATCTACCAAGAAGATTAGCGATGAGGGTTTCGTCTTCTGCTTTTACAGGTCTTACTATGGCTTTTGTTCCGTCTTTTAACTCAACTTCTTTATAAAGATGCACAGGATAGGGACATATGCTCAGATGAGGAGGACAGAACTCTCCCTTTACTATTGCTTTTTTCTTTGGCGCTCTTTTGTCAAGAATTATGCTACAGTCCAAAGCAAAGATTTCCGAATCTGTTATGAAAAGTGGATTTATATCGAACTCTTTAATCTGTGGAAAATCGGAGATTAAATAGGAAAATCTTACAACGGTCTCTTCAAGCCTTTTCAAAACATCCTCATAGTATGGATATTTCGTTAGATATCTGTAAATTTTTGTCTCCTCCATAAGTCGTCTTGCGAGAGTTTGATTTAATGGAGGAAGACCGATTGAGTAGTCTTCAAGAGCTTCTAATAAATTTCCACCCGTTCCAAACAATACTACAGCACCGAAGGTGGGGTCTTTTTTTGCTCCTACAGCAATTTCATAGCCATAGGTAATAACCATCGGCTGAATAATTACTGATGCCGTAGAATCGCCGTGTTGTTCAGCAATTTTTTTGAGCCATTTAAAGCCCTCTACTGCCTCAAGTTCATCGCGCACATCAAGGATAACTCCACCCTTTTTGAATTTATGTATTATTTTAGGTGTATCTATCTTTAGAACAATTGGATATCCTATTTCCGATATGGCTTTTTTAAGCTCATCGATTGTGTCTGCTTTTCTGGTGAGTATCACGGGAATTCCGTAGGCATTAAGAATTTCTGAGGCTTCAAAAAAGGTTAGAATTGGTCTTCCTTCGTTTACAGCTCTTTCTATTATTTCTTCTGCTTTATTTGTCTGAAATTGCACATCCTGAAGAATTGTTTGAGGAGTTTCAAGAAGAAGTTTAAGGTTGAAGTCGTAACGATACATATACATAAAAGTTCTTACTGCTTGTTCTGGTGTGACAAAAGTAGGAATTCCGTAACGATTTAAAATCTCCCTGCCTGCATTAACTAACTCTGCTCCCATCCAGTTGGTAAGCACAGGTTTATATGGATTTTCCTTTGTTATTTTTGCAATTGTCTCTGCTGTTTGCTCAGGAGAGACCCCGAGAGAGGGAGTTAGCATAACAAGAACGGCATCTACATTTCTATCTTTCAAAACAATTCGAAGAGCCTTTTCATAGTCAGAGGGAGTGGCATCGGATACAAGGTCAAGAGGATTTCTGATGTAACGAGTGGGCACATTGCCCTCCAATTCCTTTGTTGTGTCTTCAGAAAACACTGCGAGCTCTCCTCCGAGCTTAAGAAGACTATCAACAGCAGTTATTGCTGGAGCACCTGCATTAGTGATTATTGCAAGCCTTTTACCTCTTGGCCTTCTCTGTTTTGATAGGGTTTCGGTAATGTAGAACATATCGAGGGTTTCGTCAACTCTTACAGCACCTGCTCTTTTAAAAGCGGCATCGTAAACTTTATCTTCGCCTGCAAGAAGACCTGAGTGGGTGAGAGCAATTTCAAGAGACTCTACGAATTTGCCAGATTTTACAATAACAATGGGCTTTGAAAAGGCAAAGGAACGGGCGGAAGTCATGAATTTGCGCCCATTCTTAATGGACTGCATGTATATGACAATTGCCCTTGTAGAAGGGTCAACGCCGAAAAAATCTATAAGGTCAGCGCAGTCTATATCAATATCTGACCCTAAGGAAACAAAATAGCTGAAACCGATGTTTTTATCTGCTGCTCTGTCAAGCAATGCCACAGAAAGCGTTGCACTCTGAGCAATTAGGGCAATTGTTCCTTTGTTCAGTTTCCTTCTGAATAGACTTGCGTTTATATTTAACCCAGGTCTTATAAATCCTAAAGTATTAGGACCTAAGAGGCGAAAACCGTATCTTCTGTGTATTTCTTCGATTTTTTCCTCTAACTGCATAGCTTCTTTAACCTTTGTTCTGAAATCTGGACAGAAAAGAACAACACCTTTGACGCCTTTTTGCCCGCATTCTTCAAGTGTATCAATAATATTTGAATCACAATCTTTTGATATTATGGCCAGGTCTATGTCTTTTGATATATCACTTAAGGACTTATAGGCTTCTACACCTTGAACAGAGTCATACTTCGAATTTACTGGATAAACAATTCCTCTGTAACCTTCACCGATGAGATTTCTGAAGACCGTGTAACCAATTGTTCCTGGCTTATCATCTGCACCTATAACTGCTATCCTTTTGGGATTGAAAAAATACTCGAGATTATATATTGACATCCCCTTCCTCCTCTAATATTCTGCCAGCACTTACAACGACATCTTGAGGTGCAAGGTCAATCAGTCTAACTCCCATTGTGTTTCTTCCCTGAGAAGGAATATTTGATACCTTAAGTCTTATCATTTTACTGCTACTACAAAGAATTATCTCCTCTTCTTCTTTAACCTGCATAGAAGCTACTACCTTTCCTGTTTTTTCGCTTAGCTTCATGTTAATTACTCCCACCCCTGCTCTTCTTTGCAAAGGGTATTCTTCTATAGGAGTTCTCTTTCCAATACCTCTCTCTGAAATAGTGAAAACAAAAGAGTCTTGAGAGACCAAGTCTGCAGAGACAACCTCATCATTTTCTGCGAGTCTGATACCTATTACACCCCTGGCAGAACGTCCCATGGGTCTTACATCTCTTTCATCAAATCTTATTGACATGCCCTGCTTGGTTGCAATAAGAAGGTGACTCTCTCCACTGGTTTTTCTTACTGAAATAAGCTCATCTTCCTCTTCAAGCTCTATTGCAATTACTCCTCTACTGCGAATGTTTTTGAACTCTTCAAGAGAGGTTTTCTTTACAAATCCCTTTTTCGTAAACATGGCGAGATATCCTTCTTCGAGGTCTTTACAAACAAGGGCTGTTGTAATTTTTTCACTTTCCTGAATTGGTAACAGATTAACTATTGCTCTTCCTTTTGATAGCCTCCCTGCTTCTGGTATCTGATGAACCCTTAAGCAATAGACTCTTCCGTAGTTACTGAAAAACAGTATATGGTCGTGGGTTGAACCAACTAAAACCGCCTCAAGATAATCTTCTGAAACAGTCTCCATAGGTGTTAATCCCTTACCACCTCTCTTCTGGCTTCTGTAGTCGTTGAGGGAAGTTCTTTTAATATAGCCTAAATGAGTGAGAGTTATTACCATGTCTTCTTCAGGTATAAAATCTTCAGGGTTAAGCTCTATTGTTTGTATATCAATCTGAGTTCTTCGCTCATCTCCATATTTTTCTTTTATTTCATTAAGTTCATCTCTTATAATGCCTCTTACAAGTTCTTCACTTTCTAAAATTGCTTTAAGTTTTTCAATTTCTTTAAGTATTGCTTCATAGTCTTGTATAATTTTTTCCCTTTCAAGACCTGTAAGTCTGTGCAGTCTCATATCAAGAATAGCTTGAGCCTGTATTTCTGTCAGAGGGAATCTTTCTATGAGTCTTGCCTTTGCTTCTTCTGAATTTTTTGAATTTCTGATTATGGAGATTACTTCGTCAAGATTTTCTACTGCTATCTTTAATCCAAGAAGAATATGGGCTTGATGTTCTGCTTTTCTGAGTTCAAAGGCTGTTCTCTTTAAAACTACATCTTTTCTGTGTTTGAGAAATTCCTCGAGCATTTCTTTAAGGCTTAAAACTTTCGGCTGTCCATCTACTATAGAAAGCATTATTCCACCGAAAGTGACTTCCATCTGAGTGTGTTTGTAGAGATTATTGAGAATAACCTGTGGTATTTCTCCTCTTTTAATCTCAAGAACTACTCTGATGCCTTCTCTGTTTGACTCATCTCTGATTTCAGTTATACCCTCTATTTTTTTATCTCGAACAAGTTCGGCAATTTTCTCTATTAATCTTGCCTTGTTTACCTGATAGGGCATTTCTGTTATTACAATTCGTTCTTTTACAGATTTGCCCTCTGTCTCTCCTTCGAATAAGGAGGCTTCTTTGCCCTTTTTACCCTTTATTTCTCTTTCGATTTTTGCCTTTGCTCGTATCTTTATTAGTCCCCTTCCTGTTAGGTAGAGCTCTCTTATACCTTCTGTGCCATAAATTATTCCACCCGTTGGAAAGTCCGGTCCTTTTACTCTTTCCATAAGTTCTTCTACAGAAGATTCAGGTTTTTCGAGGAGTAGCAGAAGAGCGTTTACAATCTCCGTTAAATTATGAGGAGGAATATTAGTTGCCATACCGACGGCTATACCGGAAGAGCCATTTATTAGCAGATTGGGAATTCTGGTTGGCAAAACGAGAGGTTCTTCTGTTGTGCCATCGAAGTTAGGAGAAAATGGAACCGTTTCCTTATCAATATCCTGAAGAAGTTCTTCTGCTATCTTTGTAAGTCTTGCCTCTGTATAACGATATGCAGCTGGAGGGTCCCCGTCGATAGAACCATAATTGCCCTGGCCATCAATAAGGGGATATCGCATGTTAAAATCTTGTGCAAGCCTTACCAAAGCATCGTATACTGCTTGGTCTCCGTGAGGATGATACTTCTTTAAGACTTCACCAACGACGCCTGCACATTTTGAATACTTTTTACCAGCGAGAAGTCCTTCCCGAAACATGGCATAGAGAATTCTTCTCTGAACAGGTTTAAGTCCGTCTCTAACATCTGGAAGAGCTCTACCTATGATTACGCTCATTGCGTAATCAAGGTAGCTGCTTTTCATTTCTTCTTCAATATTAACTTTTAAAACATTTGACATACTTTACCTCTGAAAATTTTTTGCAAAAGTTTAAGTTAAGTAAACACGATTTTTTTCATAGATTATTTGCAACTACTGCATGAAGAGGCTTTGCAGGAGGAACAGCCTGAATTACCTTTTTGAACACCTTTCATAGAAAAGGAGGAAAGTTTTTTTGATATTTCCTCAGAGCTACATTTTGGACATTTTATTTTTTTTTCTCCGAATACAAGAACTTCAAAATTTTCACCACAACCTTTACATACATACTCATATATGGGCATTCTATCACCTCAAATATTAAAGTTTCAGCATCTTTATTATATCATAGCTTGCCTTGAGGCTAAAAATTCTTTTAAAGTAAATAGTGTCAATAAAAATCTAAGGAGGCATCGGTGATTAAAACTCTCAGAAAGAATGCCAAATACTTCTATTTTTTGTTTTTTCTTGTAATCATAACCTTTGTTTTCTGGGGAGTAGGCACTGTTGATAAACCTAAGGTAGATTATGTCGCAGAAGTAGAGGGAGAAAAGATATACGCAGATAAATTCTGGAGAAATTATGAGGAAATAAGAAGATTTTATCGAGAAATTTTTAAAGAAAAAGCTGACGAGATGGAAAAAGGCCTTAAGGAGAGAGTCCTTGAAGATTTGATAAATGAAGAAGTTTTGCTTTGGCTTGCCAAAAAATATAATATAGAGGCAACTGAAAGAGAGATACAGGATGCCATAGTAAATGACCCAAGATTTATGAGGAACGGTGTTTTTCAGAAAGATATCTACTTTCAGATTCTGAAGCTTAATAGACTCAATCCAGCACAGTATGAAGCTTCTCTTAAGAGAAATATCACTATAGGCAAAACTCTTCAGGTAATTGCTTCCTCAAAGGGCGAAAGCGAAATTTCTGATGAGGCCTATATTAAAGCATATCTTAATGCGGTTAAAAGCAAGATGAAGATTAAGATTAACAAAGAGGCGTTATCTTAGAATGGAGAGATTTATCAGTCAACTCAGATGGCAGGATCTGATTGACATTGTCATAGTATCTTACATCATTTATAAAATCTTTCTTCTTGTCAAGGGCACAAGGGCAGCACGGATGCTGATAGGAGTGGGTGTTTTACTTGGACTTTCTTTGCTTTCAAGATTTCTTGAATTATACACTCTCGACTGGCTCATTCAGAGCTTCTGGACGCAAATAGTTATTGTTCTTATTATTCTTTTTCAACCTGAAATAAGAAAAGCCCTTGCCCAGATGGGAGAAACTCCCCTATTTCACAGATTTAGCTCTGCCGAGGAGATGAAAACCATAGAGGAAATTGTTAAAGCCTCCCAAACTCTTGCTAATAAAAAAATCGGTGCTTTAATTGTCTTCGAGAGAGATGTAAGTCTGGCAGAGTATATTGAAATCGGTGTTCCTTTAGATGCAAGAGTCACAAAAGAACTTTTAATGAGCATTTTTCATCCTACAAGTCCGATACATGACGGTGCTGTGATAATAAAGGGAAACAGACTCCTTGCTGCTGGATGTTTCTTGCCTATTAAACTTGGAGCAGATTTAAGAAAGACTTACGGAACAAGACACAGAGCAGCCCTTGGCATAACTGAAGAGACAGATGCTGTTGCGGTTATAATTTCTGAGGAGACAGGTTCTATCTCACTTGCCGTTCACGGAAAGCTTGAAGGTAATCTTGATATGGAAAAACTAAGGCAAAGACTTACCAATCTGTTCACTGCTGAGAGAGATAAGAAATGAATAGATTTATGAGAAAAATGCTTACAGAGAATACGGCTATAAAGGTTATCTCAATAATGATTTCTTTATTTCTCTGGTTTTTTGTTACGTTTAAGGGACAAACAGAGACATCTATTGAAGTTCCCTTAGAGCTTAAAAATACTCCCGCTGAAATGGAAGTTCTAAGGCAAAGTGTGAGGAAAATAACTGTTTCCATCTCGGCAAGAGAGCGAATTCTTAAAGATATCGCCCAAAACGATGTGAGAGTTATTGTTGATATTTCCAATGTTAAGCTCGGAGAAAACTCTATTCCCATAACCAAGTCTTCGGTTAAACTGCCGAGAGGAGTTGAAATTCTGAGAATTGACCCATCAACAGTAAAGCTTTTTGTAGACAAAAAAGAGCAGAAAAACATTCCCGTGAAAGCTGTTATTACAGGCAAACCTGAAAAAGGCTTTGTGATAGATTCAGTTGAGGTTACTCCTTCAAACATCTCCATAGAGGGAGCAAAGAGAGAGTTAGACAGGATAAGAATCATAAAAACAGAGCCCATTGATATAGAGGGCTTAAACAATAATCTTACCATTCAGGCAAAAATTGACCCTGAGGGTAAGATATTCAGAGCAGAGAAAGACACGGTTAATGTAACGGTAAGATTAAGGAGGCACTGATGGGTTTATTCGGAACAGACGGAATAAGAGGAACTATAAATAGCCATCCGATAACACCAGAGATTTGCTTGAAAGTGGGGATGGCTTTGTGTTTTTTACTTAGAAGAAATTTATCACACAAGCCAAAAATTCTAATAGGCAAGGATACAAGAATTTCCGGATATGTAATTGAAGCCTCTCTCACAGCGGGTATTACGTCAATGGGAGGAGATGTATATTTACTTGGTCCGATTCCAACGCCTGCTATAGCTTTTTTAGTAAAGAGTATGCGGGCTGATGCAGGAATTGTAATATCTGCATCGCATAATCCCTACAGTGACAATGGTATAAAAATATTCTCCAACAACGGTTTTAAACTTACAGAGGAGTTAGAGAAAGAGATGGAAAGCCTGATAGAGGCTAAAGATTTCCCTTCTAAAAGACCGTCAGCCAAGGAATTAGGCAAAGCTTTCAGAATTGAAGATGCCCAGGGAAGATATGTTGAGTTCGTTAAATCAACTCTTCCAAGAGACGCAAATCTTGAAGGTTTAAAAGTTGTAATTGACCCTGCTAATGGTGCAGCCTATAAGATAACTCCCATTCTGTTTCATGAACTGGGTGCGGAAGTTATTTCTATAAATGACAAACCAGATGGGTTAAATATAAACAAGGAATGCGGAGCTCTCTATCCAGATTCGCTTATCGAGAAAGTCAAGCAAACCGGTGCTGATATCGGAATTGCCCATGACGGAGACGCAGACAGAACAATTCTCGTAGATGAGAAGGGAAATATAATAGATGGAGACTTGATTCTAACTGTGTTAGCTGGAGAGCTAAAGAAAGAAAAGAAGTTGAGAAAAAATACAGTCGTTGCAACGGTAATGACCAATATGGGTGTTGAAAACTATCTTAAATCATCCGGAATTAGACTGATACGAACAAAGGTAGGCGATAAATACGTGGTAGAAGAAATGCTCAAAGGCGGATATAATCTTGGAGGTGAGCAGTCAGGCCATATAGTGTGTATGGATTATACATGCACAGGAGATGGTGCTATTACAGCTGTTCAGATGGCTCATATAGTCAAGAAAAATCAGATTCCTCTAAGTGAGCTTGTTAAAGAAATTCCCCGATATCCTCAAATTCTTCGAAATATAAGAATACCTGAAAATCTATCAAAAGGGGCAGTTGAGCCTGTTCTCAGAAAGCTTTACAGCATAGCTTCTTCATTAGAAAAGAAGATTAATGGAAGAATACTGATAAGACCCTCAGGGACAGAGCCTAAAATAAGAATAATGACTGAAGGAGAAAATTTACAGAAAGTGGAAGAAGCTCTTAAGGAAATAGAGACCATTGCTTATGAAGAGATTAGAAAGAAGAGCGGAGAGGGAGGGATTTGAACCCCCGGTGAGGTTATCCCCCACAGCGGTTTTCAAGACCGCCGCCTTAAACCACTCGGCCACCTCTCCAGATTTTTTATTATATCACAGAATTCATTCGTATCTTAAGGCTTCGATAGGATTGAGAATGGAAGCCTTATAGGCAGGATAAAAACCAAAGAAAACTCCCACAAAGGCTGAAAAGACAAAAGCAATAAGGGCAGAAAAAACAGAGATACTGATAGGCCATTGCATTATCGATGAAACAATGAGCGAGCCTGCAATTCCCAACAATAGTCCGAATAGACCTCCTATGGTGGTGAGAAAAAGGGCTTCGATGAGAAACTGCATTCTTATGTCCTTTGGTTTTGCACCTACGGCCATCCTTATTCCTATTTCTCTTGTCCTCTCTGTGACAGACACAAGCATTATGTTCATAATCCCTATTCCGCCTACAAGTAATGACACAGAGGCTATTGCTCCAAGTAGTATAGACATTGTTTTTGTTGATTCCTCTGCTGCTTTAAGCATCTGCGTTAAATCCATAACTGTAAAATCATCCTCTTGATTTGGTCCAATTCTGTGTCTCTGTCTGAGGAGTGTCCTAATCTGCTCTGTTGCCTGTTGAATGCTCTCTAAGTCTGCTGCTTTAGCATATATTAGCCTTACTCTTCCGGGAAGGGTTTGTCCGAAAAGAGTCCGTTGTGCCGTAGAGATAGGCACATAAATGATGTCATCCTGGTCTTGACCAGTAAATGTCTGACCCTTTTTCTCAAGTAGCCCTACTACTTCGAAAGGTATCTTTTTTATTCTTATTACCTTCCCAATAGGTTCAAGCTCTCCAAAAAGTTTCTCCGCCACTGTTTGTCCTATAACAGCCACCTTTGTTCCACTCCTTACATCCTGTTCATTGATAAATCTTCCCGATACTACTTCCCACTCTCTGACTATGACCATATCTGGAGTAGTTCCCATAATGCCTGTTGACCAATTCTGATTGCCAAAGACAACTTGAGCTGTTCCTGATATTACAGGTGCTACAGATACTACAGCAGGACATTCTTTTGCGATAGCCTCTGCATCGGAGAAGGTTAAAGTCTGCTGAGTTCCGTGTCCCATTCTTAAGCCGCCTTGAGTAGTTGCGCCCGGTAATATGAGGATTAGATTGCTCCCTATGCTTGCTATCTGTTGCGATATTTTCTTGCTTGCACCACTTCCCACTGCAACCATCGTTACAACTGCTCCAACGCCGATTATTATGCCAAGAATTGCAAGGAAAGTTCTCATTTTGTTTACAATGAGTGACCGGAGTGCAATGTTTATTATTGAAGAGATTGATATCATTTTTTCTCCTCCATTGTGCAAACAGCGGAATCGCAAACAATTTTTCCGTCAAGAAATCTTATCTGCCTCCTTCCAAAAGATGCAATATCAGGCTCATGGGTTACAATAATTGTAGTCAAGCCCTGTTCTTCATTTAATCTTTTGAATATTTCCATTATTTCAAGACTTGATTTTGAGTCGAGATTGCCTGTAGGTTCATCGGCAAGAATGATGGAAGGAGAATTTACAAGAGCCCTTGCTATAGCAACTCTCTGCTGCTGTCCTCCGCTTAACTGTTTTGGATAGTGATTGACTCTCTCAGCAAGTCCTACTTGGGCAAGCATGTCTTTTGCTCGTTCTCTTCTTTCCTTGTAAGGAACGCCTGCATAAATGAGAGGTAACTCAACATTTTCCACAGCTGTTGCTCTTGGAAGGAGATTAAACTGTTGGAAAACAAAGCCTATTTTTTTATTTCTTATCTCGGCAAGTTCATTAGCTCCGAAGGTAGATACATCTATGCTGTCAAGATAATATCTGCCCGATGTTGGAGTATCAAGACAGCCTAATATGTTCATGAAGGTGGACTTGCCTGAACCAGAAGGTCCCATAATGCAGAGAAATTCTCCTTTTTCAATTTCTACTGACACGTCTTCAAGAACCTTTAGTTCCTGCTCTCCAAATCTGTAAATCTTTGTAACTTTTTCAATCTTTATGAGAGGCATTTTTTAAAATCTTACCGGAGGCCGAGGAGATGATTGAGACTGGCCTTTTTTTTGAGTTCCACCCACGTCTACAATCACTTCTTCACCCTCTTTGATATCTCCCTCTAAAACCTCTGACCATTCACCGTCACTTACGCCGGTTTTTATGTTTATCCTTACAGGCTTTCCACTTCTCATTACCCATACTCCCTGTTGTTTTGTTGGGGTGCTACCAGGCATCTTAAACCTCAAAGCAGCATTTGGAATTTTCAGTATGTCTTTTTTGCTCTCCACAACAAAGGTAACATTTGCTGTCATGCCAGGTTTTAGCATCATCTGAGAGTTATCAAAGGATATAACAACATTATAGGTAACCACATTTTGAGTGATAGTAGGCGAAAGTCTTATCTGAGACACTACTCCCTTAAATTTTCTTTCAGGATAAGCATCTACTGTAAACTCTGCTTCCATACCAACTTTTATTTTTGAAATATCCGCTTCATCTACGTTTGTATCTACTTGCATTTTTGTGAGGTCTGGTGCAATTGTAAAAAGAGTGGGTGTCTGGAAACTTGCAGCTACTGTCTGACCTACTTCAACATTTTTTGCTATTACTACACCTGTAACAGGCGAGACAATTCTTGTATAACCAAGATTGGTTTGAGCCTGTCTTAATCCTGCCTCTGCCTTCTTAAGCTGTGCCTTAGCTATTTCATACTGAGCCTTGGCAGTATTTAAAGCTGTCTCAGCATCATCAAGTTCGCTTCTGGCTATAAGGTCTCTCTTGAAGAGTTCTTGCTTTCTTTTGAATGTTCTTTCAGAATCTTTTAAAGTAACCTCCGCTTTGAAAAGAGCTGCCTTTGAGTTTAAAACTTCAGCCTCGGACTGTTTCAGCTCATTTTCAAATGGTGTAGGGTCTATCTGGGCAATTAACTGTCCCTTTTTTACCTGTGAGTTGTAGTCAGCGTAGAGAGCTACAATAGTTCCGGAGACTCTTGTTCCAACTATTATTGTCGTGACGGGATTTACATTTCCTGTGGCTGTTACCCTCTGAATTATCTGTCCTCGCTGAACTTTTACAGTTTTGAATTCTGATTTTTTTGAACTGGTAAGGAAAAAAATCGATAGGCCTGTTAAAAATAGAAGGGTTAATGCTCCGATTAGTATTATCTTTCTCTTTTTTTTCATCTCTCCATTCCTGTTATTTTTTCTATTTCTGCATAAGTTACGTTATAGTCATACACTGCCTGCCAGTATTGAGTGTTTGTCTGCTCGTAAAGAACAATTGCATCTACAACTTCAATGGAACTACCAACTCCAACTTCATATCTGCCCATGGCAAGGTCAAGGTTTTCTTTTGCTTGTCTCAGAGTCACTTTTAAAGTATCTATCTTCTGCTTTGCCTCGTTAAGCTGAACAAATAGAGTTTTAATCTGCGAAGCAATCTGTTGTTTTAAAGCCTCTTCTTTGTTTTGATAATAGGCAGTGTCTGCCTTTGCCTGTTTAAGTTTGTAAGTTGTAGACCATCCACTAAAAATAGGCATGTTTAGCTGAACAAGTAAACTCCAGCCTTTGTTAAGTGGAAAGTCTTCACCGGTGTAGCTATATTTTCCTGTGCCTGTAAGCATTGGAAGATATTCTTTTTTTACCAAGTCCTCTGTTTGTAAGGCTGCATTTTTGTTAAATTTAATATTCTGAAGTTGCGGATTTCTCTGTAAAGCTATTTCTAAAGCCTCTTTTTCTTCCAGTTTTCTCACTGCGTATTCTTCTTCTTTTATATCGAAGTCGGCCATAAATACAACTCCCATGGCAACTTTTAGACTTAAGAGTGCTTGTCTTAAGCCTTTTTCAGCAGAAATTAGACTTAGCTTTGCATTACTAACTTCTACTTCTGCTTTTGTTACCTCAATTTTTGGCTTCAGTCCTACCTCATAGAAGCCTTTTGCAAGGTCAAGATGCTTTTGTGCCTGCTTTAAAACCTCCTGAGCTGTTTCCTTTGCTTTTTTTGCTTTCAGCAGATTGAAGTATGCTGCTTTGACATTATAGACTACTCCTAAAATGGTATCTCTATCCTGTGCTTCTGTGGCTTTGTAAAGTTCCTTTTGAATATCTACTTTTGTGGAAGTCTTTCCAAAGTCAAAAAGAGTCTGGCTTAAGCTTAGCTGCCCAGAATAGTTTTTTGAGTAGTAGTCTTCCCTTGTTCGAGAATCTTGATAACTTCTCTGATAGCCAACAGTAAGGTCAATTTCGGGAAAATAACCAGAGCGAGCCTCTCCTATCTTAAATAAGCTTTTGTTTAGTTGTTCCTTTGAGGCGAGCAATTCAGGGTTACCTTTTAACGCTATTTCAATACAGTCAGACAGTGAATATAACTGGCTGCTAAATGAAACTTTAGGAGTTAATAGAGAAATGATTACCAGAATTAAGAATATTGTTGTGCGTATAGGAGAGATTTTCATTTTTTATCCATCAGTTCCCTTATTTTTGTTCCTTTGTTTACTGTTACATCTACATAGGGAATAACTGACATTCCTGGCCAAAGGGGGTAGTTTGGGTCAAAGTTTGAATCGATTATTATCCTTACAGGTATTCGTTGAACAACTTTAACAAAATTTCCTGTTGCATTTTCAGGTGGAAAAAGACTGAAGACAGCACCTGTTCCTGGCTGAAAGCTTGCCACGTGGCCTTTGAAAACCTTTCCAGGATAGGCATCAACTTTAATCTTTACCGGTTGTCCCACCCTCATTTTTTCTATTTGCGTTTCTTTGAAATTTGCTCCAATCCAAATGCTTTGCTCATCTACTACAGCCATAAGAAGCTGACCTGTTCTGACATACTGGCCTACCTCAACATTTTTTTTTGCAATTCGGCCGTCGATAGGAGCATAAATAATTGTTCTTTTCAGATTTATATCTGCTAATTTTAACTCTGCCTGAGCTTTATCAATTTGATATGCCTGAGTTTTTAGTTTTGCCGATAGGGTTTGCACAGCTGTCTCAGCTTCTTTTAGTCGGGCTTCGGCTGATTTCTCCTGTGCGATTGCAACTTTAAGAGATGCTTCAGCAGAGTCAAATCTGCTTTTTGATACGAGGTCTTCTCTGAAAAGTTCTTTTATTCTTTCATAGTCTCTCTCTGCAAGAACCCTCTGCGCCCGAGCTGCTTGAAGACTTGCTTCGGCAGAACTCATTTTGGCCTGAGCTTCTCTAAGAGATGATTCAATCTCTCTTTGTTGTGCTATTAAGGTGTTTACCTCAGATTTCTTTACTGCAAGTTCTGCAGCATAGTCATTGCTTTCAATTTCAACAAGGGGCTCTCCTTTTTTAACACTCTGATTGTAGTCTACATAGACTTTAACGACTTTGCCGGAAACTTGAGGAGAAATCGGTACTATTGTTCCTTCCACATAGGCATCGTCTGTTCTTTCGTATACTATGTAGTAGTAAATTTCTACTGCCATAAAAATTAATGCCACAATTGTTGTGACTATAAGAATGGCAATTTTAATTTTTTTTGAATTTTTAAATTTATCGATAGATTTTAAAAAACTCATTATTTACTTTCCTGTGCAAGTATTTCTTTGTTGACAAAAGCCTTCATTAGCACACCTGTAGCCTGTCTGAGTCTTAATATGGCAAGTTGATAGTTGTATTGAGCTTCGGTTAATTTTTTTTCTGCGGTCACAAGAAATGTGTTTGCATCGGTCACATCTATACTGTTTGCAAGACCATAGTTGTATTGCTTTGAGACAGAATTGAAATTCTCTCTGGCATATGCTACTTCATCTTCAAGGGATTTAATAGTGTCTCTGTAGGTAAGATAGTTATGATAAGCCAATTCGACATCTAAAAATATCTCTTTCACAGTGTCTTCATACTGAAGTTCCGCCTGCCTTAGTTTAGCTTTTGCTTCACCTACCTCAGCCCGTCTCAATCCTCCTTCAAATATGGGAAAATTGAGTGATGCAATGGCATATTTTGACTCTCTGTTTGTGAATTGATTTGAAGGGTCTTGGTCAAGTTTCTGATATGTAGCAGAAAGACTCAGATAGGGAAAAAAGGAACCAATGGCATAGGATACATTTTTTTTAGCTATATCTTTTGCCAGAGAGGCGGCAATTATCTCTTGTCTTTGTTCTTTTGCAAAAGCTTTTATGTTTTCAAGGGGAAGATTAAAATAGGGGTCGTTTAATTTCTGTTCAACTATTTCGAAATCTCCATCAATGCCGGCATTTTTTGCTAAAGTGGACTTAGCAACTTTGAGAGAATTTTTAGCAGAGATAAGCTCAGCTTCTGCTCCGCTTAACTCAGCTTCTGCCCTTAATAAATCAGTCTTTGTGACTTCGCCAACCTTCAGCCGTATTTTAGCTGCATCTCTATGTTTTTTTAGTCTTTCAACATTTGCCTGAGCAATCTCGACAGCTCTTTTTGTCTTGAGATAAAAATATGTATCCTGTGCGACTTTGAGTAGATACTGCTCTTTAAAGGAGGTAACTTCAGCTTCTGTCTTTTTTAGATTATCCTTTGATGAAAAGAAAGCTATGAACTCCCTGCCTCCCAGAGATAGCTTCTCTTCAACAGTAAGCCCCCATAGTTTGTTTCTGTCGGGTTGTATTATTTGAGTGTTTACAATTTTTGACTCGCTGTATTCTGTATACTTTCCAAAGGCTGTAACAGTAGGTAGAAGTCCTGCCAGAGCTTTATAAGTGCCTTCTTCTGAAATTCGTATATTTTCTTCGGCAATTCTTATCTTTTCTGCCTTTTTCAGTGCAAGAGAAAATACGTCGTATATGGTCAATTTTTCTTCAGCAAAGGAATTTACAGCTATGCTAACTATCGTCAGCAATAAAAAGAGTATTCTAATTTTCATTAAATCCTCCTTGTGCCTTCGTAAAATATTTCAATACAAGACTTGGAAGCTTTTTTAATATCAATTCTTTTTTTGAGAATTAGCTTTTTTATAAATAGACTGAAAAGCATTCCAAAGAAGGATAGGGATGCGTATCTTATATCAATATCCTCTCTTATTTGGCCTTGTTTTTTTTGAAATTCAAGATATGAAGAGAAGACATCATAGACATCCTCTATAATTTTACTGTGAATGTTCCTTATCTCCTCGGGATATTGAAACATTTCCGTATGCATTATGCATATTAGGTCTTTTTTCTTTCTTAGAAGTTTGAGATAATAATCTGCAGTAGTTAGAAGGGCATCTCTGTATTCCATCTCTCTCAGTGAAGGAAGAAGGTCTTTTAGGGTTGGTAAGAACGACTGGCTTTTTAGAACTTCAATGAATAGTTTTTCTTTAGAGCTAAAGTAACGAAAAAGAGTAACTTCTGCAACTCCTGCCTCTTTTGAGATATCTTTTGTAGTTGTTCCAAGATATCCTTTTTGAGAGAAAAGTTTTAAGGCTGACCTCAATATCCTGTTTTTCGTGCTTGGCATGGTAGTAAATACTAACATAATCAAATTAACTGACACATGTCAAGGAATTCTATGTTTATATTTTGATTTTGTAAATGCCTACAAGATATAATGAATAAAAATCTCAAGGAGTTTTTTATGAAGGCTTCTATGTTATGGCGAGAAATTCTAAGAAATCCCAAGGATAAAAGATATCTGCTGAAAGATATTGAGAAGTTGGCAAGGGAAAACACTGAACCAGCTGTAATTAGATTTGGGACTTCTGGCTGGCGTGGAGAGATTGGTTCAGATTTCACTATGCAAAATGTTAGAGTGCTTACGCAAGCCATTGTTGAGGTTGTAAAGGCTGAAGACAGAGTAGTTCTTAATTCATTCGGTGTAACTTCTTTCAATGAATTTAGAGAAAGAGGTATTATTGTTGGACATGATAACAGGATGCTGGGAGAGGATTTTGCCTTTGAAGTAATGGGAGTTTTACAGAGGGAAGGAGTAAAATGTTACTATGCCGGAGAAGCCTCTACACCAGAGTTTTCTGCTGCTGTAGTAGAATTATCTGCCGCTGCATCAATAAACTTAACTCCAAGCCATAATCCTCCCAATTATGGAGGCTTAAAGCTAAATCCCTCTGATGGAGGTCCTGCTTCTGAGGAACTTACTAAGCCTGTAGAGATGCTTGCCAATGAAATCATGAAGAAAGCCGAAACAATCAAGCCTTATGATATTAAGACAATTAATAGGATAGATACAACTTCTCTATACATTGATTTCATAAGAAAGAGGCAGACCATTGACCTTGATAAAATAAAGAGTTTTTTAACTCACCGAGCCACATCAATAGCCATTGACCACATGCATGGTGCCACAAGAGGTAAATTGGCAAGAATACTCTCTCTAAAACCAGGAACTTTTATTTGCCTTAGAAGAGAGGATGACCCTCTTTTTGAAGGGCTTTCACCTGAACCTAACGAAGAAAATCTAAAACTTGCTCTCTCTCATCTTAAAGAGGATAAGCTTGGTTTTTGTGCCATAATTGACCCAGATGGTGATAGAGTAAGGTTTGCCGATTTAAATAGACAAATTCCAATGAACTACTTTGGTGCTATGGCTTTTCATTATCTCTACAATTACAAAGGGCTTAGAGGAATTGTGGCAAAGAGTGTGGGAACGAGCAATTTCGTAAATGCAATAGCACAACAAGCTGGTGTGGAGGTAATTGAAACAAAAGTGGGTTTCAAGAATTTCAGACCCTATCTTCTTGAAAATTCTCAAAAAAAGGCTGTAGTTGCTTTTGAAGAATCAGATGGTATTACCATTCAAAACCATACTTTAGAGAAAGATGCCATGATGGGAGTATTGCTTGCCCTTGAAATGCTTGCCTCTTTTCAAACAAGGCTTAGTGACTACTTAGAGGAAATAGAGAAAAAATATGGGAGATTTTATTCAGACAGAACAGGCATTGAGATACCTCGAGAACAGTTCAGTCCTCAAATTAAAGAGGACATTCATGCTTTGGCAGAGCATTTTAAACCAGGAGAGTTCTTTAAGATTGGTTCTATTGAAAAAAGGATTTCCTCAATTAATAGTATCGATGGCGTAAAGATAGTTTTTGACGACCAGTCTTGGCTTATGATAAGGCCATCTGGCACAGAGCCTAAAATTCGTATATACGTGGAGACAAAAAAACAAGAAGAGGCAAAGCTGCTCATAGAGGGTGCTGTAGAGCTGACGAAAAAAATATGTGCCATGGGGATTCAATGCCTTCTTTAAATGTTTTCATTGAAATTTGGTTTTGATAAATGCTATAAAATAACTTGTGGATAGTATGGAAGAGTTTCTCGAAATAGTTGACAGAGAAGGTAGAATAATCTCTATTGCACCAAGAAGCATTATTCATGGCAACCCTTCTTTACTTCACAGAGTTGTGCATGTAATGGTTTTTAACTCAAAAGGAGAACTTTTGCTTCAGAAAAGAGCATCCCATAAGGATGTGGCACCGGGTAAGTGGGATACCTCAGTGGGCGGACATATAATGCCGGGCGAGGATATTCTGACTGCTGCCAAGAGGGAAACTCTTGAAGAGCTTGGTATATCACCGGAAAATCTTCACTTTCTCTACACATATATTCATTCAAACGAATATGAAAGCGAGCTCGTGTATACTTACTTTACCATTCATGAAGGTCCCTTCGATTTCAACAGAAAGGAAATTGAAGAGGTTATGTTCTGGCGTATCGAAGAAATTCAGAGTAAAATGAGTTTAGGTCTTTTTAGTGATAACTTCAGAGAGGAATTTTTCAGATATCTTTATACCTGCGTAAATTCACCTATTGGAGTTAGTTCCTTGCTTACGAATGTGCATCTACCCATTTTTAATCCATTTTTGAAGGACAGTTTTTAATATTTAACCCATTCTTCTTGCCAGTTCAATCCAGGGATAGTGTTGCAGTATTTTTACAAGACTGTTAAGTCTGCCAGAGTTTATGAAGTCAATCTTTTCTTGTTCTTCAAAGACATTGTAAAACGGAGTTGTTTCATAGAGTGCTTTTCCGAGATAGTTAGAGGAAGGCTTAAGGACATCTTCATTTCTTGCATAGAAAGGGTCTTCTCCTTTTTCACAGGACTTACCGAACACATTAAACTGCCTACAGGCAAGAGGTCTTACAGGATATATTGAACAGATATTTTGCACGAGAAAAGGACATTTCTCGCCTCTTTTATGTTTGATTAAGGAAGTTTTTATTTCAGCCCTCAGAGGGTCTTCTATTTTTTCTATGACATACCAGTAGATTCCCACGATTTCTATTGGATAGACGGGAATGTCTCTGTGGGTTTCGCAACAGTTACTACAACCACGACTGCAAGCAAGTTTTTTTCCTGTTTTTTCCGCTTTCTTTATGTCTTTTGAAACGCCTTCATCCATTATTGCATAAGCATCGAGTAGCATAGAGAGCCAGAAATGCAGCTTTTCATCCTCAGGAAAGGAGATTCTGAATTTACTCTTTTTCAATTTTTATGTGCTTTGAGCCCTTAAGTTTCTTTAAGATTGACGGGTCATCAAGCAGTCTTCCTACAATATTTACTTCACTGGCTGCAACGGGGTCATCTCCTTTACTGAGCGGCGTTTTACCGAAAAACACAGCTAATGCCTCTCCAGGAGGCCAATAACCTATATCACCTGCTTTAACAGAAGTCGTAGCTGTGGAGTCAAGGGGTATTTTTAATCCAATAGAGAAATAAAATTCATCTCCCCATTCATTTATTTGGCTCTGAATGGGAAGGTTATTATAAATTTTCATGGCACAGTCGGTGTCGTAAAGTTCTGCCAAGATTGTTTGACCATCAATAATTATTTTTATTTTAGGCATTTTTTGCCCTTTCTTTCTGTTTGTAAATTAATAGAGGAGCTGTTTTTTTATCTACAACATCGGCATTTATTATGCACTCACTTATTCCTTTCTCAGAAGGAATGATATACATAACATCGAGCATTATCTCCTCGAGTATACTTCTTAATGCCCGTGCACCTGTTTTTCTTTCAATTGCCTTTTTTGCAATAGCTCTCAAAGCATCGTCTGTAAAAGTAAGCTTTACTCCATCTATGTTGAAAAGCTTTTGATATTGTTTCACAAGAGCGTTTTTAGGTTTTGTAAGAATCTCTACAAGGGCATCTTCATCAAGCTCTCCTAATGTGGCTACTACAGGGAATCTACCGACAAATTCAGGTATCATTCCGTATTTAATTAAATCTTCAGGTTCTACATGGGATAGAACGTTGTCCTCTTTGTTTTTAGAGGTTTCAGAGAGAAAGCCAATAGTTCTTTTTCCGATTCTCTTTTTGATGATTTCTTCTAATCCAACAAAGGCCCCACCACAAATAAAAAGTATGTTGGTTGTATCAATCTGAAGATAGTCCTGATGAGGGTGCTTCCTTCCTCCTTGAGGAGGTATATTGGCTACTGTGCCTTCGACAATCTTTAAAAGAGCCTGTTGAACCCCTTCTCCTGAGACGTCTCTCGTTATTGATGGACTGTCGGCTTTTCTGCTAATTTTGTCGATTTCGTCTATGTATATTATGCCAATCTGGGCACGTTGTATGTCGAAATTTGCGTTTTGAAGAAGTTTAAGAAGTATGTTTTCCACATCTTCTCCAACATATCCTGCCTCTGTAAGAGTCGTTGCATCTGCAATTGCAAAAGGAACATCAAGAAATCTTGCTAAGGTTTGGGCTAAAAGGGTTTTTCCTGTACCAGTGGGCCCAATAAGCATTATGTTGCTTTTCTGTATTTCATCAGAAGGAGCTCCCTTGAAAATTCTTTTGTAATGGTTGTATACAGCGACAGATAGAATTTTCTTTGCCCTTTCTTGACCAATTACGTAATCGTTTAGAAATTTATGAATCTCCTGAGGAGTTGGAAGTTCTGTTTTAACTCCATCAATTGAGGCAAGCCTTTCCTCTTCTAATATTTCGTTGCAAAGGGAAATACATTCATCGCATATATATACGCCATTTCCTGCAATGAGCTTTTTTACGTCCTTCTGCGATTTGCCACAAAAGGAACACTTTAAATTTTCTCCGTTCTTTCTTGCCATACTTCTTCCTTTTTATTGTTTGATAGAGGTAATAACCTCGTCAACTATTCCATATTGCTTTGCTTCTTCAGCAGACATGAAAAAGTCTCTTTCCGTATCTTTTTGAATTTTTTCTATGGGTTGCCCCGTGTGTTTTGAAAGAATGCCATTGAGAATTTCTTTCATCTTAAGTATTTCCCTTGCATGAATTTCTACATCTGTTGCCTGACCGTAAAACCCTCCAATTGGCTGATGTATCATAACCCTTGAATGAGGCAGAGCAAATCTTTTGCCCTTTGTTCCTGCTGCAAGTAATACACAGGCCATAGAGGAAGCCTGTCCAATACAATAGGTTGCAATGTCTGGCTTTACATACTGCATAGTGTCATAAATAGCAAGGCCGCTTGATACCATTCCACCTGGAGAATTTATGTAAATATGTATATCTTTATCCGGGTCTTCTGTCTGAAGAAACAGAAGCTGGGCTATTACTACATTTGCAATCTGGTCATTTATCTCAGTTCCTATGAATATTATTCTGTCTTTGAGAAGTCTTGAGTATATGTCATAAACTCTCTCTGTTCTTCCCGTTTGTTCTATTACAATCGGAACAATACTCACTGCTCTACCTCCTCTTTTTTAATTGGTCTTGATTTTTGTATTAGTGCATCAAATACTTTATTCTCAAATACGCTGTTACGAAGAGCCTCGAGAGAACCGTCTCTGGACATATAGTATTGAACAACTCCCTGTGGTGATACGTTATATTTTCTCGCTATGCTCATTATTTCCTGTTTGAGGTCTTCCTCAGTTACTTTAATTCCTTCTTTTTCTCCTATTATTTCCAACAGAAGATAGGCTTTAATATTTCTCTTTGCGATTTCTGAAATTTTATCCATCTGTTCAACTACATTTATTCCTAATCTTTCGTATTCTTCGGCAATTCTTTTGATTTCCATTTCAACAAGTCCTTCAGGTAGCTCAAATTCGTAGGTTTCAAGTAGTTTTCTCAATATCTCTATTTTTTTTCTCTCAATGGCCTGTTCTTTTTTGGCATTTTCAAGACTTTCCCTTACATGTTTTCTGAGAGTTTCCATGTTTTCAAAGCCTAATTCACCAGGAAGCTCCTCTAAAGGCACATCTTTTCTTCTTTTGATTTCCTTGAGGGTGATTTGGAAGTTAACTTTTTTGCTTGCAAAATCTGCAATTGAGTCTTCGGGAAAATCAATTTCTACAGTAAAGTTTTCTCCCTTTTTTCTTCCCTCTATTGCTTTTGAAAAAGCTTCTGGGAAAGGACCTGCGCCGAGTTTATAGACGTAATCTTTTGCTTCTTTACCTATATCAGTAGTGTAATCTATAACCACGAGGTCTTCGTTTTGAGCTGCCTCTTCTGTAGGTTCGTATACCCCTCTTTCCTTTGATAGTCTTTGAAGAACATCATCTATATCGCTTTCTTTTACTTCCGTTGATACCTCTTCTACTTCAATGCCCTCATAGTTTAGATTTTCTATCTCCGGCCTTGTTTCAACAAGTAATTCAAAGTAAAGAGGCTCATTTCTTTTTATGTCAATGGCATCTTCTGCCATAGGAGGAAGCACAGGTTTGAGATTGGCTTCTTTTATGGCATTATCGTAATATTTTGATACGAGTTTTTCAAGCACCTCTGACTCTGCATCTTTACCAAACTTTTTTTCAATTATTGAGATAGGAGCTTTTCCTGGTCTAAAACCTGGAATTTTTGCTTTTCTTTGAATTTCCTTGAGAGCTTTCTGAATCTCTAATTCGACTTCCTCCGCTGGTATCTCAATTTTTAGTCTTTTTTTAGTTTTGGAAATTTCATCAATACCTTTTAGCACATTTCCTCCTTAAAAAATAGATATTTTGCCAAATTTAAGTTTAAAAGTCATTAATAATTTTTGTCAATTGCGAAGTTTCTCTGGTAAATCTCTTGACAATCAATAAATTGCAGGACAGGAAAAATTAATTGCAATAAAGGGTCTATTGTAATCTTTGTTTTACTCTGATATACTCTATAAAATACATGAAAAAATAAAGAGTTTAAAAAAATGAATGAAAAGAAAAGTAGTGAAGACAAATCAAATGTTGTTGTCAAATTAAACGAGCAGATTAAAGAGCTGACAAAAATGCTTGAAGAGAGAGAAAGGCAACTTTCAGAGGCATTGAAGACTATAAAGAAGATAATCAATACAGACCCTCTCACCGGCATATACAACAGAAAAGCCTTTGAAAAACTATTAAAAAAGGAGATTTCTTTTGCCAAAAGACATAATCTTCCTCTTTCAGCGGCGATGATAGACATTGACCATTTTAAAAACATAAACAAAAAGTATGGTCATGAAGAAGGGGATAAAATTCTTAAAAATTTTGCTAAAACCTTGCTTAAATCTATAAGGCAAGAAGACATATTAGCAAGATATACAGGAGACCAGTTTGCTCTAATTTATCCTAATACACAGGTTGAGTTTGCCCTTCTTGCCTGCGACAGAATAAGGCAGAAGATTGAAAAAAAGAAATTTAGAAACGTTAATTTAAAAATTACTGCCAGTTTTGGAATAACGCAACTGCTCAATGAAGATGATAGCAAAACTATTATCAAAAGAGCTTCAGAGGCATTGTACATGGCCAAGAGAAAGGGCGGTAACTTATGCAAAATAAAATAACGAACTTCTGATATAATATAAGACCTGTTCAAAAATTATGAAAAACTTAAAAGAGGCAACTCTTAAGGCATTCTTCACATTAATAATATTGGTCGTTATTTTTACAGGCCTTTCTGTTTATCTTGATACCCTCCAGCAGGCAGTTTTGGCATATATTTTCTTAGCATTAAGTTATGTTTTGATGAAGTTTAACAGAAACAATGAAACGGTAAGAGTCTTGATTTTATCATTGGCGGTCTTCATTACTCTTAGATACTGGATTTTTAGAACTTTTCATACTCTTGGCTATACAGGCTTTTTTGACAGCATGGCGATGTTATCTCTATATCTCGCTGAAACCTATGCTATTGTAATATATTTTTTAGGAATTTTTGTTAATATTAGTCCACTGAAAAGGCATCCCCTTAATCTTCCTGAGGACAAGAATATCCTCCCCTCCGTTGATATTTTCATTCCCACCTACAATGAACCATTAGAAATCATAAAAACAACAATTATTGCCTGTAAACAGATAAAGTATCCTCAGGACAAGATTAACATCTTCATCTTAGATGATGGGAGTACCACTCAAAAGAGGAATGATAGAGAGCCAGAAAAAGCTTTACAAGCATGGCAAAGATATGAAGAATTAAAGAGTCTTGCAAAGGAGATGGATGTAAATTATATTACAAGAGAAAAAAATGAACATGCGAAAGCAGGGAATCTAAATAATGCCCTTTGGCTTACGTCTAAAGGCTTTGAAGGATATGACACAAAAGGCTCTGAATGGTTTTGCTTTGGAAAACCACCTTCCAAAGGGGGCGAACTAATATTAGTGTTAGATTGTGACCATGTTCCGACGGTCGATATTCTTGAAAAGACTGTCGGTTTCTTTTTAAGGGATGATAAGCTTTTTCTGGTGCAGACGCCTCATTTTTTTATAAATCCAACGCCCATTGAGAGAAATCTTGGCACATATGCCGAATCTCCAGGAGAAAATGAGATGTTTTATGGAGAAATTCATAGAGGCCTTGATTTCTGGAACTCCTCATTTTTCTGTGGTTCGGGTGCCCTGCTCAGGAGAAAATATCTTGAGGAAGTGGGAGGCTTTGCGGGTAAAACAATAACAGAGGATGCTGAGACTTCATTGACTTTACATAGCAAAGGTTACAGAAGTGTTTATCTTAAAAAACCCCTAATATGCGGACTTTCTCCTGAAACTTTTGATGATTTTATTACTCAGAGAAGTAGATGGACTCAGGGAATGATTCAAATTTTCATGCTTAAAAATCCATTGAAACAAAAGGGTTTAAGATGGTATCAAAAACTCTGCTATCTTAACAACTGCATTTTTTGGTTTTTTGGATTGGCGAGGATAATATTTATTTTTGCTCCTCTTATGTATCTTCTTTTCAACCTTAGGGTATACAATGTATCAACTGAGCAGATAATTACCTATGCAATTCCCCATTTGGCATGTTCTCTGAGTGTGTCCAACTATCTCTATGGAAGAGTAAGGCATCCCTTTTTCTCTGAAGTTTTAGAGACAGCTCAGAGTTTCTTTCTAATTTTTCCAACTATCGGAGCTATTTTAAACCCTTTATCTCCAACCTTTAGAGTCACTCCAAAGGGCACAAGTCTTAAGGAGAGCACCATAAATTCGAGAGTATTTACTTTTTACATTCTCCTAATCTTGTGTTTAATTGGTATATATGCAGGCATTAATAAATGGCTTTATTCACCCCTTGAAAGAGGAGCTGTTGCAGTATGTATGGCATGGACTTTGTTTAATTTATCCATGATAATTGCGTGTATAGGTGCTCTGTATGAGCTGAGACAAATAAGAAGATATCATAGAATACTGGTCGAAGAAGAGGCTTTACTAATTATTCCAGAAAAGCTAAAAAGTTTAAAAGCAACTATCACGGATATATCAATGGGAGGATTAGGTTTACGAGTAGACCCGAGAGATTATATTCCTCTTTTGAATAGTAAAATAGAAATAGTAACATGGAACAGCCAGGGAAGAGAGTTCAGATTTAGAGTAGAACTCAAGAGAGTAAGCAAAAATGGTAATATGATTAATTTGGGCGTTAGTTTTGATTTAACTGAGGATGAGGGCAAAATAATATCCTATGTATACGGAGACAGTGGTAGGTGGGAACGTTTTTGGAGCAAAAGAGATAGGGAAAAGGGAATTTTGGCGGGTTTTTTATATCTTCTTAAAATCGGATTTATCGCGATGGGAAGAAATATAAGGGGAGTGATTAAATTTATCTTTTCAGCTTCTAAAAGACTATTTAAATATAAAAATCTGGGGGAGATATGGAAAGGGTACAACTTCACAAAATAGGCATTATTTTTTCGCTGTTCACGTTAATAGCGATTTTTTCTTTAAAAGATGGGTTCTGTCAGGAAAATATTAAATACAAAATTCCTTTCTCGAAAATTGCACCTGTAAAAACAACTACCCTTTCTGGTGCATCAAACAATATTAGAGTTAAACTGCCTATTCCTGAAAGATGGCAAATAAGCAAAGCTACGCTTAATTTTTCTTATGTAAACTCAACGGCATTGCTTCAAAACAGGTCGAGGCTTGTAGTATGGCTAAATGATAATCCCATTGCTCAGATTAATCTTAATCCTCAGTTGCCACAGGGAAAGGTTTCTGTTAATCTTCCCATTAATCTACTGAAAAGCGGCTACAATGACCTTAATTTTACTGTTGCTCATCACTATACAATTGAATGTGAAGACCCCTCTGCTCCTGAGTTGTGGACAACCATTGAATTTGACCAAGCTTCCTTTGATTTTGATATATCGCTAAAAAAGGTGCCAGAAAGTCTTTCTGCTATTGCCAATTTTCTATTTGACCCAAAATTACCCGCTGAAAATACAGTCAATATCGTCATATCTGACAAGAGCGAGGAAATGATTGAGTTAGCATCTATTGTTGCATCCTCTGTTGCCCTTAGATTTGAATACAGGTCTGTTAAATTTACTATTTCAGAGCTTCCTAAAAAAGGAGTAGATAATATTGTAATTGGAAACAACGAATTTATAAAATCCCTAACGGGAGACCTCTTAGATAATGGTGGGATTATAAAAATAAAAACCTTTGCAGATGACCCCTATCATGCCTTACTCCTAATTAAAGGAGATACGAAGGATGAGTTAAAAAAGGCTGCCTATGCCTTTGCTTCAATCAATTTCCCCTTCCCAAAAACTCAGACAATAAGAGTGGAGGAAGTTAACTTAAAACCCCAATCTCCAAAGGCAGGAAAGGGAATTCTGTTTCCCGGATACGAATATAACTTTAAGGAATTAGGGTTTTTTACCAATACCTTTAAAGGAGTAGGAGCAAAATCTCTCTCAATGGACTTTAAATTGCCCTCCTATGTCTTTTTAAAGCCAAACTCTTTTATTTCTCTTAAGCTTAATTTTAGTTATGGTAGTGGAATGAGAAAGGATAGCACTCTCAATATACAGGTAAATGGTAAGTATGTAGCATCGGTGCATCTTGAAAATATAAAGGGTGGACTCATAAGAGACTATATCCTGGATATTCCGATGAATCTTTTCAAGCCAGGTTACAATGTAATAACTTTTACAGCTGTGTTATCTCCCCTCATAACAGGATATTGCGAATTTGTTCAAACAGAAAATCTTCAGTTGACCATCTTTGAAGACTCAAAAATATCTATCCCTCAAACTCCTGCCTGGACAGAAATGCCAGACATTTTCTTGTTTTTCCTTGATGGATTTCCATTTTCAAATCCTGCAGATTTTAGTAAGGCAGGCGTTTTAATTACTGAACAGAACATTGATACAATCACTTCCGCCATTAACTTAATAGCTTTATCTTCACAGAGAGCTGGCTATATTCCTTTTAATATAAAGATTTCTTCGGATATATCCAAGATTAAAGATAGAAATATAATAGTTGTAGGAGAGATAGCGAAAATTCCTGAAGACTATCTAAAGGCAGGCCAAATAAAAGTTCAGGAAAAAGGTAGCTTCGTATACTATCTTGTAAGAAATTTTGAAAAAAGCGAGTCTGTTATAAATGCAAAACTTAGGTCATTTATTGGGAACATAATTCCAATCTTTAAAGCAAAGACAGATTTTCACTATAGCAAGTCAATAATGAATTACTCAGGAAAAAATGAAGGCAGGTGGTTTGTCCTATCTGAATTTGAATCGCCCTATAAAGACAGAAACACAGTTCTTGTTGTGACCGCATCAGAAAAGGAGTCTCTTCTCGCTGGAACATACGCTCTGCTTGAGTCTTCAGTTTTCTCAAAGGCAGCAGGTGCATTAACAGTTTTTGACATAAATGCTCCTGAGAATACTATTCATTCTTACTATACTGACAGAACTTATTATGTAGGCAAGATGGGCATATTTCCCGCTCTTAACGCTTGGATTTACGCACATCCTTTAATTTTTACCTCCCTAATGCTTATTTTGATTCTTCTTTTGGCTTATTTGATTTATAAAACTATTAAAACATTCAGAGTTAAGAGAATAAGTGAGATTAATAAGTAAGATTGTTTACATAGTTATGATTTTCTGTATTTGCCAAGCTGCATCAGCAGAAGTGTTGTCTGAGTATTGGAGTTATTACAAAAGAAACTTCCTATCCGAAGATGGTAGAGTTATTGATATACAGAGCAGTTCAATAAGTCATTCGGAAGGGCAAGGCTATGGAATGCTTTTGAGCGTATTTTTTAGTGATAAAGAGACTTTTGATAAGTTATGGCGATGGACAAGGGATAACCTGCAGGTAAGAAATGCAGATAGTTTGTTTGCCTGGAGTTGGGGTAAGCATTTCTCCGGTAAATGGACAGTCCTTGACTACAATAATGCCTCTGATGGAGATACTCTCATAGCCTATGCTTTATGTCTTGCTGGAGATAAATGGAAGAGACAGGAGTATATAGAAGAGGCAATGAAGATTATAGAGGTTATAAAAAATTTACTTGTCCTGAAAATCGACTCTTCCTACTATGTTCTGCCAGCATACTACGGTTTCTATAGAGAAAACGAAATCATTATTAATCCATCATATTATATTTTGCCGGCCTACAGAGTTTTTCAGGCTGTAGGAAAAGATGATTTTTGGGGAAAGCTTTATGGAGATTCTGTGCGTCTGCTTAAAAAGCTAAGCTTTGGCAAATATGGGCTTCCACCTGACTGGATTGTTCTTAAAGGAGATACTTTCAATTTTTACTCCGAAAGACCCATAACCTTTGGTTTTGAAGCAATCCGAATACCTCTATATGCCTTAATGGCAGAGGAATCAGAGCTTATTAAGAAATTTAAGGATTATATAGAGTTCATTGAGAGAATAGATTTTATCCCACAGGATTTTGACTTTAAAGAAAATAGGTTTTCATCTCACGATGGATTGGCAATGCATTATTTATTATTTTCGTTCGTTGCAAAAAAGCTTGGTAAAGAACGCCTTCATGAGTTGCTTTTGCAGAGGGGATTGAAGAAACTTGAGACTGAAAAAAATTACTATTCTTTTACAATTTCCCTTTTAGTTCTTAAGGCCGGAATAAAATGAGAGCACTTTTTGCCATCTTTATTTTATTCTTTTTTGTAAGTATGACTTTTTCTGAAGAAACAACTCAGAAAAACATCATTTTTATTGAAAAATCTGAGGAAAAGTCACGGGTGCTTCAAAGTCCTATGCAGCCTAACTCTCTGGATACGAGAACTACTGAACAGGAAAAGAAAAAAGGGCTATCTCTTGAAAAGCCGAAGATTGAGCCTTTAGGAAAGGTTATTGAGAAGAAGATTTCAGAGGCAGTTGTAATAAAAAATGCCTGGAAGTTATATGAAGAGGGCGATTTTTACAGAGCCTCTGAAAAGTTCCAAAGCCTTCTGAACTCTCAAAACAGAGATATAGCTCTTTCTGCCCGATTAGGTCTTGCATACAGTTTAAAAAATCTTGGTAAAAACGACGAAGCGATTGAACAGTTTGGGGTTCTATACGGAGAAAACTATAAAATTCAGGAAGTTACAGCTTCAATCATTGAACTGTTAATTTCAAAAGGAGAATTTGATAAGGCAGAAAACTATGCTCTCAAATACTGTCTTAAGATTTATGAATTTTATGAAAATGCAAAAAAATTAAGAGCAATGAATGAAAACTCTAAAGCTAAGCAGCGGCTTTTAAATCTTCTTCAATGCACTCAAAATGACTTAGACCTCAGAGTCGCCATACTTTATGAACTTTCAACTTTGCTTGAATACGAAGACATGGTTAAGCTTCTTGAAGCAGAAGGTAAAAATGAGAACCTACAGTATCTGACTAAAATAAAATCACTTGAGGCAGATTTACACAGAAAGAAACTTTCCCTGACTGATATAAAATCTCCATTAGTTTTAGATTTAGCAAACAGAATACTTAAAGTTTATCCCGAAGATAGAGTTGCCCTCTCAACTATGGCATGGCATTATTACAATGTTAAGGAATACGAAAAATCGCTTGACCTCTTTTTATCACTCTCTAAGAAGTATCCCCAAGAGGAGGAGTATATACTGGGTGCTGCTTACTGTTATAATGCTCTGGGAAGAGATGACGATTTGATTAGTTTAGTAGAGAAAAGCTCGATTAAAAGTGAAAAACTAAATCTAATCAAAGCAGAGGCTTATATAAGAAAAGCAGATAGAAAACTCTCAGAGAATCATTTGTCAGAAGCCTATTCAACTGTAAGAAAATTAGCTACATCTACTGACCCTGTTTCAAAAAAAATAGCTGGCCAGTGGTATTGTAAAAGAGGATTGCCCGTTTTAGCTTCTCATGTGGATTCTTTAAGTCAAGATACCTGCTACTACCGAGAGCAATTTCCTCAGCTTGAGGCAGGTTTTTCTTATAGATTTAAATCAGGTGACGAGGGATTATCAAAACTAAAAGAGATAAAAATACCTCTTTCATTGCATTATCCTTTAGAGGAAGGACGAAAATTAAGCTTTACGATTTTACAGAAATACGTTAATTCTGGAACATTAGGAGAAAATCCATATGTTGGAAAATACTATGAATATCTAAATGGTATAGCTCAGAAAAACAGCCCTATCACTTCAAAATGGCTCTTCCAACCAGAATTTAAATATGAAATTGAGGGTTATCCACAGATTAATCTGTCCCTCGGCACTACTCCTATTAATGCAACCGTATCAGCGATGCCTCTTTTTTCTTTAGGCGTGGATTATAAAAGTTTTTGGGTTAATCTTCATCAGATTTCCATTGAAGAGTCTATTCTGTCAATTCAAGGACAAAAAGACCCATACAGCAATGAAAGATGGGGAAGGGTATTAAAAACAGGCATCCAGGGAGGAGTAAATATAAACTTAAAAGATAGCTACTGGCTTGCTATCTCTGGAGACTTCGGCTATATTTGGGGAGAAAACATATGGGAGAACTACTCGTTAGAGGGAAGTTTAAGCTTTGGCAAGACTTTTATCATAGATGAAAAAAACGAGTTAGATATTGGGGTTTTCTATGTTATAAAGCATTTCAGAAGAAATAGCAACTTTTTTACCTTTGGTCACGGAGGCTATTTTAGTCCTCAGTTTTTCAACATGGTTGGTCCGACTTTTAGATATAAAATTAAAGATTGCTGTGGTATTGGGTTTGATATAAAAGCATCGTTGGGTTACATCTACTACAGAGCAGACTCATCGCCTCATTATCCATTGTTTAGTGATAACAAAGCATTATTTAACTCCTCTGCTCAGTCAGACATTGAGGGAAAATATGAAGAAGAGAGGAAATCAAAATTTGGAGGCAGCGTAGAAGTAAAATTCAGACAGAATTTGACAAAAACTATAACTATTTATGGTTTTGGAAAGACGAACATATCTGGTGGATACAATGAATGGAGTGCAGGTGCTGGCATAATTTATTTTTTCCTTCCATGACTATTCCTTCCTTTAAAATTAGATAATTTTGCTCGGAGAATTTCATAGAGGACAATTGAAGCACTTACGGCTACATTTAGACTTTCACCCTTTCCTGTTTGTGGAATTTTACAGGCTATGTGAGGGATTTCTTTAAAACTTTTACTTATCCCTTGAGCTTCATTTCCTAAAACTACGGCTACATGCTCTTTTAGCTCGATTTCAAAAATATTTTTATCTGCTTTCGGTTCTGTTAATATTACTGTAAAACCAGATTTTTCTAAAAAGTTTTTAATCCTATCCTCTTCAGTTTTTATTACTGGCAGAAGGAAAACGCTTCCAGCTGATGCCCTTATTACTTTTGAAGCTAAGGGATTGCAGCACCCTTCTGACAGTATTATTGCTTGCGCTCCTAATGCTTCAGAGCTTCTTATTATCGTTCCAAGATTTCCTGGGTCCTGTATTCTATCGAGTATAACTATTGTATCGGCATCATTTATTTTTTCCAAAGAATTTTCAATTCCGTAGGTTATTAAAGCAAAAATGCCTTGAGGAGATACGGTATCTGAAATTTTACTTGCTAATTTATCTGAAATACCGATTAATTCCGAGTTGCTATCACTGAGAAACTGAAAGAATCCTTTGTGCTTTGAGATGAAACTTTCTGTGATAAAAATTTTATCTACTCGGTGATTTAAATCGCTTTCTAAGACTGTCCTCAACAAATTTATTCCTTCAACAAAAACTTTTTTTTCGGGTTTTTTCTTTATTTTAATAATCTCTTTTATTTGAGGGTTTTCTTGACTATTTATCCATTTCATCTTTCAATTCAATGAAAGCCCGTGGAAGAAAATCAGTTATATCACTGGCTATGAGACTATGATATCCTTTAAATTTAGCTGCTATATCTCCACTTAAGCCATGGAGATACACACCAAGAATTGACGCTTTTAGGGAGGATAGTTTTTGACCAATTAGAGAGGTTATGATTCCGGTCAATACATCACCTGCTCCGGCTGTTGCCATGCCTGGATTACCTGTTGTGTTGATAAAAACATTTCCATCGCTATCAGATATAACCGTAGGAGCTCCTTTTAGGACAACAGTTGTATTGAGTTCTTTGGCTGTTTTTCTTGCTATTTCAATTCTATCCTTTTCTATCTCCTTTACAGAAATATTTATAAGTCTGCTCAGTTCTCCTGGATGTGGTGTAATAACAGTTTCTGCTTTGGTATGCTCAAGTAGTTTCATATTTTTACTGAGAATAGTTATTCCATCTGCATCAATAACAAGAGGACATTGACTGTTGTTAAGTAGAAATCTTAGAATTTCTTCTGTATCCGCATTTATTCCAACACCAGGACCAAAAGCTATTGCATCGGTCTTTTCAGTGATAAAATTTCCTATATGTTCAATTGCCTTTGCTGATATGGTCTGCCCGTTACAAGGAAGTGGAAGAATCATCTCTTCGAGGACATAGCTATGACAAGCAATGCTTAAACATGATGGAATGGCAAGGGTTACAAGGCCTGAGCCAGTTCTTAAGGCACTTTTTGCAACCATCTTAGCTGCACCTATTTTGCCAACTGAACCGGCAATTACAAGAATGTGCCCGTAGTTTCCTTTATGAGAATACAGAGGTCTTAGTGGCAATAGGGACAGGGCAGTTTTTTTGTCAATTAGGGACGTTTTTATTCTGTCTGAACAAATTAATTCATCTGGAAAGCCTATATCCTCAACAAAAAGGTTGCCTGCGTATTCTCTGCCAGGGAATAGTAGATGACCTCTTTTAGGTAGACCGAAGGTTACAGTAATGGTTGCCCTTAAGGCATCTCCCAGAATCTCACCTGTGTCTGATGACACACCAGAAGGAATATCAATTGCAATAACATCTTTTTTCATCGAATTAATTAGGTTTATGAAAGCCGCAAGCTCGCCTTCTATTTTTCTTCTTAGGCCTGTTCCAAAAATTGCATCAATTATTAAGTCTGCCTCTTGTAGTTCCCTTGTGGAAGGAAAACTTTTTATAAGAGAAATTTTAAATTTTTCAGCTATCTCAATCTGTTTCCTACAATCCTCCGAAAGCTTATCATCGGGAAAAAGCTGAAATATTTTTATATTTTTAACTTTACCTTTTAAAATTCTCCCTAAAGCAACTCCGTCTCCTCCATTGTTACCCGGTCCTGCTAATACGACAAGATTTTTTGCTTGCCTTTCTAAAACATATTTACTCACCGATAGGGCTGCTCTTTCCATTAATACCTCTGAGGGAATTCTGTAATGTTCAATAGTTAATTTATCAATCTCTCTCATCTCTTCAGAGGTTACGACCTTCATATCTTCATGCCTCGTTTTTCTATGATTATAGCATAAAAAAACTTTGAGTTAATTGATTTTCTAAAATGTTATAATTGAATTAACAATTCCCGAAAGAGGAGATTTATATGAAGAAATTAGTAGTTTTTACATGCTTTTTTATGTTTTTTGTCGTCCCTTGTTATGCAAGTTTTCTTGAGGATTTTCTCAGAGGAGTGCAGATACCTAAACAGACTGAGAAAGATACTGACACAGTAACGGCTGGACTAAAGGAGGCCTTGCTAATCGGAACAGGCAATGCTGTAATTTCTGTCTCAAAGATTGACGGATATTTTAAAAATGAAGCGATAAAGATTCTTCTTCCTAAAAACATTCAAAACATGGCTAATATACTCGGGAAAATAGGATATCAGAAAGAAGTTGACGAGTTCATCCTCAGCATGAACAGAGCAGCAGAGAAGGCCGCTCCAAAGGCAAAAGATATATTTATAACAGCAATAAAGGAAATGACTTTCGAAGACGCAATTAAGATTCTTAGAGGGAATGATACTGCTGCAACGGACTATTTTAAGGAGAAAACATTTGATAAACTGTATGAATCCTTCAGACCGATTATATCTAAAAGCATGAATGAAGTGGGCACTACAAGAGCATATAAAAACATGACAGAGAGGTATCTTTCAGTAGTGCCTTTTTCAGGAGTTGAATCCTTTAATCTTGACCATTATGTTACAACAAAAGCCTTAGATGGACTTTTCTACATGGTGGCGCAGGAAGAAAAGAAGATAAGAACAGACCCATCAGCACGTGTTACAGAACTTTTAAGAAAAGTCTTCGGTAGCAAATAATAAAATAAAAAGGGGATACTCTTTTGAGTATCCCCTTCGATTTAGTTTTAGAAATTAATCGAAAGCTTCTTTCGTTGTCCAGACTTCCCAAACTTTTCCTACAAGAGCTGGCCCGGGTTTTAATGTTGGCTTTCCTGGTCTCCAGCCTGAAGGTGTTGCTTCTGCTCCCTTTGTTTTTCTAACATGTTGAAAAGCTTGAATTTGTCTTATCGTTTCAGTTACATTTCTTCCTACGGGTGGTGTCAATACCTCATATCCTTGAATTACACCATCGGGGTCTATTATAAATCTTCCCCTTGTCTCTACTCCGGCATCTTCGTCATAAACTCCGTAGATTGTTCCTACTCGGCCGCCTGCATCTGACAACATTGGGAAAGGTATGCCTCCCTTGACCATCTTGCTCAGTTCATAGTCATTCCACATTTTGTGCACAAATATGCTGTCAATACTCATTGCTAAAACTTCCACGCCGAGTTTTTTAAAATCGCTGTATTTTTCGGCAACTGCCGAAAGTTCAGTTGCTCAGACAAAAGTAAAATCTCCTGGGTAAAAACAAAGCAAAACCCATTTCCCCAAATAGTCTGAAAGCTTTACATTGACAAACTTTCCTTTATAATATGCGGGTGCTATGAAGTCTGGCGCTTTTCTTCCTACTTTAATCATAGCTTTTACCTCCTCTTTGTTGGTTGTTTGTTCGGAGATGTCCTCCTTTGGTTCTTCTCCTACAGGTCCGCCTGTAGGCCTTGCACAACCTACCTTTAATTCTTCAGGCATGATTTTCACCTCCTTAGAGTTTTATAAGATTATATCATTGATAGGAAAAAGTTTCAATAAGATAGGCTTTTTATTGATTTTTTCGATAAAGACTTGTAAAAAAATTTTCTTAACACTATGATAAAATTAGATTAATCTTTAAGTATGCAGGAGGGTGTAAAATGAAAAGGTTTGTTTTATTTTTAATTATGGCTACGGTTGTATTTGTCATATCGGGATGGACTGGAAAGATAGAAACTTATAGGTCTTCTAATTTTTCTCAAAAAGGCTCTATAGACAATCTCTTTTCAGACACAGCAAACTGTGCTCCTTGGAATCTTCAGCCGAACGGATGTTACGAGAGAGTATGTTGTTGTGATAAAAATGGACAGCACTGGTGTGAAAGATGCTGCCCTGATAAGAACGGTAAATGCACACCTGAAAGGGTTAAATGTTAGAAGGAGCATAATGGTTTGCTTTCACCGGTTATAACGGTTCTTTTAAGACAGATATATTTTACAGGCATTCAGGCGGTTTCAACGGTAATTATCTCTGGATTATTGATAGGACTTATTATAGTTTTACAGACAGTCAATATAGCCGGTGCAGGTTCGAGCATTCTCATAGCTAAGATACTTTTATGGCTTGTTCTCAAAGAGATAGGACCTTTTTTTACAGGTTTAATCATTCTCGCAAGAAGTGGTTCTGCCATATCAACAGAACTTTCAACAATGAAGATAAACAGAGAAATCGACTATCTTGAAGCAATGGGAATAAGGCCAGAAGTTTATCTGATATCGCCAAGAGTTTATGGGATGGTTATTTCTGCTCTTATTTTATCTATATATTTTCAGCTTTCTGCCCTTTTTGGAGGTATTTTCCTGGCAACCATGATGAGTGGAGTTCCTTTTTCAGATTACGCTTTAGCCCTTATAAATCAATTTAATTTTACAGAAGTCGTTGTTTCTTTTATTAAATCCTCTCTTTTTGGCTTCATAATCTCAATAATATGTATCTGGCAGGGACTTTCGGTTAAGCGGAGTCTTACAGAAATCCCGCAGAGAACCACAAAGGCTATAACAGGGGGACTTTTTTCACTATTTATTGTTGATGTTTTGATGAACTTCGTTGCAGAGATGATTAGGTGATAAGAGCAATTTCTCTTAAAGGGGAACAGTTAGATAGGGAATTAAACTTCGAGCTTGATAGAGACTCAAGGAAAGTTTTTGTATTTGAAAAACCTGACCACGCCGAGGAGTTCTGGAAGCTTCTAATAGGACTGAAAAGACCTTTGACGGGTGAAGTCATTATTATGGGGTATAATATAAAAAATTTGAAAAGAGATAAAATACTTGAACTAAGAAGGAGAGTGGCTGTGGCTTTTAAAAATGGCGGACTTATAAGTAATCTTAAGGCTTTTGAAAATCTTATACTTCCCGCTCTTTATCATAAAACTGATTCAAAACAAAATATAATAAAAAAAGCCATAGAATTCCTTGAAAAATTTGAATTTAAGAAAGAGCCCATGTGTAGAATAACAACTCTTAACAATTTAGAAAAAAGAATTATAGGCATAGGAAGAGGACTTCTTACAAACCCAGACTTTATGATTTTCGAATATCCCTTTGATGGCATAAACCATGAGGAGAAAAGATGGCTTGCCGACCGAATTGAAGAAATTGCAAAAGGCAAAGGTGTGATTTATATATTGAGCTCAGAAGCAGATAGAGCAATAATCGATAAGAAGGACAGGCCAGGTGAAAATTAAAGAAACAGACTCTCGATTTATTTTTCTAAGAGGAAAAATTCTTGTTTTTATTATTACAGCGATAGTAGGGGCTTTAATATTTTTATATTTTGCAGGAAAAGAAAGGGGATTTTTTACAAAAAAGAAAGATTTTTACTGTCTTACTTCAAAGGCTACAGGTTTGTATGTGGGTATGCCTGTTAGAATTTCTGGTTTTAAAATTGGTAGAGTGAAAAAAATGGAGCTTCAGGACGATGGATTTGTAAAGTTAACCCTCTCTATTGAAGAGTCTCATGCCAAATGGTTCAGAGATGGCACGGTAGCTTTATTTTCTAAGGAAGGCTTTATCGGAGAGTCTTATATTGAAATACTACCAGGTAAGGGTCAACCTTTAAAACCAGGACAGACTATAAAATTTTTTAGACAGGCAGGAATTGAAGAGATTGCAGGAGAGCTTAAAGAGGAGATTTCTGAGATTCTAAAGGGAGTGAAAGAAACAATAAATTACATTAATGAACCTGAGGGTAATATTAAGAAAAGTATTAATAACATCGAGAGGGTTTCTCATAATCTTATTGAAACAACTAATCAGCTTAATATTCTTCTTGTGGAACTAAACAGAAAAATCCCCGAGATAGCAGACAAATCAGATAAAACAGTAGAGGAAATAAAAGAATTAATAAGATTACTACAAAGTCTTTCTAAGGAACTGCATGATACGGCCACGGCAATAAAGGGAGTAACCAAAAAAGATATGCCTTTGATGATTGAGCAGACAAAAAAGAGTATGCAGGACATTGATGAAATTCTTCAAAGCATAAAGGGACTTTGGCCTATAAGAGAGGGCATAAGGAAAAAAGAGATAAGACCAATTGAGGCAGATACTTATGAGAAGTAGTTTGAAGCTTTGCGTTATAACGCTTTTGCTTGTCACAGTTATCAGTTGCTACAGGGCACCCGTTGAACAGCCACACAGGATAAGCGAACTCAGCAGCTTAATACTTCAGGCAAATAAGGCTTTTGAGAGAGGAGATATTCAAGCGGCAGAACTAATTTACAAAGAAGCCTATAAAAAAGCCAGACTAATACAGGATGACAATTCCTCCGTTATTATTTTAATTAGTCTGTCCCGACTTTATTCTTCTTTAGATAAAATTGAAGATGCTTCGTCATGCGTTGAATCTGCTTTAAGACTTTCAGAGAAGTCCTCTATTGATAGAAATGTAGAGGAAGAAATCATCTTTGAAAGAGCAAGGATTGAGTTTTTAAAAGGAAAAAACGATGAAAATTCCTTAAAGAGACTTACAAAGTCCGAGTCAGTTTTAATGAGGATTAAAGCCCTAAATCTCCTATCAAGGATAAAGTTAAGAGTAGGTGAGCCTAACGAAGCAGAAAATTTAATAAAGGAGGCTTTGTCTCTAAACAAAAATATATCAAGAATTGAAGAAGCCAATTCTTGGAGATTACTTGGAGAGATTTATTCAAAAGGAAAGCATAACTTAGCAGAAAAATATCTCCTTAGGGCTTTGGAAATTGACAAAGAAATTGCAATTCCTGAGAAAATAGGCCTTGATATGGAAATGCTGGGCAGATTTTACAGCAACGCTGGTGAAAAAAGAAAAGCTATAGAGTATTTTAACAGGACTCTTGAGATATGGAGAGGGCTTGGTAATCAAAGCAAGGAAATAAAAATCATAGAGGAAATAAAAAGGCTTTCTCTTTAAGATTTAATAAGGCTATGATATTTCTCAAAAATTCTTTTTACAGCCCTATGGGCAGAGTTGAAGGCATTAATTATAGAGCCTCTTTTGGTGGCAATGTCTCCTACTAAAAAGACCCTTTCAAGATTACTCTCTCCAAATTCATCGATTACAGGAGAATTATCCCTGAATTCAACCCCCATCTTTTGAAGAAGATTTTTAGGAGTGCTTCCACCCAGACAATAAAAAATTTTAGAAAAGACTTCTGTATGGCCGTCATGAAATATTACCTTTACAGAATCTTTATCTTCCTCTAAGGCTTTTATTTCTGTGCCCAGAAAAAAGGTAATATCATCTTTTCTTTTTTCAAGTTCTTTAAGATTTTCTTCGTTAATTCTGAAAAATTGCGGTCTTCTGTATGAAAGATAAACATCACATTTACCCGCCAGCATACAGGCAATCTCAGCAGCGGTGTTTCCTCCACCTACAATTAATATCTTTTCTCCTTCTGGTAGTTCTTTCGGCAATTCAAAAAAAACCCTGTCTTTTATTTTTTCGGGTATAGGATAGGAGGGCCTCTTAGGTTTGTCAAATACACCGGTTGCTATTATTACAAACCTTGCCTGAGCAACGTGGAAACTACCTGCCTTTATAACATAATCGTCTCCTTTTTTCTCAAGACCGTTAATCTCAATATTATAGTCAATTTGAATTTCATAGTCATTTATGTATTTCTTCATTCTATGCAGAAATTCCTCTTTAGTCTCTGTGTCAAAAAAACATATACCTTCTGTTGAAGCGATTACACCTTTATAATCTTTATCCACTCTCTTACCGGCTGGATAAAGTCTTCTTATAGTAGAGCAGAATTTGCTACCCTTCTCAAATATATGGATATTACTTATTCCTTCGGCTTTAAATTCAACAGCTGAAGAAATTCCGGCAGGTCCTGCACCTATTATAGCAACTTTTAGTTTCTTCATAAGTTATTTATTATAATTATTCCGCATACCTCTTGACAAATTAGAAAAAAAGATATAAACTCTTTATACAAAAAAATCTTTTCAGGGGGCTTGTATGGATAAAGGAACAATCTATGAAGGATTGGTTCGTCGCGGGGTTTCAAGAAGAGACTTCCTTAAATTCTGTGCATCTACAGCGGCTGTTTTAGGACTCTCCTCCTCTTATGTTCCAAAGATTGCAGAAGCAATGGAGAAAAAAGAAAAGCCAGTAGTAGTATGGCTACATTTTCAGGACTGCACAGGCTGTAGTGAAAGTGTTTTAAGAGCAACAAAACCAACAATAGGACAGATTGTTCTCGATGTAGTATCTCTTGAGTATCACGAGACAATAATGGCAGCGGCAGGACATCAGGCTGAAAAATCCCTTCATGATGCGATTAAGAAGTATAAGGGCAAATATCTTGTTGTAGTGGAAGGCGCAATTTCTCCAAAAGATGGTGGCATTTACTGCTGTATTGGTGGCAGATCATCTGTTGACATAATGAAAGAAGTTGCTAAAGACGCTGCTGCTATAATTGCAATTGGCACTTGTGCAACTTATGGTGGTATTCCAGCAGCAAAACCTAATCCCACGGGAGCCGTAGGTGTAAGAGATATAATCAAAGATAAGCCTGTAATTAATCTTCCAGGCTGTCCTCTAAATGTAGAGAACTTCACTGCTACAGTAGTTTATTTCCTCACCTTTGGAAAACTTCCAAAAACTGACAATCTTGGAAGACCTCTATTTGCTCATGGCATTCTTATTCATGATAACTGCGAAAGAAGAGGTCATTTTGATACACAGGAATTCGCCAAGGCATGGGGAGACAAAGGACACAGGCTTGGATGGTGTCTCTATGAGCTTGGTTGCAAAGGACCCTTTGCCTACCACAACTGTCCTACCATTAGATGGAATGACGGTGTAAGCTGGCCTGTCATGGCAGGACATCCCTGTGTTGCCTGCTCAGAGCCAAAATTCTGGGATGCTAACTCTCCATTTTATGCTGATTCAGGCAAAAGAGAGGGCTTCTTTGCAAAGGCTTCCAAGATAGGTCTTGGAGCAATGGCAGTAGCCGGTTTAACAAAGAAAGAAAATAAGGAATAAATAAAGGGGGCATGTATGGCAAGATTAGTAATTGATCCAGTTACAAGGATTGAGGGACATTTAAGGTGTGAAGCAGTAGTTGCCGATGGAAAGGTGAAAGATGCCTATTCATCCTGTACAATGTGGCGTGGAATAGAAGTAATAATGAAAGGAAGAGACCCAAGAGAAGCATGGGTTTTTGTGCAGAGGCTTTGCGGTGTCTGTACAACTGTTCATGCAATGGCATCAATAAGAGCAGTAGAAGATGCATTGAAGATTAAAGTTCCAAGAAATGCTGACCTTATCAGAAATCTCATAATGGCAAATCAGTGTGTTCAAGACCACGTAATTCATTTCTATCATCTTCATGCTCTTGATTGGGTTGATGTTGTATCAGCTCTCAAAGCAGATCCAGCAAAAACCTCTGAACTTGCTAAGAGCATTTCTCCATGGCCTAATAATTCAACAACATACTTCAAGGCTGTTCAGGACAAACTGAAAGCCTTTGTAGAGAGAGGACAGCTTGGAATATTTAGCAATGGCTATTGGGGACATCCTGCATATAAATTGCCACCAGAAGCTAATTTAATGGCCGTTGCCCATTATCTTGAGGCTCTTGATTGGCAAAGAGAAGTTATCAAGATGATGGCAATGCTCGGTGCAAAAAACCCACATCCCCAGACCTTCTTAGTAGGTGGAATGGCAATTCCAATAGACCCAGAAAGCCAGAATGCAATTAATGCTGGCACTATTGCTGCTTTAAATAAATATGCTGATATGGCTATTGAGTTTGTTGAAAAAGTATATATTCCAGACCTTATTGCAGTCGCATCTTTCTACAAAGATTGGGCAAAATATGGTGGAAATGTGAATTTCCTTGCCTGTGGTGAGTATCCAGAGGCAAATGGAAAACTCTGGCTACCAGCAGGAATTATAAAGAACAAAAATCTAAAGGAAATATATCCCGTTGACCACAAAAAGATTCAGGAATACATCACTCGCTCATACTACAAATATTCCAAGGGAGAAAATGCAGGACTTCATCCTTGGGATGGAGAGACAGTGCCTAATTATACAGGACCTAAACCACCATATGAGTATCTCAATGTAGACGGTAAATACAGTTGGGGTAAAGCACCAAGATATGAAGACCTTCCAATGGAAGTAGGTCCTCTTGCAAGAGTGCTTGTAGCCTATGCTTCAGGGCATAAGGAAGTTAAGGAAGCAGCAGATATGGTAATGAAAAAACTCGGTGTCGGACCCGAAGCTTTGTTCTCCACTCTTGGAAGAACAGCGGCAAGAGGAATTATAGCTCTTGTTACTGCCTACAAGACTAAAGACTTTATAAATGAGCTTGCGACCAATATTAAAAACGGTGACTATAAGATTGCTAATACTGAAAAGTGGGATCCCAAGACCTGGCCTGCAGAGGCAAAAGGTATGGGTTGGCATGATGCTCCTCGTGGTGCTCTATCTCACTATATTGTAATAAAGAATAAGAAGATTGAAAACTATCAGATGGTAGTGCCATCTACATGGAATCTTTCACCAAGAGACCACAAGGGTGTAAGAGGTCCTGTTGAGGAGGCTCTTATTAATACACCTGTAGCTGATTCGAAACAGCCCCTTGAACTTCTAAGAACTATTCACTCCTTTGACCCATGCATGGCATGTGGTATGCATATCGTTGAAGTAAGGGAAGAATAAATTAGAACAAATAAAAATTTAAAAAGCCCTCCCCACAAAGGAGGGCTTTTTAATTGGAGAAAAAGATGGATATTTGCATAATTGGTGTAGGAAATATTTTAATGCAAGACGAAGGGGTAGGCCCGAAGGTTGCTGAAGCTTTAAAGAAAGATTATAGTTTTCATCCACCTATTGAAATCATCGATGGAGGAACTTTGGGTCTCGAACTTCTGCCGTATATCGAAAAATATAAAAAAATTATGATTATCGATGTTGTTGATTTTGGAAAAGAGCCAGGCTTCATAAAGGTTTTGAGAGGGGATGAGATACCTCCTTATCTTAAAACAAAACTTTCTGTCCATCACGTAGGAGTTCAGGACTTACTTGAAGTGGCAAGGCTGATGGGTTATATGCCTGAAGAGCTTGTTCTTGTGGGTATTCAACCTGAAAATATAGACCTTGGTCTTGACCTTACACCTGTTGTGGCTGGTAAACTAAATGAACTTACTAAAGAAATTTTAGAAATACTTAAAAGATGGGGGATAAAATGTGTCTCGCAGTGCCATCAAAAATAGTAGAAATTGACGGATACATGGCTACTGTTGATGTAATGGGTTTGAGAAAGCAGATTAGTCTTATGCTATTACCGGAAGAACCAAAGATTGGAGATTATGTGCTTGTTCATGCTGGCTTTGCCATAAACAAAATGGAACCAGATGAAGCTGAAGAAGCATTAAAAATATTTGAAAAAATATTTAAAGACATGGAGGAGAAGGAAAAGATTTGGCAGACAGAGTCTTAGATTACTGCGGATTAAAATGCCCTTATCCTATCTTAAAGCTGAGTTCCCAATATCCCAATTTTAAAGAAGGAGAGATAATAGAGGTAATCGGGGATTGTCCTACCTTTGAAAAGGATATTAAAGCCTGGTGTCAAAAACTCGGAAAGACCATAATTAACATGGAAAAGCAGGGTGATAAACTCAAGGTGACTATAAGGATTTGAAAATGGCGAAATACCTTTGTGGCAGTTTACTAAACCTTCATTGTTCAATTGAGAATTGTCAACATGGAGAAGACTTTATCAAAATTCTCCATCAATGCATTTCAGTTCTGGAAAGTCTCTCTAAGGGCGATACCTCTCAAAAAGTTACGATTTTTACAGATAAAGGATGTCTTAAGAAATTAGTTGATACAATACATAGACTTACAGAAGAAGTAGAAGAGTTTTTAAATCTCAATCACGAATTAGCCATAGGTATTTGCGAGCATTTTGATGTCCTAAGAAAACTTCAGCAGGGAGACTACTCAGTAAGAGCCTCTGAAGACTCTCCAGTTGAGATTGTAAAAATGCTTGGTCAGCTTATAAATAAGCAAAGAGATAGATTTTTAGATTACATAGAAAGGCTTAAAGAGCAGCATGCAGAGATAGTTCACAGTTATGAGCAACAAAATGCCATACTCTCCTCTGTAGGTGTGGCGATAGTTGTTGTCGATGAGGATATGACTATTGAGTTTGTAAACAAGGAGTTGGAGGATTTAGTAGGTTACTCTAAAAAAGAACTTGAAGGAAAATTCAAATGGACAGATTTTGTTCCTGAGGAACTCTTAAACACGATGATTGAGTATCATAAGTTAAGGAGAATTTCTCCTCATCTCGCACCTCGGCAGTATGAAGCAAAGATTAAAGACAGAGAGGGAAAAATCAAGGATGTTTTGATAAATGTAGCAATGATACCGTATACAAAAAAGTCAATTGCCTCTATCATTGATATATCCGAGAGAAAGAAAATACAAGAGCAACTTATTCACTCGCATAAAATGCAAGCTTTAGGTTTGCTTTCAGGTAGGGTTGCTCATGAATTTAATAATATTCTCTCGGGAATTCTCGGTTTTGCAAATCTTATTGAGGAAAAAATAGAGGATTCGCTTATTAAAAATTACTCAAGAAAGATAATTGAAGCAGGAGAGAGAGCCCGAGACCTCGCAAAAAATCTCCTAACTTTTAGTAGAAAGGAAGCTGTAGGCGAATCAAAGAAAATAAACTTAAGCAGATATCTCTTAGAGTTTGCAGAGTTCATAAGACCAATAATTGGAAGAGACATACAGGTAAAGTTAAAAATTCCAGAAGATGAAATATCATACCGAATAGATCCCTCTCATCTTGAGGTAATACTTATGAATCTTGTCACTAATGCAAGAGATGCCATGCCCGATGGAGGAACTCTCACTTTAGGTCTGAAGGATGTTAATCTTGACATGGATTATTACTATACCCATCCTTTAGTAAAACCAGGGCACTATGTGGCAATCTGTGTAACAGATACAGGAATTGGCATGGACAAGGAGACAAAAGAGCGGATATTTGAACCCTTTTTCACAACAAAACCCAAGGGGAAGGGAACAGGTTTGGGTTTATCAACGGTTTTTGGATTAATAAAAGGCTACGGAGGGCACATACACGTATACAGTGAGCCCGGTAAAGGAACAACTTTCAAGATATATCTACCTCATGAGGAAAAAAGAGATACTCTCATTATTGATAGGAAAGCTCTTAAGGGAGATGAAACTATTTTAGTTGTCGACGATGACGAGCAGATAAGAAGATACTTCTCTGCGATATTAAAAGATTTTGGATATAGTGTAATAGAGGCTTCAGACGGTTTTGAGGCGGTTAATATTGTTGAGGACAACAAAGAGTTAATCTCTCTCTGCCTTGTAGACCTTGTTATGCCAGGTATTTCTGGTATAGAGACTGTAAAACAGATAAGAAAAATCAGTGATAAGATTAAGACAATAATAATGAGCGGACACCCCATTGATTTAAAAGAGTTTGAAAGCATAGAGAAAACAATATCTGCCGATGAGCTTTTATATAAAATAAGAAATATGCTGGATAAAAAGGAGTGAGGTGCTATGGTAAGAAATGACAGATGGATTAGAGAAATGGCCAGAAATGGTATGATTGAGCCTTTTGAAGAGGGACTTGTAAGAGAGGGGGTTATATCTTACGGAATAAGCTCTTACGGATATGACATGAGAGTTGCCGATGAATTCAGGATATTCACAAACATAAACAATACAATAGTAGACCCTAAAAACTTCGACCCAAAAAGCTTTGTTGAGTTTAAAGGAGAAGCCTGTATAATACCTCCTAATTCTTTTGCTCTCGCCAGGTCTGTTGAGTATTTCCGAATTCCTCGAGATGTTTTAGTTCTCTGTATCGGTAAATCTACATATGCAAGATGTGGAATTATAGTAAATGTTACGCCCCTTGAGCCTGCCTGGGAAGGCTTTGTAACAATTGAAATCTCAAACACTACTCCTCTTCCTGCCAAGATATACGCAAACGAAGGTATTGCTCAGTTGATATTCATAAAGGCGGAGGAAGAATGCGAAGTTTCTTATGCCGATAGAAAAGGTAAATATCAGGCACAACAGGGAATTGTGCTGCCAAAGATATGAGCCTTGACAGAGTAATCATCGCTCTTGACTTTTCAGACAGGAAACAGGCTTTACAGATAGTAGATAAGCTTGAGGGTGCTATAAATTTTTACAAAGTTGGAACGGAGCTTTTTCTTAGCGAAGGAGAGAGAATTATTGATGCTTTAAAGAGGAGAAATAAGAAAATTTTCCTTGACCTTAAATTCCATGACATACCCAATACAGTTCAGAGGGCTGTCAGCGTAAGTTTGAACTTTGGAGTAGACATGTTAACGCTTCACACTTTGGGTGGAATTGAGATGCTTAAAAGAGCAAGAGATACAGTTGAGGAAGAGAAAATAAAGAGTAATATTTCTCTAAAACTCCTTGGTGTAACAGTTCTTACGAGTCTTGACGGAAAGGCATTGGAGGAGATTTTTGGATTTTCCATAGAGGTTAGTTGCTTAGTAGAAAATCTTGCCATAATGGCTAAAAAAGTAGGATTAGACGGAGTAGTAGCCTCTGCCAATGAAATATTCTTGGTTAAAGAGAAATGCGGAAAAGATTTTCTCGTTGTCACTCCTGGAATAAGGCTTACCAAGCTTGTTCGGGATGACCAGAAAAGAGCTGTTACTCCGCAAGAGGCTTTTAATAGAGGCGCTGACTATATAGTTGTTGGTAGAGCCGTTACCCTTTCAAATAATCCAATGGATGCACTTTCTACTTTTTTCAGAATGGAGCATAAAGATGCATAAATTTCTTCCCTTATAATGAAAGTAGTTTTGTGTACTAACAGACAATCTCTTGCTATCAAGGTTTCGGAGTTTTTAAAAAAAGAGGTCAATTTTTTATGAAATCTTCCGATAGACGATAATCTGCAAGACAAAATTTATCGGATAAATCCAGATGTGATAATGTTCGATTTCTCAACTAAAAACAGAAGAAAATGGAAATTGATTGAAAATTTCACTTCTGCTCCTTCTCTAAGAGACATACCCCTTATTGTAATTTTTAGAAAAAAGATTGAGGCACAAATACAAAAAATCTGTGAATACGACATTTATGATTATCTCATTGAAAATTTTCTCAAATGTGAACTAATCATGAAAATAAATAAAGCACGGGAAATAGTGGATATAAAAAGGGAGTTTAATAGGCTTCTCACCAAAGACCCTTTAACAGGAGCTTATAACAGAAGCTTCTTAATGGAGAGGATAGGCGAAGAGATAAGCTGGTGTTCACTTTATAAAGACCCTCTTAGCCTGGCTCTAATTGATATAGATTTCTTCAAAAAAATAAATGATACTTACGGGCATCTATCGGGAGATAGAGTTCTAATTGAACTTGTCTCAATGGCTGTAGATTTCTTCCCAAACAGCATGACCATAGGGCGATATGGTGGTGAAGAGTTCTGTCTAATTATGCCCTCAACTGCTGAAAAGGAAGCTGTTGAAATATGCGAGAATTTCAGAAAAAAAGTTGCAAGAAATGAATTTCATACCTTTTCTGGAAGACCAATAAATCTTTCTATTAGTGTGGGATTAACAACTTTTCACGGAGAAGTCCTTATAAGCGTCGATGAAATAATCCAAAGGGCAGACATAGCCTTATACAAAGCTAAGCAGAGTGGAAGAAATAGGGTAATTTTTGAGCCTTTTGTAGTAGAATAAAAAATAAAAAATAGTGGAGGTTTAAAATGAAAAAGATAGCTTTACTAATGTCTCTTTTATTGCTTCTAACGGTTTCTTGTGGACAACTTCAGCAACAACATTATGAGGGAGCTGGAGCAGGAGCTGTTGTTGGAGGAATAGCTGGTGCACTGCTTGACAGTAAAAATCCCTGGCGTGGAGGTGTTATAGGTGCAGCTCTTGGTGGAGTTTTCGGTGCAACTATTGCCGATATTTCAACAAGAGGTTCAAGAGAAGCTTATCAAAGTGGTCGTCCTGTTGAATACAGAACCGAGGACGGAAGAGGTTACTACAGAGCAGAACCTGCAAGTGATTATTACTACAAAGACCCTCAGACAAAATGCAGAAAAGTCTCAGAGAAAGTATGGGAAAACGGAAAGCTTGTAAAGGATTCGGTAAAAGAGGTCTGTGAGTCAGAGAAACAGGAGAGAAGCTATTGATAGAAGAAATGAGGGAGAGATTAACAAGGCTTATTTACGAGAGAGCTTTTAAATACAGTGAAAAACCTGTATTCAAGCTGGTATCTGGTGCTTTAAGTAATTATTATTTTAACTGTAAAACTGTGACACTTTCGCCAGAAGGCATGTATCTGATAGGTCATATAATTTTCGATATGATATCTCATCTTAATGTTAGAGGAATTGGCGGATTAACTCTCGGTGCAGACCCTATCTCCAATGCCGTTGCCTATACTTCATACCTTAAAGGCAAGCCCCTGGAAGCATTCACCGTGCGGAAAAAAGCTAAGGAACACGGAACAATGCAATGGATTGAGGGTAATATTAACTCGGGCGATAGCGTGGTAGTTGTTGATGATGTGATAACTACGGGAAGCTCTACAATTCAGGCAATAACCAGGTTGAAGGAGGTAGGAGTTTTGGTAAGAAAAGTGGTTGTACTTGTTGATAGACAGGAAGGAGGCAGGGAAAATATATTGAAATTTTTAGGTGAGTGCGGATTTCCACAGGAGCTTGAAGCAGTAGTAACAAGACAAGAAGTAATGGCAATTCATAAAAGTTGAGCAATATCATAAGATTTAAGTGCATAAAAGAGTGCTCCTCCGCTTGTTGTGGAGGAGCAACAATTATAACTCTCTCAGAAATCAGTGGTCTTTATCGTTTATTCCCTATAACATTGGGTTTTCAGAAAGTTTATCCCCTCGACGCAGAACACGAAAAATATCTTCAAGAAATAACATTCAGATACAAAAATTTTTACATCATCGGCGATTTTATAGCAGGAAATAGATTTAACCCTAAATGTCGTCTTCTCAAAAACGCTCTTTGTGCCATACAGGATAATCTTAAACCTCTTCAGTGCAGAGTTGTTCCTTTTTCCGTAACTTTTCCTGAAGAATATCAGGACAAAGTCATAATTAGCAAGAAAAAGGGAGCTTTTAGAAAATGCAAGGGATTTGCCGAGAGTTATCCAACAGTATGGGATGGGGCATTTGTGGATGACCAGTTAAGAAAAGATTTCTATGCCTTGAGAGAGTCGCTAATACAGCAGAGAGAGTTAATGGAAAACTTTTTTAGTCACCTTACGCAGAGCTCTCATTTTGCAAAATTTTTAATTTCTCAGGATGGCATACTCGAAGCTCCTTTGACTGAAAAATTCTTAGAAAGCTTATTCGCAAAAATCTCTATAGAAAATCCAGAAGCCTTTAAAAGAGCTCAGAGATTAACATTCATAAGAGAAATTGGAGAGGGTGAACTTAAAAATCCTCTATTTAAAGAGGTTTTAGATATTATGGACAGGATAACGATTTGACAGAATTGAGAAAATCTTATTAATATTAAAATATTCCTTCCATTAGGAGGTTTTAGTGGCAGGTCATTCCAAATGGGCTCAAATCAAGCACAAGAAGGCACAGGTTGATGCAAAAAGAGGTAAAATATTTACAAAGTTAGTAAAGGAAATATCTGTTGCTGCAAGACTTGGCGGTGGTGACCCTGAGAAAAACCCACGCTTAAGAGTAGCTATTGAAAAGGCAAGAGAAGTTAACATGCCCTCTGACAATATTAAAAGAGCAATAATGAAGGGAACAGGTGAACTTGCAGGAGCTGCTTACGAGGAGGTTATATATGAGGGATATGGACCCGGAGGCGTGGCGTTACTTATTGAAGCCATGACAGACAACAAAAACAGAACAGTCTCAGAGATAAGACATCTTCTGTCAAAGCATGGAGGAAGTCTTGGAGAGTCTGGATGTGTATCATGGATTTTTGAGAAAAAGGGATATATTCTCGTTGATAAAAAGACAATAGATGAAGACACATTAATATCGATTGCTCTTGAAGCAGGTGTGGATGACGTAAGAAATGACCCAAAAGAGGAGAGTTTTGAACTCATATTTCCGCCAGAAAACCTTAAGGAAGTTAAATCAGCTCTTCAGAATGCAGGGGTAAATGTTTCTCTTGCAGAGGTTACTATGCTTCCTAAAAATTATGTTTCCATTGAAGGAGATGATGCGGAAAGAATGTTAAAGCTGATGGAGGCCTTGGAGGACCATGATGATGTCCAGAATGTTTATGCTAACTTTGACATACCTGATGAGGCGATGAGTAAGGTCAGTGCATAGTATGGAGCCATCCATCAGACTAACCTTTAAGCGAAAGTTTATCGCAGGCCTCATTGTAACTATCCCTGTCGCAATAAGCATATTTATCTTCATACAGCTATTCAAAATTGTAGACGGTCTTTTAGGACCTATTTATGACTATATTTTTGGAAGACATATTGCAGGCTTGGGGTTTGTAACGGCAATTATACTGGTTTTTGTAGTAGGAATAATATCTACAAATGTTTTTGGAAAGAAACTTCTTGACCAGATTGAAAAACTGCTTTTTCTTAAAATTCCCGTTTTCAAAAGTCTTTATTCATCAATCAAACAACTGATAGATGCTTTTTCTCCCGATAATACCTCATCTTTTCAAAAGTTCGTAATAGTTGAATATCCTCGAAAAGGTTGCTTTGCTTTTGGCTTTCAAACGAAGATATGCACCATTCAATCAGAAAATTGCGAAAAAAAACTTGCTGCCGTATACATTCCAACAAACAATCTCTACTTAGGAGAGGTGGTGCTTTTTGAACCTGAGTGTGTAATTCATACTGATATTCCCGTTCAGCAGGGAATAAAAATCATTCTATCGGGTGGAATAGCTTCACCTGAAATTATAAGAGGTGAGAGATAGTGGATGTAGTTATTTTGGCAGCTGGTCTGGGAACAAGAATGAAGTCAAAGCTGCCAAAAGTGCTACACAAAATGTTCGATACACCTATTATAGATTATTTATTACAAACAGCTAAGAGCATAAAACCAGATAATATATTTGTCGTATTAAATCCTAAATTAAAAGCGGTTATAGAATATATTTCAAATAAAAATCTGGATATTGTTTTTCAAAAAGAACCTCGGGGAACTGCAGATGCTTTGCTTTCTGCTCTGCCGCACATAAAAAGTGATAGGCTTTTAATACTTAATGGTGATACACCTCTTTTAAGAAGAGAGACTATTCAAAAATTGATTGATTTATTTGATAAAAACAATCTTGCAATGGGTATTCTATCTTTCTATCCTCAGAGGGAACACAGTTACGGAAGAATTTTAAGAAATCCCGAGGGATTAGTTGAAAAAATCGTTGAGAAAACGGATTTATCAGAAGAGCAGAAGGAAATTTCTGAGGCTAACAGCGGGGTTTATTTATTGAGGCGGCAGACAGCTGAACTTGTAAGGGAAGTTAAAGAAAATAAAAACAAAGGAGAATTCTATCTTACAGACCTTGTTGAAATCGCTGTTAAAAGAGGAAATAGAGTAGAGGCATATCCATTAGCCACTGAAGAAGAGCTAATAGGTATAAATACAAGAGCTGAGCTTTCATTAGCAATAAGATACTTAAGAGATTCGATTGTAAGGGAATGGATGGAAAGAGGAGTAACTTTTTATGACCCCAGTACAGTTTGGATTTCACCTAAGGTCTCTATCGGAGAGGATACAGTAATCTATCCCAATGTATTTCTTGAAGGAGAAACTAAAATCGGGGAGAATTGCACAATATACCAAGGGGTCAGATTAAAAAATTGCATAATAGAGGATAATGTTGAGATAAAGGACTGCACAGTTGCTGAAAATACCCACATAATGGAAGGCTCTAAGATAGGTCCTTTTGCCCATTTAAGACCAGAGACTGTTGTTGGCAGAAACTGTAAGATTGGAAATTTTGTAGAAGTGAAAAAAACAACAATAGGAGATGGTAGCAAGGCATCACATCTTAGTTATTTGGGAGATGCTCAGATTGGCAGAAACGTGAACATTGGAGCAGGCACAATCACATGCAATTACGATGGTCAGAAAAAGCATAAAACAATAATTGAAGACAATGTTTTTATAGGGAGTGATACCCAGCTTGTAGCACCAGTGAAAATAAATAGGGATGCCTATGTAGGGGCGGGTTCTACAATTACAAAGGAAGTTCCAGAAGGTTCTCTTGCTATAAGCAGGACACCTCAGAAGAATATCGAAGATTGGGCAAAGAGGAGGCGAAGGAAGGAATAATGTGCGGGATAATAGGATACATTGGTGACAGAAGCGCAACAGAGGTGGTTATTGAGGGCTTAAAAAAGCTTGAATACAGAGGTTACGACTCTGCAGGCATAGCCTGTCTGATTGAAGATAAGATAACAACTGTAAAGTGTAAAGGTAAAATAGCCAATCTGGAGCAATTAATAGACAGTAGCTTAAAAAAGGCAAAGATAGCCATTGGGCATACAAGATGGGCTACACATGGCAAACCATCTAATGAAAATGCTCACCCCCACTGCTCTGGCGGTATAGCTCTTGTGCATAACGGAATTATAGAGAACTATGCAGAGCTTAAAAGAGAGCTTATGGCAGAGGGATTTAAATTTAACTCTGAAACAGACACAGAGGTAATTGCTCATCTTATAAGAAAATTTAGAGAAAATTTTAGTTTTGAAGAGGCTGTAAAAAAGGCTGTTTCCATGCTTAAAGGCTCATACGCAGTTGTAATAATAGATGAAAAAGAGCCTGACAAAATAATTGGTGTAAGAATGGAAAGCCCTCTTGTAGTAGGCGTTTCGGAAAAGGAGAAATTTATTGCCTCTGATATTCCGGCTTTTCTAACCTACTGCAATAATGTGATATTTCTCGATGATGGAGAAATGGTTGTTATTAAAGGCAGGGACTATAAAGTTTGTGATTTAAAAGGTAACGAAAAAAGAAAAAAACCCGTAACCATTACATGGACGGCCTCAATGGCTGAAAAGGGTGGTTACAAACATTTTATGCTTAAAGAGATACACGAACAACCGAGAGCCTTAGCTGATACGATTAGAGGCAGGGTTTTACCAGATGGTTCAAAGATAAATTACAAAGAATGGGGAATAACAAAGGATGAAATGGCTTTAATCAAGAAAATCTATCTTGTCGCCTGCGGTACTTCCTATCATGCTTGTATGATAGGGAAATATACTATTGAGAGAATAGCTAAAATACCTGTTGAGATTGACATAGCGTCAGAATTCAGATATAGAGAAGTGCCCTTTGAAGCGGACTCTCTCTTTGTAGCAATTACGCAATCAGGAGAGACAGCAGACACTTTGGCTGCTCTCAGGTATGCAAAAAAGGCAGGATTAAAGACGCTTACAATATGTAATGTTCTTGGAAGCACCGCATCTCGTGAATCCGATGCGGTTTTCTATACCCATTCCGGTCCAGAGATAGGTGTTGCCTCTACAAAGGCTTTTAGTTGTCAGATAGTAGCTTTGTATATTCTTGCCTTTGCTTTGTCAATGTCCCGTAGGATAAATCCAGCTGTTGTCAATGAAAAGTTTCTGATAGACCTTTTTCATCTACCAAGATTAGCTGAGGAAACATTGAAATTAGACGAAAAAATTCAAAATCTTGCAAAAGAATTATACAGGAAACCTAATTTTCTCTATCTTGGAAGAGGTCTTAATTATCCCGTTGCACTTGAAGGAGCGCTTAAATTAAAAGAAATATCATACATACATGCAGAGGGATATGCTGCAGGAGAGATGAAACACGGACCTATAGCACTGGTAGAGGAAGGTTTTCCTGTTATTTTTGTGGTATCCGATGACCTCTATCTTGAGAAAACCCTATCTAATATAGAGGAAATAAAGGCAAGGGATGGTTTTGTAATCACCTTATCAAATACAAAGAAAGATAAACTTATTAGATTATCCGATAGATTTATTCACGTAGAAGGAATAAATAGCTATCTAAATACTATTCTTTTCAGTATTCCCCTTCAGTTGCTTGCTTATCATGTAGCACTATTAAGGGGGTGTGATGTTGATCAACCAAGAAATCTTGCAAAAAGTGTTACTGTTGAATAGATTTTTTAAAAATAAAAAAAGAGGGGTACAGCCATGAAAGATTTCCCCTTAGGGGAGTTAAATCCCGCGCAACAAGAAGCTGTAGTATACTGTGAAGGTCCGCTTCTGGTGCTCGCAGGAGCAGGAAGTGGAAAAACAAGAGTAATTACTTACAAATATGCTTATCTAACAAAGGTATTAGGTTACTCTCCTTCTTCAATATTTACTGTTACGTTCACTAACAAAGCAGCCGATGAAATGAAAGAGCGGATATGTAAAATATGCAATGGAAACTGGAAAAATTACTGGATAGGCACTTTTCACTCTCTATGTGTAAGAATACTAAGAGCTCACATTGACCAGATTGGTTACAAAAAAGATTTTATCATTTATGACGAAGATGACCAAGCTGCACTTATAAAAAGGATATTGAAAGAACTAAACATGCACGAGGCTTTATGTAAGTGCGTAGTTTCAAGGATAAGCAATTTAAAGTCTAATATGGTGACTTCAGAGCAATATGCCTCTAACATAGAGGGTTATGAATTTGAAGAAAGACTTGGCAGGATTTATGCAAAATATCAAAATGAATTAAAAAAATACAATGCCCTTGATTTTGATGATTTGATTCTCATGGTCATAAATCTTTTCAGCGAAAGGGAAGATTTACTAAAAAAATACGCCGAGCATTTTAGATATGTTCTTGTAGATGAGTTTCAGGATACTAACAAATCCCAGTATGTTTTGCTTCAGTTGCTTTCGAAGTATCATAAGAAAATTTGTGCTGTTGGCGATGATGACCAGAGTATTTATAAATTTAGAGGAGCAAATGTCCATAACATACTAAATTTTGAAAAGGATTTTCCAGGAGTTAAAATAGTCAAATTAGAACAAAATTACCGTTCAACAAAGCATATCATTCTTGCATCCTCTGCAATGATTTCCAAAAATTTATTAAGAAAGCCAAAAAATCTATGGACTGACAGAGACTGGGGAGATAAAATTCACTACTGTCAGCTTAGCAACGAAGAAGAAGAGGCTAAATACATTGCTAAAAACATAAAAGAGATGTATCTGAAGGGAGATTACGAATACAGAGATTTCGCTGTTCTCTATAGGCTCACCCTGCAGGCAAGAGCCCTTGAGGAAGCCTTAAGAATTGAGGGAATTCCTTATCATGTAGTAAGTGGTGTTAGTTTCTATCACCGAAAGGAGATTAAAGATGTTATCGCTTACATGAGGCTTTTGCTTAATAGAGAAGATAACGTGAGTTTATTAAGAGTTATAAATACACCTCCAAGAGGTATAGGAACTTCCGCAATAAGTAAGATTGAACAAGAGGCAAAAAAGAATGGCTGTTCTTACTATGAGGCAATAAGAATAATAATAAATGATGAAACAGTGGCAGAGTCATTGAAACAGAAGCTTTCATCTTTTATTGCACTTATAGAGGATTTATCAACAAAAGACTATAAAAATGCAGCCTCAATGATAAAAGATATTCTAAATACTACAGCCTATCTGGAGGAAATAGAAGAGGATAGAATTCAGAATGTTCTTGAACTACTCTCCTCGGCTGAGAATATATCTGTCAGAGATTTCCTCGATAAAGTCTCCCTTGTATCTAATGTGGATTCATGGGAAAGTAAGAAAAATTACGTATCCCTTCTTACTCTTCATTCGGCAAAAGGATTAGAGTTTCCCGTTGTATTCATTGCTGGCTGTGAAGAGGGAATTTTACCGTATTTTAAAGCACAAGAAGACCCAGCAGAATTACAGGAGGAGAGAAGACTTTTCTATGTGGGTATGACGAGGGCACGAAACCTGCTCTTTCTTACGACTGTAAGGCAGAGAAGACTATACTCTAAGGTTCAGAACCAAGAACCTTCAAGCTTTATAAAAGATATACCACCAGAGTATTGCTGCTGTATAAAAAAGGACTGCTCTAATTTTAATACTCCTGTCAAAGACAGTGATTCAAGGAAGATTAAACCTCCCTTTGTGATTGGCTGTAAAGTAAAGCATCCCACATGGGGTGTGGGTGTTGTAAGAGATTGTTATGGCGAGGGAGATGACCTAAAAATAGTTGTAAACTTTCCTGGAATAGGAGTAAAGAAATTAGCTCCTAAAATAGCAAACTTAGAGAGGGTGTAAAGATGAAAATATCTAAAGAAATGGTAAAGCACATAGCCATGCTAAGTAGGTTGGAATTTCAGGAAAAAGAAATAGAGCTCTACGGAGAACAATTAAGTAGAATACTTGATTATGTGGATAAGCTTAATGAGGTAAATACGGAGGGTGTAGAGCCTACCTCTCATGTTTTATCTTTAAATAATGTTTTTAGAGAGGATGTAGTTAAATCGTCTCTTTCAAGAGAAGAGGCATTACGAAATGCTCCTGACTCTACGGATAAGTTTTTCAGAGTTCCAAAGATAATTGAATAGTGTATAACTGGAGAGATATATGTTAAGAAGTTTTCTCAGGGCTAAACTACACATGGCAAAAGTAACAGAGGCAAATCTCTTTTATGAGGGTTCAATCAGCATTGATATTGAACTTTTAGAGCTTGCAGGTATTCTGCCTTATGAAAGGGTATGGATAAGTAACATGAATAATGGAGAGAGGTTTGATACTTACGTAATTGCAGCTCCTCGAGGCTCACGAACAATAGGATTGAACGGTCCTGCAGCAAAAAAGGCTTCTGTAAATGACAGAATTGTTATTTTTTCCTACGGCTACATAGGGGAGGAAGAAATATCCCAGCATAGACCTAAAATAATAATTCTTGATGAATATAACAACCCGCAAAAGATATATCAAGGAAGTTGTGAGATAATATAATTTTTATACCACCTATGTTTGAATTAAATAACATACCCTCATCACCAGGCGTATATATTTTCAAAGACAGGAAAGATAAAATTCTTTACATAGGAAAGGCAAAAAATCTTAGGAATCGTCTAAAAAGCTATTTTCAGTCATCCGAACTCGAACCAAGAAAGACCAAGATGGTTGAGCAGGTAAAAGAGTTTTCATTTATAATAACCTCCAATGAATATGAAGCTCTTGTCCTTGAAGCCAATCTAATAAAACAGCATAAGCCTCCATACAACATAGTTTTAAGAGATGATAAAAACTATCCCTATCTTAAAATTACCCTTACAGAAAAATGGCCAAAGATTGAAGTAGTAAGAAAACCAAAAAAGGATGGTAATCTTTACTTCGGTCCTTACGTTCCTGCCCAGGCAATGTGGGAGGCTTTATCTTTCATAAGAAAAAATTTTCCCATAAGAACCTGTAAATATTCATTAAATAAAACTATAAGACCCTGTATTCAATATCAAATGAAAAGATGTCCCGCTCCTTGTGCTGATAAGATTAGTAGGGAAGATTACATGAGAGGTGTAGAGGAGGTCATTCTTTTCCTGAAAGGCAAGGGAGCAGAGCTGATTGGCAGACTTCAGGAGAGGATGAAGGAATTAAGTAATGAAATGAAATTTGAAGAAGCTGCTAAAATAAGAGACCAGATAAGAAGGCTTGAAAGAATATTTGAACAGCAAAGAGTTGTATCTGTGAATCTTGACAACATTGATTTTGTAGGAGTCTACTCAGAGGATTCTGAAATTTCAGTGAATGTCCTCTTTGTAAGAAATGGACTACTCGTAGGCTCAAAAAACTATATGATTAAAAAAGCCTTCTATGAAACTTGGGAAGAACTTATTAGGTCAGTTGTTCAATCCTTATATTCTGTTGAATCTCTCATTCCTCCCAAGACAGTTATAATTGAGAATACGCCTGAAGACCTATCAGGAATAATAGAATGGCTCAAAAATAAAAGGGGAGAGCAACTAACCATAAGACAACCGAAGACAGATGAAGAAAAGGCTGTTCTTGAGATGTCCCTTGCAAATGCTAAAGAGTATTTGAGAGCAAATAGAAAAAATGTAGAATTTATCTTGGATGATTTAAAGAAGAGACTTAAGCTCGAGAGAGTTCCCTTAAGAATAGGAGCTTTTGATATCTCAACTCTCTTTGGTTCTAATTCAGTAGGGAGTTTTGTCTATTGGGAAAATGGGGAGTTTAAGAAAGAATATTACAGGCATTTAAAAATCAGAGAGGTCAATGGAATCGACGACTACTCTTCAATGAGAGAACTGGTAGAGAGAACAGTTAATAGATTTGATTCACCCGAAGGAATACCAAGACCAGATATAGTTCTTATAGATGGAGGAAAAGGACAGCTAAACGTTGCAATGAAAGTAATGGAAGAGCTTAAAGATATTAATATATTTGCCCTTGCCAAAAATCCAGACAGACTGATAATGCCTGAAGGTGATGAAATCTCTCTTGAAGATAAGAAAGCATCGTCTCTACTGCTAAAGAGAATAAGAGATGAAGCGCACAGATTTGCCATTACTTATCATAAAAAGCTTAGAAAAAAAGCTTCCTTTGAGTCGGTTTTAGAAAAAATTGAGGGAGTAGGCAAAAAAAGAAGGCTTGCCCTTCTTAAACACTTCGGAAGTATTAAGAGAATAAAAGCTGCTACAGCAGAGGAAATTGCCTCTCTTCCAGGATTTTCAATTAAATTGGCAGAAAAAATTTTAGCAAGCCTTAAGGATTACTTTTGAGAAACTCTAATGCAAGTTCTTTGTAGGCAATTGTTCCTGCTGCCTCAGGCGCATAGAAAATTGCAGGGATACCATGTATAGAGCTTTCAGCGAGAGCTATATTTCTTGGTATCACTGTCTCAAAAGTCTTAGTTCGAAAAACTTTTCTTATGTCTTCAGCGGTTGTTCTGCTAAGAGTTATATGTTTGCTAAACATGGTAAGAAGAATCCCCTCTAACTCGAGAGATTCATTAAAGTTTCCTTTAATTCGCCAGAGAAGTTTAATGAAAATTCTCAAAGCCTCTAATGCAAACTGTTCGCATTGAACAGGGATTATTACAGAATCAGCAGCAACAAGAGCACAGAGAGTAAGAAAGGAAAATGAGGGAGGACAGTCTATAAAGATGTAGTCAAAAATTTCACGACAGGGCTCAAGAAGCACTCGAAGCTTTTTTTCCCTCTCCTCTGTTTCAAATACTTCTAATTCTGCCATAAAAAGGTCTATTCGGGTTGGAATAACAAAGAGATTATCGATGCATTCAATAAGAACTTCCTCAAGTTCTGCTCTCTCTGTGTAGTATTCGTATAGTCCCTTTATCTTTTCTCCATTTCTTCTTATTCCCAAGCCAAAACTAAGACTGGCCTGAGGGTCTGAGTCTATGACCAAAACTTTTTTTCCCTTTACAGCAAGGCAGGCAGAAAGATTGATGGCAGTAGTTGTTTTTCCAACTCCGCCTTTTTGGCTTGCTACTGCTATGATTTTTCCCATTAAAGGTTACCTATCATAGCATTTTGTTGTTTTTTACGGATTCTATCAGTTTGTCCCTTGCCTCTTCGTAGGTTGCCCTTATTCTGTAACCAGCAGCGTTTTTGTGCCCACCTCCACCAAAGCTTTGTGCAATGACTGATACATCTAAGCTTCCCTTTGAACGAAGACTGACTTTAAAAAATCCTTCCTCTATTTCTCTGAATAGGACGGAGATACTTATATCTTTTAGTATTCTCAAAAATTCAACAAATCTTTCTGTGTCAGCCTCAATCGTATTTGTCTCTTCAAAATCTTTTTTTCGTAAATGGCCTATTATAAAAGGAGGGATAATTTCAGTTTTATCGAGCATTTTTATGAAGAGCTTTAATCTATTTGTAGTCCAGCCTTCAAATAGATTTTGATATATAAAAGATGGCTTAGCCCCGGCTTTTACAAGTTCATAGGCAATACGTAACTCCTTTTCTGTTGTATTGTCAAACTGAAAATTACCGGTATCTACTATTAAAGCAGAATAAAGCAATGTAGCAATAGAAGCGTTAATAGGAATATTCAATTTTTTTATTAGTTCATATACCATCATTCCTGTAGCAGCCTCATGGGGAGAAATCCATTTTATAGCATGGAAATCACTGTTTTTTCTTTCAAGATGATGGTCGATTATAACTTTTATGCCTGAGAATTTAGTTATTTTGCTTATTAATTCTTCATTGTTGTTTACTCTTGAGGGTTCATGGCAGTCTACCAAGATTAACACTTCAAATTTATCTGGAGAAAGCTCAACTAAGTCTTTTATTTCATTAATTCCCGGCAAGAATTTATATTGAGCTGGAATGGGCATTTCCGTATAAACTTCGGCCCGCTTTGACAAAAGATTAAGTGAAAACTTTAAGGCTAATGCTGAGCCAAAGGCATCTCCATCGGGAGTTGAATGAGTAAGTATCAAGAAGTTATTTTTTTCCGTAATTATCTCAATTAGTTCCTTCGGTGGTATCAAATATCCTCCGAATTCTTTTTTATCTCCTTTAGTAATTTGTCAATCTTGAACCCATGTTCAATTGACTCATCAATAAGAAATTCAAAGGTCGGTATAATTTTTATCCTTAATCTTTTTGCAATCTCGTTTCTTACAAATCCCTTTGCTTCATTTAAAATCTGAAGAGATTGGGTTCTCTCTTCTTCTTTAAGCACGGATACGAAGACCTTTGCGTTTCTCAAGTCATCGGAGAGTTCTACATCTGTTACTGTTATAAACCCAAGTCGGGGGTCTTTTATTTTGTTTAGAATAATATCTGCTACCTCTTCCCTTAGAAGTACGCCGAGCCTTTTTGACCTTTTGTAGGGATGCATTTTATAAGCCTTTGACAGGTATTTTCTCTAAAATATAATTTTCGAGAATATCACCCTCTCTTATGTCATTAAAATTATCTATTGTAAGACCACACTCATAACCTGCCTGAACTTCCCTGACATCTTCTTTAAATCTTTTGAGAGAGCTAATTTTGCCCTCATATATCACTATGTTGTCTCTTATAATTCTTATTCCATCGCTTGCTCTTGATATAGTTCCATTAAGAACATAACAACCTGCTACAGTTCCAACCTTTGAGATTTTGAATACGGCTCTTACCTCTGCCCTTCCTAAAATTTTCTCTTTTACCTCAGGAGTTAACATTCCAGTGAGAGCTTTCTTTACATCTTCTATGACTTCATAGATTATGCTGTACAGCTTTATATCCACCCCAAGTTGTTCTGCCAATTCCTGTGCTTTTGTTTCGGGTCTTACATTGAACCCTATGATGATTGCATTAGCTGTTGCTGCAAGATTGACATCACTTTCTGTAATACCACCTACGGCTGTATGAATGACCTTCACCTTAACTTCTGGATGAATTATATCCTCTACGGCTTTTCTAAGAGCCTCGACAGAACCCTGAACATCGCCTTTTATAATTAGATTTAGTTCTTTGACTTCACCTTCTTTAATTTTGTCATAGAGGTCTTGCAATGTAAGTTTTTGTGTTCTCTGCATCTCAGCAAGTCTCTTTTTTTGAGCTCTGAGATTTGCTATATTACGAGCTGTTTTTTCATCTTCCACAACCGTAAAAATGTCACCTGCTTGAGGAACTTCCTCAAATCCTACTACTTCAACAGGAGTAGAGGGAGGAGCTTCGTTAATTCTTTTTCCTGTATCGTCAATTAATGCCCTTACTTTACCGTGTGTTGTTCCTGCTACAAAGGCATCTCCAACCTTTAGAGTTCCGCTTTGCACTATTACTGTTGCAACAGGCCCTCTTCCTTTGTCGAGACGAGATTCAATAATAGTGCCTCTTGCTGGTTTGTCAGGATTGGCTTTGAGTTCCATAATTTCTGCTTGCAGTAGTATCATTTCAAGCAGATTTTCAATTCCCATGCCTTTCTTAGCAGATATGTCAACAAATATGTTCTGTCCACCCCATTCCTCAGGAATTACTCCATATTCACTTAATTGAGTCCTAACTCTTTGAGGATTTGCCTCTGGTTTATCTATTTTATTTACAGCAACAACAATGGGAACTTGAGCAGCCTTTGCATGATTTATGGCCTCAATGGTCTGGGGCATTACTCCGTCATCTGCAGCCACCACTAAAACAACAATGTCTGTAACCTTTGCTCCTCTTGCCCTGAGAGCAGTAAAGGCTTCGTGACCAGGAGTATCCAGAAAAGTTATATCCTTGCCTTGAAGAGTTACTTTATAAGCACCGATGTGTTGGGTAATTCCACCTGCTTCCTGTTCAGTTACCTTTGTTTTTCTAATAGCATCAAGTAAAGACGTTTTACCATGGTCAACATGACCCATTACAGTTACTATTGGAGGTCGTGGTTGGAGAGTTTCAGGAGCATCTTCAACCTCTTCTATAACATCAACCTCCTGAACTTGCGATAATTCAATTTTTATACCAAAACTTTCAGCTACAATCTGAGCAGCATCAGGGTCAACGGGTTGATTTATTGTTGGCATGTAGCCCAGTTCCATAAATTTCTTAATCACATCGGGAACTTTTTGTCCAATAAGTTCGGCAAACTCTTTTACCGTAGTACCCTCTTCTATTTTTATTGATTTTTTTCTTGGAGCAGTTGTAGGTAAAGGAGTTGCTTCCTCTTTTTTGTTTTTGTCTTTAGCTTTTTTCTGTTCTTTTAGGTCTAACCATTTTTTAGGCTCAATTTTTTTAGGAGGGATTTTTGATGAAATTGGCTTAGGTTTTATTTTTTCAATCTTTTCAAAGGATATCTCTCTTCTAAATCTTCCTGGAAGCGAAAGGTCTTCTTCATCTCTTATTTCTTCTTCAATTATTTTGGTTGTTGGTGGTTCGATTTTTTCAGGTTGTGTTCTTTCATCTCTTATTTCTTCTTTTATTCTATTTTCAACTGGTGGTTCTATCTTCTGTCCCTCTCCTTCCTTTGTTTTTATTTGTTCTTTTGGTTCTTTTTCCTTTATTTCAGGTTTTTTCTCTTCTTTTCTAAAGAACTCTCTTATTTTTTCAACTTCCTCTGGTTCAACCTTTATGTTTGTTGTTCCTTTTTTGAACTGAACATTTCTGTGTTTTTCGATGAATTTAACTATTTCTAAGGGTTTAACTCCAAGTTCTTTGGCTAATTCAATGCTTCTGAGTGCTTTATCTGACATAGAACAGTCTGTCCTCCTTGTCTACAAATCAATAAAATGTTATCATAAAAATATAAGTATATGCAAATTGAAGGAGGAACTGATGGCAAGCTGTTATGTCTGTGGTAAAAAGAAAACACTTGGTAACAACGTAAGTCATGCAAATAACAAAACAAGGAGATATTTTTTCCCTAATCTTCAAAGAATGAAGATTATCACAGAAAAAGGCCCTCAAAGAGTTCATGTATGCACGAGATGTCTCCGTTCGGGCTTTGTAAAAAAAGCTGTTTAGCCTAAATGGAAAAGCTTAGTTGTGTTATACCTCATGTAATAGGCAGCTTAGGGATTGAAAATGCCATAAAATTGAAATTTCTTAGAAAGAAATGGCATGAGATTTTTGGTTCTCCTTTGAGTGAACGGACTTTCCCTCGGGATTTAAAGGAAGGAACTCTTTCAGTGACAGTTAATTCAAATGCATGGTTGAATGAGCTGGAATTCTTGAAGGAAGATTTTTTGAAGTCTCTTCAACCTTATGGAATTAAAAATGTGACTTTTAAGTTTGGCAAAATCTACAACCATAACAGAACAGATAAAAAAAGAAGAGTAGAGTGCAGTTGTAGTATCTCCGCTGAACAGTTAAGTTGGATTAAGGAAACTCTCAGCAGAGTAGGTGATGAAGAAATAAAAAACACTATGGAGAGTTTGCTTACTAAGCATTTTAAGTGTATAAACAGTTTAAGCAAAGGAGAAAAAAATGGAAGAGCTTGATTTTGTCTATAAGGAATACTCTGAAGAGGAAAGCAGAATATACCAGAAAGCAATGGAAGAAATTCTACAAAATATTAAAAAAGGAATGCTTTTTCAGGATGCCATTGACAGCGTTGATGTAACAGATAAAAACCTAAAAGCTCTAATAGAAGATGATGCTTTAAAAATTTTAATAGCCGAACTATGTTATGTTTCAAAAATACCCTTTGAGGAACTTGCTAAAATGCTCGGTATCTCTGTTGAGAGAATAAGAACTGCTAATTTTGAGATGCTCGAAGACATTGAATTGACGCTTAATAAGACTTTTAATAAAGATGGGAGAGCAGGTCATGCATAGGAAAATCAGAGTTTACTCCCTTAGCACCTGTCCAGCTTGTAAGAGACTGAAAGAGTTTCTTAGAAGTCATAATATTGAATATGAAACCATAGATGTTGACACTCTTGACAGCGGTGAACAGTGGGTTGCTCTCAAAGAGTTGAGAAAAATCAATCCTCAGGAAACCTTTCCAACAATAGTAGTTGAAAAGGCAGTGGTTGGATATGAAGAAGAAGCTTTGAAGAAGTTGCTTGAAATATGATGGACCGAGAGAAACTTTATGAAATTTTAAGTAAGTTTGCCAATTCAAAAGGAATAGAGCTAAACAGAGATAAAAAGTTGGTTTTTGACCTAATCGAAGGTCTCATCAAGAATGAAAATCGTTACGGTTATAGAAGCTGTCCCTGTAGACTTGCAAGTGGTGATAAAGAAAAAGATAAGGATATAATCTGCCCGTGTATTTACAGTGAGCTTGATATCAGAGATTATGGTAGATGTTACTGTGGACTTTACGTATCAAAAGATTTTAATGAAGGAAGAATTCCGAACACTATAGTTCCAGAGCGAAGAAAAAAGGAGGTTCTTTAAAATGATTTGGGAAGAGTTACTTACTTTCGAGGATATTAAAAAAGAGCCATACTATATTAATAACATACTGTGGGATATTAATCCAACAAAGGTTATGGAGCCTGTTATTACAAAGGAGGGCGACGATATAGTATGTAAAAAACCTGTAAGAGGCTATGTATTCTACATAGAGACATCAGGTAAAAAGCCAGAGCTTTTTCTCATGATGCATAAGGCAAATTGTTTTGGCGAAACCATTGCTAAAATTGAGCATATTCCCGAGGAAATGCTTAAAGAAGCCTTAGAGGAGAATAAAACTTACATTAAATTTGGTATGTGTCCCATAAATGAAAAGATAAAAAATTGGCTTAAAAAGGAATTGGGAATATTATAAGCTCAGCTTTTTATATTTTTATAATTTCTTTGAAACTGTTTATTGTTAAAAAGTGATTAGATTTTCTGGGTTCGCTTCTGGAACTTGATAGTCCTCGTAAAATGGGCATCTTTATTCCAAAAGATTTTGCTCTGTGCAGAATCTCTTCTGTATCATCAACGAAAACCGTTTTTTCTGGTTCAAAATCAATACACTCCTTTAGTTTATGCCAGAATTCAAGTCTTTCTTTTGGATATCCTATGTCAAAGGATGTAAAGGTTTTATGAAAATACCTGGCAAAGCCGGTTTTCTCTAATTTTAAATTCATAACTTTATTGTGTGCGTTTGTTGCAAGATAGACTTTCTTTCCATTAGAGCTAATAAAATTTAAAAAATCCTCTGCATCGGGGTGAGGTTTTATAAGGTGAGTGAGCTGTTTTTTTAGAGTAAAGATATCAATTCCTGTCTTTAAGCTCCAGAAGTCAATGTCAGTCCAGTTAAGAGTGCCTTCTTCTGCTTTATACATGTTAAATAGAATTTTTTGAGCTTCAGAGAAGCTTAAGCCTTCTTTTTCCGCATATCTTTCAGGTAAGAATATCTCCCAAAAATAATCGTCGAAATATTTATCAAGGATGGTCCCATCCATATCAAGCAGAATTGTAGATATTTCATCAAAGACTGTCATCTTCGTGCTCTCTATACCAAGACATATCAATAAAGAATTTGGTTCTCTCATAAATCATGCGAAGAATATTGCTCAATTCAAAAAATATGTCTTCATAAACCTGTAAATCTTTTAGCTCTTCTCCGCCAATGACATAAGAATAGGCAATTTCATATTCCTCTGCATCAACTAAGTCTTTTCTGTAAAACTCCTTTTTAACAAGCACAGGTTCAAGTTCGCTGTATTCATTTGCAATTTCTTCATAAAGGTCTACCATTTCATTGTAGCCCTCCATAAAAGGAAGGCTTATAATTATGTCCAGCTCTATAGCCTCATCTATTTCATCGTCCTCTTCTTCAAAATAGATAGAAGTGCTTGTTTGTTGAACATCATAGGAAAATGAGACAGTAGCAGTTATTGGATAGGGAGGCTTAATTTCAGGTAATGTCATTGACAATCTACTTTCCTTGTTAAGAGAATATTGTTCCACCAAAGTTGCCATGTCATATACATCCATATAATTCTTAGCGGCATCCATTATCCTCATTTGTAATTCTTCAAATCTTATCACCACTTCCTCCTTATGAGCTTGCCTTTAATCTATACAACATTATACCATATAACGATATATTTGCTTTATAGAGTGCATAAACAGTAGGGTGAATTTTTATTGTGAGAGGTCTAATTATCTAACAATAAGGAGGATAGGCAATGAAAGGTGGATATTTTATAACTGGTACAGATACAGGCGTAGGTAAAACTATTGTAACAGCAGCAATACTCAGAAGTTTTATAAAAAAAGGGTTAAAAGTCGGAGCAATGAAGGCAATTGAAACGGGCTGTCTTAATAAAGATGGTATACTTTTACCAAGCGATGGCATGTTTTTGAGAGACATGGCTGAAATGAGTGATTCCATAGACTTAATAACTCCTCTTAGATTTGAAAATCCTTTAAGTCCCTTCGTTGCTGCAAAGCTGGAGAATTTAGAAGTAGAAATAGATAGAGTTTTTAAAGCTTTTGATGCTCTTAGGAAAAAATATGATTTCATTGTTGTAGAAGGCGTAGGAGGATTGATGGTTCCACTCCGAAAAGAAGAAAAGAAGAAAACAACTTTTTACTTTGTTAGGGATTTGATCAAAGAATTAGGATTATCCGCAATAATCATAACTAAACCTACTCTTGGCACATTAAATCACACAATTCTTACAATTGAAGCACTAAAAAGCAAAAAAATTCCTATAAAGGGATATATCATTAATTTTTCTGAACCTGCAAAAAATGATATAGCCGAAAAAACAAATCCCGAAGCCCTAAGAGAATTACTCGACATACCCTTTTTAGGCATAATGCCCTATTTAAGTGATTTAAATAAAGATACAATAGGCGAGACGGCAATTAAAAATCTTGATATTGAGTCCCTAATATCGGGATGATTTTAAATAAAAAGGAGGTTTGCAATGGCCAAGAAGATTTTAATGATTGTAGGCGATTTTGTTGAGGATTATGAAGCAATGGTTCCCTTTCAGATGCTCAAGATGGTAGGACATACTGTTCACGCCGTGTGTCCTGGAAAGAAAGCAGGAGAAACAGTAAAAACAGCGGTACATGACTTTGAGGGTGACCAGACCTATACAGAAAAGAGAGGCCATAATTTCATGATAAATGCTGATTTTGATAAAATCGACCCTGCAAAATATGACGGCCTTGTCATCCCAGGCGGAAGAGCGCCTGAATATCTCAGGCTTAATGAGAAAGTGATTGCCATTGTGAAACACTTTGTCGAATCTGGAAAACCTGTTGCAGCCATATGTCACGGAATTCAACTTCTCACAGCGGCAAACATAATAGGTGGGAGAACTCTCACTGCCTATCCAGCAGTAAAAGCAGAGATTTTGCTTGCAGGAGGCAAATGGTGCGATGTTAACGCTACTTACTCGAATGCCTGTGTAGATGGCAATATTGTTACGGCACCTGCATGGCCTGCCCATCCAGAGTGGATGAAGAAATTTTTGGAACTTCTTGGAACAAAAATAGAAGCTTAAAAGAATTTTTTGCAGAGTATTAAAGGAACGATTAAATCCCTTGCGATAGGATTACATAATTTTTCAAAATAGTCCTTTTTGAGAGGGAATATTATCTTTTCGAGAGATTTTTTTCTTCTTAAGATTCTCTTGGGGAAGTTCTTTTATGAAAGAAGAAGGTGGAAGATTTAGTTTTTTTCCGTTAATGAATCTACTTCTTGCATGCAGTATTATCAATTCATCCATTGCCCTTGTCATTCCCACATAGAACAGTCGTCTTTCTTCTTCAATATCCCACTCTGTTGAAAGTGTGTATGGAATGAGCCCTTCTTCTGTTCCAACAATAAAAACAACAGGAAATTCAAGCCCTTTAGAACCATGAAGCGTCAGAAGACTCACGGCATTTAATCTTTCTGGAAAAAGGTCAATAGATGTAAGCCCCGAAAGCTCGTCTATGAAAGCTTGTATTTGTTCGATTAATGTTCCCTTTCTGTAACTTTTTGCTATTTTACTGACAAGGGAAGCCTCATAGGGCTCTAATTTTTTAAGTAAATCGGTTGAATTGAGAAACTCATAAAGGGGAGCGGCCTCAAAAAGCTTTTTTGTTATTTCTTTTCTTTTTATTTGCTCGGAGAGATTTTTTATAAAAGATTCTATCCAGGGCTCTATATCTTTTTTAATTGTTTTAACGGGTATTCCCTCACTTAAAAGCTTGTCATTTATTATTTTCAGCTGTCTATTTGTTCTTGCAAGAACAGCGAAACTGCCATAGGTATATGAGGTTTCATCTTTATTTCTGTATAAGTCAGTAAAATCAACAGCTCCAACTTTTGATTTTATAGCCTCCACTATTACCCGAGCTTCTTCAAATTCGTCTTCTACCTCAATTAAAACTATTGGATGGGAGGACTCTTTAGTGGGCTCAATTTTTTTTGAAAATCTTTTGGTGTTCACTGTTATGAAATGATTAGAGGCGTTTATAATGTTTGCTTGAGAACGATAATTGAGAGACAGATTTAATAGAGTCAGATTTTTAAAGTCGGTAGGTAAATTTAAAAAGAGGTCTATCTCAGAACCTCTGAATGAATATATAGCTTGGTCTGGGTCTCCGAAAACTGAAAAAGAACCATCCTTTCTGAGAAGTCCTTTGATTATTTCATACTGAATTTTGTTTATATCCTGAAATTCATCAACAACTATATGATTGAAAAGGGGAGGAATTTTGCCTTCCTTAAGCATTTCTTGTGTTTTAGTTAAGAGGTCATCGAAATCAAATAGGTTTAGTGTCTTTTTTTTCTCTTCATATTTTTCATAGATAGCCATAGTCTTATCATCAAGAGGAAGTCCTCTGTTTTTAAATTTTGATATTCTGTCAATAGTTTTTTCGGCATTTTTTTCGCCTAATTCTCTAATAATCTCTTTTTGTTTAATTCTTGTGCATAACTTAAAATTTCTATTTTCACAGGGAAGAAACTCTCGGAGAAGTCTTATACACAGAAGATGAAAAGTCCCGATAAATGGGAGCTCTTCTTTTTTAACATGCTTTATGACTCTTTCTCTCATCTCAATGGCTGCTTTTTGAGTAAATGTTAATGCTGCAATTTCTTCTGGGGATAAACCATTTTGCAAAAGATGAATTATCTTTGCCGTTATAGTGAGAGTTTTACCTGTTCCCGGACCGGCTAATACACATAGGTATCTATCAGAACTTTCTACAGCTACTTTTTGGTTTCTATTTAAATCCATCCGATTTTTTCTTTTAAATCAATCTAAAAAAGAAGTGACTGACCTTTGATAGTTGTTTCAACTGCTTCTCCAAAAATTTTTACTTTTCCGTATTCTCCATCATAACCGGGTTCTACGATTATTTCACCTTTTCTCATTCTTTCAATTGCCTCTGCAAGGGATGCATCAAATTTTTCAATTTCCCTTACATCTTTTTTTAGAAGTATATCATATTCACTACCGAGTGAATGAATGGCTTTTGAGTAATGTTCTAAGACGGTCTTGCTCTGTGCCGATGTTTTCTTAAGCTCTCCTATAATTTCTGGAAGAGGAATTATTGAGAAGTAGGGACGTGCCTGCAGCGGTTTAAAACCTTCTTCACGGTCTGCCAGTAACTCAACCCTATGCATTACACCGACAGTAACTTTTTTACCACAGACAGGGCAAAGATAATTCCTTTTTATTGTCTCTTTAGGCGAAAGTCTTATTCCGCATGTTCTATGTCCGTCATAATGATATTTCCCTTCTTCAGGGAAAAACTCTACAGTGCCAATAAATCCCTTGCCGGTCTTTATTGCTTCTGCTATGGAATTGTAATTTATCTCCGTGTCAAACACATTTGCTTCTCTTCCTATCTTTGCAGGTGAATGGGCATCTGAGTTCGAAATTAAAACCAAACCGTCAAGTTTACTTAATCGCCAGTTCATGGGAGGGTCTGAGCTTAATCCCGTTTCTATAGCATACACATAGGGGGTTAGTTCTTCAAAACATTCTTCAATGCTATCAAAGCCAGATTGGGAGCCAAAAATTGAAAAATGAGGAGTCCATGCATGGGCGGGTATAATTAATGTTTCAGGACTCAGCTCTAAAACTATTTTCATCAGTTCCTTCGCATCTACTCCCAGAATAGGTCTTCCATCAGATAAGAGACTCCCTATCTGATTTAGAGCATGGTTAATTTTGTAGACATTCTTTAATGACGGAGTAAGAAGCAAAAGATGGATTTTTCGAAGTTTTCCGTTTTTCTGATATATGCAACTAATTTCAGAAGATAGGATAAAAAAAACTTCATTTTGACAAGCTTCTGGAAGATTTAGCCTGTATTTACTTTTAAGGGTAAAAAGTCCGTTTCCTGCTTCATTGAGTTTATTTTCAATCTCCCTTATCCATTCGGGATGAGTAAAATCGCCAGTTCCAATTAATTTAATACCTTTTATTTGTGACCATTGTTCTATATTCTCAAGGTTCATATCTTTGCTTGTGGCTCTTGAGAATTTTGAATGGATGTGCAGGTCTGCGTAAAACATAGTTAATTATAACATTTTCTAAGGGAGGCTTCTATGAATTCAATTATCTGTAAGTGTTCTTTAACTCCTCTGTCTTCAATTATTACAGGTTTGCCTATAAAAAAGCATATGGGCTTTGTAGGGTCAATTTTACCAAAATCCTTTACTATCCTGCCAACTCCCCATGCGTCAGTTCTTAAAGCCACAGGAACAGCAGCAACAGAGGCTTTTTGGGCAAGCTTAATGCCGAGAGTGTTAAATTTAGCAGGGTCAAAGATAAGTTCTCTTGTTGCCTGAGGAAAGACAATAACAGAGATTCCTTCTTTAAGTCTTTTAACTCCTTCCTGCATTACAACCCTGTAGTCTTCTTTAGGATTTTTTCTGCTTACAGGAATGGGTTTTAGAGCTGAAAGAATTTTACCGAAAAATGGATACTTAAGGAGAGATTCTTTTACAACAAAGGTTACTCTAAATTCCTTTCCAATGACACCAGGTAAAACCAGCGTTTCAAGGGTGCTCATGTGATTTGCTATAAAAACGCAAGGAGGCTTAAGATTTTGTAGATTTTCAATGCCTTCAACGGTTATTCTGCAACCGACATTACGCATCATCTGAAGAATTTTTAAGCCATCTAAAACAAGCTCTTCGTAAGTGTATTCTCCTTTTCTTGCTTTTATTGCACTAAGTATTATTTTTTTTATGACGTTGCTGTGTAGTCTTAGGGTAATCATTTTATTAGAGGGTCTCCTATTCCTGCTTCCTCAAAACCTTTAAGTCTGTATTGACAACTTGGGCATTTTAGACAAGGAACAGGATTTTTTAATTCTCCTTGCGGATTGTAACAGCTCCATGTGAGAGAGTAATCAAATCTGAGTTGTAAACCTTTTTTAATAATATCGGCCTTTGTCATATAAAGAAGGGGTGCTTCTACTTTAAATTTTATTTTACCCTCTACAGCTACTTTAGTAGCAAGATTAGCCATTGTTTCAAAGGCCTTCAGATATTCGGGTCTACAGTCTGGATATCCCGAGTAGTCTACTACATTGGCACCAATAAATATGGTAGGACACAAAAGAACTTCTGCCCATGAAAGAGCGAAGCTAAGAAAAATTGTGTTTCTTGCAGGTACATAAGTAACTGGTATGCCTTCAACTTCACCTTCTGGAACAGGTATGTCCGTTGTGAGAGCTGAACCTCCAATCTGACGCATATCAAAGGAGACAATAAGATGCTCCTTTACACCTATGAACTTAGCAACTCTTTTAGCACTTATGAGTTCAATCTTATGTCGTTGTCCGTAATCAAAGGAAAGGGCATAGCATTCATATCCCTCTTCTTTAGCAATGGCTAAGGTAGTTGAAGAGTCAATACCTCCGCTAAGTAGCACTATTGCTTTTTTCATTTTTTATCACCTATCTTTGTCTCAGTTCCTTTCAGTAATCTTTTAATGTTTGAAAGATGTCTTAAATAGATAATAGCTGTTATGATAAAAGCAAAAACCGTTACTTCATCGGGATATCTTAATATCATAGTAACAAGAGGAAGCACTCCAAAAGCCACTAAAGCACTCAAAGAGGAAATGCGAAAGACAGCGAAGGTAGATAGCCAGATGATTACTGTAGTCAATCCAGCGAGAGGGCTAAAAGCCAGAATAACACCTACAGAAGTTGCAACTCCCTTGCCACCTTTAAATTTCAAAAAAGGAGTGAAACAGTGTCCAAGTATAGCAGCAATGCCTGTAAAACCGAGCAGTAGCATATTGCTTTCTTCATAAAATAATCTTAAAAGCATGACAGGAATGAAACCCTTAGATATATCAAGAAGTAATGTAGCTAAAGCCTCTTTTTTACCGATTACTCTAAGGACATTAGTAGTCCCGATGTTTCCACTTCCTGTTTTTCTTAAATCAATACCTTTTAGTTTTCCAATTATAAATCCCCAAGGAATAGAGCCGAAGATAAATGCAAAAATGCTTACTATTATATTCATTTCAAATTCCTCCAGAAATGCCATACATAGCCTATTGCAGAATAAATAGCTAAAAATGTTGATACGTATAGAAGAACAATGCCAACGTCATATAAATCGACTCCTAAAATCTCATCTGCTATTAGTAGAAGCAGGATAGAAGTCATTTGCATTACTGTCTTTGCTTTGCCAGCTTTTTCTGCAGGTATAACAACTCCTTTTGATAGAGCATAAAAACGTAAAGTTGTTATCATAAATTCTCTCAATATTATTACTGTTGCTATCCATGCAGGTACTCTTACAAGGTCAACGAGTACTACAACAGCAGTTATAACCAGAAGTTTATCGGCAATAGGGTCTAAAATAATACCAATTTTCGTTATCTGTTTGAATCTTCTTGCCAGATAACCGTCAAGAAAATCTGTTACCGAAGCTATGAAAAACAGAAAAGCTCCGAATTGAGGATTAGATGGAGCTTTTATTAAAAAAAGTGGGATAATGAGAATACGTATTAATGTTAGGGATGTTGGAAGATTAAAGGTTTTTATATTCATCTACGAAGTTGTCCAGAAGTCCTTTTGCTTGAAGAATTAGATCGCAGAGCTCTCTTACTGCTCCATCGCCTGCCTTGTTTTTCGTAACATAATCAACATTGCTTTTAACTACTTCATGAGCATCCTGTGGTGACGCAGAAAAACCCACTCTGGTTAGAATGGATAAATCAATTATATCGTCTCCCATTGCTGCAACTTCTTGCTTTTTTAAACCGTATTTTTTCAATATCTCTTCGAAAATTCTAAGTTTTTCTCTTGCTCCTTGATAGACTTCTGATATTCCCAGTTCTTTCATTCTTCTTTCCAATGCTCTTGATTTTCTGCCTGTGATAACGGCTATATTTATTCCCGATTTATTTAACATAACAAGACCGTGTCCATCTCTTACATTGAAAATTTTTAACTCATTGTTTTCATTGTCAAGTATTATTCCTCCACTGGTTAATACGCCATCTACATCCAGAAAGAGAAACTTCACTTTTTTTGCTTTTTTGAGTATGTTGTCTTCCTGTCTTGGCTTGTTGTATTTATTAAGAATTCTCTCTATTATGCCTGAGGTAGAAAAACCTTCTACATATGGCAAACTGTAAACCTCAGGCACAATATCAGCTCCTACAATGTCTTTAATCTTCCAGTCTCCTCCCTTTACGAGCACATGTGGATTAAGGAGTTTTATTAGTTTGTAAGGAGTTTCTTCGTGGAATACTGTCACAAAGTCAACCATTTCAAGAGATGCAAGGACTTCGGCTCTTTCTTTTTCAGAATTTATAGGTCTAAGGGGTTTGAGCTTTTTTACAGAACTGTCTGAGTTTAGTCCTACTACAAGAATATCACCAAGTTTTTTCGCCTCTCTTAGATATCTTATGTGACCTGCATGGATTATATCAAAGCAGCCATTGGTGAATACGATTTTCTGTCCCTTTGCTTTAAGTTCATTCAGTTTTTTCTTTAATTCGCCTCTATTCAATATTTTATGCACCTATCTTCTCCAATGCTTTTTTTAAAATTTCTTTATCACTTCCGTAAGTTAATCTCTCAATAGCCTCTTGAGGGCTAAACCATTTAGCAGAATCCACTTCATCATCAGGATTTATATGTCCTGAAACGTATTCAACCAGATAGTATTTTACTGTTTTAAAGTATTTTTCATCGTTTAGATAAAACCAGTATGAAACCTCTCCTATGGTATCTTTAATTTTACCATCAACACCTGTCTCCTCTTTAATCTCTCTCAAGGCTGTTTGTTCAGGCTTTTCATCTTTCTCTACAAGTCCTTTTGGAAGAGCCCAAACTTTATTGTTCTTTACAGAAATCAATAGCACTTTTAATTTTTCATTTTCGAACTTGTATACTACTCCTCCTGCAGAAAAAGCTCTTTTCATTTTCCGAAAGGCATTTTCCCGGGATTTAAAAGTCTAACAATATCATTATAAAATGCAAGCATCATCAGGGCAATCAGAAAGATTATACCGATTTTTTGCGATATGGCAATAACTTTCTCACTTAAAGGTTTTCTTCTTATAGCTTCAATCAGGAAAAACATTATATGTCCACCGTCCAATACAGGAATGGGTAAAAGATTTAAAATGCCGAGATTTATGCTGATTATGGCAGCAAAACTTAGGAAACTAATCAAGCCCTGTTCTGCGGTTTTGCCTGCTGCCTGAAATATGAGGATAGGGCCTCCTATAACTTCCGTAGATACAACTCTTTGTATTATCTTAACTACCGTAAGATAGGTTAGTTCAACAATTTCATAGCATTTATCTAAAGATTTTTTTAAGGCACTAAGCGGTTCTTCCTTCTGGATAAAAAATTCTTCGGCTGGTTTAATTCCTATCTGTCCTACATATATTTTTTCGCCAAAAAGATTCTTCGTTTCTTTGCCTTCAGGTTTGATAATTATCTCTCTCACTTGTCCACTATTTTCTACTTTGAATTTTAGGTCTTTTCCCGGATTCTGCTGGATTTGTTGAGCCATATCAAACCAATTAGTTATTTTTTGTTCATTAATCTCAACTATCCTATCTCCTTTCTGTAATCCTGCCATATAAGCAGGTGATTTCTCCATTACCTCTCCAATTACAGGTTTAAGAACAGGTATTCCATAGACAAAAACTATCCAGAACAGAAATACTGCTCCAATTATATTAAAAAGTGGGCCTGCCAGAACAATGAAAATTTTTTTATAAACTGGCTGATGCTTAAATGACCTTTTTTCGTCAATTATCTCATCACCAACGTCTTCACCATACATTTTTACGTAACCACCCAGAGGCACGGCGCTCAAAAGATACTCTGTATCGCCGATTTTCTTACCAAGTATCCGCGGTCCAAAGCCTATTGAAAACTTGAGAACTCTTACGCCACTGAGTTTTGCAGCAAGAAAATGACCTAACTCATGAATGAATATCAAAAAACCGAAGAGAATTATTGCATAAATAAGATTCATCCCTCTATCTCCTTTTTTGCAAATTTTCTTGCCCAGCTATCAGCCTTAAGAATTTCATCAATATTTTCTGCTGGTGAAACTGAGTGGGCATCCATCACTTTTTTAATAATTAAATGTATGTCATTAAATTTTAACTTTCCTTCGAGAAAAGCTTCAACAGCGATTTCATCTGCGGCATTTAAAACCGCAGGCATAGTGCCTCCAATTTTTATTGCTTCATAGGCAAGTCTAAGGCAGGGAAAAGCTTCTGTGTCTGGAAGTTCAAATCTTAGCTCGTTTGTAATTGACCAATCTATTGGTTTTATTATGTCCGATAGTCTTTCAGGAAGCGATAGAGCCAGAGCAATAGGAGCTTTCATATCAGGATTGCTTATCTGGGCAAGATAAGTTCCATCAATGAATTCGACTAAACAGTGGACAATGCTTTGCGGATGTATTAGAACGCCAATATTGTCTACGGCAATATCAAAGAGGTGATGAGCTTCTATAACTTCGAAGCCTTTATTCATTAAGGTAGCCGAATCTATAGTTATTCTTTTTCCCATTTTCCATTTAGGATGATTTAATGCCTCTTGAACGGTGACATGCTCCATCTGATGTTTTTTCCTGCCCCTGAAAGGCCCTCCAGAAGCTGTAAGCCATATTTTTCTTATATACGGTCTGTTACAGCCATTTATGCACTGAAATACTGCACTGTGTTCGCTGTCAACAGGAATTATCTTTGCTCTGCTTTTTTTAGCTTCTTTTTTTATTAATTCACCAGCTAAAACAAGGCTTTCCTTGTTGGCAAGCCCCAGAGTCTTACCTGCTTTTACAGCTTCAAGAGTAGGTAGTAGACCTGCGGCTCCGACAATTGCTGATATTACAATGTCCGCTTCTTTTAATTTTGCAAGTTCGCATACTCCTTCAATACCTGTTATTATCTCTATTCCTTTGAATTTTTCTCTGAGTAGGTTTGATTTTTCTTCATCAGCCACTGCTACAAAAGATGGTGAGAACTCTCTTATCTGCTTCTCAAGCATAGTAATGTTACTTTTTGCTGCGAGTCCTAAGACCTTAAATCTGTTTTGAAAATTTTTTATTACTTCCAATGCATTTCTGCCTATTGAACCAGTACTTCCCAGTATTACAACATTCTTCAAACTTCCCTCCTACATGTATTTCAAAACAAAATACAGTATTACTCCTGCAAAGAGCATAGCATCTATTTTATCAAGTACTCCACCATGTTCAGGGAAGAGGAAGCTCGAGTCTTTAACTCCCGCATCCCTTTTAAACATAGACTCTACAAGGTCACCTAAAATAGATACAAATCCAATGATTCCACCCATTAAAACTAAACTTACAATAGACTTATTGACAATTAAATAGCCTACTGCTAAAGATGTAACCGCTCCACCGGCTATTGAACCATAGGCTCCAGCCCAAGTTTTTTTAGGACTAACTTCAGGATAGAGTTTGCTTTTACCAAAGCCTTTTCCTATGTAATAGGCAAAACTATCAGATGCCCATACAACACTGTAAAGATAAATTATCCACTGCCATCCTTCTGCTCTGAGAAACCAGTGGAAGACTAATAGACCAGGTATATATAGAAGGCCTACAATTACAGGAGCTAAATCCTTCAGTGAGCCTTCGGGCTGTTTTTTGAGAAATAGACGTATGAGAGCAATAAAAATGAAACTTAGAGAATAATAATACACGGCGAACTGCCAGTAAAAACAGTTGAGCGCAAATATAATTATGGAGATAAAAATTCCAGTAAAAGATAGTAATTTTAACGTGTTGTACATTCTGAGAAATTCCCAGAAGGCAATAGTATTTGTTAGAACCAGAAGTCCGAGAAAGAAATAAGGCGGAAGTTTAATAATTATAAAAAGAAGAAGGGGAACAGCGATTAGGGCAACAATAATTCTTTTACTATGTCCTTGTAAATTCACTTACCTTTCCAAATCTCCTCTGTCTTTTCTGATAATCAAGAACAGCTTCTGTAAACTCGTCATCGGTAAAATCAGGCCATAAGGTCTGAGTAAAGTAAAACTCTGAGTAAGCCGCCTGCCATATAAGGAAATTGCTCAATCTCTGTTCTCCAGAAGTTCTGATAATTAGGTCAGGTTCTGGAATTTCTGCGGTGTCAAGAAGGGAATTCATGGTATTTTCATCAAAACTATCATAGGAAATTTTTCTTTTAATTGCCTCTCTTATTGCTCTTAAAATCTCATCTCTTCCAGAATAACTTATTGCAAACTGTGCAATTAGCTGGCTACAATCGGACGTTATTTTCTCTGTTTCCTCAATGGCAGATAAGATATCGGCTGGCATCAGAGAGCGATTACCTATCATTTTAAACCTTACGCCCTGCGAAATGAAATTGTTTGTTTCTTTTTTTAGATGGCTTTTGAGAAGCTCCATTATTATGTCTATTTCTTTTTTAGGCCTTTGCCAGTTTTCTATAGAAAAAGCATAAAAAGTTACTACACTTATTTTAAGTCTGAGACAGGCTTTTATAATTTCTTTTACTTTTTCCACTCCTCTTTTATGGCCTTCATAACGGGGAAGACCACGCAATTGAGCCCATCTTCCGTTGCCGTCCATTATTATTCCTACGTGTTTTAAAATACTGCTCATAACTTAATATTTAAGGGAGAGTATATGAAGGTTAGTCTCAAAAGGGCTTTCTCCCTGAAGGATTCTTTTGGGATTAAAGCCAAAAGGTGGTTTAACAAGGACAAATAACTTATCAGAGGAAACAGCGTAATCAAGTATTTCGCCAGACATTTCTTCGGTTATATCGGTCTGTTCAATTCCAATTCCTGTCCACTGAAGAAGTTGAAGTTTTGAGCTTCTGTAACCAAAGGTAGAAAGATTAACAAGTCCTAAAAGAGGTTTTTTCTCAATCACAATAACACCGTTACTTAAGGGCTTTATTCTGCTTTGCACCTGCCATTTGCCTAAACTCAACATGGCAATACCTGTTTGCTTTTCATACTGAAGCCCATAACCGAATGGCTCTGCAGAACGCCAGAGGGGAACACCCTTATCATTATATACTGCCAGCGTTCCATCTTCTTGCCATTTGAATAGGGCATTGTTTACTGAGTAGAAGTCATAAATATTTGATTTTACCGGCAGTTTGAAGGCCTCTATCTTTTCATACTTTGCTAATGAGGTAGGTTTAATTACAAAAATCTCGCCTTCAAATCCTGAAGACTGAGAGAAAGATTGAGCAAGAAGCTTGCCTTCGTAGATTCTAAGGAAAAGGTCATCAAAGCGAGAAAACTCTTTGAATTCGCCATCCATCCATTTTATTATTGTTGAAATAACTCTGTTTTCCCTTTTAATAGTCAATGCAATTTCGTCTTTACCATCTTTGTCAATATCTCCTGTGTCAAACCATATAATATCTCCACTAAGAGGGATTATGTAATTACTCTTAAGTTTGAGGTCAACATCTATTACATACAGGCTTATTTCACTGTCTGAGGCTATCAAAAGCTGGTTAGGGCTTACGCCGTCAAAGTTACCCGTAGAAACTCTATTTATACCTCTGGAAAGTCTGTAAGAAAGTAATGTATGACCTTCAGGAACAATAAGAGAGGCATATTTTTTTCTTAAATCTGCAATTGCTGGTGCAGTAAGTTCAATTTCTGCTTTAGAGAAGAGTTTACGGTCTTTTATCCAGTAAAGCTCTTGAGAGAGTTTTAATGCTCCATCTGTTTTTATGGGATTTAGAAGAAGGAGTATGTCTGCCCCTTTGTTGTCTTTAAAGAGTAATTCTTTATTGTCAGTATTAATGGGAGCGTCAATCATTTCAAATCTCTGTGTGTCCCTCAATTCTCTGTAGTAACCTTCACCAACTGCCCATTCGGTTGTTGTCTGTGCGTAAAGAACTTTAATTTTTGATTTAGGAATTTTAAAAAGAGTCTGACTTTCACCCTTTTTTAATTCACCTTCAATAACAACTGCCTTAGAGAAATCATTTCCTACGCTTACTATTTCTGCAGCTCCGATTATTCGCTCTGACTTTCCTATTACTTGCTTTGTTACTGGATGTATTAATGGAACGGTCTCTTCAAAGAGAACAACTCTCTGGCCTTTTTTTAAGCCGTCTTTACTGCCTTTATCGAGAGTAATTTCATTATTTTCCTGCTTCGTAACTTTGCCAGTTATAACGGGAAAATAAGAGAGGAGTTCATTTTTTAGAGTCTGAAAAGTCCCTGTATCAGCATTCACTTGCGTTATTAAAAGAAGAGGCATTATGATAAAGAAGATAAAAAACAGTTGCTTTAAATTGTGCATTTTAAAGTTTATACCAAATAACTTCATCAAGTCAAAATTTTGTGTGATAAAATAAATTATGACCATTCAGATTGCCCTGCCTCTTTTTGAAGGCCCTCTTGACCTCCTACTTCATTTGATTAAACAGAATAAAATTGATATTTATGATATACCCGTAGCTTTAATAACAAAGCAATACTTAGACTATCTTGAATTAATGAAAGAGCTTGATTTAGAAATTGCTTCCGAATTTTTGATAATGGCAGCAACGCTGGTTTACATTAAATCAAGAATGTTACTGCCCAGAAGTGAATCGGAGCAGCAAGATGATGACCCCAGAAAAGAGCTGGTAGAACAGCTAATTGAATACGAAGCTTTAAAAGAGGTCTCGTCTTCTTTAAAGGAAAGATATGATTACTGGTCAAAGTCTTATTTAAGAGATTTTTCAAATGAGATAGATGCTCCTGTTTATGAAATTTACGAAATATCTGTATACGACCTTTTTGTTGCTTTCAGAAAATTAATTGAAAAACCAGAGCCCCCAATAATAATAGCTCAAGAGTTAATAAAAGTAGAAGACAAAATAGAGCACATTCAAAAGGTTCTTAGGGAAAAAAAGCTTGTTAAGTTTTATGAACTTTTTGAGAATTATTCTAAAAATGGAGATAAGACTTCAAAATTAGAGATTATCGTAACCTTTTTAGCCCTTCTTGAATTATTAAAACTTGGAGTTATAAAGGCCTATCAAGAGAAAAACTTTGATATAATTTATATAAGACTGGAGGAAGAGCATGCAAATAGCAGTTATCTCTGATACCCACGACCACATGGAAAATATAAGGAAAATTTTAGAAATTTTAAAAACTCGCAAAGTCAGCACAATAATTCATGCAGGAGATTTCGTATCTCCCTTTACATGGAGAGTTTTCAAGAATTTTGAAGGAGATTTTTACGGTGTTTTTGGGAACAATGACGGTGATAGAGTTTTATTAAAAAAGATGTATGGCGACAGAATACAGAAAGGCATAAGAAATATCGATATAGAGGGCAAGAAAATAGCTCTCATGCATGAACCACAAATGCTTGATGAACTGGCATTGTCTGAGAAGTTTGACTTTATAATATACGGCCATACTCACGAAGTAGACCTGAGAAGAATTGGAAAAACTTTAATTTTAAATCCTGGCGAGGCTTGCGGATGGCTATACGGTAAAGCCACTTTTATTATTCTTGATTTTAACAGTTTAGAAGCAGAGGTGATAAGAATATAGAAATTTCTTTTTGCCAGACTATTTGATAGTGTATTCCCTTTTACTTTTGTTAAGAAATTTTAATTTGATTTTTCTTGATTTTTATAGGAAAATAAAACAATAACACAAAGTGTAACTTCAAAAAGGAGGCGAAGTATGCAGACAGCATTAGTAGCAAAAGAAACAAGGCTTACTGACAGTTCGCAGATACTTCAGTTGGTAACATTCACACTTGGAGGAGAAGAGTATGCCGTAGATATACTGAAAGTGCAGGAAATAAACAGAATGAAAGAGATAACCCGTGTGCCCAATGCACCTTATTACGTGGAAGGAGTGATTAATCTCAGAGGTAAAGTTATACCTGTTGTTAGTTTGAGGAAGTTTTTTGGATTACCAGAAGAGGAAGACAGACTCAAGCAGAAAATAATGATAATGGACATACAGGGAGTAACGATGGGGCTGATAGTGGACACCGTATCTGAGGTATTAAGGATATCATCAAGCATAGTAGAGCCACCGCCTGCAATGACCTCATCAGTGAGCAGCGAATTTATCTCAGGTATAGCAAAGCTGGAAGACAGGCTAATCATACTGCTTGATATGGACAGGCTCATAGGCAAAGAAGAGACAGCAAGTATGATAGGCATGACAGAGAAAGCAGCTATTGAGAATTAAGATTTTTTAGAAGAGAAAAATAATTAGGGGGGCTGACTTATGTTTAAAAATTTAACTATTGTAAAAAAGCTTAGAATAAGCTATGGAGTTATAATTGTTCTCTTACTAATACTCGGTATTTATAGTCAATATAACACGGCACAGATAAAGCAAGATACTAAGGATATAGATGAGAGAGTAGACAAGATAACAAATGCTGCAACAATCAGAAAAATAATAAAGGACAATCAGATTGAGGTAAGAGAAATTCTCCTGACAGATAACATGAAAGAGAAAGAAGAAAGCAAGAAAATCATAGAGGAAAATAGAAAAATTTATAAAGAGACTATAGAATATCTCGAGAAAACAACTCGTTCTGATAAGGGCAAGAAAATTTTGGCAGAACTCAAGGAAGCCTTTGAAGACGTCGCAAAGGCAAATAATAAGATAATTGAGCTTTCTTTTACAGGAAAAAACAAAGAAGCAATTGAGTTTTTAAACAAAGAAGTTCCTAAAAAGATGGACAGACTTAATTTGGCTCTTGATAATCTTGTAAAATTTCAGATTGAAAATACTAAAACAAGTATTAAAGATATAGAATCCTTCCTGAATACTCAGTTGATTTCACTGGCAGCTATTTCTGCAGTGAGCATAGGAGTGGCATTATTTTTTGCAATTTTCATTGCAAAGTTAATTAAAAAATGTCTCAATGAACTCAAGACAACCCTTGAGAAAGTAGCACAGGGAGACCTATCAGTAGAGGCAAAAGTAGAAAGCAGAGACGAACTTGGCATGATAAGCCAGTCAGTAAACGAAGCAATAAGAAGCATTAAACGCCTCATAGCAGAGTCAAAAACCATCTCAAGCTCCCTTGCCTCCTCCTCAGAACAACTCTCAGCAACAACAGAAGAGATATCGAGGAATCTCAAATCCCAGACAGAGAGAGCAAGCCAGATAGCCTCTGCAGCAGAAGAGATGAGCCAGACAGTAGTAGACATAGCAAAGAATGCATCAAACATAGCAGAAGTAAGCGTAACAACAGCCAGTGTAGCAAAAGAAGGAAAAGACATGACCACAAACACAGCGAAAGAGATAAAAGTAATAGAGGGAGCAATAGGGAAACTATCAGAAGTAATCAACGTACTTGGTGAGCGTTCAAGGCAGATAGGTGAAATTGTCACAGTGATAAAAGACATAGCAGACCAGACGAATCTACTTGCATTGAATGCAGCCATAGAGGCAGCCCGAGCAGGAGAGCAGGGAAGAGGCTTTGCAGTAGTAGCCGATGAAGTAAGGAAACTTGCAGAAAGAACAACAAAGGCAACCGATGAGATAGCAGAGATGATAAGGGGAATACAGACAGAGGTAGATGTAGCAGAAGGTTCGATGGAAGATGCCACAAAGAAAGTGGCAAGCGGAGTAGAG
>DDKK01000002.1 GCA_002339325.1 Nitrospiraceae bacterium UBA2600 | reverse complement strand
CTCCGAAAGATAGAGGCATTATGCCATTTCCACCTGAAGGAACGACCTTTGACAACAAGCCTGTTATGTCTATGATAACTTATTATTTAAGTGTAAGCATGATTGAAGAAAAGAGAGCAGAATTAAATGTTGTCCCTGACGGAGTGAGTTTTTTAAAGGGTGATTACAATTCGAACGAATTAAAATTGCAAGATTTTTGGGAGGACAAAAGCTCAGGTTTGTTCAAAGGGTGCGGCAAGATGGAAAGATTGAGTCTAATATGGGAAAATCAAAGAAAGGAGAAAGAAAAATGAAAAGTAGAAAGTTAATTTCAATTGGTTTAGTTTTGGCGATTGTTTTTGGTATTTCCACATATTCACTCGCGATGACTGTTCTTTTACCTAAGTCAAAACTTGTAACACTTCGTGGATACCCTCAAAAACCTTTCTTTGACTTTGAGGAAGGTTGGTATGTTTACGAGTGGGGACCTTACGGTAAAGCTGTTAAGTCTGAAAGTAAAGGAGACATAACGCTTGATTATCTGGGCGTATCTTTTAAAGGAAACAATAAATACAGAATAGGGATAATGAAAAATGTAAGTATACCTGTGTCTCATTGTAAGAAACTAACTGTCTATGCTGCTTGGGGAATTCTCAAAGAGAAAGACTTTGCAGCACCGAATCTCGTTGCTCCTCTGGCAATAATTGTAGGTTACACAGATGAGAAGGGTGTTGCCCATCACAAGTTTTCTCTCCATCCTTTTGGTCCGGATAGTGTATTTTGGCTTGGATTTACTTCATTGGGCAAAGAGGGATTACCAACAGGAACAGAAATTGTAAACAGATTTAGGACTTATGCAGGAACATACGATAAAGGGGAAATTCCTAACATAGACCTTATGCAACTTAAGCCCAAACCAGTTCGTATAGACTTTGTGGCAGTTGAAAGTGCTGGCCCAACTCCGCGAGAAAGTCAGATTATTGAATTAAATTTATACTGTTATTAATAAAAAAAAGGAGGAAAAAGCAATGAAAAGGCAAATCATGTCAGTAGTTTTAGCCTTTGGTATCGTGTGCTTGCTATTTTCTGCTTCCTATGCACAACCGAATTCTTCTTCTAACCCTAATTATCCTTCGCAGATAAAAAAACCAGGCAATAATGATGTAAAAATTAATCCCAATTTAAAAGATTTTATTCAGGGTAAAGCACATGGTGAGAAAATAGACCCTAATAAGACTTCACCAGATATGCAAGCACAGATGAAACCACCAATTCCTCAGAAAGAAAAAGACGACATGCAGAAAGTAAAAGAATGGTCTCAGCAGAATCTTAAATCTATGAGTGTAACTAAAACTAAAACCATTCCAGACCCTAACAATGCTATCTTTGTTTCAAAACCTCGCACCGAAGAACAACCAGTTAAAAAAGACGATAGCATTAAATATAAACTTATGGAGCAGGACATGGGAGGAAAACCTGCGTTTCAACAAACACAAAACCAGAACAAACAAAACGCTCAAGTGCAAAATCAGACACAGAATCAACAGCAGAATTGTGTCAGAGACCCGAAATTTCCTCAACTTATATCATGTGACCCAAAAGGATTAAAGAAATAAGGATGAAAATGGAGGAGACTTTCTTCAACAAGAGTGACACCCCCTCTCCTGTCATTCTGAAGGGTCTCCTCCTGCTTTTAAAAAGGAAAGAAAAGGAGAAAAAAATGAAAACAAAAATTTTGGCTTTAACATCGATTGTAGTATTTACATTGATTTGCTCTATTAATCTCTACGCCCAGGACCCTTCGGATGTAGGCACACCTGCTTTTGCACCGATTTCAAGCAAGACCATGACGCTTAAGTATGGTTTTAAAGGTGCTTCAGTTTATGATACTACTCTTAAGAAATGGCAATTCCTGAAAATGACAACCATAACCCGTTCAAAAGTTGAAGGTTTCGTAAATCAGATTAATGACAATCTTGCTCTTGCTGCAGGCATAGGCACAATTGCAGTTTATGACTTTTCAAAACACAGATGGATTGTTTATGAGAGAGTGACCGTTGATGACTCTACAGCAATGCTCGATAAAAACATAATTCTTGGAAAGGACTATGCGATTGTCAAAGTTTTGAACGGCAACTTTTTAAAATACACTCCTCAGACAGGTTGGTATGAGTTCAGAAAACAGTAAAATAAATTAAGTATGAAGCATCATCCCGCCCCTGACCAGAAATGAAGGGGTGGGTTTTAATTTATAAAAAATCAAAGAGCCGAAGGAGGAAAAATGCTTATTGATGAGATAAAAAAACTACTGCAGAATTATAATGGCAGTCTGGAAGAAAAGAAGGATACTTATAAATTTGAGACAGTTATAGCAGAGAGAAAATCCTTTCTTTCAAGAAAGAAACTCATGTATATAATCAAATTCAAAATTGATGATATCTATAGAAAGATTATTTTTTCCGAAATGCTAAAGGAGACAGGTTTTGGGCTATCTTCATCTGCAGGAGATGATGAGATGAGTTCAGGTTTTACATTTAAAACATACAAAACCAAACAGGGATTTGGTGCTCCAACAGAAGGAACTATCGAGGAACAGTCAAACCTATTTGGGCAGAAATACAGTTATAAATTTGATTTTAAAGTGATTAGGGAGAAAATAAAACAAATAGCCCAGCAGAACGGCTATGAGTTTGAATATAAAATTTGGTTTTAGAAAGGAGAGGAAATGCGAGAGTATTTTTATTTTCTTTCAATTCTTTTAATTTTAATTTCACAGACACTTGTTGCTCAGGCTCAAACTCCTTACTTTGAAAAATCTCTTGATGAATACAATCCTCCTCTTGTTTCTGATATGGTACCGAAAGAACTTCTTAATTTTAAGCCTGTGTCCTTTAAATTTTATGGAGGCACCATAACAGAGTTAAAGGCTACAACTAAAGGAGGTTTGTCACGAAAAACTGATGAAAGAGAACACGGTAAAAAATTACACTTTGAATGGCCAATAAAGGGGAAATTAGTAACACTTGATTATTATGTTGTCTCATGGGAAAATGCTCAGAAGTACTTTGGCGGGAAAAAAGTTCATCCTAATACCTATGCGTATTTGGAGATTATTGGCAAAAAAATAAGGAATGTTTGCTCAGGTGGTAACTGTCCTCATTTGTTTGTAGAATCTAATCTGCCAGAGGAACACAATAAGTGTGATTTTTATGCAAGTCCAGATAAAATATCTACCATTCCTTTTAAGTCAAACTATTACATATATAAACAATGTGCTATGGCTGGTGGACAAAAGTTTTACAATATTTATGTAGGTCTTTGGAGTTATGCTAATGTTTTTATAGAAGTTACTGCATATGATATTGATACACTAAAAAAACTTGGTGAATCAGCAGTTGCTAAATTAATGGGTAAAAGTCTTTCTGTTGAACAACCTGTAGAAAAATCAAAGGAAGCAATCAAAGAACAACCAAAAAAGGAAGAAATACCTGTCAGAGTAATCGCAATGCCTTCTGCTGCAGGAGATGACCTGTGGAGCAATGCCTACCTGCCTGCAACAAACAAGTTACCTGCAAAAATAATAGCAGAGACAAAGCCAAATACACCTGTAACATTTCATATAGTTAAAAGTCCTAAAGATGCTTATTTAGTTATAGGAAATAAAAAAGGTGTTACCATAGAAACTAAATCAGACAACAAAGGCATTGCAGAGGCATTATTTTATTACAATGGTGGTAAAGTTACACAACCAAAGAAGTATGAAATAAAAGTAAGCACAGGTGAGGAAAGAGACATTGCAACAGTCAATGTTGGTTTAGGTCTTGCCTTTGATAAGATTAAAGCAGTGCAGGGTGCATACGGAGACAGACACCCCTTTACTCTTTCTTTGGTAAGTAAGCATTTTCCTAAGTTAAATCTTGGGCTTTACTTTAGCAGTGCTTCACGGAAAGTATGGAATGGGCAGACAGTCGGTGTAAGGCTTAAGCCTCAATGGGTAAATAAGCCTGCAAACCTTCCAGCAGACAAAGTATTTAACGGAATAACAAAAATAACACCTGTAATGGCATCTTCAGGTGGAAACAATGTTCTTACAGTGTTGTCTTATGATTCAGGAGAAGAGACAGTCTACAACATAACCAAGTATGCCTATCCTGCAGTAAAAATGATGAGTGACGGAATTCACAACTACAGAATAGTAGGCGAGTTGGTTTTAACAGATGAAGAAGGCAGAGACCTTGGAGGAATTGATGAAACATTAGTTCAATCAGATGCTCTTGCAGTTGTATCAAAAGAAATGCCTGAACACTATATGGTGAGCCTCGTTTGTGCTTTTGAGGCACAGAATGCTGACCAGTTTTTGATGCTTGAAATTCTTAAAAAAACTCCTGCTTACGGTGAAATAATAGATGAGTTTTTAAATGTAACTGGAATACTCTGTAAATTTGGTAAAGCAGACTATGAAGGTTTATTTTATGATTTAACCACATATCTTGGCAGTAAATGGATAGACCATCTTGCAAGCGATAAAGTTTTTCCAAAACTAACACCAAGGCAACAAAAGGCGGTTAAATGGGCAGAGAAAAGCATAGAAAAACTTGGCGATGTTAAGACCCAAAGAGAGTTTCGTGAGAAAATGTCAGAAAGCGATAAAAAATATCAGCCTTCTTATATGGTAATTGATGGAACTATGATATGGGCACCTACACCAGCTGAATTAAAAGAAGCAGAAGAAACAGTAAAGAAAATGGAAGAAAGAGAGCAGAAAAACAAACCCATTGAAGCAAAATTCAACAATGAAAACCTGAAAAAAGCAGAGGAGATGAAACAACAACAAAATACACAGACACAGCAAGGCTCTGAAAACACTGGTGATAATGTTTTTGAAAAGGCAATCAATGAACTGAAAGATGCATTTAAGAAGATATTTAAATGATAAGGTGTTATAACTTGAAAAAAACTTTTTTACTGATAATAGCTCTTATTTTTGTGCTAATTTCTACGGATTCTTCAGCCGACAGGGGACTTTTCTGGTGGGACAGTGATGCCAGATTTACCCAGTCTGCCCAGAAGGCTATAATATTCCATAACTTTAAAGAGGAAGTTCTGATTCTTGAGACAGAGCTTCAGGCAAATATGGCAACAGAGGCACTTGAGTTTATTCCATTTCCCTCTGAACCAGAAGTTGAGCTTGCCAAAGGAGACCCTTTCAAAGAAATGAATAAAATAATAAATAAAAAGAGATTGAGTTTTGAGGAATTATATTTCAAAGGTTCTCCTCTATCAGAACCAGTTGAGGTAAGGGAAAGCAAAAAGATTGGACCTCACGATGTAACCGTGATAAAGATTAACAGTGTTGAGGGATTTAATGAATGGGTTTTGAATTTTCTCAAAAATAAAAAAATTAGAGTAGAGTCTAAAACCTTAAAGAACATTTCAGAAGTTGCTAATGACTATATTCAGAGAGGTATCCAATACTTTGTTTTTGACTATGTGAAAGTTGAAAATCTTTTCCAGAGAGTTGAACCATTAATTTACAGATTTAAGACTGATAAGCTCTATTATCCACTTAAAACATCAAACACTATAGGAGGAGAGGGAAGGGTTGAGATAGTCATGATAATGCCTGAGTTTTTTGAGGGAACAAGGAGAGAGATGAGAGAGATTTCAAAACCCTTTCCTGAATACAATATGCCAATGCTTAGCAATCATGCAGAGATAACTATTTCTGAATTAAGTTTAATTTATGAAAAATTAGACAACTTTTTCCTCAAAGACAAAAAACTATATATCCAAATGCTTCGCTACAGAGGCGAGTATAGATTCAAAGATGACTTGAATTTAGACATATCAAAAATAGTTAAAGATAGACAGAATTTTAAAAAGGACTTAATTGACGCCACTCTTACTGCAATAGATAAAAGCTGGCAGAAAATCAGCAAAGACTCATGTGTAGTATTAACAGACGAAATAAAGAACCAGTTTGAAAAATGGAGAAAAGATTTTTCCTCAATGAAACCAGAAGGTTACAGAGTGCGAACAGTATTTCCTATTGATATCTATGAAATAAAATCATTGCAGATTGGTGGATTTGGACCTCTCTATCCACCATCAAGCATTAGAATAAAAATTAACAAACCACTGAAGATGGGCGATGTAATAAGAAAGGATGATCGTAGCATATATGAAGTGATAAAAGTATCAGACAATCTGAAAAGCACAGATTTAACCGAGAGAATGATAACGCTTTATGCCATCTACACTGAATATGACATAGTCTATTTAAGCAATAGATGTATTTTTAGAGTTGATACAAGAAAGCCGAAACCAACACATTATTATGTATACGTTGATGAATAAAAAAATAAGAGGAGGAAATATTATGAAGAAGTCTTTGATTCTCCTACTATTATCAGTGTGCTTTTTTTATGGAGTATCCTACGCCTATGACAAACCCTATGACAGTGCACAGGGTATTTCAGGTAGCAGTCACAGAGCAGAGCAGCAGTCGCAAGGAGGAATTGATTATAAAAACTTAAACAGTCCTGCAGAAGATGCAAGAAGCAGTGCGGGAAGAGGCTTTGACGGACCAAGAGATTCTAATACAGGTTGGGGCAATCAGTATATTCCAACACCAAAGCCAAAAATTGAAAAACAATAAAAGGAGGTGTAAAAATGAAAAACTTTCTTATCATTAGTTTCATCGTTTTATCTTTAACCGCTCTATCCTATGCAGAACAGATTCCCACACCAAAGCCTGTAACAGACTGTAAAGCCACTCTTGAAGCATGGGGTAATCCACCAAACTGTTATTGTCCTTGCGATACTTGTAGACCTGTATGTAAAAAGACAGAAAAGCCAAAGTCTGATAATGATAAGAAGTCTATGGTTAATCTCTATGCTGAAAGTTCGAGCTATGATGTGAATGTCTCCAACTCGACTGCCACATCTAATTCAAATAAATCCTCTTCTGGCGAGAAAAAAGATGATAAGACATTGACAGACAAAGTGAAAGATACCATCGATAAGGCTATTGACAAAGTTGACCAGAGGAATAAGCCTAAGTGCACTAACTGTGTTATTGGCACAAGAGGTTAAGAGGATTTTTGTAAGTAAGTTATATTAGAAATTTTTAAACAGTTCAATACTCGTAGGAGGCTTATATGCTAATCAGAAGGAGTGTTCTTTTCGTTGCATTGTTTTTAATTTTTTTGCCGAGTTTCTCTTTCTCAATGGCTGAAAAACCAAAGAAGGTTGAGCAGGCCGATAATCTTGAGAAGTCTGTGTTTCAGATTCAGCGAGAGGTAAAACAGACGCTGGACAGCATGATAGAAGCATACAAAAGCAGAAATGTGGCAAGCTTTATGAAATATGTGGCAGAGGATTACACAGGTGAGAGAACAGACCTTGAATGGAGCGTAAGAAAAGATTTCAGTAATTTCAACAACATTGAATTAAGATATAGCATTAACAATATAACTATTGACTCGACAGGCAAGTTCATTCAGGTTACTTTAAATTTTAATAGAACTTATGTGGATATAAAAACAGGCAAAGCTGTTAAAGACTCTGGACAGAGTATTCTTATATTCAAACTTTTCGAAAGTAAACCAAAGCTATACTCAATGCGGGAAAGGAGGCTTTTTGGAATAAGTAAGTAATAAAAATGAGTGCATTCCTCCTCGGACTTCTCAGATATTAGGAAAAACTTGACTTTTTAAGTGGCTGATGCGATATCATTTTCTATGGATAGGAAGGTTGCTTTTGCCTATGATGATATTTTTTTAAAACATGAAACTCCAGAAGGTCACCCTGAATCAAAAGAAAGGCTAATATCAATAGTAAATAGACTAAAAAAGGAAACTATCTGGGAAAGGCTTATTCATATTAAGCCCAGGAGAGCTACAGAAGAAGAGATTGCCTTAGTCCATGAGCCTCATTACATAGAGAGAGTAAAAAACTCTCCTCCTGGCTACATAGACCCAGACACATATATAAGCGAATACAGTTATGAGGCTGCTCTCCATGCAGTTGGTGCAGTCCTTGATGCTGTCGATGGAGTTTACAGCAAGGAGTTTGACCGGGTATTCTGTGCAGTAAGACCGCCTGGACATCATGCTGAGATTGACACAGCAATGGGATTTTGTATCTTCAATAACGTATCTGTTGGAGCAGCCTATGCAAAAACAAAGGGGTATAGAAAGATTTTTATTATAGATTTTGACGTTCATCATGGAAATGGCACTCAACACATCTTTGAGGATGACTGTTCAGTTTTTTATTTTAGCTCCCATCAGTTTCCCTTTTATCCAGGCACAGGTAGAGAGCTTGAAAGTGGAAGAGGAAAGGGTGAGGGTTGCACTTACAATGTGCCTTTAAGGGCAGGTTCAGGAACAAGGGAGTATCTGACGATTTTTCAAGATATTGTTCCACAGAAGATAAGGGAAGTTAAACCAGACCTAATTCTTGTCTCTGCCGGATATGACATGCATCAGGATGACCCGATGAGCTACATAAATGTCACCACAGAGGGAGTAAGAAGTATCGTAAGAAGCATTCTCAACTCCTCATGGGCTCCAAAGATATTTGTTCTTGAGGGTGGCTACAATCTCAACTCTCTTGCCGAATGTGTCAAAGTAACTCTTGAGGAGATGTTAGCTTAGCCTTTCCAAAGAAACAGTCCTGTATCCTCATCAAATCCTCTCTCATAGGCAGTGCCTTCAAACTCAATTATCTCAAATTCAAAGGCAAAAACTTGGGCTTCAAAAAGATGTCCACCGATAGATGAATAGTCCTCTCTTGATAGAACAACATGGATGTGGGGAAAGGGTTCATTATCTTTGATGGAGATGTTTCCTTTTAGAGACAATATCTCCATAGGCTCAGAAAATTCTTGAGACATATATTTACGGTTTCTCTGGTCATAGTAGCCAATTTTTGCCCTCTCTACAGCACCTATTCCGTTTACTACACCGGCAGTTATTCCCTTATCCCTCGCTATCTTTGTAATGCTTGCGACTATTTCATCTCCTTTAAAAAGTCTTCCCTGAAGGATTCTTTTGATTTTGAAATCTTTAATCATAGTTGCCTCCTGTTAATTTGTTTTATCATTCTTAAGCAACTTTTTTACCTTGAATGTTTTTTTCACCCCGACCGATAGCGAGGGGTATCGGTAAAGTATGAGATTCCCTCGTCGCTTACGCTCCTCGGAATGACAAGTAAAAAAATCCTGGAATTATAGAAATATAGAAAGCATCTAAATGATTATAGTGCTTGAACATTTGAGTTTTATTCAATTTTAGTCCATCCTCTCAGCAAGAACTTCAATTGAATGCTTCACTTCAATGTTTAGTCCCTCTCTGTCAACTCCTCCCCTTATCTGCATTACACAGCCCGGACAGTCTGTGCAAACAAGGGATACCTGAGTTTTCTTTATGTTTTCAAGTTTTCTCTTGAGAATTGTTCCTGATATCTCAGGGAATTTAAGGGAGTATGAACCTCCCATACCGCAGCAAGTATCGGACTCAAACATCTCAGTAATTTTCATTCCTGAAGCTAAGAGGCTTTCCCGTGGCTCTTTTTGAATGTTTAGAGTTCTCACTAAATGGCATGGGTCATGATAGGTAAATACTTGTTCTTTACCATCTTTAAATTTAATATTGCCTTCTTTTATGAGAGAATTTATTAACTCTGAGGCATCCTTTACCTTTTCACTTAACTTTTGAGCTTTTCTTATGATTTCCTCGCCATAATTCTGTTCCTTTAGGTCTTTTATAAACTGTGTTTTCAATGCTACTGTGCAGGTAGGACAGGCTGAGACAATGTAGTCTGCATCAATAGATATTAATGCCTCTACGTTCTGCCTTGAGTTATTGGCTGCCACATCCATTACTCCTGAGTATCTTGCTGGTGCTCCACAGCAAGTCTGCTCCTCTGGGAAAAGAACTTCTATGCCTGCAGCATTAAGAAGCTTTACCAGTGCCTCTCCAATCTCAGGATAGGCAAAGTCTATGAGACAACCGGCAAAGAAAATAGCCTTTTTCTGAGACTTGGGTTGCCTAATTTTCTTAAACCTGTCTCTAAAGGGAATGTCGGCAATTGCAGGAAGACTTCTCTCAGCAGTCAGTTCAGAGAGGAAAAAGGGTAGATGCCTTATGAAACCTCCTTTTTCAAAGGGTTTTTGTATCTTTGAAGCTGCTCTGAGTATTGAGTGGAAAAGTTTTCTATTGTTTACTACCGAATAAATTGCCTTTGTTTTAAAGCTTAATCCCTCTTCCTTTGCAAGTCTTTTTCTAATCTCAAGTATCAGTTCGGGAATGTCTATTTTTCCAGGGCAGACTCTTACACAGTTTCCACATTGAATGCAAAGTCCCTGTATGTCCTTTGAAGCTTTAAGTCCCTCTGTCCATGCTGTAAGAATTGTTCCAATTCCACCAGTATAAACTTTGCCAAAAACATGTCCTCCAATGTGCCTAAAAACTGGGCATACATTCAGACAGGAAGCACAGCGGATGCACTGAAGAGTCTGCTTGAACACAGGGTCTTTAGCAATTGAAGAGCGATTATTGTCAAGAAGCACAATATGAAAATCCTTTTGAGAGCCATCTATGTGGGTATAAGGTTTTGAAACAAAGGATATATAGCTTGTAATGAGCTGAGCTGTGGCACTTCTTGGTAAAGCCCTGATTATTGGGAAGATATCTTCAAAGCGGGCAACTAATTTTTCTACTCCCACTACTGCCACGTGAATTTTAGGCAGTGTCATTGTAAGACGGGCATTACCCTCATTTGTGAAAAGAACAATTGTTCCTGTCTCAGCGATGGCAATGTTGGCACCAGAGATTCCCATGTCTGCAGCAAGGAATTTTCTCCTTAAGTGTTTACGGGCAAACTTGACCATTCGGGCTATGTCTGGCTCAATGGGCTCAACTTTTTTGGTAAATACCTCTGAGACATCATATCTTGTAAGATGTATGGCTGGAAGCACCATGTGAGAGGGTCTTTGTCCTGCAAGCTGGATAATCCATTCTCCTAAGTCTGTTTCGTTGACCTCTATTCCTTCATCTTTGAGGTATTTATTAAGATGAATCTCTTCAGTAGCCATTGATTTGGATTTGACGATACTTTTCACATTGTGTTTTTTTGCAAGCTCTATTATGTATTTTCTTACCTCTTCAGGAGATTTTGTATAGAAAACTTTGGCTCCATTTTTCTCGGCAGAGCGGATAAAGGTTTGAACAATCTCCTCAAGATTTTCTGCCACATATGCCTTAGCTCTGGCTATCTTCTCTCTTAACTCTTCAAAATTAAGCCCCTCATAAGCACGGGCTCTACTTACTGCGTATGCTTCAGAGAAACGGGTAAGAGCTCCTCCAAGATTAGCATTTTGAAGAGCTTTCTTTATCTCTTCCTTTATCATTAAGTTTCCTCCTTAAAAGTTATCTATGCAAACAATGATTAATCTTTCCGGTCCGTGAACTCCTATTGTGAGGACTCTCTCTATGTCAGCGGTTCTACTGGGACCGCTAATTACAGTAAGATAGGGAATTTTATTTATATCAATCTTTCTCATTACACTCTCAAGGTCAGGCTCAATTCTGCTCATGGGCAGAATGGCTATGTGAATCTCAGGCAAAGTAGAGCAAAGTCTTCTCTTAACATCTTCAGAAATCTCTATGAGGCTTCCAGTTTCAGCTACACCGTAGTCCACCTGATTTATTCCTACTTTAGCTGAGGATGCCGAGTTAAGGTCTATGTTAAACTCAATCTGGGGAAGTTCCTCTATGAGTGAGTCCTTATCAACACCCTCAAGAAAGGGAGAGTCACACCAAACTACTGATTTGGAGCTTTGATTTGAAGTGTTCTCCCTAATGAAATTCTTTATAAAATCAAGTGCCTCTGCTTTACTTTTGAAAGAATGAACTTCTCCACTTATTGCCTCTGCCTTTTGTTTAAAGAGTTCAAACATTAAGTTCCTCCTAAGATTTTTGCTCAGACCTATAAGACTCAGCAAGAAGACTAACTGTATGGGTTACATTACAATTTCCTCCAAATCTCTTTATACCCTCAAAGAGCTCCATCATACAGGCTGGACATCCAGTACAAACAATCTCAGCTTCGGTTCCCTTTATGTCCTCAGTTTTTGATTTAACTATCTTAAGGGCTGTGTCTGCATGGGTAAGGTGAAAACTTCCACCACTTCCACAGCAGGCATCAGGTTTTTTCATATCTATCAAGGTAAGTCCGGGAATGGTCTTAAGAATCTGTCTTGGCTCATTAAAGACTTTCATTGACTTCTTAAGATGGCATGAGTCATGGTATGTAACTTTAAGATTAAGATTTCCCTTAGGTGATTCAAACCTTATTACTTTTAAAAGAAAAGTTGATATGTCATGAACTCTCTCTACCCACTTTTTTGCCTTTTCTTCGTAGTCTGTTCCTTCAAGGATTATAGGATACTCATGCTTTAAGGCACTTCCGCAGGAGCCACATACTGTAATAATATAGTCTGCACCTGTTTTTTCAAATACTTCTAAGTTCTTCTGAGCAAGCTCTCTTGCTGTTTCAATATCACCATGTACCATTACAGGCATTCCACAGCAGTTCTGCTTCTTTGGAGTGACTACAGAGACTTTATTTCTCTTTAGAACATAGATTAAGTCATCACCAACCTCAGGGTAGAGATAGTTTACAGAACAGCCAGTGAAAAACAAAGCTTTAGCCTGTGCTTGAGGGACTTCCTCTTTTTCCTTTACTCTATCTCGGAAACTTTCCTTGGTGAGCTCCGGTATAATGAATTTTTCGTCAAACCTCGGGCTTACTCCCTTTAGGAATCCTCTCGGTGCACGCTTTCCCTGTTCCTCTGGACTAAGAAAAAGTCCCTGCATGGCTGCAAAGGCTTTCATTCCCTTGTCAAAAAGTTCAGGTTTCTTTAGAAGTCCAAATAGTGCTTTTTTTATGAAATGAATTCCCTTTTTCTTAGCAATTGCTGCCCTGAGCCCAAGAATAATCCTGTCAAAGCGAACACCAGAGGGACAGGCAAGCATACAGGATTTGCAGACAAGGCAGTTAAATATCAATTTTACAAGGGTTTCATCATCAATTTTTATGTCATCACTTAGCACCGCTTCTCCAAGGGCAATCTTTCCACGGGCAACAGAGGACTCCTTTTTCTCAACACTGTAGATTGGGCATACGGACATGCAGTTTCCACATTTCATGCATCTTACAAGCTCTTTCTTTAGAAGTTCCACATCATCAAATATTGTTTTAGCCGCTACGGTCACCTTAGTCCTCCATTGGAACAAGTTTCCCGGGGTTTAGGATATTGTCAGGGTCAAGGGATTGTTTAATTCTTCTCATTGTTTCAATGCCAGAGCGACCTATCTCATTTTTCAGATACTTAAGCTTTGCCACACCAATGCCATGTTCACCAGAGAGAGTGCCACCTAAGGAGAGTGCTACCTCAAAAATCTCATCAACAGCTTTATGAACTTTCTCCATCTCCTCTTTGTTCATTGGGTCAATGAGGAGTGTTGGATGAAGATTTCCATCTCCTGCGTGTCCGAAGGTTCCAATCATGAGACCGTATTTTTTTGAAATATTTTGAACTGCCACAAGCATATCTACAAGTTTTGTTCTTGGCACTGTTGCATCTTCAAGAATTGTTGCAGGCTTTACCTGGGCAAGTGCTGGAAGTGCTGCTCTACGGGCAGCCCATAGGGAGTCTCTTTCTGCATCGGTCTCAGCAATTTTGTATTTACCATTATTCTGCTTGATGATTTCAACGCATTTTTCTGCTTCCCATTCAACGGAGTCCTTACCCATGCCGTCAACTTCTATGAGCAATAGTGCCTCTGCCTGAGTGGGAAGTCCAACTTTAGCGAAGTTTTCAACGGTCTGGATTGTAACTTTGTCCATGATTTCAAGGGTAGCAGGAATAACGTGTGCCCTAACTATGTCTGTCACAGTTTTTCCTGCATCCTCAAGCTTGTCAAATATGGCAAGCATGGATTTACGATACTTTGGTGCTGGTATAAGTTTGCAGATTATTTCAGTAATAATTCCAAGTGTTCCCTCTGAGCCAACGAACAGATGGGTAAAGTCATAGGCAGTGACATTTTTAACACATTTTCCACCAAAACGGAAAATTTCTCCAGTGGGCATCACTACTTCCATTCCCATGATGTAATGCTTGGTAACTCCATATTTTAAGCCACGAAGTCCTCCGGCATTCTCTGCCACGTTTCCTCCTATTGTTGATGTTGCCATTGAGCCAGGGTCTGGAGGATAGAGCAGTCCATACTTGGAAACAGCTGCATTGAGGTCAGCAACAACTACACCAGGCTGAACAGTGGCTGTAAGGTTGTCTGGGTCTATCTCAATAATCTTGTTCATCTTCTGAAAAGAGACAACCACTCCTTTACTTAAAGGTACTGGTCCACCACTTAGACAGGTTCCTGCACCTCTTGGATAGATTGGAGTTTTTGTCTGCCTTGCAAGAAAGATAAGTTCCTGAATTTGCTTGGTATTTTCAGGAAAAACAACTACCCCGGGAATCTCACGGGGAATCCCAGGGGTAGCATCATAACTGTATGCAATGAGTTCTGCCTTGTCTGTAAGAACATTTTCTGCACCGAAAATGCTTTTACATCTCTCAATAAAAGCACTATCTATCATTTTAATACTCCCTTGCCGATTACTCTTGAAAGTATAACTATGAAAATTGAAACGGCAAAAGTTGCTACAAGGTATGTTAGTCCATCACTTGAGGGAGCGGCTTGGGCTGGTTTTGCTGCTTGCACAGCTGCCTGCACTGCCTGTTCCCACTGAGGAATCATCCATGTAAATACATAAGCCTGAAGCATTGCAAGAACTCCCATAATAAGTGTAAGTATGATAGAGTGCTTGAGGGTGAATCTGAAAATGTCTCCTTCATGTCCTACGTAACCCGTTGCTGCTGTAGCAACGGCAATTGACTGAGGAGATATCATTTTTCCAAAAACTCCACCAGAGGAGTTGGTTGCAACGGTAAGCACCGGGTCAATTCCAAGCTGACGGGCTGTAACTTCCTGAAGTTTTCCAAATAGTGCATTGGATGAGGTATCTGAACCGGTCATGAAAACTCCAAGCCAACCAAGGAAGGCTGCAAAGAGCGGGAAAACTGCACCTGTTGATGCAAAGGCATAGCCGAGCGTTATAGCCATTCCTGAAAAGTTGTATAAGTAGGCAAAGCCGAGGATTGTTCCTATTGTCACAATAGGCCACTTAAGCTGATTAAGAGTTCTTCCTGCAACTTTCAGGGCTGTGCTGAGAGATGCTCCCATAACAGGAATTGAGAGAATTCCTGCAAAGAGAATTGCTGTTCCCGCTGCTGAAAGAATATTAAAAGCATAGACTGCAGCTTTAGGTTTGTCTAAATGGTCAATTACAGCTTTGTCAAGACCGGTGATTGGGAATTTTAAAGTTGCAATCTGGTCAAGATAGGCTTTAACTGGCTTTATACCCCATGCAGCAACAAATATCGAAAGAAGTATGAAAGGTGCCCAGGCGCGGAAGACCTGACCGAAGGAATACTGAAGACAAGCTTTCCCTTCTGCACAGGTCTCATGAGAGAATGTCCAGGACTCCTTTGGATGCCAAATCTTAACAAATATAACAGTTGCAATAATTGATATGATTGCAGAAAGTATATCTGGTAGATATGGTCCTATGTAGTTTGAAACTACATACTGGGTTAACGCAAAAGAACCTCCGCTTACAAGAAGAACAGGCCATATCTCTACTGCCTTTTTCCATCCAGCCATTACAACGACCATATAGAATGGAACAAGAACGCTGAAGAAAGGAAGCTGTCTACCGACCATTTTACTTAATGCCATCATATCTACGCCTGAAACTCCTGCACCAACAACAATGGGAATACCGATTGCACCGAAGGCAACGGGTGCGGTATTTGCAATTAAGCATATTCCACAGGCATAGATTGGATTAAATCCAAGTCCTGCGAGCATTGCTGCAGAGATTGCAACGGGAGTTCCAAAACCTGCTGCACCTTCAAGGAATGCACCGAAAGAAAAAGCAATGATTACTGCTTGAATTCTTCTGTCATCGGTGATTGTGGCAAGAGAGTTTTTGATAATCTCAAACTGCTTTGTCTCAACTGATAGATTATAGATGTATACGGCAGTTACGACAATCCAGCAAACAGGCCATAGTCCGAAGATAAAACCGTTGAAAGTAGATAGTACTGCAAGATTAACAGGCATTCCGTAGGCAACAATAGAGATTAACATGGCGATAACAACAGCAGAGATTGCTGCCCAATGCCCTTTCATCCTCTTGTAAGCAAGTGCCCAGAAAAGATAGAAAATAGGCACTGCTGCAACAAGAGCACTGAGGGCAAGACTTCCAAGTGGGTCAACATTAATTTTCCATGGCATAAAGACACCCTCCTGTGATTAATTTTTTATATAATTATGCAAATTGAAAGAAAGCTTGTAAATCGGAAAAATCCTACATTTTTGTAGGAAAATTCCTACAGAGGTTGATTTTTGATTAAAAGATTTAACTGGTCAAGGAACTCCTCAAAACATTTAATTTCCGAGAGTTTTTCAAAGACTTTGCTGTCGTCAACTTTAACATAGTGATGAACAAGAAGATTTCTGAATTTTGCCATTATTGCCAGCTCTCTTAGGGTTTGTTCATTGAAAACCTTTAATTCTTTGAGAATTTCAAAGCAGTTAGAGTAGTCCTTTGGAGCTTTCTTAATGAGTTTTGCTGTGAGATGATAGCATATATCAATTGAGGCTTGCGAGGCTATTATGAAGCAGTATTTGGCATCTCTTATAATTTGAGGAGAGTTTAGAAACTCTTCTTTTGTGAGTTTTGAATACTCTTTTAAAACTTTCAATGCATTTATAATCTCGCTGATATAATTTATAAGTCTATTTCTGTCAATCATGTTTTTCAAGCATATCAGCAAGCACGGTTCTTGAGGTAATCTCGTAGTCCTGATAGAGAGACCAGACTTTTGTGACAAAGTCAATCCATAGGTTTTCGTCCTTGCAGAAAAGAAGTATTCCCTGGGTGGCTTGAAAGCTTAGGCTAAGTGGAGCATCATTTAGAATAACTATGTCAATTGGGTATTTCTTTATTTCACTCTCAAGCTCAACGGCAAGTTGAAGCGAATAGTCTAAGAAATTTTCACGGGGAAATTTATCTTCAAGATACAAGGCTATGTCAATGTCTTTAAAGCGTTTCAATTCTTTGTCAATAAATGAGCCAAAAACATAGGCAAAGATAACATTTGGGTCTTCGAACAGTTCATTCTTTATTAGGGATAAAAGTCTATTTCTTTGCCTTTCAGAGAGTTTATAAAATTTGACCTTTTCCATTTAAATTTAAAGAGTTAGCAAAAATTCAACGATTGCCTTCGAGGTATGAAGTCTGTTTTCAGCTTGATCTAAGACAACGCTTTGAGGTCCATCGAGCACATCATCGGTAATCTCTTCACCTCTGTGGGCTGGAAGGCAGTGCATGACTATAGCGTCAGGCTTTGCCTTTTTTATAAGGCCGTTATTGATTTGAAAGTCTTTGAATTTTCTCTTTTTTTCTTCATTTCCTTCCTCGCCCATGCTTAGCCATACATCAGTATAAACTACGTCTGCATCAATCACTGCCTCAAAGGGATTGTTTGTAATTGTAACCTCGGTGAGTTTTTTTGCTTTATCAATTGAATCTTTATTTGGTTCATAGCCTGGTGGTGTGGCAACAGTAATATTAGCACCAGTGAGAGCAGCTGCCTCAATAAGAGAGTTTGCCACATTGTTTCCATCACCAACATAAGCTATCTTTATTCCCTCAAACTTACCCTTTTTCTCAAAAATTGTAAGCGTATCAGCCATTGCTTGACAGGGATGATGAAGGTCTGTAAGGGCATTTATGACTGGAATTGTTGCCCACTTTGCAAGTTCCTCAATCTTTTCATGTTCAAAGGTTCTTACAACTAACGCATCTAAATAACGAGATAAAACCAAAGCTGTATCCTTAATAGTCTCTCCCCTTGAAAGTTGAAGTTCCCGAGGACTTAGGTAGACAGGATGCCCACCCATTTGATATATGGCTACTTCAAAGGAAACCCTTGTTCTTGTTGAAGGTTTTTCAAAAATCATGCCTATGCTTTTTCCAATAAGAGGACAATAGGAAATGTTCCTATTAATTTTTAGCTCTCTTGCCTTTTCAATTAATGAGAGAAATTCCTCTCTATCTAAATCAAAGACTCTCAGGTAATCTCTCTTCAAATTCAACCTCCTTAAAGGCTTTATCGAGTATGGAGACAGCTTCGTCAATATCCTCTTTTTCAACTATCAAAGGAGGAGTAAATCTTAGCACAGAACCATCTCCTGCAGTGCCTATTAAAAGTCCCTTTTCAAGGCATTTTTTTACTATTTCTACTCCATTATGGGCGAGTTCCATTCCAATGAGCAGTCCCATTCCTCTAACTTCTATAACTTTATCAGGATATTTTTCTTTGATAGCATTAAGCTTTTTCATGAGATACTTGGACATTCTTCCGCAGTAGTCAAGAAGATATCCATCTTCAAGAATTGTCTCTAAGGTTGCCACTGCAGCAGCACAGGCAACAGGATTGCCTCCAAAGGTGGATGCATGGGTTTTGGGAGCAAAGGCTTGAGCAATCTCTTCCTTAGTAAGAATTGCACCGATTGGAATTCCACCACCCAATCCCTTTGCAAGGGTCATTATGTCTGGTTCTATTCCATAGTGTTCATAGGCAAAGAGTTTTCCCGTTCTACCAATGCCTGTCTGGACTTCATCAAAAATCAGTAGAATCCCCCTTTGGTTACAGAGTTCTCTTACAGCCCTTAGGTATTCCTTTTCTGCTACATTAACTCCACCTTCAGCCTGAATTGGCTCAAGAATTACTGCGCAAGTTTTATCTGATATAGCTTTCTTTAGAGCATCTATGTCATTAAAGGGAACAAATTTTACGCCTTCAAGCAGTGGTTCAAATCCATGATGATACTTTTCCTGGCCTGTCACACTAAGACTTCCATAAGTTCTTCCATGAAAGGAGTTCAAAGTTGAGATAAACTCAAATCTATTTTCACCAAGTTTGTTTTTCATGTAAATTCTTGCGAGTTTTAAAGCTCCTTCATTTGCCTCAGTGCCGGAGTTACAGAAAAATACCCTGTCTGCAAAGGAGTTCTTTATTAGAATCTTAGCCAGAGCAATTTGGGGTTCCGTATAATAAAGATTAGATACATGAATCAGTCTCTGCACCTGCTTTTGAACAGCAATGACGACTTTTCTTGGACAGTGACCAAGGACATTAACAGCAATTCCTGCAAGAAAGTCAATGTATTCTTTACCATTAACGTCCCATACTCTTACGCCACGTCCTTTTCGCAAAACAACAGGATATCTTGAATAGGTTGGCATTATGAATTTTTCTGAGAGTTTTATGATATCCCTATCTTCCATAAAGCTTTATGATACCATAAATATTGATGTTAATGGTATAATTTGAAATATTTACGATAAAGGTAAAATGAGCAAGAGAGATATAAGAAGAAAAATGCTTGAAATAAGAAACAGCATTGCAGAGTCAGTTAGAAAAATGAAAGATAGAAAAATAGCAGTAGCTGTGGCTGATTTTTTAATGAAAAAGGGATACAAGGGAATTCTGCTCTATGCTTCTTTTGGCAGTGAGGTGGATACGTGGGGAATTTTTGAGTTTTGTATAAAAAATAATATAAAAACCGCTTTTCCAAAGGTTGCCAATGACAAATTAGACCTTTTCTGGGTAGAAAAAGTTGGACAATTGTCTCCTGGTTTTAAATCCATACTTGAACCAATAACTTCAGAGCGAGCCTCTCTCGCTCAAGTTGATGCTATTTTAGTTCCAGGAGTTGCTTTTGACGAAAATTGCTACAGAATTGGCTATGGTGGAGGCTTTTATGACAGACTTCTGCTAAAACGAACAGCTTTTGCTATAGGTATTGCCTACGAGGAACAGATTGTAGATAAAATTCCGCATGAGCCCTTTGACCAAAGAGTTGACATGATAATTACAGATGAAAGGAGTATAAGCTGTGTTTGACAGGAAAAAAATTGAAGAAGGCGTAAAGCTCATACTGGAAGGCATAGGAGAGGACATAAATAGACCAGGATTAAGAGAGACTCCCCAAAGAATTGCCAGAATGTTTGAGGAGATTTTCAGGGGATTGTTCCCGCCAGAGGAAGATTTACTTAAGTGCATCGAGGGAGAAAGCCATGACGAAATGGTTTTGATAAAAGAAATTCCTTTCTATTCCGTATGTGAACACCATCTACTACCTTTTTTCGGTCATGCTCACATTGCTTACATACCCGATGGTAAAATTGTTGGCTTAAGTGAACTGCCGAAAGCATTAGACTATCTTTCCAAAAGACCGCAGGTTCAGGAGAGACTTACCAGCCAGCTGGCCAATATTTTAATGGAAAAACTCAAACCAAAGGGCTGTATGGTGGTTATAGAAGCGGAACATCTTTGCATGAGCATGAGAGGTATAAAAAAACCGGGAGCAGTTACAGTTACATCGGCAGTAAGAGGAATTTTCAGGAGAAGTCAGGCAACTCGTCAGGAGGCTCTTGAGCTTATTAGCCACAGGGAGGATTAAATTATATGCAGATAATTGACGGTAAAATTTTAGCTGCCAGGATAAAGGAACAACTTAAGGCCGAAGTAAATAGTCTTATAAAATCTGGTATAACCCCAAAGCTTTCAGTAATAATCGTTGGAGAAAACAAAGCATCATTAAAATATGTGAGCTATAAGGAAAAGTCCTGTAATGAGTTGGGAATAAAAAGCGAAGTAATAAAACTGCCCGAGACTGTCATGGAGAAAGAAGTTGTAGAGGTAATTGAAAAGTTAAACACAGACTCTTCTGTAAATGGTATCCTTGTTCAACTACCCTTACCCCGTCATATAAATCAACAAAATATACTCTCTAAAATAGAGCCAAGCAAGGATGTAGATGGTTTTACTCCCTACTGCCTCGGAAGGCTTCTTATGGATATTCCTCTTTTTATACCCTGCACTCCTAAGGGCATTATAAGAATGCTCGATGAATATGGAATAGAGACAGAAAAGAAAAGAGCCGTAGTAGTAGGCAGAAGCATCATAGTTGGAAAGCCCCTTGCTCTGCTTCTGATGAGGAAGAATGCTACGGTAACAGTATGTCACAGTAAAACAGAAAGCCTTGAAGACATAACAAGGGATGCGGATATCTTATGTGTTGCCATCGGCAAGCCAAATTTTATTAACGCTCGTATGGTAAAGCGGGATGCGATAGTAATTGATGTGGGAATAAATGTAGGAACTGATGGGAAAGTTACAGGAGATGTTGATTTTAAAAGCGTAAGTGAGAAGGTCTCATTTATTACGCCTGTTCCGGGAGGGGTTGGTCCCATGACTATAGCTATGCTTATGGAAAACACTGTTGAGGCAACAAAAATACAAAGGGGTATCAAATAATGATTGTCACAAAGAGAAAGCAGCTTGATGAAATAGCAGCTTATATTGACAGCTATAAAAAATTTTTTCTCATCGGCTGTTATGAATGCGCTTCTCTGTGCGGCACAGGAGATGAAGTAGCAATCATGACACTAAAGGACTGGCTTCATAAGGAAGGCAAGTCTGTTACTGGGTGGTTTATAGCAAAGACAGGTTGTCAAATTTTAGGGACTAAAAAGGAGATTTCAGCCTACAGGGAGCTTATTGAGGAGGCCGAATGTATAATGGTTCTTTCCTGTGGTGCAGGAACACAGACCTTAGTAGAATTTTTCGAGGGAAAACCGGTAATACCTGTAAATGATACTTTATTTATTGGCAATATGCGACGATTTAGAGATTTTGAGGAAAGATGCAGAGCCTGTGGAGAGTGTTTTCTTGCAATAACAGGTGTATGCGTTGTAACATTGTGCCCAAAATCAATGTTAAACGGGCCTTGCGGTGGATATAAAGATGGAAAATGCGAGGTTAATAAGGAGAGAAAATGTGCTTGGATTATTGCATTTAGCATTCTTGAAAGGAAAAACCTTGTTGAAAAATTTTATGAGAGCCTTCTGGGACCTAAGGACTGGTCAAAGGCAAATTCTCCGAGAACACTGGCGAGGGAGAAGTAGAATTGTCTTTGCTCAGAGAGAAACTTCTCAAAGGTGACTTTGTGATTACCGTAGAGATTACTCCACCAAAGGGACCCGATGTAACTAAATTAGTTGATAAGCTTCATGAATTAAAGCCCCTTGTAGACGCAGTGAATTTTACCGATAATCCTTCGGCAAAAATGAGAATGTGCTCTATGGCAGCATGTAAACTTTCCCTTGACCTTGGTTTTGAACCAGTCCTTCAAATGTCCTGTAGAGACAGGAATAGACTTGCAATACAGTCAGACCTTTTAGGCGCCCATGCTCTTGGAGTAAGAAATTTACTTGTAATGACAGGAGACCATCCCGTATGGGGAGACCACAAAGAAGCAAAACCTGTCTACGATATAGATTCGTCTATTCTTGTAAACCTTGTCCAGAAACTTAACGATGGTTTTGATATAAATGGCAATAACCTTAATGGCAAAACGGATTTCTTCTTTGGAGCTACTGTAAATCCTGTAGCAGAACCCTTGCTTCCTCAGCTAAAAAGATTTGAGCAGAAGTTGAAGATGGGAGCACAATTTTTTCAAACGCAGATGATTTTCGATGTAGAGAGACTGGAGATGTTTATGGAATATGCAAACAAATTTGCTCCGAAAGTTATTGCTGGAGTAGTTATGATTAGAAACAAAAAAATGTTACAATTCCTTTCAAGTAAAGTTCCCGGTGCAGTGGTGCCTAAAAGTCTCATGGAAAAGGTCGAAAACATGACCGATGAAGACATAGCAAAGTTTGGAGTAGAGATGGCAGCTTCAATAATTTTTGAAATAATTGAGAGACGTTTGTGCCAGGGGGTTCATATAATGGCCTTTTCAAAAGTACAGGAAGTAAAAGATTTATTAAACTTGATAGAAAAGAGGGTTTAAAATGGGTATCGTAGGAGTTACCTCTCTTGGGGAATATTTGGTTAAAAAAGGAGTTATTTCAGAGGGACAACTGATTAATGCCCTTAAGCTTCAAAAATCAGAGGGCATAAGAATTGATGCTGCCATGGTAAAACTTGGATACATAACAGAGGATAAAGTTCTTGAAGCTTTGAGCGAAATTTATGGTTATCCAACAGTAAAATTATCAAATACCGAAATAGACATAGGTGCTCTAAAGCTTATTCCAGAAGGAGTGATTTCGAAGTATAAAATAGTTCCTTTTGCAAAAACAGGTAGCACCGTAAATGTAGCAGTATCTGAGCCATCAAAGACCGTTGTAGATAACATAAAATTTCTTCTGCCCGGCTTTAACATAAAAGTTTATCTGGCTAAAAGTTCAGAAATTGACAAGATTCTCTCAAAGTTTACCTCAAAGGAAGAATCAGGAGCCAGCACTTCCGAATCTGTAAGTGAGTTAGTCGAAAGTGCCCTTGTAGATGTAACACAAGAGTCAGAGGCCGAGATAAAGGAAGAGAGGGTAACGCCTGATGCACCTATAATCAAACTTGCCAATAAAATTATAATTGACTCTGTAAGGATGAGGGCGAGTGATATCCACATTGAACCCTATGAGAAAGGAGTAAATGTAAGATATCGAATAGACGGAGTTCTTCACAATATTCTTAATCTTCCTCTTCAGATAAAGAGCTCACTCATTACGAGGTTTAAAATCATGTCACATCTTGATATTTCGGAAAGAAGGCTTCCACAGGATGGAAGAATAAAACTTAAGATTTCAGGCAAAGAAGTTGATTTCAGAGTCTCAACTCTTCCAACAATATATGGTGAAAAGATTGTTCTTAGAATTCTCGAAAAGGGAAATCTTCAGCTTGACCTTACCAAACTTGGATTTGAAGAGATTTCTCTTCGATTTTTCCTTGAAGCCCTTGAAAAACCATACGGTATGATACTCGTAACAGGTCCTACAGGCTCTGGAAAAACAACGACCCTTTACTCTGCTTTAATGAAGCTAAATAAACCAGAAGTAAACATCATGACCGTTGAAGACCCTGTGGAATACAGCTTTCCTGGTATCAATCAGGTTCAGGTCAAAGAGGACATAGGCCTCACCTTTGCCTCTGCTTTGAGGTCATTTCTAAGGCAAGACCCGGACATTATAATGGTTGGCGAGATAAGAGACTTTGAAACTGCCGAGATAGCTGTAAAAGCAGCATTAACAGGCCATTTAGTATTGAGCACTCTCCATACCAATGATGCGCCAAGCACTATTACGAGGCTCATAAACATGGGAATTGAACCGTTTTTAATTTCTTCCTCTGTAATTCTTGTTATTGCCCAGAGATTGGTAAGAAAACTTTGCAGTCACTGCAAGACAGAAGAGAAACACTCTAAGGAATCCCTTATAAAACTTGGTTTTCCAGAGGACAAAATTGGACATTGTAAAATTTTTGGACCTAAGGGTTGTCCTGAATGTAATAACACCGGTTATTCAGGCAGAGTTGCTCTTTACGAGGTTATGCCAATAAAAGATGAGATAAGGGAGTTGATTTTAACGGGTGCGCCGGTGACGGAAATAAAGAGAGAGGCCATTAGATTGGGAATGCTTACTTTAAGGCAGAGTGGTATACACAAGATTATTCAGGGTATTACTTCTATTAAAGAGGTTGTAAGAACAACCTTTGAGGACTAACTTTCTATGAAACCGTCTTCATCAAAAATTTTCACCGATTATCTAATTATAGGAAGCGGTGTTGCAGGCCTCAGAGCAGCTATTGAGCTTGGAAGTAGGGGTAAAGTAATTGTTGCCACAAAGGATTTACCTACGGAAAGCTCTACCGAGTATGCCCAGGGTGGTGTGGCAGTGGCCCTCAGTGATGAAGATGAGATAGGAATTCATTTTGAAGATACTATCAAGGCTGGCGATGGATTATGTAACGAAGAGGCTGTCAGAATTCTTGTAAGTGAAGGACCTGAAAGAATAATAGAGCTGATAAACTGGGGAGCTGAGTTTGACAGAGAAGGCTCTCGTCTTGCCTTTACTCTCGAGGCAGCCCATTCAAGAAGGAGAATTCTCCATGCTCATGGTGATTCTACGGGAAGGGAGATAGAAAGAGTTCTCATAAAGAAAGCATCAACGATGAAAAATATTCAGAAGGCTTCTTTCACTATGGCATTAGACCTTATTGTTGAAGATGGTATCTGCAGAGGAGCTTTGCTCTTAAGGGAAAAAGAGATAATCCTTTGTTATTCAAAAGCAACGCTTCTTGCCACAGGGGGGGCAGGCCAGGTATTTTTGAGAACTACCAATCCAAGAGTTATTACAGGAGATGGAATGGCAATGGCATTTAGAGCTGGTGCGTATCTTAAAGATATGGAGTTTGTTCAGTTTCATCCTACAGCTCTTTATGCCAGAGATGTGCCTGCTTTTCTTTTAAGCGAGGCAATGAGAGGAGAAGGAGGCGTGCTAAGAAACATTAAGGGAGAGCCTTTCATGAAAAATTATCACTCCCTCGGAGAACTGGCTCCCAGAGATGTTGTTTCGAGAGCGATAATTTCAGAAATGGTAAAGACATCTTCAAGCCATGTTTATCTCGACATGACCCATCTTGACAGAGATTTTATCAGAAATAGATTTCCAAACATCTACTCGACATGTTTGAAGTTTAACATTGATATAACTCGTTCTCCTATTCCAGTCTCTCCAGCTGCACACTTTATAATGGGAGGAGTGGAAACAGATGTAAACGGTAGAACCAATATTGAAGGACTTTTTGCTGCCGGTGAGGTTGCTTGCACAGGCGTTCATGGTGCAAACAGACTTGCAAGTAACAGCCTTCTTGAAGGTCTTGTTTATGGCTATAGAGCGGCAAAGGAATGCTTTAATTATGTCGAAGGCAAAGAGGAAAGGCCATTTCCAGAACATATTGAAATGAAGAAAATTGTCCATTTGGATGTTGAGACAGTAAAGGAAATGCGTGAAAACCTAAGAAAGACCATGTGGGAGAAAACGGGTGTTATTAGATGTGGCGAGTCTCTTGGAATAGCCCTTTCGAAGATAACGCCATATTTTGAACAACTCTCAAAAGTTTTCTCTTTAGACCCCTTTGTGATAGAACTTAAAAATATGGTAACCGTAGGCTTATTAATAACTCTTTCTGCTTTTAATAGAAAAAACAGTGTTGGAGCACATTTTAGAAGTGATTTCAAAGATAAAACTCCAGGATGGCAAAAACATACAAGGGTTATGAAAAGAGAGGAAGGAATAGAGATTTTTTATTGAGGAAATATGCGTAAAGCAAAAATAGTTTGCACAATAGGACCTTCAACGGAAAAAAGGGAGACCCTGAGGCAGTTGATTCTGGCGGGAATGGATGTGGCACGTCTAAATTTTTCTCATGGAAGCTATGAATGGTTTGAAAGAATAGTGAAAACTATAAGGCAAGAGGCAGAAAAACTTGGCAGACCTATAAGTATCCTACAAGACCTTCAGGGAATAAAGATAAGAATAGGAGAGGTGGAAAATGGAGAGTGCGAGCTTGTTGAAGGAGAGACTTTAGAGATTTTTGCAGGTAACGGAGTTTCAAATTGCAAGACAATATTCATTTCCTATCCTCCCTTACTTGAAGATGTAAGGCCAGAAGAGGAAATTCTGATTGATGACGGACTTTTAAAAATTAAAGTTATTGAGAAGCTCCAGGACAGACTTGTTGGTGTTGTTGTAGAAGGAGGAGCTTTAAAGTCAAAGAAGGGTGTAAACTTACCTTATACGAGAACTACCATAAATGCTTTCACTGATAAAGACAAGGCAGACCTTTTGTTTGGCTTACAACTTGACATAGACTACATCGCCGTATCCTTTGTGAGAAATGAAAGAGATATAGGAACCATAAAAAAATGGGCTCGAGAGAAAGGGCTAAGCCTACCGCCGATTATTTCAAAGATTGAAAAGAGAGAGGCTTTAAAAAATATTGAGGCTATTCTTGAACAAAGTGATGGCATAATGGTTGCAAGAGGTGACCTTGGAGTTGAGCTTCCTACAGAAGAAGTGCCTGTTTACCAGAAGATGCTGATTGAGGCGGCTAACAAAAAGAGAAAATTGGTTATCACAGCTACGCAGATGCTTGAGTCAATGAGAGAGCACTCAAGACCTACGAGAGCTGAGGCAACGGATGTGGCAAATGCGGTTCTCGATGGAACAGATGCTTTAATGCTTTCAGCGGAGACTACAACAGGGAAATATCCTGTAGAGGCAGTGAAGACAATGGATTCTATAATAAGGTTTACGGAAGAAAATTTGGGCAAT
>DDKK01000016.1 GCA_002339325.1 Nitrospiraceae bacterium UBA2600 | reverse complement strand
TATTATAGAGGGAATGCTTTGCTCCACATGAGACAAGGATGTTTTCTTTGCCATATTTGAGACCATTTTCTTTTTCAAGCTTCTCAACAATTGCTTCTTTTAGTTCATCTATTCCACCTACAGGGGTATACTTTGTAAAGCCATCTTTAATCGCCTTTATTGCCGCTTCTTTGATGTGCTCAGGTGTGTCGAAATCTGGCTCGCCTACTCCAAAATTTACAACATCAAATCCTTTTGCTTTAAGCTCTTTAGCCTTTGAGTCAACAGATAGAGTTGGTGAAGGTTTAATTTTTTTTGCTCTTTCAGCTATCATCAGTTTTCCTCCATAATGTATTTTTTTCGTGCTCTACTACCAAGAGAAGTGAGCACTTCATAGGGTATTGTTCCTGCCCACTGGGCTATATGAGAGGCAGAAATCTCGGTATCTCCCATCTCGCCGAGAAGAACTACTTCATCATTTATTTTCGGATTTTCAACCTCTGTAAGGTCAATCATTGTCAAGTCCATACAAATTGTCCCTAAAACAGGAACTTTTCGCCCTTTTATAATTACCTCTGCTTTGTTGCTTAGTGTTCTAAAGTAGCCGTCTGCATATCCAACGGGTATAACACCTATTATGCTCTTTCTTTTTGTTACGTAAGTGCCTCCGTAGCTAATAGGCGTTGCCTCTGGAAGACTTCTTATATCAAGTAGTCTTGTTTTAACTGTCATGGATGGTTTTAATTGAGAAGAACCGTAACCATAAAGCATAAGCCCTGGCCTTATGGCATCAAAAATAGCCTCTTCATATAGAAGCCCTTGTGAGTTAGCTATGTGAAAAATAGGAGTAATTCCTACAACTTTTAAGCACTCTCTTATTTGGTTAAATTTTTCTATCTGTTCCTTTGTCCATTCAACGTCTTCTGTTTTAGACAGGTGGCTCATCACTCCTTCAACTTTTATGTTATCGAGCATGGCAATTTTTTTTATTGTTTCACAGGGAGATTCGTAAATGCCCAATCTTCCCATTCCCGTTTCAACTTTTACATGAACGGGCAGAAAAACTCCTCTGCGATAGGCTTCCTTTGATAGGGCTTCTGCTTGCTTTTTGTCAAATACGACGGGAATTAGATTGTATTTGAAGATGCCTTCAATTTCCCTATCGAACAATACGATAATCTTACTATTTATTCCAGCTTCTCTTAGTATGAGAGCTTCCTCAAAAAAGGCAACGCCAAGATAGTCTACTCCTAAGGATTCATAAACCTTAGAGATTTCAATAGCACCGTGCCCATAAGCATCGGCTTTAACAATGGCTATAATTTTACAGCCAGCCTTTTTTTGATTAAGATAAGCTTTAACAGTAGAGTAGTTATGAATGATATTCTTTAAATTAATTTCAGCCTGTAGAAATCTGCTCACATTTATTTTTTCTCTTCAGGATTATCCTTTTTAGGAGTTACATCAATCTCATCTTTCTCGCTTGTTGCCTTTTTAAAATTCTTTATTGCTTCGCCAATTCCCTTGCCAATCTGAGGTAGTCTTGTTGCTCCGAAAAGGATTACCACTATAACGAGAATAATCAATAGCTCCTGCGTGCCTAATCCAAACATTTTATGCCTCCCTTTTTAAGATTTTCTAATTCTTCCTCTGTGTTTATATTAATAAAAGATAATCCTTCTCTGTCTAAATTTGCAACATCCAATACATAAGCACCTATATCATCAAGAAATCTGGTCATGCTCAGTTTGTCTTCCAAAATTAATCTAAGAAGCTCGTCATGAAGTTTTTTAGAGTATATTCCAGGAAGCGGATAAATCTTGCCGTTAAATAAAGGAACAGTGGCAATGTTTGCATTTTTTAAGTGAGTCTCTGCAAGGTTACAGATAAGCTCTTTTCTCACAAATGGCATATCGCAAGCAAAGGCGAATACATCATAGCTCGAATTTTTGATTGCCACATGTATCCCTGCCATGGGTCCCCTGAAAGGATAAATATCACCTAATAGGGGAAGACCTGTGTAAAAGTAGAGCTCTGGAAAGTTTGTAACAATGAAGAGTTCTTCGAAATTTTTTTCTAAGTTAGACACAATCTGGTCAATTATTCTCTTACTTTCAAAAGACATTAAACATTTTTGTCTTTTCATTCGTGATGATTTGCCACCCGCTAAAATGGCTCCGGTGAGAGGAATTTTACAGGACAATTGCACCTAAGTAACCTACAACTTTACTGTAGTCCCTACTTACTTCTGCTGAAGTAGTATATTTTATTACTCTAACTTCCGATGCACCAAGTATTTTCGAAGTATATAGCATTGTTACAGTAGGTATTACTCCACACATGGATATTTTATGCTCAACCACAGTTCTGTAAAGTCCTGAAGGGTCAAAACTTTTAATCCTATCTATCGCAAGAGCATCAATTTTTCTTGCTTCTTCATCAGAGAGATAATGACTCATGTCTGTGCTTGAAATTATAATTACTCTATCTTTTACTTGCAAATTATCAATTGCTTCTGCTATGCCCTGCGCAAGAATTAGGCACTCTTCAATAGAAAGCATTTTTATAGTTATCGGAACAATTTTGGCCTCTTTATTGAGGGCAAAAATAAAGGGTAGTTGAACCTCGACTGAATGCTCATAAATGTGTGCTTTAATGTCCTCCGAGGCAACAGAAGCTTTTTCAACTATTTTTTTTGCAAGTTCCGAATGAATTGAAAGCTTACCCAATGGTATCTCCCATTCTCCTTCGGTCATAACAGAAATGTTGCTTCCATAGCCAGTATGATTTGGACTTAGTATTATGTATATTTCTTTTGGCTTTATTTTAGAGTAGACTTCTCCTGCTACAGAGCCTGAATAAACGTATCCTGCATGAGGACATATGGCACCGATGGCATCTTGACTACCTGCTGAAGGCATGTAATCTCTAATTTCGCTCAGTAGTTCTCTGGGATTGGAAGGATAAAAATATCCTGCTACAGCCGGTTTTCTTATCATTCTAAACTTCCTCTTCTATTTCCGTGCCTGTGTATTGCTCTGTGTAGTCTAAAAATCTGGTGTAATCACTGAGGAATGTTAGAGTTATTTCATCGGTAGGGCCATTTCTCTGCTTTGCTACAATTACCTCAGCCTTTCCTTTATTGGCAGGATTTTTCTTGTTGTAAACTTCGTCTCTGTAGAGAAATATTATTAAATCTGCATCCTGTTCAATAGCACCTGATTCTCTTAAGTTTGCAAGTGTTGGCTTTCTGTCAGATGTTCTTTCTACAGACCTGTTAAGCTGGCTTAGTGCAATGACTGGTACTTTAAGCTCCTTTGCCATTGCCTTAAGAGATCGCGATATTTCAGCTATCTCTTGCTCTCTTACTTCATAGTTTGATTTTCCCCGCATTAGCTGGAGGTAGTCTATAATTATCAGGGCAAGCCTTCCCTGTTCCATCTTAAGTCTTCTTGCCTTAGCCCTTATCTCTAAAACACTCATCTGGGAGGAGTCATCTATGTAGATTGGCGCTTCACTGAGCTTAACAGCTGCATCTGTTATGCGTTCCCAGTCACGTTTACTTATAAATCCTTTTCTTAAAGCGGAAGAGTTTACCATGGCAATACTGCTCAGAAGTCGCATGGCAATCTGTTCTTTTGACATTTCAAGGCTGAAGTATGCAACAGGCTCACCAAGTTCAACTCCTACGTGCTGGGCAATATTCAAGGAAAAGGCTGTTTTACCCATTCCAGGTCTGCCACCGATTATTATAAGGTCTCCTGGCTGAAATCCACTGGTTAGTTCATCGAGGTCTTTAAAACCAGAGGGAACACCGGTAATCACAGCTTTTTTCTCATACATACTTTCTATTATCTTGAAGGTGTGTTTTACCACATCCTTCATATGGAAGAAGTTAGTTTTAGTTCTCTTTTCTGAAATTTCAAAAATGAGCCTTTCTGCGTAATCGACCATCTCCTCAGCATCTTCGGGTTCTTCATAAACCTTTGTAACAATCTCTGTGCAGGCTCTAATGACAGCTCTCAGCAAAGCCTTTTCTCTTACAAGTTTTGCATGATATCGGATGTTGGCTGCAGTGGGGACTATGGTTGCTAAATGGCTTAGATAGCTTAACCCTCCTATGTTGTCGAGTTCTCCTTTGTCTCTTAAATGTTCTGTGATTGTTATCAAATCTATGGGTTCATTTTTGTCAAAAAGTTCAAGCATTGATTGGTATATTTTTTTGTGGGCTTCTCTGTAGAAATCCTCAGGAGAGAGAATTTCTATGGCTTTTGTTATAGCCTCTCCCTCGAGTATCAATGCACCAAGAACAGCCTGCTCTGCCTCCAGACTCTGAGGCGGAAGCCTGTCTACAGATGCACTTATTTCTCTCACATAAGCCATTACTCGGCTACTACACTTAGTTTAAGTTTAGCTGTTACATTTCCAAGAAGCTTAATTTCGACCTCGTATTCGCCAACTCTTTTTATTGGCTCGTTGATAACTATCTGCTTTTTGTCCACGGAGAAGCCATTTGTTTGGAGAGCTTCGGCAATATCCTTTGCAGTGATTGAACCAAATAGTTTTTGGTCTTCGCCTGCTTTAGCTGAAAGGGTTATCTGAATCTCACTGAGTCTCTGGGCAATTGATTCGGCATCCTGTCTTTTCTTTTTTGCCTCTTCCTCAATCTTTTTTTTCTGGTATTCAAGGAGCTTCATGTTTTTTTCGTCAGCAACTAATGCAAGTCCTCTTGGCAATAGAAAATTTCTTGCATAGCCATCTTTTACATTGATTATCTGTCCAGCTTTTCCAAGTCCTTGAATGTCATCTTTGAGAATAACCTTCATCATACCCCCTCTACATAATTTTTTATTTTTATAATACCACAATCTCCTCACTCAAGGTGACAGAGTTGTTTTGCTAAGGCTGTCTTATAGTTGAAAGATAAGTATTTTTTTTGGTATATTTGGGAAAAGGAGCGAGGGGGTGATTAATGAGAAGGGGCTTATTAGTTTTTTTATTGATTTCTCTGTTTATTGTTGCCATCCTATCTACTAAGCTAATTGCTAAAACCAACTCTCCAGAATTTTGCGCTAAATGCCATGTTATGGAAGAGCAGTATGTAACTTTAATGAAAGGAGGCGTTCACAACTCTTTAAAATGCGTAGATTGTCATCTACCAAATGATTCAAAGGTAAAGTTTTACCTTTGGAAAGGCATTGATGGAACAAAGGACGTTGTGCATTTTTACTCTGGAAGCGTGCCTGAAAGAATTGTTATATCTGCCCATGGTAAACAAACAATTCAGGAAAACTGCGTAAGATGTCATGATGGAATGGTCTCAAGAATTAATGTATCCGATAGAAAATGCTGGGACTGCCATAAGAGAATATCTCACAAATTGGCAGGTTTCAGAGAAACTATGTAAGGAGGGCTTTAATGAGAAGATTCAGTTTTACATTTGTTTTATTTTTTATGACCTTTCTTTTATTTTCTTGCGCCCCTGAAAAGCCTAAGGAGTTTAAGGCAGTAGCAATTCCAGAAGGAGAAGTTGACCCAGCAGTTTGGGGTAAAGCTTATCCAATTCATTATGAAATGTATAAACAATCTCAAGAACCAACCCCTGCTGGAAAGAGTAAATATAAAAGAGGATGGGATACAGACAAGATTATTTACGATAAACTCTCAGAATATCCTTTTATGGCATTACTATACAACGGCTGGGGTTTTGGAATTGAATATAATGAGCCGAGGTCGCATTTTTACAGAGTAATCGACCAGCTTGAAATTGACCCCTCAAGACTCAAACCCGGTGGAGTGTGTCTTACCTGTAAAACTTCTTATGCACCTGAACTGGAAGCAAAATACGGTATGGCCTACTATAATAGACCATATAAAGAAGTCTGGAGTTGGATACCGGAAAAACACAGAAAGCTTGGAGACTCATGTATTGATTGTCATAATCCAAAAGATGCCTCACTTCAGATAAGAAGAGGTTTCACACTTGTTAAAGCCCTTCAGACAATGGGTGTAGATACAAACAATATTCCTCATCAAGAGATGCGTAGCATTATTTGTGCCCAATGTCACGTTACATACGTTGTTCCAAGAGACAAAGACATGAAACCTACAGGACTTTTTTTCCCATGGCAGGGAAGCAAATTTGGTGGAATTACTATTGAAAATATTATTAAAGTTCTAAAAAGCGACCCTGCCTACGCAGAGTGGAAGCAAGCTGTCACAGGTTTTAAACTTGCTTACATAAGACATCCTGAGTTTGAGTTTTTCTCAAATAACTCAACGCACTGGAATGCAGGTGTCTCTTGTGCAGACTGTCACATGCCTTACAAAAAAATGGGTGGTTTCAAAGTATCGGAACACAGAATAATGAGCCCTCTTAAATCTGATATGAAAGCGTGTCTGCAGTGTCACAGTGAGACTCCAGAATGGCTTAAGCAGAGAGTATTAACCATCCAGGACAGAACAATAAGTCTACTGCTTAGGGCAGGATATCAGACAGCAGTTACGGCAAAGCTTTTTGAGATTGCAAACAAAGCACAGGAGCAGGGCAAAAAACTTGACCAAAATCTTTACAACAAAGCAAAAGACCTATACCTTGAAGCATTTTACAGGGTAGTATTCATAGGTGCTGAAAACTCAATTGGGTTTCATAATCCTACTGAGGCAGGAAGAATTCTTGGTGATGCAACAGCCTATGCATCAAAGGCTGAAGCAGTTTTAAGAACAATGCTTGCTCAGGCAGGAGTAAGCGTTCCTGTGAACGTAGACCTTGAACTTAAGAAATACCTCAATAATCGTGGAGAGAAGAAGCTTAACTTCAAACCAGAGCAGGAATTCAAAGACCCTTACGGAACTCAGCAGAATATAGATAATTTGCTTAAGTAAGCTTTTAAGGCCTTTACCATTGCTTTTCTGTGGTAAAGGCCTTATCTTTTTTTAACGTATAATCTGTTAAAATTATCTATGCTCAGCGAACTACCTTTATTTAAAGATTTTAAAGAAGACGATTTGAAGACCCTTGAAGCGAGTCTGAAAATTATTAGGTTTAAAAAGAAAGAAACAATATTTTCAGAAGGTGAAAGTCCAAGATGGTTTTACATACTGCTAAAAGGTAGGGTTAAAATATCTAAGCTTTCTTCAGACGGAAGAGAGATTGTTCTTGAGATAATTGATTCTCAGGATTTTTTCGGAGCCCTTGCTGTAATAAAGGGTTTTCCCTATCCGGCAAATGCTATAGCTGTTGAGGACTGTGAAGTTGCCAGGATACCATCAGAAATTTTTCTTCCTTTGATAGTTAAGTATCCCAATATTGAAGCTCAAATATTACATCATGTAACTGTAAGACTTAAATCGGGTATTGAAAGTTTAAAGAACATAGCTTTAGAAGATGTCTCATCAAGAATAGCCTACCAGCTTCTTAAGCTGGCAAACAAATACGGAAAACCGTTGTCAGAAGGAGTTATTATTGACCTCAGAATAACAAAACAGGAACTTGCTGAGATGACAGGAACAACAACAGAGACAGCCATTAGGGTGATTAGTAAACTGAAAAAAATGGGCTATCTTTCCGAGATAAATCACAAGTTTATAATAAAAGATATAAGAGCACTGGCAGCTTTATTTGACGGATAGAGAATGTAGAGGATTTAAAAACGAACTCTAAGGTAACTGTTGACAGAAGTTCACTAATTTACCTATACTTAATTTAAATCCAACTGAAGTTGGATTTATAACAACAACCATGAAGGCTTGGGGATGAACCCCGGTAACTTCATGGTTTTTTTTTGGCTTCCATACATGTCCCTCACCCCTTAGTTGCCCCCTGAGGGGTGCCCCTCCCTGAGAAGAGGAGACCGCCCTGGTCTCCCTTTCTCTCTTTTATCAGTAAAATGTTATTATAAGGAAAATGAAGAAATATGTCGTGGCCATTACAGGCGCTTCGGGAATAGTCTACGGAATGACACTTATGATTTTTCTTGCCAAAGCCTATAATGTCGATTTAATAATCTCAGAGTCTGCTTTCTCAGTTATGAGTCATGAGCTTTCACCGGAGCTTAAAGATATTGAGTCAGTAAAGCTTAAAACAAAAGATTTAGACGTCAGAGTATATTCGGAGAGGGATTTTTATGCGCCTATTGCAAGTGGCTCCAATAAAATCGATGGAATGTTCATCGTTCCCTGTTCCATGAAAACCCTTTCTGCTATTGCTTCAGGCTTTGCGGACAATCTTATAACAAGAGCAGCCGATGTTATGATAAAGGAAGGAAGAAAACTCATCGTGTCACCAAGAGAGATGCCTTTCAGCAGCATTCATTTAGAGAATATGCTGAAATTATCCCGTTTAGGTGTAGTAATAGCTCCGCCCGTTCCTGCTTTCTATCACAATCCGCAAGGTCTTGAGGATATGATAAATTTTGTCGTAGGCAAACTTCTTGACCTTATGGGCATAGAAAATGACCTTTACAGGAGATGGAATGGATAAAATCGGAGTGCTTCTTCTTAACATGGGTGGTCCAGACAGTCTCAAAGCAGTGAGACCCTTTCTGTATAATCTTTTCAAAGACCCATATATAGCCAATTTTGGCATAATTCAGAAGCCTATGGCATGGTTAATCTCGACTTTGAGAAGCGGAAAGATAGAGAAAGCTTATAAAAAAATCGGTGGTAAGTCACCTCTAAAGGAGATTACACTTAAGCAGGCAGAGCTGTTTGAAAGAGAATTGGGAAAGGAGTTTTCAGTAAAGGTAGGGATGAATTATTGGTATCCTTTTATAAGTCAGTCATTGAAAGAGTTTGAAAAAGAGGGTGTAAAGAGAATCATTGCTTTATCCTTATATCCTCAATACTGTCGGGCAACATCAGGTTCAGCTATTGAAGCATTTAAGAGATATGCGGAAGGTAAATTTGAATACTCCATAATTGGCTCTTGGTGTGAACATCCCCTATTTATTGATGCTTGGTGTGAGAATATAAAAGAAGCTTTTAATGCACATGGAGAAGGCTTTGTTTTGTTCAGCGCCCATGGAATACCGAAGTCTTTACATGAAAGCGGAGACCCCTATGTTGCTGAGGTTGAGAAAACAGTACATGCAATAGTTAAGAATTTATCGTTATCTCATTGGCGTATTTCCTATCAAAGCAGAACAGGGCCGGTAAAATGGGTTGAACCCTCAACAGAAAAAGCCTTGCATGACCTATCCAGAGAGGGATTTGATAAAATATTTGTAGTGCCGGTAAGCTTTGTTTCAGACCACATTGAAACTCTCTTTGAGATAGACATAGTATACAAGAAAATGGCCAGTAGCTTAGGTTTAAATCTGCTCAGAGTGCAATCTTTAAATACTTCAAAAAAATTTATAGATGCTCTTAAGGCAATAGTATTAGAATCAATAAATGGAGGAAAGCATGCTTTATGGCGAGAAAGAAATTAGAGAAGCAAAACTTGAGGCTTGGGATAATCCTTATCCTGACAGAGAATACAGAATTGAAATAAATTTCCCCGAATTTACCTGTCTTTGTCCACGGTCAGGATATCCTGATTTTGCAACTATAAAGATAAACTATATTCCAGACAAGAAAATAGTAGAATTAAAATCTCTCAAACTCTATTTAAACTCTTACAGAGATATTCATATATCCCATGAGGCAGTCACAAATAAAATTTACGATGACCTAAAACAACTTCTCTGTCCGAGATTTATTGAGGTAATCGGAGATTTTAACCCAAGAGGAAATGTAAAGACCGTTATAAGAGTTAGCAGCGAGTGAGGTCTTCCTTACCAAAAATGCTATTGACAAAATTTCACAAATTTTGTAATCTTAAATTAAGTCAATGGTTGCCCTCCTGAAGGGTTACAGAAAAATTTTATAAGGGAAATTTAAAAGTCTCTATTTAAAAAGTGATAATTTTCCTGCTAAAAATCCAATTTTGAGGTAAAAGTAAATGGAAAACAACAGCATTCCGATTTCTATTTCTGAACTCAAGCAGAAGAAAATTCCTGACCTCCTTGAAATGGCAAATGAACTCAATATCGAGAATGCCACTTCTTTGAAAAAACAGGATTTAATCTTCGCTATTCTCCAGAGCCAGATTGAAAAAATAGGAACTGTCTATGGTTCGGGTGTATTAGAAATTCTTCCTGAAGGCTTTGGTTTTCTGAGAAGCCCAGACTACAGTTATCTGCCAAGTCCGGACGATATCTATGTATCTCCTTCTCAGATAAGAAAGTTTGGACTTAGAACAGGAGATTTAATTACTGGTCAAATCAGACCGCCAAAGGAAAATGAGAGATATTTTGCTTTACTTAAGGTAGAGACTATCAACGGTAAAGATGTTGAAGAGACTATTACGAGACCTCTTTTTGATAATTTAACTCCTTATTATCCTACAGAAAGGATTAAACTCGAGTATTCTCCCTCTGATTTTTCCACGAGAGTCATGGATTTACTAACTCCCGTGGGAAAAGGACAGCGTGGACTTATCGTTGCTGCTCCAAGAACTGGTAAGACTATGTTACTTCAATCTATTGCAAAGGCAATAAAGAAAAATCATCCCGAGATATACTTAATGATTCTTCTCATTGACGAAAGACCAGAAGAAGTAACAGACTGGAAAAGGCAGGTAACGGGAGCTGAAATAATAAGTTCGACCTTTGACGAGCCTGCTCAGAGGCACTGCCAGGTATCAGAAATGGTGATTGAGAGAGCTAAGAGACTTGTTGAGGAAGGTATAGATGTTGTTATTCTTCTTGACAGCCTTACAAGGCTTGCAAGAGCATACAACGCTATTACTCCAGCCTCTGGAAAGGTTCTATCCGGTGGACTTGAAGCAACGGCTTTACAGCGGCCGAAGAGATTTTTTGGCACAGCCAGAAACATAGAGGAGGGAGGTTCTATTACAGTAATAGCCACTGCCCTTGTTGAAACAGGCAGTAGAATGGATGATGTTATTTTTGAAGAGTTCAAGGGAACTGGTAATATGGAAGTTCATCTGGACAGAAAGCTTGCTGACAAGAGAATATTCCCAAGCATTGACATAGGTGCTTCAGGCACGAGAAAAGAAGAGCTACTCCTGCCTCCCGATGTTCTAAATAAAGTATGGATTCTTAGAAAAGTTTTGAGCACTCTTAGTCCTATAGAGGCGATGGAGTTTCTACTGAGTAAGTTAAAAGGAACAAAGACGAACAAAGAGTTTCTCGAACTTATGAACAAATGATGAAAACTGAGGATTACTGTTTTGTCTGTGGAAAACTTAATCCTGTCGGACTTAAAGCAAATTTTAAACATGATAAGGGCAGAGCCTCTGCAGAGTTAACGCTTTCAAAAGAATATCAGGGTTGGAGCGGTATTATTCATGGAGGCATCATATCAGCCCTTCTTGATGAAGCCTGTGTTTATGCAGGTAATTCTTTAGGGTACAGTACAGTTACAGCGGAACTTAAGATTAGGTTTAGAAAACCTTTAAGTCCTAACGAAAAAATTCTTGTAGAAGCTCATGCAAATCTTTTAAAATCAAAACTGATTGAAGCTAAGGCTACAATAAAAGATTCAAAGGGAAGTCTTATTGCCGAAGCTGAAAGTAAGCTAATCATAAAGGAAAAAAGAGAGTGATAATAAGATTTTACAGAAAAGGCGCTCTATCAGAATACAAAAGGCAACAACTTTTAGATAAAATCAAGAGAGAAATTACTACAGAAGTTAGGGATATTGAAACGGAGATTTGTTTTAATCTACTTGTAAGTTCTAAACTTGACAGTAAAGAAGAACAAGTCTTAAAGTGGCTTCTGTCTGAAACTTTTGAACCAGATAATTTTTCCTCCCAAAGCTTTCTTTTAAAAGATGATTGTATGCTTTTTGAAGTTGGACCGCGCCTTAATTTCTCAACTGCTTGGTCTACCTGTGCGGTTTCAATATTTCAAAGTATTGGAATAAACAAAATTCAGCGAATAGAACGTTCTCGTAGATACAGGATTGTTCCTAAGATTGATAATTTTCCCGTAAAAACCTTTCTTGACATGATTCATGATAGAATGACCGAGTGCCTTTACGAAAAGCCTTTAGAGGACTTCTCCCACGGCATAGTTCCAAGAGCTGTAAAAGAAGTGCCTGTCATTGAAGAGGGAAGGACAGCTCTTGAGAAAATAAATAATGAACTTGGTCTTGGTTGGGATGACTGGGACATAGAGTTTTATCTAAAACTTTTTAGAGATAAATTAAAGCGAAATCCAACGGATGTTGAATGTTTTGACCTTGCCCAGTCTAACAGCGAACATTCAAGACATTGGTTTTTTAGAGGAACTCTAATAGTAGATGGAAAGCCTCTTAAGAAAACCCTATTTGATATTGTAAAGGAACCATTGAGAAGAAATCCTGGCAATTCTGTTATTGCTTTCAAAGATAACTCCAGTGCGATTTACGGAGCGAAAGTTAGATATTTGAAACCCTCCAAACCAGGATACCCAAGTAAGTTTGAGCTAAGAAAGCAGCTTAATCATCTTATTTTTACAGCAGAAACACACAATTTCCCTACAGGTGTTGCGCCCTTTCCTGGTGCAGAAACAGGCACAGGAGGTAGAATTCGCGATGTCCACGCAACTGGTAAGGGTGCATTAACCATCGCAGGCACAGCAGCCTATTGTGTGGGAAACCTCTATATTCCTAATTATGAACTTCCATGGGAGGATAGCTCATTTAAATATCCTACCAATCTTGCTAATCCTCTTCAGATAGAAATAGAAGCGAGCAATGGTGCTTCTGACTACGGAAATAAATTTGGTGAACCTCTCATTGCAGGTTTTACACGTTCTTTTGGCATGCGATTGAAAGATGGAGAGAGAGTAGAGTGGGTAAAGCCAATAATGTTTACAGGTGGAATCGGACAGATAGACTCAAGGCATACAGAGAAAGACTCTCCTCAGAAGGGTATGTTTGTTGTAAAGATAGGCGGACCTGCATACAGAATCGGAATGGGTGGTGGAGCAGCATCATCAGTTGTATCGGGAGAGCTCAGTGAAGAGCTTGATTTCAATGCGGTTCAACGGGGTGATGCGGAGATGGAGAACAAACTCAACAGAGTTGTTAGAGCATGTGTGGAGCTGGGAGACAAAAATCCTATTGTCAGCATTCATGACCAAGGTGCAGGTGGCAACTGTAATGTGGTGAAAGAACTTGTCTATCCAGAAGGTGCAAAAATAGATATTAGAAAAGTAATAGTCGGCGATGAAAGCCTTTCAGTACTTGAAATATGGGGTGCCGAATATCAAGAAAATGATGCTCTTTTGATAAAAAAAGATAGTCTTGAAGCGTTTAAACTTCTTTGCGAAAGAGAGCGTCTTCCGTGGTCAGTTATTGGAGAGGTTACAGGAGATGGCAGGCTGATAGTTTTTGATAGCAAAGAAGGATTGACTGCCGTAGATTTTAATCTTAAAGATGTTCTCGGTGAGATACCAAAAAAGGAATTCAGGCTTGAAACATTAGAGAGAAAACTCAGCCCTTTAAGACTACCGGAAAACATAACCATAAAAGAGGCTTTAAACAGGGTATTAAGACTTTTATCTGTTGGCTCAAAGAGATTCCTTACAAACAAAGTTGACCGCTCAGTCACAGGTTTAATTGTAAGGCAGCAGTGTGCAGGCCCTGTGGGGCTTACCGTCTCAGATGTATGCGTTGTTGCTCAGAGCTACTTTGACAAAACAGGCATAGCCCATGCCATAGGTGAGCAACCAATAAAGGGATTGATAAATCCAGAGGCAATGGCAAGGCTTTCCGTAACTGAGGCCTTGACAAATATAGTATGGGCAAGAATAACTGCCTTGGAAGACATAAAATGCTCAGCCAACTGGATGTGGGCAGCAAAGCTTTCTGGAGAAGGTGTGAGGCTCTACAGAGCAGCAGAAGCAATGGCTGAGCTAATGATAAAACTTGGAATAGCCATTGATGGAGGAAAGGACTCTCTATCAATGGCAGCTAAGGTGAAAACTCCTGAGGGAATTGAGATTGTTAAGTCTCCAGGCACGCTTGTAATATCAGCTTATGCACCATGTCCTGACATAAATAAAATAATAACACCTAATATCAAGGCAAGCGGTAAGAGTTTAATAATACACATAGATTTGTCAAAAGGGAAGAGAAGATTAGGGGGAACAGCCCTTGCTCAATGCTTTGGACAGCTTGGCAATGATTGCCCTGACCTTGAAGACCCTGTATTGCTTAAAAAAACCTTCAGTTTAGTCCAGTTACTCATTGATAGAAAACTGATACTTGCCGGTCATGACATATCCGATGGAGGTCTAATAACAGCCCTTCTTGAGATGGCTTTTTCAGGTTCTTCAGGAATTAAAATTAAACTAAATTGCTCTCAATCAGGAATAATAGAAGAGCTTTTTAGTGAAGAACCAGGTCTACTCATTGAAGTATCTAATAGTAAATTTAAGATAGTTAAAGATTTACTTAAGCAAAGCCGTATTCCATACAGCAAAATTGCTGAGACCTGTCAAGAAGATATTGTAACTATAGAGCATGAGGGAGAGATAATTTTTAATTATTCCATGAGAGAGCTGCGAGACCTATGGGAAGAGACAAGTTATCGAATTGACAGGCTTCAAGCAAATCCAGAGTGTGTTGACGAAGAAAAGAGGGTAATCTATCATAGAAAGTCTCCAACTTATAAATTAAATTTTATCCCTGAGAGAACCCCATCTATTGTCCTACGGAGGAAAGTAAAACCAAAGGTTGCAATTATTCGCGAAGAAGGCAGTAACGGAGATAGAGAGATGGCCGCAGCCTTTTACTTGGCAGGCTTTGAGCCTTGGGATGTGTGTATGCAGGATTTGATTGACCGAAAGATAACTCTTGAGGATTTTAAGGGAATTGCTTTTGTTGGAGGCTTTAGTTTTGCCGATGTTCTTGATTCAGCGAAGGGTTGGGCGGGTTGTATTAAATTTTCTCATCTAAAGAGTGAATTCGAAAAGTTTTATACGAGAACAGATACTTTCAGTTTAGGAGTTTGTAATGGCTGTCAACTGATGGCCTTAATCGGATGGGTTCCATGGTATGGCATAGAGGATACAAAGCAGCCTCGCTTTATATGGAATAAGTCAGGTAGATTTGAATCACGCTGGGCTACTGTAAAAATACTACCTTCGCCGTCTATCATGCTAAGAGGAATGGAGGGCTCCCAGTTAGGTATTTGGATAGCGCACGGAGAGGGAAGAGCATATTTCCCAGACAGAGAGATTTTTGATTATGTTCTAAAAAAGAATCTTGCACCTCTTCGTTATGTTGACGATGATGGAAATGAGACAGAGCTTTATCCTTTTAATCCTAATGGTTCTCCATTAGGTATTACTGCTTTATGCACAGAAGATGGTAGACATCTTGCAATGATGCCTCATCCAGAGAGGTCTTTCATGTTGTGGCAGTGGCAATGGATGCCTGATGGTTGGGAGAAATTAAAAGTTTCTCCGTGGCTTAAACTCTTTCAGAATGCAAGAAAGTGGTGCGACAGCCTTTAAGATTTTCAAAGGGATACCTCCATAATTGAGCATTGCGCATATTGCCATAAGATTTTATTAGCATAACCACACCGAGCAACAAAAAAATTGACAAAAAAAAATATTATCCATTAATATATAAAGTTTGCAGGGACTTTGTCTCTGTTTTCATCTCTGTGGGAGGAGGGCGAAAATTGTATGCTTTAGGGACCCATCTTTTAATTGAATTAAAAAACTGCAACCCCGAGATCCTCAAGGATCTTGACAGTGTTCAAACCATTCTGGTTGATGCAGCAAAAAAAGCAAACGCCACAATAATTAACATCAATTTCCATGAATTTAGCCCCTTTGGTATCAGTGGTGTTGTTGTTATCGCTGAATCGCATCTTACTATTCACACATGGCCAGAGTATGGTTTTGCTGCTGTTGATGTTTTTACATGCGGAGATACTATCAAACCTGAAATTGCAGCCCAATACATAATCGAAGCCTTTGAGTGCAAAAGTCCTTCTATTGTAGAAATGAAAAGAGGAATAATATCTCATAATAATGAAAAGTTGCCTCATAAGATATGCCATGAAGAACTCCAGATGGTATATTGAGCAGACATCAGAAGATGAAATACTCTGCCATTCTCTGAAGGGGATAATCTATTCAGGAAAGTCTCCTTATCAGAGAATTGAGATTATTCAGGCAGGAAACTTTGGCAAATGCCTCTTTCTCGATGGAAGGATGCAATCTGCAGAGGCCGATGAATTTATTTATCACGAAGCACTTGTTCATCCTGTAATGCTTCTTAGTGATTCGGCAAAGAGAGTTTTGATAGCTGGTGGTGGAGAAGGTGCTACTTTAAGAGAAGTGCTGAAGCATCCCGTAGAAGAGGTGGTAATGGTTGACCTTGATGAAACTGTTATAAGGATATCAAAAGAATATCTGCCAGAGTGGAGCATGAAAGCATTTGAAGATCCGAGGGTTAAGTTAATCATAGATGATGCAAGGGCATACATTGAAAAAACAAGTAGATACTTCGATGTAGTCATAATAGATTTACCTGAACCTGAAGATGAAGGGCCAGCTTTTTTACTGTATACAAAGGAATTTTACGAGAAAGTAAAGGAATGTCTGAAGGAAAACGGAATGATGGTAACCCAGTCTGCATCTGCTTCGTTGATAAATTTAAAGGTTTTTTCATCCATCATAAGAACCTTGAGAGAAGTTTTTCCCTATGTAAAACCATACATCGCCTATATTCCATCCTTCTTCTCTCCATGGGGCTTTACCATCGCTTCGAAGAGAAAAGACCCAGGCAAGGCTGAGGAAGCATTAAATGAAAAATTGAGTTTCATAGAGAGAAAACTCAGATTTTATGACTTAGAGAGCCATAAATCCATGTTTTCTCTTCCAAAGCATATAAGAACTGTTATAGAAAATAGGGGAGTTGTTATAAGTGACAACTCTCCTCTGTCTTTTTATTAAACATTACAATCAACGGCCAAACATTCCTAAAAAATTAATTTGCTTTACAGTTTTCCCTGCATTATTTTAAAATTTACGTAATATCCATTCTTAATCAACAGGAGGAACTTATGCCATCTTTAGGTAAAGAAGTTGATATTGTAAGGGGAGACACTCTCTATGACGATGGAAAACATAAATTCATATGGCTCGGATGGGAAGAACATGAAGAGGAAGGGCTTGTTCAGGTAAATCAGTATTTGATTGAAAACAGTGGAGTAGGAGTTATTCTCGACCCTGGAGGTGTCCATGTTTTTCCAAGAGTTGTGGCAAATGTGTCAAGATACGTAGAGCTTGATAGAATACAGCATCTATTTTTTTCCCATCAAGACCCCGATGTATCTTCAGGTGTTGCCCTTTGGTTAAGCGTTACCAGTGCAAAGGTATACATATCAAAGTGGTGGGTGAGATTTTTACCTCACTACGGAATATTTGATATGAGCAAAATAGTGCCCATAGAAGAGGGAGGGGGAAAAATAAGCCTTCCCGGCGGTGACTATCTGGAAATAATTCCTGCCCATTTTCTTCACTCCGTTGCAAACTTTCACGTCTACGACCCTCGTTCTAAAACTCTGTTTACAGGAGACTTAGGTGCAGCCATTTTCCCTAAAGGCCAGAGATATACTTACGTTGAAGATTTTGAAAGTCACCTGAAGTTAATGGAGGGTTTTCACCGTAGATACCTTGCTTCAAACAGTGTTGTAAAGAAATATCTTGAAAAAGTATCAAAGCTTGATATAAATATAGTTGCTCCGCAGCACGGTGCTATAATTTACAAAAAAGACCACATTCAAAAATTCTTTAACTGGCTGAGTGGATTGAGGTGTGGCGTTGATATTGCCGATGAATTTTATCGATAGGAGGAACATATGTTTTTCAAAAAGAAAAAGCTTAATACTGATAACAAGAAGTATGTTGATACAAATCTCTCTCTAATTAAAACTCTCTCTTCAGGGATAATAAAATCCAATATTGTAGGCTCTACCATATCAAATACAATGGGGCTTATTGATTCAAATTTCACGAGAATCAAAGACGAGGTTTCTTCAATTGCCACTGCCATGGAAGAGATTGACGTAACAATAAGAGATATGTCTAAGAGTGTTGCATCAATTAATGAAGAAGTAAGGACTATGGTCAATCAGAATGAAGCAATGGATGAGGAACTGGAGAAAAGAGTTAGAGACATAGAGCTTCAGAATGCCAAGATTATTGAGGTTGTAAACAACATAAGAGACCTTGGTCATGCTACAGAGAACATCGGCCATGTGGTGACAGCCATATCTGATGTGGCAGACCAGACAAATCTGCTTGCTCTCAACGCATCCATTGAAGCTGCCAGGGTAGGTGAGGCAGGAAGAGGATTTGCAGTTGTGGCCGATGAGATTAGAAAGCTATCTCAGAAAACAGAGGCTCTTACAAAGGATATAGGCAAGATTCTCGGCAATCTTAGAGACCGAGTGACCTATGCCGTAGGAGAGGTTGAAAAAATAAGAGAGTTATTTTCAAGTATAGAGGATGAGATGAAAAATATAAGACAATCCTTTGAAAAGACAAAGGCAATGTCTGACACTGTTGGAGACGCTGTAAGCACTCTATCTACAGCTATTGAGGAGCAAAGCCAGGTATTAACAGATGTATCAAAAAGAATTACTAATACAGCTTCCATGCTAAACGAAACATATAAAGTTTTCTCTACAGTTATAAAGGTTAATGACGAAATTTCTAAGTTGACAAAATTCTAATATGTCCGAAGAAACAATAAGATTAGCCCTTTGTCCCCACATAAAGACAAAGGAGCTTGAAAAATGGAAGTATTTAGCTGGTCTCATAGCTGAAGTTCTGCAAAAGAAGGTCGAGATTGAGATACTTGCCGATTTCTCTATAACAGAAGAACTAATCAAAAAATATCATATCTTTTACTCAAATCCAGATACTACTCTTGAGCTTTTAGATAGAGGATTTTTGCTTTTAGGTAAGCTAAGAGACGAAGAAGGAAGCATTTGCAGTATTACCTCTAAAGATTACACCTCCGAAAGTGAAGTTATAAGAGTTGCCATGGTAAATCAGAGATATTTTTTCTTGCCACTGTTGCTTCACAAGAAGGAATACAGAAAATTCAAACTCACATTTGCAAGAAATTTTGATGAAATAACAGAGCTTGTAATAAAAGGAAAGGCTGATATCGGCTTTATTTATACCTCACCAGATGAATTTTCGGCTCATGATTATTCGGTAAATTATTCTGGAGATTTCTGCTTTCCCCTTTCTCATTTCGTTACGATACATCCATCTTTAGAACAATACAAAGAGCTTCTGTTGTCGATAGAAGATTTTCGACATGTCTCCTCTGAAGAGATTGAAAACATGAAGGCTCTCTACCGTCAGCTTGAAGACCTACTTAGAGACTGGGCATATCACGATATTTCAGAAGCTCTGATTACCTCTCCAAATATTGGAATCATAATCTATCATGAGCGAATTATTTTCACCAACGAGTATACAAGAAATATTCTCGGCTACTCGGAGGAAGAGCTAAAGAGAATGAGTAGCCAAGATGTTGTCTATCCTGAAGACAGACAAATGGTTGTAAATAATATTAAGAGAAGGCTTAAAGGAGAAAAATTCTCTCAGATATACGACATTCGTTTTCAGAGAAAAGATGGTTCGGTGGTTTTTGTAGAGTGTTTGACTAACACCATTCTTTTCAGAGGGCTATACTGCGGATTTATAGTTTTCTATGACATGAGTTCAAAAAAATACTCAGAAAGATTTAAAGAAATGCTAATGCAGATAAACCGAATAATTACCGAGTCATTAACAGAAGAGGAGATATACCATAAGATTTGTGTAGCCCTTGTAGAAAAGCTGAATTTGAAATTGGCATGGGTGGGAGAGATTAATGATGCAAAAAGTGAAATTATTCCTATCTTCAGATATGGAGAGGATAGAGGTATTTTTGATGTTTTCGATTATCGAATTCCAGAAGGAGAAACTCTTACATCTGATGCTTTGTTTAAAGGAGAAATCTCGATAAATTCAGATTCAAGGTTATATCTACAGAAGCAGAAATGCGCCTCAGAACTGATAAGCAGAGGTTTCATGTCTTCATGTACTATTCCACTTTTTAAATTCGGAAAGATTGTATCCCTGCTCAAGCTTTATTCAGATTACCCACAATTTTTCAATGAATTAATTTTACCTATTCTTAAAGAAATTCAACACGACATATCCTTTGCTTTAGAGAGAGTTGATAGAATCAGGCAGAATACAATTATATCAGAAGCTCTTAAAAACTCCGATACTTGGATATTGGTTACAGACGAAAGCGGAAAGATAGTATATGTTAATGAAGCTGTTGAGAGAATAAGCGGATATAGGAAAGACGAATTAATTGGAAAAAATCCACGAATATTTAAATCCGGCTTAAATCCGCCTGAGTTTTACAAAGAGATGTGGAGCACAATACTTTCAGGCAAAATTTTTAATGCCATAACTCCTAACAGAAAGAAGAATGGAGAGATTTTTCATGTTGACTTAAAAATAATTCCTGTAAAACTTCCAGGAGACCTCTTGAGATTTGTTGCCGTAGCAAAGGATGTTACGGAAAATTTAATGCTTTCAGAGAGAATCCAAATCCTTCAGAATTATGATGCTCTTACGGGTCTTTTAAATATGAATGGTTTTTTGCTTAATGTTTCTCAGAAATTATATGAAACGAGGTTCATAGGCTTATTGGTTTTGTTAGATATTTATGATATGACTTATGTTAACAAGATTTACGGCATTCAGGCAGGAGACCAAATACTTAAAATATTTGCAGAAAGACTTAAAAAAACTTTTACATCCACTGAAATAATTGCACGAATATCCGCAGATAGCTTCGGAATTTATCTTATGGCTGAGACCTCTGAGGACATATACAAAACCTATTCCAAGCTCTATGAATTAAACAACTCTGTCTTTACTGTAGGAGAAAGTGCAGTAAATATACTTTTTAATGCTTCCATAGCAATTTTTCCTAAGGATGGCTCGGATTTTAAAGTTTTATATGAAAGAGCAGATATCACTCTTCAACAAGCTAAAAAATCAGGTCCTGGAGTAATTCAGTTTTTTAATAATGACATAGAAAAAGAGGCTGAGAAACTGTGGAAAGTCTTTAATCTTATAAAAAAAGCTACCGAAGAGGAACTTTTCAGTTTTTACTATCAACCTTACTTTTATTCGCAAGACTTAAAAGTAGCTGGTTTTGAGGCTCTTGTGAGAATTATTGAAGGAGATAAAATTTACATGCCCAGCCTTTTTATTGATTATTTAGAGAACAGTCAGTATTTAAACTCCTTTGAAAACTGGGCAGTCAAGGAGGTTACAGAAAAAATAAAGAGTTGGAATGTGAATATTTCCCTAAACATATCGGGTAAAACTTTTGGAAATCCCATGTTTCTAACTATTCTCAGTTCTATCCCCGAGGAAGTCAGGGACAGACTGACAATTGAGATAACCGAGAGGGTTTTTATAAACAATCCTGAATATGCGATGGAGATTTTAAGGCAGATAAAAACAATGGAAAATTCACCTAAAATAGCCATGGATGATTTTGGCACGGGCTACTCATCTATGCTTTATTTGAGAGATTTGCCCGTAGACATCATTAAAATAGACAGAGCATTTATTAAAGACATTTTGATTGACAATAAAAGCCTTGCCATTGTTCAGACAATAGTGGAATTGGCAAAAAGACTTGACAAGAAAACACTTGCCGAGGGTGTGGAATTAAAAGAACAATATGAAACTCTTAAGTCAATGGGATGTGATATGGTGCAGGGATATTTCTTCTCAAAACCTCTTCCTGAAAGGGAAATTTTGCAATTTCTAAAGTAAATCTCTAAAAAACATATAAATTCTGCAAGTAAAGAGTGTAGTTTTTAATTTATAATAAAAAAATGAGCTTCGTGGAAATCTCTCAGGAAGAACTCACTCCATTGATGAGACAGTATCTAAAGATTAAAGAGCAATACAGGGATACTATAGTTTTCTTCAGACTTGGAGACTTTTATGAAATGTTTGGCGAAGACGCTGTCATTGCCTCTAAGATACTTGGAATAACGCTGACGTCGAGGGATAAATCAAAAGAAAATCCGATTCCTATGTGCGGTATCCCCTACTTTTCATCGTCTTCTTATATAGAAAAACTTATAAAAGAAGGCTATAAAGTGGCAGTATGCGAACAGACTGGAGACCCTAAGAGTTCAAAAGGTATAGTCGAAAGAGAAGTGGTTAAAGTTTTTACTCCCGGAACATATCTGCCCGAGGGAGTTAATGAAAATGTTTATATTATGGCGCTTTATCCTTCAAAGGGCACAACAGGAATAGCTATGGCAGATACGACAACAGGCCAATTTTTTATATACGAGACTAATAGAGAGATTGCCGACGAAGTGGAGAGATTTGAACCTGGTGAGGTTTTACTTCCCTCAAGTTTTGAAGACAGAATGAGATTCGAGTCAATTTCATGTAAGAGAACATACGTTGAAGACTGGAAGTTTGATTATATAAGTGCATATAAGACTCTTCTTGAGCATTTCCGAGTGGCCTCCCTGAAAGGTTTTGGAGCAGAGGAGTTTTCTAATGCCATTTCTGCTGCAGGAGCTCTTCTAAGATATCTTGAAGATAACAAACAGCCAACGAAATTTAAAGAGTTAAAAGTTTTAAATCTTAGTGATTTCATGTTTATTGATAGCGCCACAAAAAGGAATTTAGAGATTTTTTCCTCCTTAGATGGCAGTAAAGAAGGTAGTCTTCTATGGGTTTTAGATGAAACTCATACTGCTATGGGAACTCGCTTTCTGAGAAATGCTCTTTCTTGTCCCTTATTGAATGTTTCAGAGATACAACAGAGGCTTGATGGCGTTGAGGTTTTCTTTAGAGATTTTATCTTGCGAGAGAGTATTGCCAGTATTTTAAAGGATTTTCCGGATATTGAGAGGATAGCTTTTAAAATCAGAGCTAAAACAATAAATCCAAGAGAGTTAAGTTCTCTCCATAAAGGTCTAAAGTTAATCCCCCGATTAAAAGAAATTTTGATGAACGAATCGGAGATATTGAATAATTTGTCTGCATCCCTGCATGATTTCACCGAACTCACAGAAAAATTACAGAATGCCCTATCAGATAATCCACCAACTACCACTACAGAAGGAGGAATTTTCAGGGAAGGGTATAATCCAACGATAGATGAACTTAGAAAGCTCAGCGGAGACAGCAAAAGGTATATACTTAGTATGGAAGCGGAGGAGAGAAAAAAAACAGGCATAAATTCTCTAAAAATCGGATATAACAGGGTTTTTGGCTACTACATAGAAGTAACAAAACCTAATCTCAGCCTTGTGCCGTCTCATTACATAAGAAAGCAAACTCTTGCTAATGCAGAAAGATTTATTACTGAAGAGTTGAAACAGCTTGAGTTAAAAATAATAAACGCTGAGGAAAAACTGAAAATACTTGAACAGGAACTATTTGAAGATTTGATAAACTCTATAACGCCATATACTGAAAAGATAATAAAAACTGCTGAGACCATTGCTCAAATTGACTTTTTTCTCTCTCTTTCATCAGTTGCCTCCAAGTATGGCTATGTCCGGCCTGAGATAAATGAAGATGAACTCATAGAAATAAAAGATGGAAGACATCCTGTGATTGAAAGGCTAATTCAATTAGGCAGGCTTTCTGAAGATAGATTTATTCCCAATGACCTCATAATCGGCTCAGACAATCAAAGGATAATCATCCTTACTGGGCCTAATATGGCTGGAAAATCGACTTATATGAGACAAAATGCCCTTATTGTTCTTATGGCTCAAATAGGTTCTTTTGTTCCTGCAAAGTCTGCCAAAATAGGAATTGTTGATAGAATTTTTACAAGAATAGGAGCTTCAGATTTTCTATCAAAGGGGCAAAGTACCTTTATGGTTGAAATGATTGAAACAGCGAATATTTTAAATAATGCTACCCATAAAAGCCTTATAATACTCGATGAGGTTGGCAGAGGCACCAGCACTTTTGACGGAATAAGCATTGCTTGGGCTGTAGTTGAATATATAGCTGAAAAAATAAAGGCAAGAACTTTGTTTGCCACCCATTACCACGAACTTTCAGACATAGCCTTTAATTTTGAATGTGTAAAAAACTTTACAGTTGTTGTAAAGGAGTGGGGTGAAGAAATAATTTTTCTTAGAAAAATTCAAGAGGGTGGTGCTGATAAAAGTTATGGAATTCAGGTTGCCCGTCTCGCAGGGCTTCCTGTGGAAGTCTTAGAGAGGGCTAAAGAGATTTTATTCAAGTTGGAAAAAAAGGAATTTCAGATATTTTCTCCGAAGGCAAGGCAGCTTGACCTTTTCTTTCAAGGAGACCCGATAAAGGAGGAACTTGCAAAAATTGACATAGATAAAATTAGTCCTCAGAAGGCACTAAAAAAACTAAAAGAATTAAAGGAGCTTTTAAACAATGATTAAAGTAGGTCTTACAGGCAATATAGGGATGGGAAAAAGCACTGTGGCAGAACTTTTCAAACAATTAGGAGCTTTTGTTATAGATACGGACAAAATTGTTCAAACTCTTTTCGAAGAGCCGGAGGTTTTGGAGGAAATAAGGAGACTATTTGGTGAGGAAGTTTTTGTAGATGGCAGAATAAACAAAGAAAAGATTGCAAATATCGTGTTTGAAAATCCCCAGATGAGAATTTATCTTGAGAATATTCTTCATCCACGAGTTTTTGAAAAAGTGGACAAAATAGTCGATAGCATACCCCATAGAGGAGAGCCTATAATTGTAGTCATAGAAGCACCATTAATCTTCGAGAGAGGATATCAAAACAGATTTGACTATGTTATTACTGTGTTTACATCAGAGGAGACCGCATTGCAGCGTCTTGAAAAAAAAGGATTTTCAAGACAGGAGGCGGAGAAAAGATTGAAATGTCAATTTCCTATTGAGATGAAAAAATTAAAGTCCGATTATATAATAGATAATTCTGGTTCAATTTTGGAGACTGCCCAGCAGGTAGAAGCAATATTTCAGAAACTAATAGCTATGGAGAGGAAGTATGCAGGTAATTAGAGGAATTGAAAAGTTAGATGCAGAAAATACAGTAATAACCATTGGAAATTTTGACGGAGTTCATAGAGGACATCAAAAAATTTTTGATTACATAAATAGAAAGGCCTCTCAGACAAATAGTAAAAGCGTAGTAATTACTTTCCATCCCCATCCAATAAAGGTTCTCTTCAAAGAACATCCCCTGAGGGTTATCACAACAACAGAAGACAAACTGAAGCTAATTGAAAAGTGTGGGGTCGATATAACAGTTCTAATACCTTTTACCACCGAGTTTGCTCAGATTGAGGCGGAGAGTTTTGTGAGAGACATTCTTATAGAAAAATTCAATGCCAAATGGGTTGTTGTAGGATATGACTACAGATTTGGTAAAGACAGAAAAGGTGACAGATTACTGTTAAAAAAGCTTGGCCTAAAGTATGGCTTTAAAGTAAAAGTTCTCAAGGCTTACAAGAGAAAAGGCAAGATATTAAGTAGCACCGCAGTAAGAAATGCATTGGCCGATGGAAATATTAGAGAGGCAAATATATTTCTCGGACGGGCATATCATATAGACGGCACTGTAGTTAAAGGAGCAGGCAGAGGGTCAACAATTTTAGGTTATCCTACGGCAAATATCGAACCTGTTCAGGAGATTATACCTAAAGAGGGAGTTTATGCTGTAAAAGTAACCATACCACACCTTTCTGCGACTTTTAGAGGTGTTGCAAATATTGGTAAAAATCCGACTTTTGGTAATAGAATGCTTAGCTACGAGGTTCATATTTTAGATTTTAGAGAGAATTTGCTTGAAAAAACCATAAGGGTTCATTTCATTGATAGAATTAGAGATGAAAAGAAATTTTCTTCTCCTGAAGAACTGAAACAGCAAATAGCGATGGATATACAGAAGGCAAAAAATATATTCAGCAAAGACAGAACAAGACTCTTTCTATTGTTTTAAATTCGCAGGGTCTACTTCAACAACTATCTCAATCCCTCTCATTTTCCTCAACCATTTAATGCAGTTATTTACAGCTTCTGTGAGTTCCTTTTTGTTTTGAGACCGTAGAATATAGGAAAATTTACTCTCATCTCTGTTACCTAAAGGTCCTATTAGGTCTGCTTTTGTTTTTTCTTTAATTAAATTTTTTATCTCATCGAGTTTTTCTGTTGTGTTCTTTTTGTTTGTTTTTAATACTATTTTAATTAGCCTGACAAAAGGGGGGAAAAGGGTTTCTCTACGGTGCTTCAATTCGTAGTGATAAAATCCTTTAAAATCATAACTTTTTAGATATCGAAAAAACTCATTTTCAGGATTTCGAGTTTGAATTGTTATATTTCCATCATTTCTTATAAGATGACACAATGAAAGAACCTTTGAAAAGGCATTCTCTAATGCTCTGTAATCTGGTAGAGATAGAAAGAAATCAAAATCAACAAAAACAGCAGTCTTAAAAATATGAACACTACTCTTCTTTAGCTTTGCTGAAGTTGTAATTGAAATGCCTTCAATCTGTTCGTCATCTATAGAATAATCCTTCAAGATTACATCACTGTCCGAGATTGTTTTTTTAAGCTCTTCCAGAAGTCTCTCCGTTCCTGTGCCAACATAATGAAGTTCTGCACCCCCACAAGTAGGGCAAAATTCGGGAGTTTTTTCTGTTGAATTACATCTCTTGCACTCTGTAAAGTTTTTTTCCTTATGAAAAAGCATGCTACCACCACAACCCTGACACTTAATTACCTCACCACATTCAGAACATCTCAAAAGACTAAATCCTGTTCTGGGAGATACGATTATTACACCTTCTTTTTTGTTGAGTTTTAGATTGAGAAGAGCCTCTGGATGAAAAATACTGCTGAGAGGTTGTTTGAGAATTAATATCTCTGGATGAGGATATCTGTTGAAATCATCGATATATTCAAATTTTCCCTTAGTAGAATTCCAGAAGGAACTTACAGAAGGCATGGTATCGCATAGAACAACGGGACATTTCTCGATAAATCCTCTCATTATAGCAGATTCTCTCGTATGATATCGGGGAGCTTCTTCTGCTTTGTAAAGCCAGCTTGATTCTTGCGAAAGCGCAATTAGGGATAAATTTTTTGTTGGAGTAAAAAGAGCAAATCTTGTTCCCACTATTACCTTTATGTTTTCTTTCATCAATCTTTCAATAGATTTTAGCTTTTCAGATGTTCTCATTTCACTATGAAGCATGACTGCCTTGTCTCCAATTCTGTCCACTATTGAGTGGTAAAGTGATTCAACTTCTCTTATTTCTGGAAGAATGAATAAAACTTGGCCTTCCATAAAACTGACCATCTCAGCTATGTGTAAGAATAAGCTTTTTTCATAAGAAACATTTGGAGTGTGCAGGAGAAATGCTCTGTAATCCCTTATTTTAAATGCCTCTAAAATTGTAGCTAATGTTTGTTCATTAACTGCTATTTTTTCGATGAGACGATTTTTTGAATGTTTTGACCCTCTTGGTTTGCCTGTTTTACCCTCGAGAAAAGCTATCAGTTCATCAAAAAAAGTAAGCCTTACGATGCTTCCTAATTCACAAATGTAGTAGAAACTCATCCAACGAAGAAAGTCGATGAAATTTTTGGAATATATCCATCCTAAAACTTTCTCTATTTTTTTAATACTTTCAACCTCTTCTGGCTTTTCTTTCCTTTTCTCTATAACAATTCCATAACATAGTCTGTTTTTTAACGGAACCTTTACGGCATATCCTGTCAAATCTTCATCTCTTTCGTCGTAGTAAGTGAGAATTTTGAGTTTGAGGGGGATAGATACATCATAGTAGGGCATAACCTAATTTTAACAGTTTTATGTTATAATTTACACAATGTTTTTAAAAGTTAAATATGGCTTGTTTTCGCTCTTTTTAATTTTTACATTTCTTTGCACTTTAGGCTGTAGTATGCCCCAAATAGTTGTTCTCAATGACCCCTTAACTCCAGAAGAACATCTTCAACTCGGTCTTAGTTACGAGAAAAAAGGGCTTCTTGAGGAAGCGATAAAACAGTATAAAGAGGCTTCAAAGACGGATGCAAGAGGATATCTCTTTCTTGGTAATCTGTTTTTAAAAGAGGGTAAGTATGATAACGCTGAGGAAAATTATAAAAAGGCCATTAAAAAGGACAATAAGCTTGCCGATGCATATAATAATCTGGCATGGCTTTATTGTATTAAAGGTGAGAGGCTCGAGGAGGCTGAAGGCTTAGTAAAAAAAGCCATTGAACTTGAGAAGGACAATAAGGATAGACTAAAAATTTATGAAGATACTTTGGAAAAAATCAATAAAATAAAAACAAAATAGGAGGTCTCTATGTTAAGAAAAGCTCTTGCCGTCTATTTGTGTGTAGCAATTTTTATCATTGGATTTGTCCAGTCTGCTGGAGCAGCGCTCATTCCTTCCGAATTGTCTCTGAACAGCAAGGTCGAAGACATGCAGAAGGTGCAAAAGTTTCTTGAGATGAAGATTGTATCACAGAGATTGAAAGATTTTGGATATTCAGAAAAAGAAATAATGGACAGACTTAACAGTCTTGATGAACAGACTCTTCACAGTCTTGCATTGAAGATAGATGAGATAAAAGTTGCTGGCGATGCTGGCTTGGCAATTGTTCTTGCCCTTGTTATAATTGCCTTAGTTGTGTTGATTATCAACCTTACAGGACATAGAGTAGTTGTAAAATAAGGAAAAACTGATAGTTGACAAAAAAACATGTTCAATGGTAAAAAATAAAAGTCAAAGGGATTTCAGTTTGTGGCGGCAAAATTAAAGGCGAAAGGAGGTGACAAAATAAGATGAAGAAAATATTAGCATTAGTTCTTTCTTTGATTCTTATGGTATCCTTTAGCTTAGCTTTAGGATGCAAAAAGGCAGAGGAACCAAAGAAGCCTGAGGCACCAGCCCCAGCACCAGCTCCAGCACCAGCTCCAGCACCTGAGAAACCTGCTGAGGCACCAAAAGCTCCTGAAGCTCCAAAGGCTCCTGAAGCACCAAAAGCTCCTGAGGCACCAAAGGCTCCTGAGAAAGCTCCTGAAAAGCCTGCTGATAAGAAAAAATAATCTGGCAGGATACAGTGTGAAAGCAACACTGGGATTTATTCCTGGTGTTGCTTTAAATTTTCTAAAAGTGTTAAAATTTTATGAGAGTGGGTTAACCCACTCTTTTATTTTGAGTTGAACAGAGAAAAGCCATGAACATTAGAGAACTCAAGGAATTAATAACGAATTATGCAAGGGAAGTCAGTGAGCAAGAAGGAGTTGAGCTCTTTGAAGTTGAAGTGTATCCAGGAGGAAAAGGTTTAATGGTTAGAGTTTTTATTGACAGGGAAAATGGAGTAACCATAAAGGACTGTGAGAACTTCTCAAGAGCTCTTGAGGCAATTCTTGATGTAGAAGACCCGATAAAAAGCTCCTATACTCTCGAAGTTTCATCGCCAGGAATAGATAGACCTTTACGAGAGAAGAAGGATTTTCTTAGAAATTTGGGTCGCCAAGTAAAGATAACAACTAAAGAGAAAATTGCTGACAAGACTTTTTTTATAGGTAAGATTGTTGATGTTGGTGACGATTGGGTGAGAATACAGATAGACGAACAGACCACAAAGGGACAGAAGAGGAAAGAAAAAGGAGAAATGTTATTTATACCTATAGAAAAAATTTTAAAGGCACAAATTTTTTTAGGATAGGGATATGGGCAAGGAACTTAAATTTTTTGTTGAACAAATAATGAGAGAGAAGGGCATTTCAAAGGATGCAGTGATAGAGCTCCTTGAGACAGCTCTTATTTCGGCAATAAGAAAAAAATACGGAAATAAATCTTCAATTAAGATAAAAATTGACTCACAGAGTTTTGACATAAATATATTTGAGTTAAAGAAAGTAGTTGAAAAAGTTAACGATCCCTATACGGAAATCTCAATAGATGAAGTTAAACAGAAATATGTTGACAAAGGCATTGGAGACACTGTAGAAGTTCCTCTCTCAATTCAGGATTTTGGTAGAATTGCTGTGCAGACGGCAAAGCATGTTCTTTTTCAGAAAATTAAAGAGATTGAACGTTCTGTAATCTACGAGGAATTTAAGGATAAAGTCGGAACTGTTGTAAGCGGAACTGTTTTAAGAAAGGAAAAGGGTAATCTTTACATTCTCGTTGGTAATGCAGAAGCAATACTGCCAGAAAGAGAACTTCTGCCCCAGGACAATTTAAAGAGAGGAGATATAGTTAAAGCCTATATCGTAGAAGTAAAACAAACATCGAGAGAGCCAATAATAAAACTTTCAAGGACACATCCCAATTTTGTAAAAGGGCTTTTCACAATTGAAGTGCCAGAAATTCAAGACGGTATTGTAGAAATAATTGGCATTGCAAGAGACCCCGGTGAGCGAACTAAAATAGCCGTTACTTCTAAAGACTCTGCTGTTGACCCCGTTGGTGCTTGTGTTGGCATGAAAGGAACGAGAGTTCAGGCTGTTGTAAGAGAGTTAAAGGGAGAGAGAATAGACATAATTCCTTACAGCAATGACATGAGCCTCTTTATTGCTAAAGCTTTAACTCCTGCGACGGTTTTAAAAGTTGGAATAAACGAGGCAGAAAGGACTGCCGTAGTTGTTGTGGAAAACGAACAACTCTCTCTGGCAATAGGAAAGAAAGGGCAGAATGTCAGACTTGCCTCAAGGCTTACAGGGTGGAGCATAGATGTGTTAAGTGAATCCGAATACGCACAGATTAAGATAAAGGAAGTTGATAAAACACTGAAAGAAAACTTGCAGAAAGAAGAAAATGCAAAGGATTAATGAACTCAAAGGGATTAGACCTTCCCATTCAATACATAAAAGGAGTAGGTCCTAAGAAAGCCCTTCTTCTTCAAAAGTTAGGCATCAAAACAGTAAAAGACGCGGTCTATTATTTACCTTTTCAATATGAAGACAGAAGAAACAGAAAGAAAATTTTTGAGATACAGCCAGGCGAGCCCGTATCTATTGAAGGAAAGATAGTTCAGATAAATGAGACCAAACCGAAACCGAACCTTTCAATCCTTGAAATAGTAGTCTCAGACAAAACGGGTTTTATAAAGGCCAAGTGGTTTAATCAAGGTTATCTTAAGAAAATTTTTAAAGAGAAGCAAAGTATCAGAATTTTTGGAAAGCCCCAACTTGATTTCAGAGGAGTATATCTTGAAATTTTAAATCCTCACTATGAATTAACAGACGACGATTCTAACTCTACGGACTGTAAGATTGTTCCAGTATATCGTCTAACGGAAGGTGTCTCTCAAAAACAGCTTCAATCCATAATTGAAAATACCTTAGATTTTGCATTGCCTTTCATAGAAGATTATGTCCCAGAGAATATCATAAAAAAATTAGAGATGCCATCTCTCAGAGAAGCAATCAGCAATGTCCATTCTCCTCCTGAAAATGTTGACATTAAGCTTCTAAATGAATGGAAATCTATATATCACCGTAGACTTGTTTTCAATGAGATGTTTCTTTTGCAATTAGGAATTCTTCTTCTGAAAAGGAACAGACTTGCTGAGAAGGGGTTATCTCTAAAACCAGAAGGTAAACTTTTACAGAAGTTTCTCTCGCAAATTCCCTTCAAGCTCACTTCTGCTCAGAAGAGGGTTATCGATGAGATAGTTGAGGATATGGGGAAACCTACTCCTATGAATAGACTACTGCAGGGAGATGTAGGTTCAGGAAAGACTGTTGTAGCTCTCGCAGCAATGCTTACAGCCGTTGAATGCGGATATCAGTCTGCTCTCATGGCACCTACAGAGATTTTAGCGGAGCAGCACTTTTTTAACATATCTAACATGCTCAAAGGATTGCCCGTAAACGTTACAATCCTAACTTCCCTATACAACAGAGGAGCGAATCTGATTGCCTCTGGTGCTGCAGATATCGTTATAGGAACGCATGCTCTTATTCAAGAGGGGATAATTTTTAGAAAATTAGGGCTTGTTGTAATCGATGAACAGCACAGATTTGGAGTCATACAGAGAGCCTTGCTGAAGAAGAAAGGCACATCTCCAGACACTCTTGTAATGACTGCTACTCCCATACCAAGAACTATGGCTCTTACAGTATACGGCGACTTAGACTACTCCGTCTTAGACGAACTTCCTCCTGGAAGAAAACCTGTAATAACAAAAGTAGTAGATTCTGAAAACAAAAAACTAATATACCGAATGATTGAAGATGAAATAAATTCTGGCGGGCAGGTATATGTAGTCTATCCACTCATAGAAGAATCTGAGACTATGGACTTAAAATCTGCTACGCAGGGATATGAGGCTTTACAAAGGATTTTTCCCTCTTTCAAGGTCGGACTACTTCATGGGAAAATGCCGGCAAAACAGAGAGAGGAGGTAATGAGAGATTTCCGTAACGGCAAAATAGATATCTTGGTTGCGACTACTGTCATTGAAGTTGGCGTAGATGTTCCAAATGCTACTTTAATGATAATAACGCATGCTGAAAGATTCGGACTTGCTCAGCTTCATCAACTGAGGGGGAGAGTTGGAAGGGGACAAAGGCCATCAAAGTGTATTCTAATTCCTTACAAAACAACTGAAGAGGCAAAACTGAGGCTAAGGGCAATGATTAATTATACTGACGGTTTTAAAATTGCCGAAGAAGATATGAAGATAAGAGGTCCTGGTGAAATATTTGGAGTAAAACAGTCTGGCATGCCAGATTTAAAAATTGCTGATTTTTTAAGAGACAGGGACATACTCGAAATTGCAAGAACAGAGGCAGAGAGACTTCTGCAAGAAAACCCTACTTTGAAAGCAGTTTCATCTCTGCAGGCTCAACTGCAGGAATACTGGCGAGATAGAGTTGACATTTTTATGACAGCCTGAAGCTCTGGGAGTAACTGTTTTGAATGTCAATTCTGTTTTTTCCTGATTTTTTAGCTTGATAAAGAGCCATATCAGCCCTATTTATTGACTCTGTTATATCTTCATTATACTGCACTTCTGTGATGCCGATGCTTACTGTTATGTAAATTTTCTCTTGTCCAACTCTGACTGGTTTTTTTGCAATACCACGCCTTACTCTTTCCATAGCCATATAGGCTTTTATTTCATCGGTTTCTGGAAGCACCACAAGAAACTCCTCTCCGCCATAACGAGAAACGACATCGCAGCTTCTTAAAAAGTTTTTCATCTGAACTGCCACATGATTTAAGACCCTGTCACCAATAACGTGTCCATATGTGTCATTTATTGACTTAAAGTTGTCAATATCGACCATTGCAATTGAGAGAGGACTCCCACTTCTATGAGCTCTTGAAATTTCCTCTTTTAGCCTGTTTATGCCTGTAGTTCTGTTGTATACAGAAGTTAACTCATCAAAATAAAGCTGATTTTCTACCTTTTCAAAAGATTTTTGAATAATTTTTTCAACATTTCTCCTCATTACTCTTGCTAATATAAAATTAAAAGAAAGAGCAAATATGAAAGAGAATGTGATCATCAGCATTGTTTCTTTGTAGTCGTAGCCTAAGAGATAGAGTATTCCTGAAAGCGTTAATAGGAAAAACACGATGTTAAGAACTATGAATTTATTTAAATCTCTCAATAGAGTAAACACAACAGCTCTCGGATTCATTTGTGCCTCCTTGAGTATTTTCTTTAATTAGTTGCAAGAGATGTGCCAGAATTTAGTGGTTAAATTTTGTTGATTTTTCTAAATCGGACTGTCAAAAATTAGGCATTTTTTAACCCATAGGGTCAATTTTTCCACTCTAACGATGAAAAAACTAAAGCCATACGGTTTTTTCAAAGTCAAACAACCCTTCAACAAAATGATTGGTTGTGCCTCGGTAGCCGACTTTCAGGCTTTCTTCAAGATTGAAAAACTTAAGGCATGTTCCGCAGGTGAATATCTCGGCGCCTTTTTCTTCAATCTTTTTTAATATATCGATAAACTCTTCATCCACTGTTGAGAGTTTTACAGCTGTATTCATGAGAAATATCATGTCAGGAATCTGATTAGTAGCTAATAAGGTCTCGAGAAAAGCTTTCATCAATATTTTTCCAAGGTTTTCATCCTTACCAATAACATCAGATGTTATTACAAGGAGTAGTTTTTTGCTCTTTTTGTCCTCACTCTTTGTTATTCTACATGCGTAGCCTTTAATAATTTTAACAATCCAGAGATTATCTTGATGTTCTATTTCATTATAATAGCCAAATCTTTCGGCATATCTTTTCAGATTTTCCGCTGAAGCTTCATTGTCAACAATAACTTTAATGAAACCTTCTTCAATTTTGCTCAAAGCTTCCTCGGCGAGAATAATTGGTTTTGGACAGCCAAGCCCTCTTGCATCTATAGTTTGCATCGCTCCTCCTATTGCTATAGATTGATAAAATTTATCATCTTTCGAGATAATTTGTGAAATAGATATTACTGATTGATTTCTGATTAAGTATAGATTTTTTCGTTAGGAGTAGAGTTTGTCTCTTTTAATATTTAAACTTAGATGGTAGAATATTAACTATGAAAAGATTAGAAATAGTCATAATAAGGATACTCGAGAGACTTCTTTGGGAAAGCAGACTAATTCTCATTCTTGCCGTCATATCTTCTCTCATTGCCGCCACATTTCTTGTTTTATTGGGGACATATGATATTTTGCTTCTGATAAAAAAAACTTTATTTCTTGAGGTTAGTAGCATAGAATACCTCCAGAAAGAGTCCATAACAAAGATAATTGGCGCTATAGATAATTATTTAATAGCCACTGTACTCCTGATTTTTGGATTAGGCTTATATGAATTGTTTATCAGCAAAATTCAGCATATTGAGGAAGATACTAAATCGTCCAAAATTCTCATGATTCATTCTCTTGACCAGTTAAAAGACAAGATTGCAAAGGTAATAATAATGGTTCTCATAGTAACTTTTTTCAAATACTCTATAAGCCAAGAAAGCTGGAATATGACTAATCTGCTTTTCCTTGCCATAGGCATTCTTCTAATCGCCTTTTCATTTTATCTGGTAAATATAAAAAAATCAGATGGAAGTTAGAAGTTGGCAATAAAAAATGCGTGTTAAAATAAACTTTTGTGCTGAGAATTTGAAACCTGTAAATCTTCCACTGCACTACAATGAAATAATTCAGGGATTTATTTACTCGTCACTTGAAAGCTGGATAGCAGAACACTTACATAATCAAGGTTTTATAGACCCTGAAACAGAAAGAAGATTTAAAATGTTCACCTTTTCAAGACTTATTCCAGAGGGAAAATTTGAAATTAGAAGTGGCAAGATTAGAATTTTTGGAAATATTAATCTTACCGTAGCATCTCCACTTGGAGAATTCATTGAGTCCTTTGCAATGAACATGATTCGAACTCAAGTATTTACTTTAGCGGGGCAGAAATTTATCGTAAATTCTGTCTCAGTTGAGGGATTGCCAGAATACAAGGAAAACATAATAGTTGAAACTTTATCGCCAATTACCGTTTACAGCACACTTCTTACTCATGATGGAAGGAAGAAGACTTACTACTTTAGCCCCTTTGAGGAGGATTTCGAACGCTTAATCATTGAAAATTTAAGTAAGAAATTAAGGGCTCTCACAGGAGAGGAGATGAACGAGGGCTCAATCAGACCAATAAGAGTTAACTCGAGGAATCAAAAGATAGTGTTTTACAAAGGCACAGTAATAAAAGGATGGGATGGCATTTTTGAACTAAGACTGCCTGAAAAGCTCTTTAATCTTGCCTTTGACACAGGACTCGGTGCAAAGAACAGTCAAGGATTTGGATGTATTGAGTCGCGGAGGGGGTAGATAAGAAGCGAAAATATAGACTTCAGAACAATTTTACCAATATTTGAATTAAAAATTTTTTAGAAATTTAGTTGAATTTAAGTCCTAATTTTTGATATTTTTAAGAGAAATGATAGAATCATTGCTTCAAATCGGAAAAGAACTCTTGAGAGAACAAGCAGATGTTGGTGATTTTGTCAGAGCTTTAGCAGAAGACATTTCAAAAGAAAAAAATAACAAAAAGCAACATTTAGTAATATTGAATATTTCACGGAGTGGTGACTTAGAGAGCTATAGTCTTGATATTGAACTCGAGGAAATATCAGATGAAACCCCTGTTAAATATCTTTGGGTTGGTAACTCCCCTTCAAATTCTGAACAAGACAAGTTAACAACTAATAATTTAGAATACTTAATATCTCAAACAATTCCTAATCTTATTAAAAAATTGCCTGATTGTGATTTGAAGGAAACCTTAAAAAAATTAAAAGAATCCATTTATTTTGATCTGGGAGATAAAGAATCAATTAGTTCAACAGAGAATCAATACGAAAGATACAGATACATATGGGATTTATCTAAAATAGGAATGGATTTTTACCCCGAAAAAGTAATCAACAAGGTTAAAGAGGAATATTCTGGAAGAAGGGCAAAAAAAGCTGTAGAGATCGTATCAAATGAACTAATGAATCATATAAAGAAAGAGACAAACTTGAATAAAAATGAAATATCTCTATTTACTCTTAGTTTGAATGGACAATTACTAATCAACTATGATAACTACCAAAAATATATTTACAGTAGTCTAATAGATGATATTTTTATCAACAATAAAGATGAAGGATTATGTCATGTATGTGGTTCAGAAGGCGAGGTAACTTGGAATACAACAAAGTTTTGGTTTAAGTTCTATATAACTGACAAAGTTGGTTTCTCGAGTAACCTAAAGGGAAATAAAAATTTTTTGAAAAATTATGCGATTTGCAGGAATTGTTATGAATCCATATTAGCGGCTGAGTCATTCATTAAAAACAAAATGAAAATCTATTTTGCTAAATCAAATGTCTATATTTTGCCTGCATTTCATCTATCTCAAAAGCTCCCATTTTTTAAAATTGAACGATGGTCTAACTATTTCAAGGATAAGTTTTCAGCATCAGCGAGCCTTGGTGGTTTACATGAATTCCAGAAGAGAATAGAAGATTACATAATTTATGAAAATTATCAGGACAATTTTATGTTAAACTTCCTTTTTGCTGAGAAAAAACAGGCTGAATTAAAAGTTTATCAATTGATACAGGATGTCCCCCCAAGCAGGTTAGATGAGATAAGAGAAAAAGCAATTGAGGTTCAAAATTTAGGTTTCAATATTTTTAATGACCGCAATATGTATCTTTCTCTTGGAAAAATTTATTACTTATTTTCTATTGGAAAGAGTATCAGTAAAAAAACGAAATTTACATTAACATTTTATTATCAAGTTTTTAGTAATATTCCATTCCATTATCAAGTTTTGATAAAAGAATTCATTGAAAGAATTCGTGAAATAAGATTTGATACAGATTTTAAAGATTATAATTTTTCTCAGACTTTAGTATTCCAAAATCTTCTTCTGATTTATCTTGAAAAACTAAAATTATTGGATAGAGGTGAAAGAATGAATGATACTCAAGAATATTTAAGTTCTTTAGAATTAGATGAAAATATTACTACTTTTCTCAGAGAGTCTAAATACTCTGAACAGATGGCATCACTCTTTTTATTAGGCTTACTTATTGGAGAAATCGGAGCTGAACAATATAAAAAGGGAGATAAAAAGAAAGCGATATTGAATAAGGTGAGTTTTCAAGGAATGGATTTGAACAAACTCATAAGATTATTTAATGATGTTTATGAAAAGATGAGACAATATAGGATTTTGATATCAAGAAATGAAAAAATATACTGTTTGGCAAAGAATTTATTTGAGACAAACAAACTTAAATGGAGTTTAACTCCTCAAGACAATGTATTTTATGTCCTTTCAGGATACAGTTTTAAAACTTACAAGGCAATTATTAGTGGAATACAAAAAGAAAGCTTAGAGAATAAAGAGGAGGAAGCAAATGGAAAAGAATAGTCAAAAAATATTAGACAGTGAAATAATTTTTCTTTATGATGCAAAAATGTGTAATCCCAATGGAGACCCAGATGAAGAAAACAAGCCACGCATGGATTATATCACGAATAGAAATCTTGTAAGTGATGTTAGATTGAAGAGATATATAAGAGACTACTTGCAATCTAAAGGTTTGGAAATATGGATTTCAAAATTAGATGATGAAATAGTTGATGCTACAAAAAGGTTAGAAGCTTTAGCTGGAACGTATAAGACTGAAACACACAAAGAGGTTGACATAAAAAAGCCTGATAAAGAATTTATAGATTGGTTATTAAAGACTCTCATTGATGTTAGATTATTTGGCGCAACAATGCCTATAAAAGGTGGTGAAGAAAGAGGAGGAGGAGTCAATTTCACCGGCCCTGTACAGTTTGCATGGGGATACTCTCTAAATCCTGTTGAAATAGTTCCATCCTCATCAATTACTTCAACATTTGCAGGAAGGGGAGAGGAATATGGGACTATAGGTAAAGATTGGAGAGTTTATTACTCTTTTATAGCATTTTATGGAATTATTAGCTCAAAAAGAGCTGAAAAAACTGGTTTATCTCTAAATGACATAAAAACACTTGACAACGCATTGATTGAAGCTATTCCGTCAGAAGCAACTACAAGAAGTAAATTAGGACAAACTCCAAGACTACTTATGCGTGTTGAGTATAAGGAAGGAGCTTATATTGGAGATTTAAGAAGATATATTTCTTTAAAAGCTAAAAATGGCTTCAATCTTGAGAGCATAAGAGATATAAATGAATTTGAGCTAAATATAGATGAGCTCTATAAAATTTTTGAATCTAATAGTGAAAGGATTAACTCCATTTATCTGTGGATTCATCCTGAATTATCTATTGCTGAGGATAAGTTAAAAGAATCTAAAGAGGATGAAAAAAAATTAAAAGACAAGATTGCCTTACTTCCACATAAAGAAAAATGACAAAAAGTATGTTAATTTTTGATTTAGAAGGGACAATTGCACATTTTAGGAGATTCTATACAAATTCATCTTCTCTGTCTTACTCTTTTCCTCCGAGGACTGTCTTAACTGGTTTAATTGCTGCAGTTCTTGGACATGAGCGTGACTCTTATTATGAGATTTTTAGTTCGGATAACTGTAAGATTGGTTTGGCAATAAGAAAGCCAATTCGTAAGATTATACAAACAGTAAACTATATAAGAACTAAAAATGAAAAAGAGGTGACCGGTTATGGCGGACACACTCAAGTTCCGGTTGAATTTGTACTGCCAATTGAAGATATATTGCAATATAGAGTATATTTTTTACACAATGATCTAAACATAGTAAACAAACTCTACGATACAATAATGACAGGCAATTATTATTATCCTCCTTATCTCGGCATTTCAGAATGCCCTGCAGTTTTGAAATACTTAGATTTAACATCAGATTTTGAACTAATATCAACTTCAGAAAGATTTGAAATATGCACAATCATACCAACAGAAAACATTGAATCAATTGATTTCAAGGCAAGCTATAAATTTATAAAAGAAGACAGAGTTCCTACAGAGTTCAGCACAGAAAGAAGAATTACTAAGGTTGGAGCATATATTTTTGAAAAAAATTGTAAAAAAATACCAAATGTAAAAATTAAAGGAGAACTATTCATCGTCTCCTACACAGAAGGCCTGAATAAAGTTCAAGAGTACGGTATTTTTTTGTAATGACTCAAATTTATTTTTATTCACATCCTGAAATTTTATTAAAGGATCATCTTAGAATTGTAGGAGAAAATGCTAAACTTTATGTTTCTCAAATAAATGGAAAATTATCCGAACTCTCGGAATTAGCTTTAATAATAGGTAATTGTCATGATTTCGGTAAATTTACATCATTTTTTCAGAACCATTTATTAGGGAAACCGTCTGATTCAAGAGCACATCACTCCCTTTTATCAGCTATTTTTGCAGCATATATAATAAAAAAGAAATTAGAAGAGAAATTCTTTTCAAATTTAAGATATAAAGATTTCCTTCCTATAATTTCATTTTTAGTTGTGTACAGACATCATGGAGATTTAAAAAGTCCAGATGAGATAATTCCAAGAGCAAAAGAAATTGAGGATTATCCCAAGTTAGAGAAAATCTCAGTTTCTGTGAAGGAAGAAATATCCATCTTGAGTGAGCAGATAAAAGATATAAATAAAAATTTTCCTATCATCAAAGATGAGTTGATTTCAATTGGGTTAGACATTGATGAAGCTTTTTTTCAGGACAAAACAATAATAGAAATCTTTAAACATCTTGATATGTTAAAATATCAACTTTTAGAAGGAGATCGATTAGAAAGCGATGACAAAATGAATCTCTATTTCATCACATTACTCCTTTTTTCAGCCTTGATTGATGCCGACAAAAAATCAGCAGGACGAGAAAGGGCTGTTCAATCTTCAAGTAAAGAAATTCCATTTGATTTAGTAGATAGATATTTACGAGAGAAATTTATGCTTAGTGATTCTAAAATAAATAGTATTCGATGGGAAATATACAGGAGAGTGAATCAAAAAGTTAATAGTATATCAGTGGATGAACAGAGAATATTTACCTTAACTGCACCCACCGGATGTGGGAAAACTCTTACGGCTCTATCATTTGCTTTAAAACTCCGTGATAAGATAAATAAAGAAACAGGATTAAAACCAAAAATTATTTACTCTCTGCCTTTCATAACAATAATTGAGCAAAATTACAATGTCTTTTGCGATGTTCTAAGTTTATTAGGAGACGATTTCTTTCAAAATAAATCTAATTACATAATCAAACATCATCATTTAGCTGATATGGAGTATAGAGAAAATGATGAATACAGACCGATTGAAGAAGCTTTACTGCTTAAAGAATCTTGGGATTCTGAGATAATTGTTACAACATTTATTCAATTTTTACACAGTGTGATAGCTTATAAAAATAGTTTTTTAAAAAAATTTCACAACATTGCAGGAAGCATAATTATTTTAGATGAAGTTCAAAATATACCTGTTGAATATTGGAACTTAGTAGATAAAGTACTTCACAAATTAACAGAATTTATTGGTTGCTGGGTAGTATTAATGACAGCAACAAAGCCATTACTTCTACATGAAAAAGCAGTAGAGCTCATTGATGATAATGAAAGATATTTTAGAGAATTAAACAGAGTGTGTCTTAAACCTATTGTTAAAGAAATATCAACTGATGAATTTATAGAAAAATTCAAGTATGAGATCGAGAATAAGGCAACTTTGATTGTTTCAAATACAATAGCTAAGTCAATAGAGATTTATATCACCCTCAAAGGAAAATTAAACTACGAAGGCTTCACAGAATTAGAAAAAGAAAATGGTAAGAAAAGAAGACTTGAGTATGAGGAACTGATGGAGACTTATAAAAACAAACAGACGATTTTCTATCTTTCAACAAACATTACTCCTCTTCAAAGGGCTATAAGAATAAAAATTCTTAATGAACTTATGAGACAGGGGAAAAAACCAATTTTGGTTTCAACCCAAGTCGTTGAAGCGGGCGTTGACCTTGACTTTGATTTAGTATTCAGGGACATTGGACCTTTAGATTCAGTCATTCAAGTTGCTGGTAGATGTAATAGAAATTATAAATTTGATAAACCAAGGGACATTTATATACTAAATCTGATGGACGGTAAATCAGAATATGTTTATGGTAAAATTCATCTTTGGATTGCCAGGGAGCTTTTAAAGACAACCATACAGGAGAAAAATTTTTACGAACTGATAAATCAATATTTTTCCAAAGTCAAAGAGAAAATTAGCAATGATAAATCAAAATATATCCTTGAAGCTATTGAGTCACTAAACTTTTATCACAGTAATTTACGAAATATTAGCGATTTTCAGATTATTAGTGAAAAAGGAAGATTTGTTGATATTTTTGTTGAATTAGATGACAATAGCTCTCAAATAAAGGATAAATTTATTGAATGTGTATTGAATCAAAAAGACATTGCAGAGCGGAAAAAATCTTACCTTAAATTGAGAAGAAAATTCTATGAATATGTAGTTTCTGTAAGAGAACGAAGATTAATGGATAATGTAGCTCCAAGAATTGAAAAATCTGAATTTTATTTTGTACCTTACTTACAGCTTGAAAGCTACTATGATATTGAAACAGGTTATAAGCATATCTCAACTGTAGATATTCTCTAATGACTCTTCCATCACCCACTCTCATATGGTATTACTACATCTGTCCCAGAGAGGTCTGGCTCATGAGTAGGCATCTTGAGCCCTACCAAGCAAATCCATTCATCGAGCTTGGAAGGCTTATAAGTAATGAAGCATATGCAAAAGAGCGAAAAGAAGTGATAATCCAAACACCAGAGCAATCTGGAGGCATGGTGATAGATTTGGTAAAAACTGAAGGTGCTGAGGTCGTTGTGGCAGAGGTAAAGAAAAGCTCCCGTTTTGAAAAATCTGCTCGTATGCAGCTTGCCTATTATCTTATGAGGCTTAAGATGCTTGGGATTGAGGCACGGGGAGAGCTCCTTTTTCCAAAAGAGAGAAAGAAAGTAACTGTAGAGCTCACAGAGGATATTAAAGAAGAGTTAAAAATTGCAATTGATGAAATTAAAAGAATTATTGAACAGGATAGAGCTCCTAAGCCAAAATTAATAAAGTTTTGTAAAAAATGTGGTTATCAGGAGCTATGTTGGGCTTAAATTAAAAGAATGGTAAAATAGAGAATGCTTAGAGAAAAATTTAACGAATTACTTGACAAGACAGTTGAAGCATTAAAAAAACATTATAATGAACGTTTGATATCAGTTGTTCTTTTTGGCTCAGTGGCTAGAAAAAAACACAGACCAGACTCAGATATTGATTTATTGATAGTTGTTGAGAACTTACCAAAGTCAAGACTAAAACGTATTGAAGAGTTTGAGAAAGTTGAAGAAGAAGTAGACCCTCTTATAGGTAGATTAAGAAAAGAGGGAATCTTTACTTCTTTATCACCAATAATTCGTGCTCCCGAGGAGATTAGACAGGGTAGTTTTCTTTTTTTAGACTTAATAGAAGATGGAAGGATTCTTTTTGATCGTAATGATTTTTTTAAAGACTACATTCATAACCTTAGAGAGAAACTCAAACTTATTGATGCAAAGAGAGTCTGGCTTGGTAGTGCCTGGTATTGGATAATTAAGTCACACACAAAATCTGGAAAGAATATAGACCTATGAACCAAAGAAATCTTGCAATAAGTTATATGAAGAAAGCAAACGTAAGATTTCAAATGCTGGAATTTTTGCTTTCAAAAGAAGCTTTCTCAGACGTAATTAGAGAGGCTCAAGAGGTAGTAGAGCTTGTTACAAAGGCAATGCTTCGATTGAGAGGCATTGACCCTCCAAAATTTCACGACGTAAGTTTTCTGTTCATTGAGCACAAAGAAAGTTTCCCCGAAATTGGTGAAGACGAAATCGAGAGACTTGTTAGAATTTCAAAAAAACTCAGAAAGGAGAGGGAATTAGCTTTTTACGGAGACATAGACTTCATACCCACGGAGGAATATACTAACGAAGATGCAAAATTTGCCATCGAAGAGACAAAATTTGTAATCGAACTTGCATATAGATTATTGAGCGAATGATTTAAGTTTATTGAGGATGTCACGGCATAAGATAGTCTTTATGGATTAGATGAAATTGATTTGTTCAATGAGGATAATTTCTTGAAAAAATCAATCTACATATTCTCAGATGGCGAGCTCAAGCGAAAGGATAACACTCTCTATTTTGAAACAGAAGAAGGTAAAAAATACATACCCGTTGAAAACACTCGTGAGATTTTAGTATTTGGTGAAGTCACAATAAACAAACGTCTCCTTGAGTTTCTAACGGAATCTGAAATAATCCTTCACTTTTTTAATTACTACGGCTACTATGTAGGTTCTTTCTATCCAAGAGAGCATTTAAACTCTGGTTACATGATACTCAGGCAGGCAGAGCATTATCTTGATGAAAACAGAAGGCTAACTCTTGCAAAGAAGTTTGTATCTGGCGGAATTGAGAACATAATGAAAGTACTCATCTACTATGACAATCGTGGAAAATCTCTCAGAGAGAGCATTGAGCGAATTGAAAGCCTCTATGAGAAAGTGCCTGATTGTCAGAGCACCGAGGAGCTGATGGCTTTAGAGGGCAATGTAAGAGATTATTACTATAAGACATTTGACATCATACTTGATAACGAACATTTCATTTTTGAGTCGAGAACAAAGCGTCCTCCGAAAAACAGGCTTAATGCACTCATAAGCTTTGCCAACTCTCTTATCTATACTGTTTGTCTAAGCGAAATCTATCAGACCCATCTCGACCCTCGAATTGGATTTCTTCATACGACAAACTTTAGAAGATTCACTTTAAATCTTGATGTAGCAGAGATTTTTAAGCCAATTATTGCGGATAGAGTCATTTTTAGTTTGGTAAACAAAGGAATTATAAAAGCACAACACTTTGAGAAGAAACTTGAGGGAGTGGTGCTAAATGACAAGGGTAAGCAGCTGATTATACAAGAGATGGATGAGCGACTCAGGAGCACAATTCAGCATCGAAGGCTTGGAAGACATGTCTCATACAGGGAACTGATTAGGCTCGAGCTTTACAAAATTCAGAAGCATATCATGGAAGAGGAAGATTATAAACCTTTTGTCACGGGATGGTAAATGAAGATAATACTTGTATACGATATAAATGAAAAGAGAGTAGCAAAAGTGCTTAAGACCTGCAGGAAGTATCTACACTGGGTTCAAAATTCCGTTTTTGAGGGAGATATAAGTGAGGCCAAACTTGAGAAACTTAAGCTGGAACTCAGGAAAATCATTAATGAAAAAGAAGATTCGGTGATAATCTATACATTTCGCAATGCCTGGTATACAAAAAGAGAGACGATGGGTGTCAGGAAAGGAGGAGAGGAGTTAATAATTTAGGGTTTATCTGCTTAAGTTTAGCTACTTTGGTGGCATAGAGGTTTTAGTTTGCGAATTTCGTCTGCCCTCAATAGTGCAAAAATTCCGCTATTTCGACAACACGATTTGTCTTGAAAAATCAATTTTATTTTGATAAAATTTAAAAAATTTACACGTTCATTGACAAGGCGAAACTATTGATATTACAATATCCCAATTGGTTGCGAGCCTACCTATGAGGAATTGAAACCTGTGGCAACCTTACTATATCTTGATTATTTGATAGCGTTGCGAGCCTACCTATGAGGAATTGAAACTGATACATCATGATTGTAAACTTCCTTGAAAATCCAGTTGCGAGCCTACCTATGAGGAATTGAAACTTATGTAGTTCAACATTAAATTAATCACCATCGTCAAGTTGCGAGCCTACCTATGAGGAATTGAAACTATCTGTCGATAAACTGTGGTATATTTCTGCTGTTGTGTTGCGAGCCTACCTATGAGGAATTGAAACTAAGACGGATAACGACGGAACTACTCAAAGAAATATAGTTGCGAGCCTACCTATGAGGAATTGAAACTAATTACGGATTTATTAGGCAATGAAATAGCAACATGTTGCGAGCCTACCTATGAGGAATTGAAACTAGCTAAACCATTTAAAACTGCCTGTATCCCCTCGTGTTGCGAGCCTACCTATGAGGAATTGAAACTAAGCCTTTTGACAGTTTGTTTATTCAAATGTAAAAGCGTTGCGAGCCTACCTATGAGGAATTGAAACTGGCTTGGAAGGATTTCCCCTTCCAAGCCTTTTGGGTTGCGAGCCTACCTATGAGGAATTGAAACAAGTTTTAGACGCTGTTTATCTTGGCGAGATAGGATGTTGCGAGCCTACCTATGAGGAATTGAAACTCTACAAAACTAAAACCTTCTCCTAACTTTTCTATGTTGCGAGCCTACCTATGAGGAATTGAAACTTGGCAAAAATGATATATCGCAAACCGAAATCAACCGTTGCGAGCCTACCTATGAGGAATTGAAACTTTGATAGTCTATTCACATTAATTTTGGTGAAGTATAGTTGCGAGCCTACCTATGAGGAATTGAAACTAATTATAATGCTGTATCATATACATTGTCAATATGTTGCGAGCCTACCTATGAGGAATTGAAACATTCCTCTATAGTAACTCTCCATCCTGTTGAGGTTTGTTGCGAGCCTACCTATGAGGAATTGAAACTTATCATTTGCTAAACAAGCGACAAAACAATCAATCGTTGCGAGCCTACCTATGAGGAATTGAAACGCATACTCAATAGCATAAAAATCCACAAATCCACCTTGTTGCGAGCCTACCTATGAGGAATTGAAACATATTGTTGTTGATGAAATTGACCATATTAAAGCAGTTGCGAGCCTACCTATGAGGAATTGAAACTCTATCTCAAAAAGACTTATTAAGTCTCAATATTGGGTTGCGAGCCTACCTATGAGGAATTGAAACATACAAATTGCCTTCAATCTATTGATATGCCATTATGTTGCGAGCCTACCTATGAGGAATTGAAACTTCTAATTGTTTTAATGGCTATCCTTTGGATAGTCGTTGCGAGCCTACCTATGAGGAATTGAAACTCAGGACTTGCCCAACTGTAAAAATCTTTAAAGGCTAGTTGCGAGCCTACCTATGAGGAATTGAAACTCATTTTGACGTGTTCTTAGAGAAAACTTTGAAAGGTTGCGAGCCTACCTATGAGGAATTGAAACCGGGTCAAATAGCTTGGAAATTGCAGAACTTATGGGTTGCGAGCCTACCTATGAGGAATTGAAACAATCCATGCAATCCCTCAAGCGAGGTTGACAAAATGGGTTGCGAGCCTACCTATGAGGAATTGAAACCTCTTTAACTTTTCAAAAATCTCATCAGTACTACTCGTTGCGAGCCTACCTATGAGGAATTGAAACATGATGATTGTTTTCCTGATGGTATGAGTATGCTTGAGTTGCGAGCCTACCTATGAGGAATTGAAACTAATAATATAAATTCACAACAAAAACATTATTTCCACTCGTTGCGAGCCTACCTATGAGGAATTGAAACCACACATATCCCTTACCTCCTATTCCTCAATATATTGTTGCGAGCCTACCTATGAGGAATTGAAACCTTTTTTCTTCATCTTTCCCTCCTTGTTTTTTGGTTTTGTTGCGAGCCTACCTATGAGGAATTGAAACTGTAATCCGTGAAATGAAGCTTGAGAGAGAGGAAAACGTTGCGAGCCTACCTATGAGGAATTGAAACGAACTTGCAAAGAAGGCGGTAAGAGATGGCAAAAGCGTTGCGAGCCTACCTATGAGGAATTGAAACCCAGTTCCAACTATAAAGAATGCTTTTGCCAATCTGGTTGCGAGCCTACCTATGAGGAATTGAAACATGATGAAAATTGGGAGAAAGCTAAAGCTGAACTTTGTTGCGAGCCTACCTATGAGGAATTGAAACTTATTCGATGTATTGGTATCAGAATAACTGGACATAGTTGCGAGCCTACCTATGAGGAATTGAAACACGACTTCCCAAATTGTTCCATGTGTTTCTGATACAAGTTGCGAGCCTACCTATGAGGAATTGAAACCCCTCAAATATGTCAAGGGATATGCTTTCAATTGTGAGTTGCGAGCCTACCTATGAGGAATTGAAACCTCTTGAGGTTAGGGGCAAAGTTTCAACTCAGGTTCACGTTGCGAGCCTACCTATGAGGAATTGAAACTCGGCAATCTTGAGGTTCAGGGAAATATCTATGCAAGTTGCGAGCCTACCTATGAGGAATTGAAACCGTTCAATGCTACAAAGCTATTGTATTTGGTGCTATGTTGCGAGCCTACCTATGAGGAATTGAAACTCAACACAGTGGCAATTTATGGGGGTAGCAAGTGATGTTGCGAGCCTACCTATGAGGAATTGAAACAATTTGGTGCTTCAATTCATCTACCCCAAAACACATAGTTGCGAGCCTACCTATGAGGAATTGAAACCCCCCACTGCTACGAAATCAGCTACACCGTGGATGGTTGCGAGCCTACCTATGAGGAATTGAAACGATGAATTAAATAAAGAAAAGGAAGTATTGAGGAAAGTTGCGAGCCTACCTATGAGGAATTGAAACTTTGGCTATATTGTAAGTCCAATTATTGCCAAGCCGTTGCGAGCCTACCTATGAGGAATTGAAACTTTCTTGGCTACTTCTGGAGAATGTATCATGAGAAAGTTGCGAGCCTACCTATGAGGAATTGAAACAGAGTAAGACGATTAGTTTAATGCAAAGCCTTATCGTTGCGAGCCTACCTATGAGGAATTGAAACAGAAATTCACTGAAGCAGCGCACATGATAGGGCTAAGTTGCGAGCCTACCTATGAGGAATTGAAACCTTCAAGTAGGTGTGTATGTATCTTTGCTAATTCGGTTGCGAGCCTACCTATGAGGAATTGAAACGCTCCAGCTGGATTTGGGAGTGAACTTCCAGACCCGTTGCGAGCCTACCTATGAGGAATTGAAACTTCACGAATAAATTTAATAAATGGAACTCGTATTTGTTGCGAGCCTACCTATGAGGAATTGAAACGAGGAAGAAGGCTTAAAATTGCCAGCTGATACAAAAAGTTGCGAGCCTACCTATGAGGAATTGAAACTAATTGCTTCATTTGTATTCACGCTAACCTCTGGAACGTTGCGAGCCTACCTATGAGGAATTGAAACTTGGCAATCATAGATTGATGTGTGGGGATAGCTTTAGGTTGCGAGCCTACCTATGAGGAATTGAAACATGGACTAAATGGCTTTAGAGCGATTCTACGCATTGTTGCGAGCTAAAACTAAAAGATTTTAAAGAGTTACAAAATGTTACTTTAGAGCGATTCTACGCATTGTTGCGAGCCTACCTATGAGGAATTGAAACTACATTGAAGATTTAGGATTAATCCCACCACATGCTTGTTGCGAGCCTACCTATGAGGAATTGAAACAGTAATCACAAATAGACAAATCACTCCACTTTTTTCCGTTGCGAGCCTACCTATGAGGAATTGAAACAACATGGATGCTTCAGTAATGACTGCTACTTTTTGGTTGCGAGCCTACCTATGA
>DDKK01000044.1 GCA_002339325.1 Nitrospiraceae bacterium UBA2600 | reverse complement strand
CAGGGTCTCTGACCCAGCACCCTATTCAGGAATTTGTTCGGTCTGTCTTGATGGATGTCCAGGATTCTGTGAGATTGGCAAATCTTCTTTCAGAGGAAGAGAAGTAGTATATCCAGCTCCCTTTGGAAAAGTAACCGCCGGTGCAACTAAAAAATACCCCGTTGACTATTCACACCTAAATATTCAGGGAACCTGTGTTGGTGCTGTAGGAGTTGAACCAGACCCTGATAAAGCAACATTTCCAGCTGTCAACATTGAAAGAGAAATAGGCAAAAACTATAAGATTAAGCTTCGTGTGCCTGTATTTACGGGTGCTTTAGGTTCTACTGATATAGCAAAGGACAACTGGGAAGGCCTTGCAATTGGTGCTGCTATTTCAGGAATTATGGTAGTCATTGGTGAGAATGTTGTTGGAATGGACCCAAAGGCCGAATTTGACAAAAAAGGCAAAGTCACAAAATCTCCAGAGCTTGAAAGAAGAGTTAAATGCTTTAAGGATTGGTATGATGGATATGGTGAGATAATTCTTCAACAAAACGTTGAGGATACACGCCTTGCTTCAGCTGAGTACGCCATTGAAAAGCTTGGAGTCAGTTGTATTGAGCTTAAATGGGGACAGGGAGCAAAGGATATTGGTGGAGAGGTTAAACTTAAGAGCCTTGAAAGAGCTCTTGAGTTGAAAAGAAGAGGCTATATTGTCCTTCCAGACCCTGAAGACCCGATTGTTCAGAAAGCTTACAAAGCCGGAGAATTCAAAGAGTTCGAGAGACACTCAAGACTTGGTATGGTAGAATACGAAAGCTTTGAAAAAGCCGTTAAACATTACAGAAAAGCAGGTGCAAAGTTTGTATCTCTTAAAACAGGTGCTTACAGAATTACTGACCTTGCAAGAGCAATCCGCTTTGCCTCTGACGCAGGAATTGACCTTGTAACCATTGATGGTGCTGGAGGCGGAACAGGAATGAGCCCCTGGAGAATGATGAATGAGTGGGGCATTCCAACTATCTATTTACAGTCTATTGCATACAACTTCGCAAAACAACTGGCAGAAAAGAAAAAATATGTGCCAGACCTTGCAATCGCAGGTGGTTTTTCTCTTGAAGACCATATATTCAAAGCATTAGCCCTCGGAGCACCATATTTCAAGGCAGTTTGCATGGGAAGGGCACTTATGATACCCGCTTTCGTTGGCAAAAATATTCAGAAGTGGTATGAGGACGGTAAGCTCCCAGCAGATATAGCAAAATATGGAAACTCTGTAGAGGAAATCTTCATTACTACAGAGATACTCAAAAACAAATATGGAAAGTCCTTCAAAAAGCTTCCTTGGGGTGCTATAGCCATGTATACATTTGCAGACAGATTAACCCTGGGACTAAAGCAACTTATGGCAGGAGCAAGGAAATTCTCAATTGAGTATCTCGACAGAAACGACCTTGTGGCTCTTACAAAAGAGGCTGCTGAAGTCACAGGCATTCCGTATGTCATGGAAGCTGACATGGAGGAAGCCCAAAAAATCCTTCTCGGCTAACTATAACACTATAGAAAGAGAGAGGCTTAGCACCTCTCTCTTTCTATATAACCTTAATCTTCTGATTTTATTCGAATAGCTCTTTTCCTCTTTTTTCAATCAAAGCAACTAAACGGTAATTTTTTGCCGTATGTTGACAAAAAATTTCTAAAAAATTTATAATCGGGTAATCTTTTTCTTTGGGGAATCAATGAAAATTGAACAATATAAGCTACTGGAAAAGTCATTACTGAAAGATTTTATAAATAGCCTCATACCAATAGCAAATGTTTATGCACCTGTATCCAAAGGATTTAATAATTATGTCTTTCAAAATATAAAATCAGCCGATGAAGTAAGTATTAAGTATATACCAACTATCATTCCACCCAAAAAATTTTTTCTCCCTAAAAAAGAGAATATACTTCAATTCTTCATAGAGGATGAGTTAAAGGTTGAACCTGTTACAGAATACGAAAATCTAATTATCTTTGGAGTTCACACCTGTGATATAGCGGGTATAAAGTGTCTGAACATGGTCCTTTCGGATAAGCCAAAAGACACAGCCTATCTGATTAGGAAAAAACACGTTACTATAATAGGTATAGAATGCAATGATTACTGTGACGAATATGCGAGTTGTTCTTTCGTAGGGGCACATATGCCTACGACAGGCTATGACCTAATGTTTACGGAGCTAAGTGAATATTTCATAGTACATATTCATTCTTCCAAAGGCATGGACATAATTGAAAAAACAGATATTTTTAAAGATGCCTCGATAGCTCAACTTGAAGAGCTTAAAATCCTTAGAAATAACAAAATGAAGATATTCAACAATGAAATTCCAACTGAACGAAGATATCTTCCAGACCTTTTTGACCGTTCTTTTAATGCCAATGTATGGAAAGAACTCGAGCAGAAGTGTCTTAGCTGTGGCAACTGCACAGCTGTCTGCCCTACCTGTTACTGCTTTGATATTAAAGAGGAAGTAGACCTAACTCTCAAAGCAGGTGAGCGCTACAGAGTTTGGTTTTCCTGTCAGCTCGACCCTTTTGCAAAAGTCGCAGGTGGGCATGATTTTAGAAAAGAGCGTTCTGCCAGACAGAGACATCGTTTCTACAGAAAATTTAGATATCATATTGACCGATATGGTATGGTATTCTGCACAGGCTGTGGTAGATGTTCCCGCACCTGTATGGCAAAAATAAATCTCAAAGAAGTTCTTACTTCATTAATAAGAGAATCCGAGGCAAAGATATGGCGAAAGTGGTTATAAAAGACTCTCCATACAATCTCAAAAAAGCTAAGATACTCGATGTTAAAACCTTAACGGAAAAAGAAAAGTTGTTCAAATTAGTTTTTGAAGATAAAACATGGCTTGATTTTGAGCCTGGACAGTTTATAATGGTCTCCCTTATGGGCATAGGAGAAATCCCAGTCTCTATATGCTCTTCACCTTTAAACAGACATTACTTTGAAATCTGTGTAAGAGCAGTAGGTAAAGTAACTAATTCACTTCATAAATTAAAAGCAGGCGATATAATCGGAGTAAGGGGTCCCTACGGTAACGGATTTCCAATTAAAAGTCTCGAAGGACACGATTTACTAATAATTGCTGGAGGACTCGGAATAGCTCCTTTACGGTCTTTAATACTTTATTCGATTGATAATCGTAGAGACTTTGGTGAAATTCATATTCTCTTTGGATGTAAAACGCCAGGCGAACTTCTTTTTGAAGATGAAATTGAGGAATGGAGCAAAAGGCTTGACATACATTTTGCCTGCACAGTTGATAGAGCAGACCCTGACTGGAAGGGAAATGTAGGACTGATTACCTCCCTTATTCCTGGAGTTGATATTGACCCCTTAAGAACCTATGCTGCAGTGGTCGGACCTCCTGTAATGTATAAATTTGTCATAAAAGAGCTTTTAGCAAAGGGTTTACCGGTAGACCAAATTCTTCTGTCCTTTGAAAGACATATGAAATGCGGCATGGGAAAATGCGGTAGATGTCAGATACAGAATCTTTACTGCTGTAAAGATGGTCCTGTATTTACCTTTAAAGAAATAATGGATATGGCAGAGGCACTATAATGAGTAAACCGAAGGTTGCTTTTTTTGATTTTGCCTGTTGCGAAGGATGTCAACTTCAGGTAGCCAATATAGGTGAACCACTGATTGACCTTCTTGATATTGTTCAAGTTGTTGAGTTCAGAGAGGTCATGTCAGAGAAGTGGGATGGAGAGTTTGATGTTTCCTTCATAGAGGGAAGTATTACCGATGAACATGCTGTAGAAAGAATAAAAAAAATCAGAGAAAGAAGTAAAATCCTTGTTGCTCTTGGCTCCTGCGCAACAATTGGTGGTGTAAATGGAATGAAAAACTCCTTCCCCCTTGAAGAAGTCGGTAAATATGTATATGGCGAGTCCTATAAATTCTTTCCAACACTTCAAACAAAGGCTGTTCATCAGGTAGTTCCTGTTGATTATTTTATAAATGGTTGCCCCATATATCAGCCAGAATTTATAACAGTTCTTAAATGCATTTTACAAGGTATTCCTTACTATGTGCCTGAATATCCCGTTTGTGTAGAATGCAAACTAAATGAAAATGTATGTATGTATGATAGAGGCCTTACCTGTATGGGACCTGTAACAAAGGCAGGATGTAATTCTTGGTGTATTAACAATGGAAATATCTGCTATGGATGTAGAGGGCTTACAATAAATCCAAACACAGAGGGATTTAAAGAAGTATTGAAAAAATATAACATACCCGAAGACTTCTTAATCAAGAAAATTGAAATGTATAACAAGTGTAAGGAGTTAGATTAACAGTGAGTAAGAATATAAACATAAATGTTAACTATCTAACAAGAGTTGAAGGACACGGAAATATTGTAGTTGAGGTTAAAGATGGAAAGCTTGAGATTTGTAGACTTGAAATTGTTGAATCTCCCAGATTTTTTGAGGCTTTCTTAAGAGGCCGTTCTATTTATGAGGCACCTCATATAACAAGCCGAATCTGTGGTATATGTGCCTGTGGACATACCCTTGCATCAATTCAGGCAGCGGAAGATGCCTTGGGAATAAAACCTACAGAGCAAACAACACTTTTAAGAAAGTTACTACTTCATTATGAAGAGCTTGATAGCCACATTCTTCACATATATCTTCTTGTTGCACCAGACCTTGTGGGAGTTCCAAGTTTTGTCCCTCTTATAAAGTTTCATCCCGATGTTGTAAGACGTGCCCTTCGAATGAAGAGGCTTTGCAATGAACTCTGCGATATCCTTGTTGGAAGACACGTCCATCCAATCTCAGCAGTGGTTGGTGGATTTACAAAGCTTCCCTCTGAAGTAGAGCTTGAAGAAATGCATAAGAGACTTGTGGAGCTTCAAAAAGATATGGAAGCAACTGTTGAACTATTTAATGGTTTAAAGTTTCCCGAGTTTGAGAGAGACACAGAGTATGTGGCATTGGTAAATGACGAAGGTGAGTATCCACTTCTTTATGGTGATATTGGCTCAACTGATGGATACAGGGTAAGTAAGTATGAGTATAAGAATGTGACAAATGAATTCATAGTTCCCTATGCCTCAGCAAAAAGGACAAAGTGGCACAGAGACTCCTATGCAGTAGGTGCTCTTGCAAGATTTAATCTAAATTACGAGAAACTTAATCCAAAAGCAAAAGAAGCTGCAGTAACTTTAGGACTTAAACCAAAATGCATAAATCCCTATCTAAACACCGTTGCCCAGATAGTTGAGAGTGTTCATTGCATTGAAGACGCCATAAGAATTATAGAACTTCTCTGGCAAAAGGGCATCAACCATGACGAAGTAGTTGTTCCTGATATCAACGAAAAGGGTATTTTACCTCAAAGGTCTGGAGAGGGAGTTGGTGCAGTAGAAGTTCCAAGGGGACTGCTCATACACCATTATGAGTGTGACGAAAGAGGCATATTCAGAAACGCAAACTGCATAATTCCAACAAATCAAAACACCCACAACATTGAGCTTGATATGCTAAAACTTGTTCCTGAAATAATTAATCAGTCTCCTGAAGAAATAAAGCTTTCCCTTGAAATGCTTGTTCGTGCCTATGACCCTTGCATTTCCTGTTCAGTGCACATGGTGGTAATTAAATTAGGGAATAGAGATTAATCATTTAGTAGTCTTAATTGTTTCTTTTAATACATATACCGAATCTTTAAAAACATAGTGTTGCAGAGTATTTTTCCCCTTTCAGAGTCATACCAGGCATCATACTGAGTGGCATAACTCTCAAAAGGCTCATCAATACTCACAACTTCCTCCGATGTATATATGACTACCCACTCCTGCTTCAATAAAACCTGAATGGAAAGCCTCTTTAAAAAGCTTTCTTGCAAGGTCTCCTGTGCAGTGAGAGGGTGCTATGTATCTAACCCCCTCACTTTTTAGAAAATCTATTAAATCAAAAATTTCTTCTTCCTTTTTATCTTTAAGATGAAGACCTCCTACCAAAGCAAAAATCTTATCATCCACTATTTCTTTGGCTTTTTTAAAAATTTCTTTTAATCCTGCATGAGCACAGCCTGTTACTATAATTATTCCTCCACCCGTGTCCATGACAAGAGATATTTCTTTAACTTGTTCTCCTAACTCACCTGTTAGATAAACTCCATTCATTATCTCAACAGACTCTGAATCTACAAGAGTAAGATTGACTTTTTTTAATTCTTCCTCTTTTAAAAGATTTTCTGCCCAAGATTTACCTGCATAAATATTAAAATCATCTCTGAGGTCAACTATTCCTGCCAATCCTCCAGTATGGTCTTTATGACAGTGAGATAAAACCACCCTTGTAATCATGGGTGGTTTTATCTCTGATAACTTAAGATTGTAAGATAGAGTTTCCCAGTTTGAGCCTGTATCAAATAAAATTCCTCCATAACTCTTTTTAATGAAACAACTGTAGCCAAATCCTGATTGAAAAGCAGGCTCGCCTTGACAGTTATCAAAGAGAATTCTAATATCAATAAGCATTTTAAACCTTCAGTATATGGGCAATTTTTTCAACAATCTGAGTAAAGGCCTGGGCAGGTTTAGTCTCCGGGAAGTAAACAGTCATTGGTTTTCCCTCATCTCCTGCCTTAGCTATCTGCGGGTCAACGGGAATTTTGCCAAGGAATGGAACTTTATATTCTTCTGCCAGTTTTTCTGCACCACCTGTTTTAAATATCTCAACAGTATTGCCACAATGAGGGCATACAAAACCGCTCATATTCTCCACAATGCCCAGTATGGGAATAGAGGCTTCCTTACAGAATTTAATACTTCTACGAACATCAGCAAGTGCTACCTCTTGAGGAGTGGCAACAATCACTGCTCCGTCCACGTTGTCAAGTAACTGAACAATTGATATTATCTCATCTCCAGTTCCAGGAGGAGAGTCAACGACAAGATAATCAAGTTCACCCCAGCGAACATCACTCAAAAACTGCTCTATCATTCTGTGTTTAATTGGACCTCGCCAAACAACTGGAGTGTCTCTCTCCTCAAGAAAAAAGGCTATGGAGATTACCTGTAAATTATCAAAAACTCTCAAAGGAAAAAGTCCCATGTCAGTTGCTAAGAGCGAATGACCCTGTAACCCGAGCATATTAGGAATATTAGGACCGTGAATATCAATATCAAGAAGTCCTACATGGTATCCTTTCTTAGCTAATCCTGTGGCAAGGTTTGTTGACACTGTACTTTTGCCAACACCACCTTTACCAGAAAGGACAAGAATCTTTTTCTTAATTGCTGAGACGTTTGCTTTTAGTGCTAACTCTCTTCTTCTCTGTTCTTTTTCTGTTTCACAGGAACAGGATTTTTCTTCTGCCATTACTCCCTCCTCCTTTTAACTTATTTCTCCTTTTCTAAGACTGTTCAAAAATTACAGATTCAACAACTTTTAATTATATCATCAACTTTATCAGTAGCTTCAACAATTTCAATGCCGGTCTTTCTTAAAACCTGTTCAGCATTTGCTCTAACTTTTCCTGTAAAGACTTTTTATGCCTTTCTGAATAACAAATTGAGGTGCCTGAATCCCTGCACCATCACTTGCCTCTTTCCAAGAGTTATCTACCGCCTCAAATTTATTTGTCTCTACATCATAGATGATAAAAAAATTGCAACGTCCAAATCTGGGGTCTATATCCGAATTTAAATCTCTGCCTACTGATGTAATACATATTTTCATCTATAATTTCTCCTTTTGAATTAATGTCTACAACCTTCATGCCCATGCTCGCCATGACTGCAAAGGCTTTCACCGCCCTTTAGAGAACCCTTTAAGAATTTCTCAACGGTTTCATCAAGACTCCCACTTACACCTACAATAACCTTTATCCCTGAAGCTTGCAGATTCATAACTGCATTGGGCCCCATACCGCCGGCTATTACGCAGTCAACATTCTGATTCCTTAGAAACATCGGAACTGCACCGGGTTGATGTGACTTATGCCCTGGATTTTCAATAAAATCCTTACGAACAAGCTTTCCATCTTTAATCTCAACAATTGTAAAACCTGGACATCTTCCAAAGTGTTGAGCCACCTGTCCCCTATCAGTTGCTATAGCTACTTTCATTTTCATACCTCCAATAAAAAATTAACCGGAGAAAAAAACTCCGGTTTTTACTTTGTCTCGCTCCTTTCAATCTCTTTAATGCGATTCTGCAAGGCCTCAAGCCTTCTTTTAAGAACTTCCTCTTCTCGTCTCAAAAGCTCTAACTCTTCTGGAGAGAAAGTCCCTTCGAAAAAAGAGAATCTACTTAACCATCTAAACCTTCTTCTGAATCCTCCTAAGCATCGCAAACCCCTACCTCTTCCAAAGCCTCTAACTGTTGAGCTATCCATATATCTTGATGCACCGCCACAATAACCCATGCCTCTACCACCTAATGGTCCTGTCCTGTCTCCCCAAGGCATACCTCTCACCTCCTTAAATTATTGAGACTGTTCAAAAACTTGTAACCTATTGAAAATCAATAAATTACAAGCCCTAAAATTTTTTCAATTACCTCCGTCTGTCATTCCGAGCATAGCAAGGCGAAGGCAAGGAATCTCATCTTTTATGAGACCCCTCGCTAACGCTCGGGGTGACAGATTGGGGCTGTCATTCCGAGCCGAGCGAAGCGAGCCCTGAGCCAGAGGCAAAGGGTCTACGAGGAATCCCCAGATTTTTCAAATCAAGAGATCCCTCGGGCTTCGCCCTCGGGATGACCCTACAGGTCAGATTCCTCGCACCCATTGAGGATACTCGGAATGACCTTTAATAATTGAACAGCCTCTTATTTTAAAATTATGTTAATGAAAATCATTATCATTTGTCAATATATTTCCTCACATATTTCTCAATTTTTTAAGGTTCTGTCTGTTTACGAAATTGCTCTTTAGGTAGATTTTTCGGGATATAAATTGATTATAATATTAAAAAATTTTTGGAGGTGGCCATATGGGATTTGAGAATTTCTTTGAAATTATTGATGTGAAAGGCGGCAAAGTTTTTTTAAAGAATAAAGACAAGATTATAAGCTCAATGGACAAACTAATCTTTGATGCAGTCTTCGAGGAAAACGATGAAGAAAGAGCAAAAAAATTTCTCCTAATTAAAGAAATTGCAAAAGAGATGGGTGCAATTCCCTCATCCATTCAGTCTCTATATGAGGAAATGGGAAGGGAGTTTCCCGGCTTTACAGTGCCGGCAATAAATATAAGAGGGTTAACTTATGACGTGGCAAGAGCAATTTTCAGGAAAGCGAAGGAAAGAAAGGTGGGTGCTTTTATCTTCGAAATAGCACGCTCTGAGATTGGTTATACTAAACAGCGTCCTCTTGAGTATTCTGCTTGTGTTTTAGCAGCAGCAGTTCGGGAAGGTTATGCAGGCCCTGTATTTCTACAGGGAGACCATTTTCAGATTGTCAGGAGATACTTTGAAAAAGACCCTGTAATGGAAACTAACTATGTGAAAGGATTAATAAAAGAAGCAATTGATGCAGAGTTCTATAACATTGATATTGATACCTCTACTCTTGTTGACCTAAGCAAAGAGACAATCTATGAACAGCAGAGACCAAACTTTGAAAACACAGCAAGACTTGCAGAACACGTAAGAAGCTTAGAACCAGAAGGCGTTACTATATCTATAGGTGGAGAAATCGGAGAGATAGGTGGTAAAAACAGCACTCCTGAAGAAGCAAGGGCATATCTTGATGGCTTCAAAGATGTATATAAAGGCAAAAAAGGCTTAAGTAAGCTGAGTGTGCAGACAGGAACAAAACACGGTGGAGTAGTTCTTCCCGATGGTAACATTGCCCAAGTTAAAATTGACTTTGACACCCTTAAAACTCTCTCAGAACTCGTAAGAAAAGAATATGGTTTAAGTGGATGTGTCCAGCATGGTGCCAGCACGCTGCCCGAGGAAGCATTTGACAAATTTCCCGAAACAGGAACCTCAGAAATACATCTTGCCACCGGATTTCAAAACATAATATATGACAGTAAAGCTCTGCCAGAGGATTTTAGAAGAACAATTTACGAATATTTGAAGAAACAGTTTGCATCAGAGTGGAAAGAAGGGCAGACTGAAGAACAGTTTATCTACAGCACCCGCAAGAAAGGCTTCGGGCCTTTCAAAAAAGAGTGGTGGAGTCTTCCCAGAGAGGTTAAAGAACCGATAATGGCTGAACTTGAGGAAAAATTTGAACTTCTATTCTCAAAGCTCAAGGTTTTCAACACCGTAGAAATTGTAAACAGAACAGTTTCTCCTGTCAAAGTTCCCGTAAAAATAGAAATTTAGGAGGGAACATGGAAACCTTAGGAATTATTGTAGGAGGAGGACCTGCTCCAGGGATAAACGGCACAATAAGTGCTGCCACGATTGAGGCTATAAATCAGGGTAAAAGGGTGATTGGAATAAAAGGAGGGTTCAAGCCTCTATTTGATGGAAATCTCTCGTGTGGTATGCCTCTTACTGTTGATGACGTATCAAGAATACATACTTTAGGCGGTTCAATTCTAAGAACTTCAAGGGAACACGCTGAAAGGGTAAAGGAGAAATTTCCAGTATTGATGGAGACACTTAAAAAACTTGAGATAAACTATCTTCTTACTATAGGTGGAGATGGAACCCTTTTCATGGCAAACTGGATTGAAAGGGAAGCAAGAGGAGATATAAACGTTGTACACGTTCCAAAGACCATTGATAACGATATACCTTTACCAGGTGGTGTGCCTACTTTCGGATATGAAACTGCAAGACACTGGGGGGTAGAGATTGTCAAAAATATTATGGAAGATGCGAAAGTTACGGCAAGATGGTATTTTCTCACAATCATGGGAAGGCATACAGGGCATCTTGCATTAGGAGTTGGTAAAGCAGCTGGAGCTACACTGACGATAATTCCCGAAGAGTTTCCAGAAGAAAAGATATCTTTCAAAAAAGTCGCCGATATACTTACAGGAGCAATAATAAAGAGATTAAGCATGGGAAGAGACCACGGAGTTGCCATAATGGCTGAAGGACTTTCTGAAAAATTTGATGCAGAAGAACTAAGCGAATACGAGCAGTTAGAGAGAGATGAAACAGGAAGGGTGCGTCTCAGCGAAATTCAACTTGGAAGAATTATGAAAAATTTCGTAAAAAAATCACTGGAAGAAATGGGGATTAAAGTTACAATAGTTGATAAAAATATCGGCTATGAATTAAGGTCTGCGAACCCAATTCCCTTTGATATTGAATACACAAGAAATCTCGGCTACGGAGCTGTTCGTTATCTTCTAAGAGGTGGCACAGGAGCAATGATAACCTTTGAAGAAGGACATCTTCGTCCTATTCCCTTTGTAGAACTCATTGATTACCGCACTGGAAAAGTTAAAGTAAGAAAAGTCGACATTACATCGGAAAATTACGAAGTCGGAAGAAAGTACATGATAAGACTTGAAAAGGAAGATTTTGAAGGAGAAAGATTAAAATCCTTAGCCTCAGTGGCCAAAATTACAGAGGAAATGTTTAAGGAAAAGTTCTTTTATGTCACTACATGAAAAGCAGAGAAGGAATAGAAAGGAGTTTGTTCCTCTTGACTGGGAAAGGGCTGAGAAAATAAGAGAAGTTCTTCACTATCTTCATGAAATAAACAAGCTTGTTCCAATTATTGTTGAAGGAAAAAGAGACAAGAAAGCTCTCAAGGAGATAGGTTTCGGTGGAGAAATAATAACTCTCCATAGTGGTAAATCTATTTACGAATTTGCAGAGAATATTTCAACTCGTTTTGAAAAGGTTGTTCTTCTCTTTGATTGGGATCAAAAAGGAGAAGAATTATATGCAAAGATTGGTGAACATTTAAATGGCATGTGGGAGGATTTTGCATCAATAAGAGAACTTTTAAAAATTCTTTGTCAGAAAGAAATATCTGAGATAGAGCAAATTCCAACACTCTTTCAAAGAATATCTGGTCAGAACCTTGATGTAACGAAATGGGAAGAATAAAAACCGGAAAAGAAGGCGAAAATCTGGCCATTAAATATCTAAAGGGAAAAGGCTATGAAATTTTAGGCTCAAATTTTCGCACACCCTTTGGAGAAATAGACATTATTGCAAAGGAGAAAAATTACATAGTAATAGTTGAAGTAAAAAGAAGAAATTCAGAAACCTTTGGTGAGCCTGTATTGGCAGTTGACAGGAGAAAACAAGTAAAGCTAAAGAAATTAGCCCTCTTCTATCTAAAATTGTTAGAAAAGGAATATCCTGTAAGATTTGACGTTATAGCCATAAAAGACCAAAAAATTGAGCACATAGAAAATGCCTTCTGGTAGGGCTTACTATTCTTTTATTGAGTAGTAAAGTTTAAAAGAAATCACACCGAAAATCATAGGAGTTATCCAGGGAGAAACAAAGGGAGGTAGAATTTTTGAATAGCCCATAAACATAAATAAAGAATATAAAAGCCAGTAAATTATAGTAATTACAATTCCTATACCAACAGTCACTGCTCCACCTGCGGTTGTTCCTTTTGTTTTTGAAAAAATAAAGCTGAACTTTTCATAAGCTCCAAGAGGAAGACAAATGCCAAGCACCATCATGAAAAAAGTAACCAGATTATAAGAAAGCCTCCCACTGATGTCCGTGTCAATCTTTGGATTACTCAATCCTGTTCTTTTTAACTCTTTTCTTTTCTGTAGAAGTTCCGAAATACCAAATTCTTCAATCTTTTTTATATCTTTAAATGCTACAGTAGTAATCTTAACATCCATTGGATATTGTAGTTGTTCAAATTTCTCTATTTTCCCATTTGCAAAGTCATAAATAACTACACCTTTCAATGCCCATTCCTTTTTATCAATATCAGCTTTTTCGCTTTCAATCATTTTTGTAACTGTGTCTTTGTCTATTACAAATATTTTTACTTTGTTGGCTTGTTTCTTTTCTTGAGAAAAAACACCAATCTTTACTATTTTCCCGTCTCTCGTTTTTAGAAAAACCTCCTTTAGCATGGTCCTTTTACCTTTTTCTGTTAAATCCTCAATCATAGAGTTTAGCCTTTTTGTAAACTCTGGTTGAATAAATTCTCCAAAAATAAAGCCTCCTATTGAAATTATAATTCCGATTACTAAAAAGGGTCTAAGAAGAACTCTAAGTCTACCGCCAGAAACTGATAAAATTAGAAACTCCCTCGTTCTCACTCCGATAGAGAAAACAAAGAGAGAACTTATCAAAGTAATAAATGGTATTAAATAAAAGAGAAATCTTGGTATGTTGTAAAGAACATACTGAAAGAAGAAAAATGCTGAGGGTTTATAAGGAATAAAGTCATCTATCTTTTCTACAAGACTAACCACTGCAAGAAGTATAGACATTGATAAAATTAGTAACAGGAATGTTTTCAAAAAGTCTTTAATATAAAATTTACAAACGGTGTTTATGTTCATTTAATGCCTTATCCTCTTGTAAAGAGCAAAAGTTAAGATGCCAACAATTATAACAGGTGCAAAGGAACCCATCTCTGCAGATATTCGCCCACTCTTTGCGAGATTTACACCGTATATCATTAGTACATAGTAGACAGCAAAAACAATCAACCCTGCGGTAATACCTCCAAGCCTTCCACTTCTGCCGATTAGCATGCAAAGGGCAGGTGCTAAATACACGCTTATTAGACAAAGAAATGGAAGGGAAAATCTCTTGTAAAGTTCAAGCTTATAATCAATTTTTCCTTCCTTTGATATTTTTGAGATGAGTTCAAATAAAGAAAGTTCGCTATTTTTTTTCGCTATAGGCTCTATATTGGGAGAAAGCCTGAAAATATACTCTTTAAAATTAACCTCATTAAGGGTTGCTCCTCTGCTAAAAAAAGCTTTACCATCAATTAGACTTAAGCTAATGTTGTCCTTTTCTTTGTTTATCTTACCCTCTCTTGCTATGATAATTTTCGTATCTTCGCTTCTTTCATCAAAAATAACAATTTCCTTTAAACGAAGACTATCGGGTTTTTCTTTAACAAAGATGGTTATTCCTTTAAATCCCTGATTAAAAACTCTCTCTTCAATCCCCATAGGGGCTCTTTCAGCTAAAATTGTAAGCACCTTCTCTCTAACAACACCTATACCTGTAGGAGCAAGATAAAAACTCATCACCATGCTCAATAAAAAAGCTGCTAAACCAACATAGATGGCTGGCTTAAATGTGCTTTTATAGGGCAATCCACTCACCATAAGGATTATCATTTCATTGTCTGTCTGGGCTCTACCGTAAGTTAAAAGCGTGGCTAAAAGTAGGGACATGGGGATGGTAAATATCAAAAGTTGTGGCTGAAGTAGGAGCACCAATAAAATTAGATTGAAAATATCTATACCAACAGAACTGAAGACTTTGCTTAATTTCATTAATTTTTCTATAACAAAAAGAGCATTCAAAAAAGCTAAAGAGATAATTAGATTTTGCATTAATTCTCGTAAGATTGCCCTGTAGATTAATAGCATTAAAAAATTCCCTTTTTGAGAATGTCGTGAATGTGGATAATCCCCCTTAAAACACCTTCTTTAGAAGGCACGACGAGGCTTGTTATTGAGTATTTTTGCATTATTGATAGTGCCACTGCAGCAAGTTCGTCTTCATCGATAGATTTAGGTGCAACAGTCATAATATCAGATGCTTTCATCTCAAAAAACTGCTTTCCCCACTTCTGCACTCCTCTTCTTACATCGCCATCTGTTATAATTCCGAGAATTTTCTCTCTTTCATCGACAACTACGGCAACACCAAGCCTCTTTGATGAAATCTCTAAAACTACATCAAGCATTAAATCATGGGGATATACAACAGGAAGCTCCTCTTCCCTGTGCATTAAATCTTTTACTTTTGTAAGCATTCTTCTTCCGAGTGAACCTCCGGGATGAAAAAAGGCAAAATCTTCTTTCTTAAAGCCATTTTTCATTATAAGAGCTACGGCAAGTGCATCTCCCATGGCAAGAGTTGCCGTTGTAGAGGCCGTAGGAATAAAGCCAAAGGGACAGGCTTCTTCTTTTACGGAAACATCAAGTACAGCATCAGCCTGCCTTGCCAATGTTGACTGAGGATTACCTGTAATTGCTATTAGTTTTACGTTGAAATATTTTAAAAAAGGAATAAGACGTAATACTTCATCTGTTTCACCACTATTTGAAATAGCTATAACCACATCTTCTTCTGTAACCATTCCAAGGTCTCCATGACTTGCCTCTGCTGGATGCATGAAAAACGAGGGTGTGCCTGTAGATGCGAGAGTTGCTGCAATCTTTCTTCCTATAAGTCCTGATTTTCCCATGCCAGTAACAACAACTCTTCCTTTGGATTTACTTATTATCTCTACAGCCTTTAGAAAATTCTCGTCGATTCTTTCTTTCAGTGTTTCAAGGGACTGGGCTTCGATTGTAAGAACTCTTCTGGCAGTCTCAATTAAATCCTCATTGTTTTGATTGTTGTTTGTAGAAATATTGGGCGTCATGAATTTTATTTTAAGTTACCGAATAGTTTAAATTCAAACAAACTCTATTTTTGAAGAATGAGAAACAAATCTCCCTCTATTATGCTCTCATCTATCCGATATTTATTCGTCAGCTTTTTTGCAATCTCCTCTAACTCTTCTTTAGCAAAATAAGAAACATTTATATCCCTCAACTTTGTCCTTTCATTCAGACAGGTAAAGATAAGTTTTTTTCAGTATGATTGAATAGGATTTCTACGCATTTTTTCATTGACTCTTTCAAATGCTGCACAGCTAAATTAAAAACTCCTATAGCAATGACATACTGAAAACTTCTCTCTAATGGCTCTGTTTCAATGTCCTGAACATAAAATTTTGCGTTGCTATGATTTTTTCTTGCCAACTCTATGAGAGAAGGA
>DDKK01000024.1 GCA_002339325.1 Nitrospiraceae bacterium UBA2600 | reverse complement strand
CAGTTAGCATTAGAATACTTTAAAAAATGATAACTTTCTCTGGAGTTTACAAATATTACGATTCCGTGGCAGTTCTTAATAATGTAAGTTTCAATATTGAAAAAGGCGAACTTGCCTTTATTACAGGTCCTTCGGGAGCTGGTAAGACGACCTTACTGAAATTAATTTTTGGCAGCGAAGTTCCCGATGAAGGTCAGATAAAAGTAGGTGACTTTGAACTTTCAAAAATAAGGCACTCAAAAATTCCGTTACTTAGAAGAATTGTGACTTTTGTATTCCAGGATTTTAGATTAAGACAAGATTTAACGGTTTTTGAGAATGTGGCTCTGCCCCTTAAGGTAGCTGGAGAAAAGGAGATAAAACAGAGAGTTCTTGATGCTTTAAAGGACGTTTCGCTTAGACATAAAGCTGACAGTGTCGTAAAAACCCTCTCTGGAGGTGAACAACAAAGGGTTGCTATCGCAAGAGCAATCATCACTAATCCTCAGATAATTCTTGCCGATGAGCCTACAGGTAATCTTGACCCAGAGTCCTCACAAGAGATAATGTCCCTTTTTAAAAGAATAAACACAAGAGGTTGCACAGTTGTAATAGCAACCCATAGTCCTGAATTCTTCAGAAATACGCCGTATAAGGTTTTAACTTTGAAGGAAGGAAAAATTACAACATGAAAGAACACTTTATTTCCGCTTCAAAGGGATTGTGGAACAACAGATGGTCTACTTTATTGGCAATTACGAGTATTGGAATATGTTTTTTTATCTTATCTCTCCTTTTTGTATTCATCTACAACATCAACAATTTTACTAAAAAACTATCAACTAAGGCTTCTGTTGTAATTTATCTAAAAAGAGATATTGAACAAAAGGACTTAAATTTAGTAATGGACGAACTAAAAAAGATGGAGCTTTTTTCAAAGATAAACTACATATCAAAGGATGAGGCTTTAAAGGAGATGAAAGGCATCATCGATGCACAACTCATTCAACTCATTGGTTATAATCCTCTTTCTGATACCATAGAGGCGTTTATCAAAGAGGATAAGCTCCAAATGATTGATTCAGTTACGGAGAGAATAAAGAAATTCGAAGCTGTGGAAGACATATACTATCCATCAAAAATTATTGGTGCTATTAAAACTGTAAGGATGACATTTATAAATCTCGGTATATCCTTATTTATACTCATCTCTCTTGCCATATTATTTATCATATATGCCACGGTTAAGAGTTTTTACTGGAAGAAAACAGAGGATGTAGAGATCTTAAAACTCTTAGGAGCTACTCCTTCTTACATTAGACTGCCTTTCATGATTGAGGGAGCAATTCTTGGCTTAGGAGGAGCAATATTTTCCAATCTTCTGTTTTTTGCCGTCTACTTTATAATGCATACAAGGAATATCGTAGAGTTGTTTCCTCTTCTTGCGAATATAGAGCTGCCTTTAGAGGGTTTTTATGTTCTGCCATTAGCTGGTATTATTTTAGGAATGATTTCTTCACTTTTTGCATTAGGCAAAATAAAGTATCAGTAGTATGCTTAAGAGATTAATTGTCTCCATAATTTTTATCTTCACTGTTAGTTTTTCATTTTGCTTTGCGGCACAACCAAAGGAAGAGCTTAAAAATATAAAAAAGGAGATAGATGTTCATAAGAAAAAACTACAGGAAACAAGAAAAGTTGAAAGAGACATAGTCGAAGAGTTAAGGAAAGTTTCTATGGAGATAGATGAGATAAACAGGAAAATTGAAAATCATCGAGTAAAGATAAGAAATATCAGGGCTAACATATTAAAGACAGAAAAGGAAATACAGATTCATTCCTCAGAGCTTGAAATGCGAAAACAACAGTTATCCAGCAGATTGATAAGCCTGCAAAGACTTAATCACCAGCCAGACCCTTATCTTCTTTTGTTGTTTGAGAAAGATTTATCAAAGGCTTTTAGACTTATAAGGAATACGCAGAAAATTATGAATGTTGAAAGACAATTGATTGAAAAATACCGAGATGAACTTAACAGACTTGTTTATTACGAAAAGGAGCTAAAGGGTCTCTATGTATCACTTAAAGAAGAAGAAAACTCTCTCAGAGCAGCCCAAGATGAACAGCAGAAAAAAAGAAAAGAAAAAGAGCGTTTACTTGTAAAAGTAAGGCAGGACAAAGAAAGCTATGAGAAAAGAATTAAAGAGTTAGAGGAAACAGCAAGAAGACTTACCAGGCTTCTGCAAGAGACAGAAAAAAAAGAACATCGAACCGGAAAAACCGAATCCTTACCAGATACGGGTTTTACGAAAAGAAGGGGAACTCTCCTCTGGCCAGTAAGTGGTAGCGTTGTTGCCCATTACGGCAATCAGAGAGACCCTGTATTCAATGTGCCTGTTTTTAGAAGTGGCATATACATAAAAGCATCGCCAGGAACTTCTGTCAAAGCATCTGCTGAGGGAAAGGTTGTTTATGCAAGCTATTTCAAGGGATATGAAAACCTTGTTATAATAAGTCATGGAGATGGTTACTACACAGTATACGGAAATCTTGACTCCATGGCAGTAAAGGAAGGCAGCTATGTAAAGGAGGGACAAACGATTGGAACAGTCAGTGATAAGTCAAACATTGATACTTCTGCTTTATATTTTGAATTAAGATACAGAGGCAAGCCGCTTAATCCTGAACAGTGGCTAAAAAAGTAAAAAAGGAGGCATTTTTAAATTATGAGAGCAAACATAAAATTCATTGTCATAACAATATTTATTGCCCTTTTAGGAATAGTAATAGGAAGGATGTCAATAGCTCAAACCGATGCAGTATATGAAGATTTGCGAACTTTTACAGAGGTTTTTTCAACAATAAAAAAACATTATGTCGATGAAGTAAATCAGAAAGAATTGATACGTTCTGCCCTTAAGGGAATGGTCAACTCTCTTGACCCCCACTCTGCTTATCTTACTCCAGAGGCTTATAAAGAATTTCAAACAGAAACAAAAGGTGAATTTGGTGGAATAGGTATTCAGATAGGTATTAAGGATAATGCCCTTACAGTAATTGCTCCAATTGAGGATACACCAGCATGGAGAGCTGGCATAAAGGCTGGTGATAAAATTTTAAAAATTGATGGACAGTCAACAAAAGATATGAATATCAATGACGCTGTATCCAAAATGAGAGGTCCAAAAGGCAAATCGGTTGTTCTAACAATCCAGAGAGAAGAGTGGAAGGAGCCAAAAGACATAACAATCGTCAGAGACATAATCAAAATAAAGAGCGTTAAATATAAGATGATAGACAAAGAGATAGGCTATGTAAAGCTTACTCAGTTTCAGGAGACCACAGCTCAAGACCTTGCAAATGCATTGAAATCCCTTAAGGATTCGGGAATGAACAGTCTGATTCTTGACCTCAGAAACAATCCAGGAGGGCTGCTACAGAGTGCTGTAGATGTGTCTGAACAGTTTTTACCTCCCAAACATCTTGTTGTATCAATAAAGGGTAGGTCAGGTGAAAAAATGGATTATTACACCGAAAACTTAAGAGCTACTTATACAGATATTCCTATGATTGTAATTGTAAATCAAGGTTCTGCTTCTGCTTCAGAGATTGTAGCGGGAGCTTTACAGGATTGGGGCAGGGCTCTAATTATAGGAGTTCAGACTTTTGGTAAAGGTTCTGTGCAAAGTCTCATTCCTCTTAGCGATGGTTCGGCATTGAAACTAACTACAGCAAAGTATTATACGCCAAAGGGTAAAAGTATTCATACCGTAGGCATAATGCCAGATATAATAGTAAAGCTTGAAAGTAAGAGCGGAAAAGAAGTGCCAGTAATAAGAGAAAAAGACCTTGAGCAACACCATAAAGGTGAAAAAGTAGAGCCTCAAGAGAAGGCATTACAGGAAGTTGATGAAAAGGATGACACGCAACTTCAGCGAGCCATTGACATTCTCAAAGGCTGGAAAATAATGGAAAAGCTTAAAAAAGCCGCATAAAAAAGATGCCGAAGTGGCGGAACTGGCAGACGCGCCAGATTCAGGATCTGGTGGTGGAAACGCCGTGCGGGTTCAAATCCCGCCTTCGGCATTTATCCTAAAACTTCCTTTATTTTCTTTTTTAGTTCTGCTATGCCGAAGGGTTTATTTATTATTTGTTGCCCCTCTTTAATTAAGTTTTGAATTTGTAGAATATTATTGGCATAGCCAGTCATGAATATTACTTTTATGTCTGGTTTCATTTTTCTTAGTTTTTCGTAAAGTTCAATCCCTCCAATTTTAGGCATTACCACATCGAACAGGCATATTTCTATCTTATCTTTTATTTTATCAAAATGACTTATCACCTCAATCCCATCAGAAAAGGAATAGACTTCATATCCGTTGTTTCTTAAAATCTCCTCTATTACGCCTCTTACCTCTTTGTTGTCTTCAACGAGGAGAATATTTTTTATGCCTGTTTCAACTGTCTCTTCTTTTTCTTTTGAAAAATCTTTCGATGACTTTATCAATGGAAGGTAAATTTTAAATGTAGCACCGCCGTTTTTTTCACTGTAAACGTTGATGAATCCATTGTGTTGCTGCACTATACTGTAGACAGTAGCTAAGCCAAGACCTGTTCCTTCAGGCTTTGTGGTAAAAAAGGGTTCAAATATTTTATCCTTAATCTCATCTGGAATGCCTATGCCTGTATCAGAAAAGACAAGACAGGCAAATCTTCCCTCCCTTACAAAAGGATGTTTTTTTGTATGTTCATATTCAAAGACTTTTTCTTCGGTAGATATGGTTATTTTTCCTCCCGAAGGCATTGCATCAATGGAGTTTATTGCTAAATTTAATAAAATTTGAGTAAATTGTGTTCTGTCTATATTCACTAAAAGAGGGAAGTCCGTTGTTTTCAGTTCAACTGAAATATCTTCTCTTAAAGTTGGAGTGAGAAGTTTCACTTCCTCTTTTAGTATTTCATTTAAATCGTAAATTTTTGTCATTAGGGGCTGTCTTTTTGAGAAAGAAAGTAGCTTTCTAATAAAGTCTCTTGCTTTTTCAACTCCCTGAGTTATGTTTGATGTGTATCTCTCTATTTGTGGGTCATTTTTTATGTGCATCTGAATTAGCTGATTACTTCCGTGAATTATAGAGAGAATGTTATTAAAGTCATGGGCAATACTTCCTGCAAGCCTTCCGATACTTTCCATTTTCTGAGCCTGAAATAGCTGCTCCTGAAGTTTTCTTTTTTCTGTTATGTCTTTTATTGTTGACACAATAAACAGTGGTTTTCCTTCTTCGTCTCTTACAAGACTGGAAGATATCAATCCATAAAATAGACTGCCATCTTTTTTCTTAAACAAGACCTCGTAGTTTTCAACAGAACCTTTCTCTTTTAATTCCCTTAGAATAAAATCTCTGTCCGATAAGTCGTTGTAGTAGATACTGTCTACTCTTAAGTTTTGAACAATCTCTTCTGTGTTTTGATATCCGAACATTTTTACCGCTGCTTCATTGAAATCTAACAATTCTCCATCAAGCGTTGATATGGCAATGGCGTCTTTTGAAGCTTCGAATATTTTTTTGAGCTTTATTTCTCTGTCTGCTAATGTTTGAGACATATTATAAAGAGCCTTCGAAATTTCCTCTAACTCTTCTATATCTGAGTTGATTTTTGATACTTTATATTGGCCTGCTTTTAGATTTTCAATGAAGTTTATGATTTTACTTATGGGATTTGTAAATTTTTTTGAAATTATTAGGCTAATCAGAAATGCCATCACTATAAGAAGTAAGAAAATGAAAATAAGCCTTTCAGAGAAGGCACGAAAACCTACTAATGCCTGAGAATACTTATTTCCTATGAAGAGAATGTAATTCGTCTTAGGAATTTTTCTTGCCAGAAAAATAAATTTTTCACCTTCTATGTCTCCTTCTAACAGCCCTTCTTTACCATTTATTCCTTCCTTTATAAATTCGTAGCCACTTAGGTTCATACCTTCTTGCACTATTTCTTCATTTACATGGGCTAATGCCTGGCCTTTTGTATCAACAATAAAGGCGTAATATCCAAGAGATTTTAAGGTCTCTATGAGAGAGTTAACGCCAGGAATATTTATGAGAGCTATTATTTCTCTGTTACCGATAGATTTTGATAAAATATAGTAGGGTTTTTTATCAATTATAGATATATAGGGACCGTAGAATTTCACATTAAATCTATTTCTGTAAACCTCTGTTTTAGATAAATCCAAGCCAATTATGTCTTCGAGGTTGGGTATGGAGTCTATTACTATACCCTTTTTATCGAGAATAAGGACATATTTTATTTCTGGTTTTATAAGAAGCAGTTTTTCTGCCTCCTTTCTGTTTATCGCAAAATTCTCCGTTGATTTTGTATAAGAGAATATTAAGTCAATGTCTTTACGTTTCTCTTCTATAAATCTGTCCAGATAATAAGTAATAGTATTTGCAGATGTTTCATAATCTCGCAACTTTTCATTTTTGATTACATCCTCAGAAACAAAAAAAGTCAGGATACTTAAAATAACGATAAGTAAAATTGAAAAAATTATTAAAGTTCCAAATAGATAATTTCTAAATTTTATTTTCATTGTGCAACTCTTCTGTATTCATTATTTTCTACCCTAAGAATAAAAGGCTTTATCTTTCTGTCTCCAAATTCATCGAAAATTATCTCTCCTTGCAACCCTTCAAATTTTTTTATCTTAAGTATGGTCTCTTTAATATTTTTTTGCGTTGCACCGTTTTCAATAGCTTTTTTGATAATCATTACAGCGTCAAAGCCATTTATTGATGCATAACTCATTGGTCTTCCATATTTTTCAAAAAATCTTTTTCTTATTTCTGCATTTGCTCTATCCTCTTTACAGTACTCAATAATATCTACGGTTAAAACACCCTCTGCGTATTTTCCTCCATACTCTATTAATCTGGGCGATTTTGCCCATATTGTTGTAAATATTAAAATATCTGGCTTTAGTGACTTAATACATTGTATAAATAGAGCTGCATTATATACATCTATCAGTAGTATAACCGCATCGTTTGATTGATTTATTATCTCTTTTGAGTAATATTTTATGTTTCTTTTTTTCTCGTCAAAGGGGTGCAGATGAATATTTAGATTTTTATCCAAATGAGAGCGAAAATTTTTAATAAAATCTTCCGTATATGTTGGATTGATTACGTCATAAACTATGGCAATTTTTTTTATTTTGGGATTTTTTCTTATATAATCTGCTAATGTTTCTGCCTCTTCCTTGTTTGTAGGCCTTAATCTTAAAAGGTAGTCATCTAAACCAGCAAGTTCTGTAGAGGTAGGGGTGGGAGCGATTGATAATAGTTTTTTTTCATTTAATAAGGGTAAGATATTTTTTGCTGTAGTACTAGTTGCAGGTCCTATCACAGCCACAACGCCTTCCTTTAAGAATTTCTCATAATTCATCTTTGCTATTTCGGAGTTGTATTTATTGTCTTTTATTATTAACCTTACTTTTTTTCCATTAATTCCCCCATTTTCATTAATTAGTTCAACGGCAAGCAGAGCTCCGTCTCTTATTTCTCTGCCAAGGTCTGGATATACACCTGTTAGAGTTACTGCAAGACCTATTTTTATCTGATTTTGGCGGGTAAAATGGAATAAAATTAGTAATACCGATGCAATTGTAAGAGCAATAAGAAAATATTTAAAGCTTCTTTTCATAAGATGTATTAAAGTATAACAGATTTTATATCTATACTGAAGTTTTAAAAAGGCTTTCATACGATTAGGTCAATCTTCGATTGAGGTGATGTTTCTCTTTGGGAGAGTTCTATTTGAGCCTTTATTTTTTTCAGGGCAGCAATTTGGGCTACTCTTACGTCCTGAGGAGAGGGGTCTGAGGGAGCTAAAGCTGCTGCCTGAATAATCTCCATTTTTGCAATAGTCTCTTCAGGCGTTGATTCTTCGGAAGTATCTAACGGCACTTCTCCACCTGTTACATACATTTTTCCGTCAGGACCTTTTGTATAGGTGTAACTTACAGCACCCGCATATTTACCAGCTACGGCTTTGTGGGCATTCTCATGGGCAATAACTCTGTTTTCAATTTGTCTAAGCTTCTGTATTATTTGGTTAATTTTCTGTTGTTCAAGAGAGTTTATTTGAACATTTATCGTGTTATTTTGAATCTTCATATTTTCATTATAATAAATTTTCTAAAAATGCTCTTGGTGGTGAGCTTTTTCGAATTGCTTTTAATAACTAAAAATTTTCAGATAGGTTCTATCTATTAATAGAAGAAGATTGAAGCTAAATCTTTAGTGTTTGAAAATGTCTTTCCCCTTTGAATCAATCGCTACTATTGCGGGAAAATCTTTTAAAAGAAGCCTTTTTATTGATTCTGTGCCGAGTTCTGGAAAGGCTATCTCTTCTGCTTCTAATATATGTCTGCTTAGAAGGGCACCGGCACCACCGGTTGCAAGAAAATATAAGGCTTTAAATTTTCTGATAGCCTTTTTGACTTCTTCGGAGCGTTGGCCTTTCCCAATCATACCCTTAAGCCCTAAAGAAAGTAGGGTAGGGGTGTAGATATCCATTCTTGAAGATGTTGTAGGCCCTGCGGAGCCTATAGGTCTACCCGGTGGAGGTGGAGTTGGTCCTACATAGTAAATCACCTGTCCTCTCAAGTCAAAGGGAAGGGGAAGGTTGCTATTTATTAGTTCCAAAAGTTTCTTATGAGCTGCATCTCTGGCGGTGTATACATAGCCGTTTATAAGAATTAGGTCACCTGCGTTTATTTGCTCAATAATACTTTCTGTAAGGGGCGTTTCTATCTTAATTAATTTATCTTTTCTCATATCTCTGCCTCCATGTGCCTTGCCGAGTGGCACTGTATGTTCACTGCTACAGGAAGTGAGGCAATATGACAAGGCGCATACTCTATGTGTACGGCTAATGCTGTTGTTTTGCCTCCAATTCCCATTGGCCCAATTTTAAGTGAGTTTATTTCATCTAATAGTTCTTTTTCAAGCTGAGCATAAAGAGGATTTTTATTTGCCTCGCCTATTCTCCTTAAAAGCGCCTTTTTTGATAGAAAAGCAGATATTTCAAAGTTTCCTCCAACCCCTACTCCCACAATTATCGGCGGACATGGGTTTCCACCGGCATTCTTTACTGTTTCTATTACAAACTCTTTGACGCCTTGTAGACCCTGAGCAGGCTTGAGCATTCTAAGAGCAGACATGTTTTCACTTCCAGCTCCCTTTGGAGCAATTATTATTTTTACCCTATCTCCATTTACAGGCCTAAAGTGGACGATGCAGGGGGTGTTATCCTTCGTATTTTTTCGTTCAAAAATTGGGTCATCAACTATGCTTGCTCTTAAATAGGCATCCTTTACTGCAAGTCTTACACCTTCGTTGAAAGCATCCATTATATCACCATCAACATATACAGCTTCAACGCCCCATTCGACAAATATGACGGCTATACCTGTATCCTGACATAGAGGAATTAGGTCTTCTCTGGCTATTTTTTGATTTTCGATAATCTGCCCGATAATTTCTTTTGATATACCTTTTTCAGATTTCTGTGCTTTTAGTAAAGCTTCAGATACATCCTCAGGTAGAAAAACAGTAGCATTTTTATAAAGTTCCTTGACGGTCTTAACTATTGTATCTCGAGATATCTTTCTCATGGCTCAATCAAGTATTTAATTCCCTCCCCTCTGGATAGTTTTTCAAAGGCCTTTTGTATTTGAGAGAGCGAAAAATTACCACTTATTAGCTCTTTTAGTTTAAGTTTTTTTGAACATATTAATTTAAAAGCCTCTTGAACATCCTCTGGATTGTAGTGAAAAGCGCCTTTTAATGTGATTTCGTCATAATGAATCCTTGCAGCATCGTAACACACCTCGGTTCCGCTTTTAAGTCCTCCAAAAAGTAGAACCACTCCTCCCTTTCTTACGAAATCAATGGAACGAAGCCATATCTCCTTCTGGCCAGTGCACTCCACAACCTTGTCGTAGCCGAATCCATCAGTAAAATCGAGAGGATTTTCATTTGACAGATAAGTCTTGTCTGCACCGAGCTTTTCTGCTAAAGCTAATTTGTCCTTATTTCTTCCCATTACTGCTACTTTTATCCCTAAAATTTTAAGGACTTGAAGAAAAAGCATTCCTACAGGTCCTGTTCCTATTAGGAGGATTTTATCATTTTCTAATGGTGAGAGTGCCTTTACGCCGTGGATTATGCAAGAAAGAGGTTCTAAAAAAGCAGCCTCCTGGAATTCTATATTCTCTGGCTTTGTAAACATGTTTAATCTAACAACCCTGGGTTTTACAACTACGAACTCAGAGAAAGCTCCGAGCATCATGTCTTTTGGTAAAGTGCTACATAGATTAAAAAGCCCATGCTTGCAGTAGTTACATTCTCCGCAAGGGGCTGTATGAACGAGCATTACTGCATCTCCTGCTTTGAAGCCATTTACCCCTTCGGCAACCTCTTCAATAACTCCTGAAAATTCATGACCAAAAGGACCGGGCATCGGTATTAGTGGATGTCCTCGTAGAAAGGCCTTTAAATCTGTTCCACAGGTGAGGGCGGCTTTTACACGAACTAACACTTCTCCTTCTTTTAGCTGTGGCTTTGGTTTTTCAATTATTTCTATTTTATTCGGACTGATTAAGTATGCAGTCTTCATTAGATTTCATCCTTTTTTAAACTCTCTTCATATAGCTCTTTTTTACTTAATCCATATAGCTCCGAGACAATCCTAACAGCTTCTTTTCTTCCTTTGCCTTTTCGCATTAGTTCGCTGATTTCTCTTAATGCCTCATCAAGATTTTTTTCTTCCTTTTGAGCGCCCTCAATTACTATAACATACTCGCCTGCTATTTTTGAGTCTCTTAGCTGCTCAATTATACTATTGAGACGACCTCTTATTATCTCTTCATACATTTTAGTAAGTTCCCGTGCCACGCAAGCGTTTCTGTCACCCAGCACATATAACATGTCTTCAAGGCTCTGGAGAATTCTGTGCGGGGCTTCGTAGAACAGAAGAGTTCTTTTTTCAGTGCTTAGCTCGAGAAGTTTTTTTCTCCTTTGAGACTGTTTTACCGGAAGAAAGCCGATGAAAGTGAACTCTTCCGTTTTTAAACCAGAAATGCTCAGAGCTGTTATTAGTGCCGTGGGGCCTGGTATCGGAATTATATCTATTTTTTCCTCAATTGCCCTTGCTATAACAACTGCTCCGGGGTCTGAAATTCCAGGGGTTCCTGAATCGGTTATAACAGCTACCGAGTGACCAGCCTTTATTTTGCTTATAATTTCCTCTGCTCTAACCTTTTCTTTTTCTGACCAATAGCTTATGAGGGGCTTTTTTATTTCATAGTAATTTAGAAGTTTTAGGCTGTGTTCAGTATCCTCGCAGGCTATGTAGTCGACTTTTCTTAGTGTGTCAAGGGCTCGTAATGTAATATCATCGAGATTGCCAATTGGCGTTGATACAACGTATAGTCTGCCATATGCCATTTATCTCTCCTCAATAAGAAGTTGTCTTAATCTTTTATCAGTTCTTATGACTTCGTCTACACTTTCTCCTGTAATGTCCCAGCTGTATTCTCCTTTTTTGTCGCGATGGAGTTTTATCTTTATTGGCTTTTTAGGTTTTGCATACTGAAGAGCTTTATCTTTTGTAACCTGAATCTGACTTTGGGCATAGCCAAAATCAGAAACGGCGAAAAAAATAAAAAAAGCAACAAACAGGCCTATTAATCGCATACATGACCTCCTTTTTGTTTTTTCTCATTAATAACTATCTTGTTTTTTCCGCTTCTTTTTGCTTCATAAAGAGCTTCATCAGCTTCTTTAATGAGACTTTCAATATCACTATCTTTTAAATAACTGGTTATACCGCCACTTATCGAGACTTTTGCTTTAGTGTCATTGATATTAAAATCTCTGCTTTCTATGCTTTTTCTTATTCTCTCTGATACTTTGTATGCATCTTCAATAGATGTGTTAGGAAACAGGACTATAAACTCCTCGCCGCCATATCTTGCTGCTATATCTGATTTTCTTATATTTTTTCTTATTATGTTTCCTACTTCTCTTAATACAATGTCTCCAGAGTCATGACCGTAATTATCATTGATATACTTGAAATCATCGATATCAAAAATAGCCAGCGAAAAGGTTTCTCCGTAACGTTCTGCTCTGTTTAGGGCAATTTCTAACTCTTTTGAGAAGAATTTCCTGTTAGGTAAGCCTGTCAGTAGATCATAAAAAATCTGGCCTTCGATATACTTTACGGCCTTGATTGCAATCAAAACTGTAAGGATTAGAGTTAAAGTGAGCTGTAAGGAAGATACAGCAAGACCACGGAAAGAATTTTTCTTTATTAAATTTAGCCTCGTTTTTAGTTTTTCTAAGTTGAACTTTATAAGACTTATAATCGCCTCTATTCTCTCTGTTGAAATCTTCCACCAGTATTCTCCATCGTCTCCATTTTTATTACTCTTTAAAAGCAGACTATTTTTGATTTCTTCAATTTTTGATGATTCTTTAAGCTTCATGAAACTTTGTCTCTCTTCATTCGAAGCTAATTTAAGATATAAATCTTCAAAGAACATTTCATTGCTGTGGGCTTGCTTTATTTTTTCAATATAGGAATTATCTTTTTTACCAGAGGCTATTTGAAAACTTACAAGAGCTCTTTCCTGTCCACATGCTTCAACAATCTCGCTGAGAATCATGTTTTTGAAAAGTGAGGCAAGAAGTTCTCTGTCTTTTATATGATGAATGAGGCTGTATCTTATTTCCATCAACTCTGTTATTAAATTTTTATAAAAATCAAAGGCTTCCTCTGAATTTACTTGTCCATTTTGTGTTTTCTCTCTTATATGTTTTACCTTCTCTTTTATTTCGTTGATTTTTGTTGCCTTATCCGAAAAAAACTCTTTTGTGTTTAAATTATCTATCTTTCTCATGGTAACTATAATTTTTTGGTCTGTGTTTTCATAGATTGAAAGCAATTTAGCTCTTCTTTCCTCATCGGAGCGAGCCAGATAAAGTTGAGTCCTGCCTCTTTCTTTTTGAAGAGAAAAAATTAAATCACTAATAGCTATTTCAACATCAGCAATAGCAGTGTCTTTTTTTACATCCATGAATTTGACCATGTTTCTATACATCTTTTCAGAAGATAGATGTATTAAGCCCACCACAGGAAGAATGACTATAAGAAAAATACTGAGAGAGACCCTATACTTTTGATTTAAAAAGACTTTCAGTAATTTTTTAACTTGCCTCATTTTTATTATTGAATCCCATTTCATCCTCCAAATCGATTGGTGATCGGAAAACGCCAGTCTTTGCCAAGGGAAACAGGAGAAAGCTTTATTCCAGGAGGCGATTGTCTCCTTTTGAATTCTGCTGCCTTTACCATTTTAAGTATTTTCTTTACTGTATCTCGGTCAAATCCATTTTGAACAATCTCCTCTAAAGTCATACATTTCTCAATGTGTATTTTAAGAACCTCATCGAGTATTTCATATGGAGGAAGGGTGTCTTGGTCTTTTTGTCCTGGTCTTAGTTCTGCTGTAGGAGCCTTTGTAAAAACTCTCTCTGGAATTCTATCCTTAGATATCCATCTTGCCACTTTGTAAACCTGTGTTTTATATAGGTCTTTTATTGGAGCAAATCCACCTGCCATATCTCCATAAAGAGTTGCATATCCTACAGCCATTTCAGATTTATTTCCTGTTGTAAGCACAAGCCAGCCAAATTTATTTGAAAGTGCCATTAAAATTGTGCCACGAATTCTACTTTGAATATTCTCCTCGGTAGTGTCTTCTGGCAACCCTTTGAAAACACTTGAAAGTTCATTCAAATACCTCTCAAAAATCTCATCAATTGAAATTTCTATCAACTCTATTCCCAAGTTTTTACTAAGCTCATAAACATCCTCTCTACTTTCCCTTGAAGTGTAACGAGATGGCATAAAAAGACCTATCACATTTTCTTTGCCTAATGCTTCAGCTGCCACTAAGGCAACAAAGGAAGAGTCAATTCCGCCACTTAAACCAAGGCATACCCTCTTAAATCCGTTTTTATTGACATAGTCTCTTAATCCTGTAATCAGTGCTTTGAATATCTCCTCCTCCTCAGAGAGTTGCTCTGAAACAGAATTAAGTGGCTTAGGAGATGGTTTTAAACTTTCTTCTCTTTCAATAGGGATTTTTACTATCTCAAAGTTTTCAAGCTTACTCTCCCATCTTATTTTAGGCTCTCTCATTCTTACTCTTGTTACTTCTTCGAGGTCAAGGTCTGCAATAATGAAATCCTCTTCAAATGCTTTACCTACTGTTATGACATCTCCAGAAGGTGAAATTATAAGACTTCTTCCGTCAAAGACAACTTCATCTTGCCCACCAACTGAATTAAGATAGACGATGAATACTCCGAAGTCAAAGGCTCTTGTGGAAAGCATCCTTAATTTTCGCTCAAATTTACCAACATAAAAAGGGGAGGCAGAAATATTAATTATCAACTCTGCACCAGAGTATGCCTGGAAGGGACTTGGAAAGGTTGAATGAAATATGTCTTCACAAATGTTCAAACCAAATAGAACACTACCGTATTCATAAACAGGAGCACGCTTTCCCGATTTAAAGTATCTAACCTCGTCAAAGACGCTATAATTAGGAAGATAAATCTTGTGGTAGAGGTCTACTAATTTTTTATCTGCCACCACAGCAGCGGAGTTATAGAGGTCTTCCTGTGTGTAGGGAACTCCAAGTATGACTATTTGGTCTGAAACCTCTTCTACTACTCTCTCCAACGCTTCCTTTGCTCTCTTAATAAATTGGGGATAAAGGAGTAGGTCTTCGGGAGTATATCCAGTGAGAGCCAACTCGGGAAAAACCACAATCTCTGCCTTTTCTTCCTTGGCTTTCTTAATGTATTGAAGAATCTTCTCTAAGTTTCCCTCAATGTCTCCTACAGTTGAATTAATCTGACAGAGGGCTAATCGAAGACTCTTCATTTTATCTGTGGAGGACAGCATTTTATTGCATCAAAAGCATAGAGCATCCTTCTTTCCTTTGGTAACTTTTCTTCATCATAGGGAAAAAATTTAATTGTCGACAGTCTATCAATTAATTCCTCTTTTTTAGGAATATCATTTGTTTCAATTACTTCACCAGTTAAAATGTTCATTAATCTTCCCTCTTCACTATCTGTTATAAAAGCAAAGGGAATCTGATAGGGCTCTACTACTCTGCAGAAAGCGAGCATGAAACGCTGCCATGAATCAATTGATGCAGGAGTACATTTAATTGCCATGACTGTTTTTCCTTCTATTAAAATTGAGATATCAACGGAAGTAATGAACTTTTCATTTTCAGATACGATTACTTCATAACTTTTGTTGATTTTTATCTCATCTAATCCATATCCTATGTCAAGGAGTTTTTCGATAGTCATTCGCTGTATATAGCCACTACTCTGAGCGAAAAGCTCTTCCTGTTCTTTTATTATCTCTCCAATTAGCGTTTTCCGCTCTTCTGGAGTTTCAGGGATTTTATTCAAAGGTATTTCCACAGTGACCTCCTAATTTTAAATTTAAGCCGAATAATACAATAATTTAAATGATAAATTGATTTGAGAACAAAATTCAATAAACCACAGATTTACATCTTGCCTCCATTGATTAAGAAGGTTTTTATTGAAAATTAGTTATAATGAATAAACGGTCACGATGAATATCTTTATTTCTGGTTGGGCAGGATTTAGAGAGGCTCTGGGAGATATCCCTGATGGTTGGGATTTTATATGTCCTTTTATTGATTTTAATGAAGACGAACTTCTTGAATTTTTAAGAGAAAAATCTGGACAGACAGTTGTAGGATGGTCTACGGGAGGTCATATTATTTTGAAAAATTTGAATTTTTTTGCCGATAGGTTTGAGGAAATAATAGTAGTAGCTGGTTTTATAAAATTTACCAAATATGTGAATTCAAGGGTTTTAAGAAGAATGATTGAGCGGATGGCAAAAATGCCAGAAGAAGTTGTAAAAGAATTTTTAATTAGAGCTGGTTGTATTTCTTCATTTCCAAAATTTGAAAAGGCTAAATTGATTGAAGGTCTCAATTTTCTCACATCCTCAGAGGTTGTTGATTTTCCTCAAATAAATTCAACTCTTCTTTTAGTGCATGGAAGCCAAGACAAAATAGTTCCTGTTAATGCCCTTAAGGACTTAGTTTATGCTTTTCCTTTTGCAAAGAGTTTTATGCTCTCAGGAGCTCATTGGATAGACTTTAAGAAGATTTTAAAAGTAAGAACCCCGGGTTGTACCCGAGGTTCTTATTAGGAAATCGGTTTTCTTACAATTTGAGCAGGTCTTTTAGCTATTATAGGTATCTGGACATCGAATTTTTCCAGAAGAAGTCCGATTATGAAAATCGCTAAACCAACGAATGTCCAGTGTCCCGGAGCCATCATAATAAGTCCACCACTTATATACAAGGCTCTCTCAAGAGGGGTAGAAGGTTTTTTCCAGTAACCTAACACGCCAGCTTCGATTGCGAACATCGCAACAAATGCACCAATAAAGATGAAGAGCACTTCCCATGCAGGTCCTTTCATAAGATATGCAGGCACGAATATGAAGAAAAAGGGCATTATATATCCACCAATTCCGAGCTTCATCGAATTCCACGCAGCCTTTAGCCAACTTCCGCCTGCAATCGCTGTAGTGGTAAATACTGTTATGCACACCGGTGGTGTTAATCCAGACTTAATGGCAAAGTAAAATATGAACAGATGAGCAGCGAGGGGATTAATTCCCATCTGCTGAAGGGCAGGAACAAGGACAGCAGCGGCAATAACATATGCAGCCGTTGTTGTCATACCCATTCCGAGTATTATTGCTGTAAGCATCGTGGCTATAAGTGCAAGATATACATTGTAACCCGATATTTCTATTATTAGTTCTGAGACTTTAACTCCAAATCCTGTAAGTGATATGAGGCTTACGGCAATCTGAACACAGGCCATCATTATCATCAGCCAAGCAAGCGCTTTTACAACACCTTCATACAAGCCACCCCAGATTGACTTTATTCTGCTCCATATTTCTTTTGCCTTAAGGGGACCACCAAAGAATGTGAAAAATATGACCGAAACTACAATTGCCCACGCAGCACATATCTGTGCAGGGAAAAACATGAAGAGAAGGACACCCAGCGTTCCGATTGGAAGAATAAAGCCAAGAATTCTGTTTGGCTTGAGGATAGTCTTTAACTCAGGCATGAGTTCCTTCGGAAGTTTACCCATACCTGTCCTGCCTGCTTCAATCCAGATTCCTGCAGCAATACCTGCAAAATAGATTAGAGCCGGAATTAAGCCAGCAATCATTATATGGGCATATGGAATATTGAGAAACTCTGCCATGATGAAGCATCCAGCGCCCATGATAGGTGGCATAATTTGTCCACCAGAAGAAGCTGCTGCTTCAACAGCAGATGCAAAAGCCCTTGAAAAACCGAACTTTTTCATCAGTGGAATAGTAAATGAACCGGTGGTGGCAGCATTTGCTACAGACGAGCCGCTGAGCATTCCAAAAAGGGAGCTCGAAATAACTGCTACGTGTCCGGGACCTCCTCTTATTTTGCCTCCAAAATAGGTTGAGAGTTCCATAACTGTTGAACCTACACCTGTGGCAAAGAGTATGGGACCAAAAATTATGAATGGTGCTATTATTCTACTTGCCATGTCAGTAAGTAAACCCCATATACCTTCAGTCATGAGATAGAGCTGGTAAAGTATGTCTGTGAAACTGAAGCCGGGATGTCCAAATCTTCCCGGTATGTGAGGTCCTGCTACCGTATAGATAATAAAAAATAATACGAGTATGGGTATTGTAAGACCGAGAGCCCTTCTTGTTCCTTCAAGTAGGGCAAGTATGAGTAGTACGGCAAGTATTAAGTGATAATTTTCAAAAACCCCAGGGTTTCTAACTATCTCTTCCCAGTGAATCATTATGTAAATGCATGGAATTAAGCTAATAGCGATGAATACGAGGTCTATAAATGATGGTGCACTTTTTGTTCCTGTCAATAGGTATTGAAAGACTTTTGGAACATTCCACTTGAGCATTCTCTTTGAGAAAGGATAAACGAGAAATACGATGGCAAGTCCTATTGAAAGGGAAATTCCACCCTGCAGAAGTGGATGTAAGGCATAAAGTAGGGCTGTATAGAGAATAAATATCCCCCACACTCCAACGAGTAGATTAAGAATTAATTTCCAGAAACCTTTGAGCTCCCGCATTGTTTATTCCGGTCCTCCTTATTCTATTTCTTTTCCTTTGGTGTTACTTCTATCTCTACCTCTGTCTGACTACCCTTGTTTCCAACTATCTCTATTTTATGCTTTCCGGGTTTGGCGTTAATTGGAATGCCTGATTTAACAGAAAAAACGCCGTTGGCATCGGTTTTTATAATATCGACTTTTTCTGTGCCTAATCCAACTTTTTCTCCCTCATCAAGGGTTATAACGATGTCAATCTCCTCTTCTGGCTGAAATCCCTTTCCTTCTATGCTTATCACTGCTGCTGGTTCACCCTTAGGAGGATTTATCGTAACTTGAGGTTGAGCGTAGACAAAAACGGGAATGGCAAAAATAAGGATTGCTATTAAAAATAATTTTGTCTTCATTTTGGCCTCCTATTTCTTTTTCATCTCTGGAGGAATTAATTTGTCAGGTATTTTAACTTTAAGAACATCCCTATAAAACCTCACAGCTCCTGGATGAAGAGGGACATTACCGTATTTTGCTGCCATGCCAAACATGTCTTCGAAGTTTCCTTCTTTAAGCGTTGCGAGGGCTCCAACAATCTCTTTTCTGTTTTCATAGACGGCTTTTACAATTTTAAAAACAACTTCTTCTGGCACATCTTTGTCAACAAAGTCTGTTACCACATAGGCTAAGCTTGGCTGAGATTTTTTAACGCTTTTGAATAAACCAGCGGGAATGTCCATCATTAAACCCTGACCAGGATAGACCTTGTTGAATTGGTCGATTAGCTGTTTTGACACAGGAAGAACTCTTATATCCATGTTTGCTTCGAGGTCAAGTATGGCTGAGTCTTTGTAGCCTGCCTTATACCAGCCTTTTACAACACCTGATTTCATGGCATCCACACTTGCTCCAATTCCCATCATTTTATAGTTTGGATTGATGTTAAGGGCTTTGAAAAATAATTCAACCACTCTTCCAGACGTGGTTCCCGGATTCATTGCAAAATCTACACCGTTTAACTGTTTTACATCCTTTATACCACTCTTTTCAGTGACAACAATATGGATTGGTGTAATGTATCCACCCCACATCGTTCTTAAATTAGGATTTGCCTTGCCTTGATAATCAATTATTCCCATGTAGTTTGCATAACCTGCTGCTGCATCAGCTGGTCCCATATGAATTGCTTTTCTCTGAAGCCTTGAAAGATTCTCAAGAAAGCCTCCGGTTTCAACAACGGTTACTTCAATCTCTCCAGGATAGGCTTTGTTTACAACTTTTGCCATTGCCACTGTGTTGGCATAAAGACCTGAACGGACAGAGGTGGCACCCCATTTGACATAGAACTTCTTTGCCGCTTCAGCAGTAACGGAGTGACTCACTAAAAAAGCAAGAGACAGAAAAAAACTTAACAGCAAAAACACCGTTCTTTTCATTTCTCTACCCCTCCTTATTTAGGATTTTTATGATAATATTAAAAAAACAAAAAAAAGTCAACAACAAAGCAGTTTTATCTGGCTAATTTCAATTTTTTAGCCCTTTCTGAAACAGCATTAGATACAGCTAAAGCAACTCTTTTATTAAAGATGCTCGGTATTATATAATCTTCGTTTAATTCTTCATCTTTGATTATGTTCGCTATTGCATTAGCAGCGGCAAAGAATATCTCTTTATCAACACCCTTTGCTCTAACCTCAAGCAAGCCCTTGAATAATCCTGGGAAAGCAAGAACATTGTTTATTTGGTTTGGATAGTCAGACCTTCCAGTTGCCATGATTCTTACAAGGGGCATTGCAAGCTCGGGTGCAATTTCTGGGTCTGGGTTTGCAAGGGCGAATACAACTCTGTCTTTTTCCATTTTTTCAATGTCTTCTGGTTTGAGAATATTAGGTGCAGAAAGTCCAATAAATACGTGAGCTCCTGAAAGAGCATCGGTAAGTTTTCCCTTGATTTTTCTGGGATTTGTTTTTTGGGCAAGTTCTGCTTTGTGTGAATCCATATCTTCTGTTCTTCCTTCATAAAGGGTGCCTGCTCTGTCACAAACGATGATATCTTTTATGCCATATTCAAGAAGCATGTATGCCGTGGCAGTACCCGCAGCACCTGCTCCTGAGATTACAACTCGAAAATCTCTTATATCTCTTTTTAGAACTCTTCCAACATTTATTAGGGCTGCAAGAGTAACTATGGCTGTTCCGTGCTGGTCATCATGAATTACAGGAATATCTAATTCTTCACGCAGTCTTCTTTCAACTTCAAAACATCGGGGTGCAGCAATGTCCTCAAGATTTATACCACCGAAAGGAGTTGAAATATTTTTTATAATGTTAACAAGCTCGTCCACATCGGTGGTTTTTATAGCTATCGGAAAAGCATCGACACCGCCAAACTCTTTGAATAACATGCATTTTCCTTCCATGACAGGCATTGCTGCTTCTGGTCCGATATTGCCAAGCCCTAAAACTGCTGTACCATCAGTTATTACTGCCACAGTGTTTCCCTTTATTGTATATTTATATACATGTTCAGGATTTTTATTTATGTCAAGGCAGACTCGAGCTACGCCTGGCGTATAAACCCTCGAGAGGTCTTCTCTTCCCTTAACATTTATCTTATTGTATATGCCAATTTTACCTCCTTCATGGACAAGAAATGTCCTGTCCATGACCCTTATAATTTTCACTCCCTCAATGTGTTTTAATGCTTTAATGATTTTCTTCTCATGTTCTTCGTCTCTGGCATTTACAGTAATATCTCGTATAATCTTTCCTCTTTCAACTCTTACAATATCGATTGAACCTAAATCTCCACCTGCACTGCTGATAGCTGAGGCTATTTTGGCAAACATTCCTATTCTATTTTCAATCTCTACCCTAACAGTTATGCTATAACTTGGACTTGGCACATATCCCATTTTTGTCCCCCTAATCTTGACATTGTGCTATAAATTATACAAAATAAAATAATTTTTGCAAAGAAGGAGAGGTAAATGGAGATTAACAGGCACTATTTTGACACAGTTATTATCGGTTCTGGTCTTGCGGGATGCCGTGCAGCCATTGAATGTATTAATCACGGAACAGTTGGAGTTTTAAGTAAGCTTTATCCTACTCGTTCCCATTCTACAGCAGCACAAGGTGGTATTGGAGCTGCTCTTGGAAATGAAGAAGAAGACAGCCCCGAGTGGCATACCTATGATACTGTAAAGGGAAGCGATTTTCTTGGTGACCAAGATGCCATTGAAATTATGTGCTACGATGCTATTCCAACTATCATTGAGCTTGAGCATATGGGTGTACCTTTCTCTCGCACGCCAGAAGGTAAGATTGCCCAGAGGAGATTTGGCGGGCATACAAGGGAGTTTGGTAAAGCACCAGTTAGAAGAGCATGCTACTCTGCTGACAGAACAGGTCATGCAGTGCTTTTTGCTCTTTATGAGCAATGTCAGCTCAAAGGCGTTAGATTTTTTCAGGAGTTTCAAGTGCTTGATATTGTCGTAGAAAACAATGCTGTTCAGGGTATAATTGCCGTTAACATAAAAGATGGCTCTCTTCATGTCTTTGAATCAAAGGCAGTGATAATAGCAAGCGGTGGATATGGAAAGGTCTTTAAAGTAACCTCAAATGCCTATGCAAGTACAGGTGAATGTCTTAGCATGCTTTTTAGGCAGGGACTGCCCCTCGAAGATATGGAGTTCTTTCAGTTCCATCCTACAGGACTTTACGGGCTTGGAATATTGATTACCGAAGGTGCAAGAGGCGAAGGCGGAATTCTCATAAATGGGAAAGGCGAAAGATTTATGGAAAGGTATGCCCCAACAATAAAAGACTTAGCCCCTCGTGATATGGTATCCCGTGCAATTCTAACGGAGATAAGAGAGGGTAGAGGTATTGATGGGAAAGACTATGTTTATCTTGATTTAAGACATGTAGATAGAAAAATTCTTGAAGAGAGACTTCCTGAGATAACAACTTTTTGCAAAATATACATGGGAATTGACCCCTCGGAAGCCCCAATTCCTGTTGTTCCCACTGCCCATTATGCAATGGGTGGCATTCCAACGGACAATGATGGGAGGGTTTTGAGAGACATAGATGGCTCAGTTGTAGAAGGTCTTTATGCTGCTGGTGAGTGTGCTTGTGTGTCTGTTCATGGTGCAAATAGACTCGGTTGTAACTCCCTCCTTGATACTGTTGTCTTTGGAAGAAGAGCTGGAAAGGCAGCAAGTTCCACCTTGAAGACTGCTACAAAAGGCAAGGTTAAAAAGGAAAGAATCTCTCTCATTGCAGATTGTTTAGATATGATAAGAAAGAGTAATGGAAGAGAAACAGTGGCTTCAGTAAGAAGAGACTTGCAATCTGCCATGATGGATAAATGCTCTGTTTTTAGAAAAGAAGAAGAGCTTAAAGTTCTTCTTGATGAATTACAAGCATTAAAGGAAAGATACAAAGACATATCAATTGCTGATAAATCAAACACATTCAATACAGACCTTCTTGAAGCAATTGAGCTTGGGCACATGTTAACTCTATCAGAAGTTATTGCCTCTTGCGCATTGCAGAGAACAGAAAGCAGAGGAGCTCATTGCAGGGAAGACTATACAAAAAGGGATGATGAAAACTGGCTTAAGCATACCTTTGCATTTCAGGGAGACAAAGGCATTACCTTTAAATACAAACCTGTTAAATTAACAAGATTTAAACCAGAGGAGAGGAAATACTGATGAGCAAATATTACACTTTCAAAATTAAAAGATACTTGCCCGATGAAAACCCTTCAACAAGATGGGACGAATTCAGGGTAAAACTTAACAGCATGGAAAGGGTTTTAGATGGCCTTATAAAAATAAAAGAAACAATGGACGGCACTTTAACTTTCAGAAAATCCTGTGCTCATGGAGTATGCGGTTCTTGCGCAATGAAGATAAATGGACAAAATCGCCTTGCCTGTCAAACCCTTGTAAAGGATTTACCTGAAATAATTGAGATAGAGCCTCTACCAGCTTTGCCTGTTATAAAAGACCTTGTGGTAGACATGACAATGTTTTTCCATAAAAACGATAAAGTTCTACCCTATCTCATCAATGAAGAACCGCCGCCTGAAAGGGAGAGAATTCAGTCGCCTGAAGACCAGCATAAGATTCTTGAATCTATAACCTGTATAATGTGTGGTAGCTGCACTACCTCTTGTCCTGTATTCTGGGCTGACAAGGAATATCTTGGACCCTCCGCATTGCTAAAGGCATATAGATTTCTATTTGATACTCGTGATAGGGCAACTGAGCAAAGGCTTGAAGCTATAACAGGAGAACATGGAGTATGGCGATGTCACTCAATTTTTAACTGTGTGGAGGTATGTCCAAAGGAGATAGATATAACAAAGCACATACTCAAGCTCAAAAGACTGGCTGTGAAAAAAGGCTTTACAGGAGGTGAAAAATGAGATACCGTTGGAACACAGGTTCTCTCGCATGGCTTGTTCATAGAGTAACTGGTATAATACTCAGCCTTTATCTGATAGCTCATATTTATGTTTTAAGTCATTTAAAAGACCCTGTTGCATACAATAAACTTATGGCATTTATGAAAAATCCCTTGCTTAAAATAGGCGAATTAATCCTCTTTGCCATTGTGCTTAAACACGTCTTTGCAGGAATAAGAATTACTCTTCTTGAAATGGGAGTTTCCACGAAGTATCATAAATCTATGGCATATGTAGGAGCTCTTTTAGTTTTTATCGTATGGGTTGTAGGAGCTTTTTACTTTTTTAGGGAGGTGTTCTAATGTGGAGTTGGCTTTTGCATAGAATAACAGGTGTGATTCTTGTAGTTGGATTACTATATCATTTCATTTTAATGCACTTCATGGGGCACGATAACTATTCCTATGAGGCGGTTATGCAGAGACTCAGTGAGTCTTCATGGAAAATTTTTAATATTGTTTTTCTCTTTTCAGCCTTATATCACGGATTTTATGGACTCAATGGAGTTGTAACAGAGTATGTGAGAGGTTATCCGAAAAAATTTTTAAAAACTTTTTTAGTTATTTTACCTATAGCACTTGCTTTTTTTGGGGTAAAAATTGTATTGTTTTAAAAAATTATTTGAGGTATAAGTATGCCTGCCGTATATATTTGGAAAGGCAGAACACAAGAAGGAACTTTGGTCACCGGTGAGACCGAGGCAGAAAGCGAAGGCGACCTCATAATAGCTCTGAGAAAGCAGGGTATTATACCCCGCTATGTGAGAGAAAAAGAGGAAGCTAAAGCTTTTCGAATCGGCGGAGGAGTCTCCCAAAAGGATATCCTCTTTTTCACCCGTCAGTTTGCAACTCTTTTTAGCTCAGGAGTTCCAATTGTTCAGGCTTTGGATGCCATAATCGGTCAGATTAAAAACAAAAACTTTAGAAAAATTCTCATTCAAATGCGTAATGACATAGAAAAAGGCTCTTCTCTTGCCGATGCTATGAAAAGACATCCGAAAGTTTTCAGCACTCTCTTTGTTAACATGATAAGGGCTGGCGAGGAAGGCGGTATGCTTGACAAAGTGCTGTTTAAGATGGCCGATTATTTTGAAAAAATGATTAAACTGAAGAGGAAAATTATTGGTGCAATGATTTATCCCTCAATGGTTATAGCCATAGCAGTCTTAGTGGTAGCGGTGATAATGATTTTTGTTATACCGACCTTTGCCAAGCTATTCGGAGAGATGGGCTTGGAGCTTCCTCTTCCAACGAGGGTTACGATAGCTCTGAGTAATTTTATGGTTCAGTCAGGCATTTTTATTCTTTTCGGTATAATTGGCTTTTTTGTATTCGTAAGAATTTTTCGAAAAACAGAACAAGGTAAAAAGATAACAGATAACATTTTGCTTAAATTTCCCTTGCTTGGTGTAATTCTTTTAAAAGCCTCCCTTTCAAGATTTGCAAGAACTTTAGGCACTCTACTTGGAAGTGGTGTTCCTATACTTAACAGTATGGAGATTTCTGCCAGGGCATCGGGCAATAAAGTAATCGAAGACGTCATAATAAGTATGCGAGATGATATAACTGCTGGTAAGTCATTGACAGAGGTTCTAAAATCAAGGACAGAACTTTTCCCACCTATTTTCATCCAGATGGTAAATGTCGGTGAGTCTACAGGTGGAATTGATGATATGCTCAATAAAGTTGCTGATTTTTATGATGAAGAAGTGGATAATGCCGTTGCAAATCTAATGAGTATGCTTGAGCCTGCATTGATTGTCTTTCTTGGTGTTACAATAGGTTTTATAGTCGTATCCCTCTATCTGCCCATATTCAAGTTGGGCGAAGTTGTTGGTAAAGGCGGATAAGCGCTTCTAATAGTCTGTTAATATCCTCTTCTGTATGGCCAGCACTAACGGAAATTCTTATCCTCGGTGTTTTTACTGTCGGAGGTCTTATGATAGGAGCAAATATTTGAAAGGACTTAAGAATTTCCGATGCTCTCTGTGCCTCTTCAATACTTTCAAAGAGTAATGGAATAATTGGAGTCTCCGTTTCAGTTGTTTTAAGTCCGAGTTTTTCTACTGACCCTTTTACTTTTTCCGTATTATTCCAAAGTTTTTTCAAAAGTTCTTCTTCCTTTATTATTTGCAGTGATGCGTAAGCAGAGGCAGCTAATAACGCTGGCAGAGAGGTTGAAAATATAAAGCCCCTTGCAGAATTTATAAACCATTTAATGATAGTATCTTTACCGCAGACAAAGGCACCAAAAGAACCCAGAGCTTTTGAAAGAGTGCCCATCTGAACAACAAAACTCTCAGATTGAAGCCCGAAATGTCTGAGAGCTCCATATCCTTGTCCTAAAACTCCTGTTCCATGGGCATCGTCAATATAAAGAAGAACATCATATTCCCTACAGAGCTGGTAAATTTCTTTAAGGGGAGCTAAAGTTCCATCCATGCTGAAAACTGTATCGGTTATCAAAACTTTTTTACCCTTACAGTCATTTTCTTTCAGTATTTTCTCTATCTCCTCTATGTCCCTGTGGCGATAGATAAATTTTTTTGCTCTGCTTAATCGGCAACCGTCTATTATGCTTGCATGATTTAATTCATCGCTGAGGATAATGTCATCTTCGGAGGTGAGAGCAGGTATGAGGGAAACATTTGCAGAGTAACCGGAATTCATGAGCAAAGAAGATTCTGCTCCCTTAAATTTACAAATTTCCTCCTCAAGTTTTCTGTGAAATACTGTTCCTCCTGCAAGAAGTCTTGAAGCGCCACTTCCAACTCCGAAAATTTCTAATGCTTCTTTAGCGGCGGCAACAACAAGGGGATGTTTAGTAAGTCCAAGATAGTCATTAGACGCAAAATTCAGGTATTCCTTGCCTTCGAAGGTAATCCTCATCTTGGCAGTAGATTCTATGTCCTTGATTGAACGGTAGAGTATTTTTCCCTTGAGTTCTTCAAGTTTTTTTTCAAAAATATCAAAAATTTTTTCATTCATAAAAAAGACCTCTTGACAAAATTTTCACCTTAGTATATTATTGGTGGTAAATAGTGGTAGAAAGTGGAGCATGATATCTTTCATAGGAAAATATTACCATAATTTAGACCAAAAGGGAAGGGTTATTATGCCTTCTTCCCTAAGGGAAGTATTAACAAGTAAGTATTCCTCGGGAAAGCTCTACTTGACCAATGCTCCTTTTGATAAGGCATTACATCTTTATCCTCTTGAAGAATGGCTAAAAATGGAGGAAAAAATTAGGCAACTTCCAAGGTCAGATGAAGCTGTCATGTATTTCCTTCGCAGAGTTATAGCTTCTGCGGTTCCCTGTGAACTCGATAAACAGGGAAGGTTATTAATTCCTTATGAACACAGACAGGATGCTGGCATAAATGCTGAGGTTGTAATTGTAGGTCAGATTGAAAGAATCGAAATATGGGATAAGTCAACTTGGGATAGTATTACAGACCCATCTAAAGTAGATATTAAGAGGATACAGGATGCCCTCTCTAAGTATGGATTATAAAATTCACACACCTGTAATGGTAAATGAGGTCTTGCAGATTTTGAACATCAAAGAAGATGGAATTTACGTAGATGCGACGGTTGGATGTGGAGGTCATGCCATGGAAATTCTTAAAAGACTTGGCGAAAGAGGCAGAATAATTGGATTGGACAGAGATGAGACTGCATTAAAGTGCGCAAGAGAGTTTCTTAGTGACTACAGAGTTGCGTTAGTGAAATCAAAATTTTCAGAACTAAAAGAGGTATTGCTCGAAAAGGGAATTGAAAAAATTGATGGAATACTTTTTGACCTTGGTGTATCAATGCTTCAACTGAGAGATTTTTCAAGAGGTTTTAGTTTCTACTCCGACGAGCTTCTTGATATGAGAATGGACAGAGAGACTTCAATGACTGCTTGGGAAGTTGTAAACAGATATCCCCAACACAAACTCGAGCAGATTTTCAGAGACTACGGTGATGAACCTTTTGCAAGAAAGGTCGCAAGAGAGATTGTAAGATACAGGCATAAGAAGACGATTGACACGTGTAAAGAACTTGCAGAGCTAATAAGAAAAAGCATACCAAGAAGAGGAAAAACACACCCTGCTACACAGATTTTTCAGGCCATAAGGATTGAAGTTAACAAGGAGTTTGAAGAACTCAAAGAGGGACTTTCGCAGGCTATTGAACTTCTATCAAAAGACGGAAGAATCTGCGTTATATCCTATCATTCGGGAGAAGACAGAATGGTGAAAAATTTTTTCAGAGAAGAAGAGGCTAAAGGCATGCTTCGAATAATAACAAAAAAACCCCTTTTACCAACTTTGGAGGAGGTTACAAGAAATCCTTCTTCAAGAAGTGCAAGACTGAGAGGAGGGCAAAAGCTATGCTTAAATTAGCTCCTGTATCAAGATTTATTACTCTAATACAGATAGGGATTGTTGTTTTCACTCTTCTGTCTATTTTTGCAATTCTTTGGGTTCGTTCAAATGTAATTGCCATAGAGTATCGTTTAAGCAGTCTTGAGGAGCAGAAAAAAGAGCTTTTAAGAGAGCAGAAGACTCTCATAGCCGAAAGGGCTTCTCTTACATCCTTCGTAAGAATTGAGAACAAAGAATATGCTCTTATTTTTCCAGACAGAAAAAAGGTTGTATATATTACAGGAAAACCAGAGCACCTCATAAAATCCGTAAGTTATAACAAAACAAAATAGCAATGCACAAGCGATTATTTTTTTTGAAGCTGGCAATCACCGCTTTATTTGCCATTGTTATTTTTCGTCTAATTCTTATAATGTTTGTTGAACACGAAACCTACTTTGCGAGAGCAAAAATACAGCAGATTAAGAAAGAGGAGATAACTCCCAAAAGGGGAAATATTTATGACAGAAAAGGTAGAGAGCTTGCTGTTTCTCTTGAAAAAGAATCTCTTTTTGTTGACCCCCTTGCTTTGAGGGACTATAAAGATATAGAGAAACTCAAAGCATATGTAAAAGTGAATGCCCATTTGCTTGAGAATAGCACTAACAGGAACAGGAGATTCATATGGATAGAGAGAAAAATTGACAGCCATATGGCGAATCAGATTAAGGCTCTAAAAATAGAAGGATTAGGTTTTGTAACCGAAGGTGCAAGATTTTATCCAAAAGGCTTTCTTGCTTCCCACGTTATAGGTTTTGTAAATATTGATGAACAGGGGATTGAAGGACTTGAAAGCTACTATGATAGGTATTTAAAAGCTCAGAAATCTGCGAAGACAGTATTGAGAGATGCAAGAGGTAAGAAACTCTCAGAAGGGGATTTAGATGAAATCAAAGGGAGCGATTTATTTTTGACTATTGATGAAGGCCTACAGTATATTGTTGAGAAACATCTTGACTGGACAGTAAAAAAATGGCAGGCCAACTCTGCTATTGCCATAATGATGGACCCTTTTACAGGAGAAATTCTTGCCTTAGCAAACAGGCCGACCTATGACCCTAATAGTTTAAAATCCCTTAAAAATCCTGCTATAATAAGAAATCGGGCTATAACAGATTTATATGAACCAGGCTCAACATTTAAAATAGTAACAGCAACCGCTGCCTTAGAAGAAGGCATTGTTAAGACAAACACAAAATTTGACTGCTCCTTAGGACACATAGAAGTAGGTGGCAAAAAAGTAAAAGATGCCCATAAACACGGAGTTCTTACCTTTGAAGAGGTCATTCAGAAATCATCAAACGTTGGCACTATTAAAATAGCAATGATGCTTGGTAGAGAAAGGCTATACAACTATATAAAAAAGTTTGGTTTTGGTGAAAAAACAGGAGTAGACCTTCCTGGAGAAATCTCAGGCTATGTGAGGCCTTTATCAAGATGGTCTGGAACTTCTATGGGAGCAATACCCATAGGACAGGAAGTAGGAGTTACGGCACTTCAGATTTTGAGGGCTTACTCTGCTATTGCTAATGGTGGATATCTTGTGAAACCCTACGTAGTATCTGAAATTCGTTCGCCCGAGGGGAAAATAGTTTACAAAGCTGTTATTGACAGAGAGAGAATTGTCTCAGAAAAGACAGCTTACACTCTAAGGGAAATTCTTAAGAAAGTTACACAAGAAGGTGGAACTGCAACTACCGCAAAGGTAGAGGGAAATAATGTGGCAGGGAAAACAGGAACAGCTCAGAAATATGACCCTAAAACGAAAAGATACTCAAAAGACAAATATGTAAGCTCATTTGTAGGATTTATTCCTGCAGAAAATCCAAGAATTGCCCTTATAGTAGTAGTTCATGACCCGAGGGGAGCTCATTATGGTGGAGTTGTGGCTGGCCCGGTTTTCAGAGCAATTTCTGATGAGGCAATGGCATATCTTAATGTGCCCAGAGATGATGCAAAGGACAAGGGTCTTTTGGTAACTTTTGATGCTGAAAGAAGCAGAAAGGTAGCTAATTCAAGATGAACATTATAGATATAGTGAGAGCAGACTTTGAGATAATTGGGAAAATTGACTTAGACTTTAAAAAAGTCAAATGTAATTCAAAGGAAATAGATGAAGGAGACCTTTTTGTTGCTATTGTAGGTCAAAACAGTGACGGTCATGAGTTTATTGATGAAGCCATAAATAAGGGTGCTTCTGTTATAGTGTATGAAAAATCCAGATATAGCCCAACAAGAAGAGATGATTTGACTTGGATAGGAGTTGAAGATTCCCGAGATGCCCTCGCTTGGATAGCCAGTCTTTATTATGGCAATCCCTCTCAGAGATTACATCTTATAGGAATTACGGGCACAAATGGTAAAACAACGACTTCCTATTTAGTCAGAGAAATTCTAAATGGATATGGCAAAAAGACAGGATTAATCGGAACAATACGATATCTTTTAGACAAACAAGAAATAAAAGCTCCACACACTACACCCGATGCACTTCAATTTCAGGCTCTGCTTGATGAGATGTTAAAAAGGGGAATAGATTACGTTATATCGGAAGTATCATCCCACGCTTTATCTCTTAAAAGGGTTGACTATTCTAAATTTGAAGTGGCTGTATTTACCAATCTTTCAAGGGATCATTTAGACTTTCACAAAGACATGGAAGAGTATTTTCTTGCCAAAAAAAGATTGTTTACAGAACTCCTAAAGGAAGACGGAAAGGCAGTCATAAACATCGACGACGAATACGGAAAAAGACTTGCAGGGGAGATTAGGGCAAGCAAAATTCTCTTCTCCTTACACAATAGAGAGGCTGATTTATTTGTAAAAAAATATAAACTATCCTTCAGGGGAACAGAAATTGAACTTGTTTTAAATGGAAAAACACATTCTATAAAGACAGAGCTAATTGGGATACCAAACATCTATAATACCCTTTGTGCTATATCAGTGGCTCTTTGTTTCGGAATTCCTATGGATGTTATAAAATCATCGCTTTTAAATGCAAAAGCTCCAGATGGAAGATTTGAAAATATCAATGAAGGACAGAATTTTAGCGTATTTGTCGATTATGCCCATACGCCCGATGCTTTAGAGAGGCTACTCAAGAGTGTGGTGAAACTGAGGGAAGAAATAGGACAGACAGGAAGAATAATAACTGTTTTTGGATGTGGTGGAAACCGTGACAGAGGTAAAAGGCCTCAGATGGGCAAAATCGCTTCAGATTTGAGCGACTTTGTAATCGTTACTTCAGACAATCCAAGATGGGAAAAACCCAGAGAGATAATTAGAGAGATTGAGGAAGGTATAATGCGGAACAATTATATGGTCGTAACAAATAGAGAGGATGCTTTAAAGGTTGCAGTAGAAATGTGCGAAAGTGGTGACATACTTATAGTTGCAGGAAAGGGGCATGAGGATTATCAGGAAATTGAAGGGAAAAGGATCCCCTTTGATGATAGAGAGGTTTTAAGAAAAATCTTAAGAGAATTGAAGGGCTAAAAATGTTTACTCTTGAAGACTTAGTAAATGCTACGGGAGGACGGATAGTTTCAAAAGGAGATGAAGTCTTCAGCTCTGCTTCTATTGACACAAGAACTATTGGAAGTGGTGATATTTTTTTTGCTCTTAAGGGAACAAAAAGAGACGGTCATGAGTTTGTAGGCGAAGCTTTGAGCAAATCTGCTGGAGCGGTTATTTCAAAGGCTGTTGATATAGATTTTTCTGGAAAGACAGTAGTGAGAGTGCAAGATACCTCTGAGGCACTAAAGTCTCTTGGTAGATACATCAGAGCAAAATTTAAAGGCTCTGTAATTGCTGTATTAGGTAGCAATGGAAAAACGACAACAAAAGAACTAATATCGGCTTTTCTCGGAAAAAAGTATAACATTTTAAAAACAGAGGGAAATTTAAATAACAACATAGGGGTGCCTCTCAGTTTAAGCAAATACAGAGAAAACACCGAGATAATGGTTTTGGAACTTGGCACAAACAGGAAGGGTGATATAAAAGAACTATGTGAAATAGTCTATCCCCAATATGCCGTAATAACTAACATAGGATATGAACATCTTGAAGGTTTTGGTAGTCTTGAGGGAGTAAGAGAAGGGGAGTTAGAAGTTCTTCAATACGTTAAAACAGTATTTGCAAATGGAGACGACAACTTTTTGATGGAAGGTTTAGAGAACTGGCAAGGACAGATAATAACCTTTGGTTTAAAACATGAATTTGATTACTATGCAGATGAGATAGAGTTTCATGAAGATGGAACTGAGTTTGTTTTCAATTCTAATCTTGCAAGCTTTCCGTTAAAGACAAATCTTATAGGTTTACATAACCTTTATAACATAATCGCTGCTTGTGCTATGGCAGTGCATTTGGGAATTTCTAAATGTATGATAGGAGAGGCATTGAAAAATTTTGAACCTGTAAAGATGAGAGGAGAAATTTTTAAGATAGATGGCAGGGAGATTTTTTTTGATGCCTATAATGCTAATCCCTCTTCTGTAAGAGCTGCTCTTTTGGAGCTTAGCAGAAGGAAGAAAGATAGAAGAGCTGTGGCTGTTCTGGGAGACATGCTTGAACTGGGTGATTATACTGAAAAAGCTCATGAGGAGATAGGTCTCTGGTTAAGAGAACTTAAAATAGAGCAATTTATCGGAGTGGGAAAGTTCATTGGAAATGCATTAAGATATGTGGATGGACACGTTTTTGCTAATGCAGAAGAGGCCGGTAATTTTCTTCGGGAAAATCTAAAGGGTAATGAAGTGGTTCTCATTAAAGGTTCAAGGGCAGTTAGAATGGAGAAAATTTTAGAAATTTTAATGAAAGGACAAAAAAATGATATATGAGTTACTGTATAGTCTGAGTGACCAGTTTTCTATTTTTAATGTTTTCCGATACATTACTTTCAGAACTATACTTGCAATACTGACTTCTTTTGCCTTTACTTTTCTAATAGCTCCTGCCTGTATAAGATGGCTGAAAAGCCTAAGCCTTACTCAGCATATAAGAGACGATGGACCAAAAAGCCACCTAAAAAAAGAAGGCACTCCTACTATGGGAGGAATTATAATAATTGCTTCTGTTTTAGTATCTATGCTGCTTTGGGGTAACTTAAGTAATCACTATCTTTTGATAATTACGTTAAGCTTTCTCGGCTTTGGAGCGATAGGTTTTTTAGATGATTATCTAAAAGTATCAAGAAAAAACTATAAAGGTCTTCCTGGAAGATACAAACTCTTAGCTCAATTGGCTTTAGCCACTTCGGTTACGCTTTTTCTTTATTTCAATCCTAAAGACCCCTATACAACGGTCTTAAGTATTCCTTTTTTTAAACAGTGGTTGATTGATTTGGGGCTTTTTTATCTACCTTTTGCTATTTTTGTTATCGTTGGTTCTTCTAATGCTGTAAATCTAACCGATGGTATGGATGGACTGGCAGTTGGTCTTGTGGGTATAGCTTCTATTGTAAATGCGGTGCTTCTTTATGTTTCAGGCCATGCAGTTTTTGCCAAGTATCTTTATGTTTTATACATACCTGGCACCAGTGAACTTGCTGTGTTTTGTGGAGCCATGCTTGGAGCATGTCTGGGATTTTTATGGTATAATGCCTATCCTGCCGAGGTTTTTATGGGGGATGTAGGTTCTTTAAGTCTTGGCGGAGCTCTTGGAACTCTGGCTGTTATAACTAAACACGAAATAGTTCTTGCCCTTGTGGGCGGTATTTTTGTAGTAGAGGCTCTTTCTGTGATTTTACAGGTGGGTTACTTTAAATTAACGGGTGGAAAAAGGATTTTCCGAATGGCACCTCTACATCATCATTTTGAACTTAAAAAATGGCCAGAACCAAAGGTTATAGTGCGGTTCTGGATAATAGGTATAATTCTTGCACTTTTAAGTCTTTTAACTTTAAAACTGAGGTGAAAGTATGAGAAAGAAAATTGAAGGCTTGAGGATGAAGGGTGTTGTAGGGGTTTTGTTGTGTTTTTCCCTGTTTTTTTTCATATCATCTGCCGTAGCAGATACAATTGATGCTCCCTCTGCTGTTGCAGTAGATGCCCAGACGGGCAAGATACTTTATGGAAAAAATCCTCACCTTAAGCTTCCTCCAGCAAGCACTACAAAACTTGTCACTACAATGGTTGCTCTTGATAGACTTTCACCGCAGCAGAAAGTAACAATCTCAGAAAGGGCTGCCAAAACTCACAGCGTAGAACCTAAGTTAAAAGAAGGAGAGACTTATACGGTGCATGACTTGATTTATCTTGCATTGATGAGGTCAGTTAATTCTGCTGCTGTTGCTCTTGCTGAGGCAGTTTCCGGGTCTGAAGAGGCTTTTGTAAAACTTATGAACGAAAAGGTAAAACAGATAGGTGCTAAGGATACTAAATTTGCCAATGCTTCAGGACTTCCAGGTAAGGAACAGTATACTACTGTTTTTGACCTTACCAAAATAATGTCTAAGGCTTTGTCATATCCCCTAATAAAAGAGGCAATTCATACACGAGTCTGCCTTGTTCGCTCTGAAGATGGAAAAGAACATTTCATTCAGAATACAAATCAACTTCTGTGGGTTGAGGATGGCATGATAGGAGGGAAAACAGGTTATACAAGCAGGGCAAGGCACTGTTTTGTAAGTGCTACTACTATAGACAACAGACTTGTATACACGGCAATACTCGGTGTCTCAAACAGAGAGAAACTATGGAAAGAGACAAAAATTCTTCTTACCAAGGCAGAGGATATTCTGTCAGGAAAAAATGAACCTTTCGTCCATTTTACATCAGAAAAAAATATTATAAAGGCTTCATATAAAAAGTCAAAGCCTGCTGAAAGTAGAAAAAAAGTTATCAGCACAAAGAATAAGTCTTCCAAGAAGCAGCATGCAGTTAAGAGGTCTCCCAATAAAAAATCTACACAGACAAGAGGTAACAATGCAAAGATTAATTCACAGTCTATCTGATTTAGCTGAAAAAAAGATAGCAATTGTTGGAGTTGGGAAAAGCGGAATATCATTGGGTAGATTGTTGTCATCTTTAGGAGCAAAATTAATTCTGAATGATACAAAGCCCGAAGAAGACATCTTAAGGGATGCTTCTTCTTTTTCAGACAATATAATAAAAGTATTTAGTGGAGGACATCCTCCAGAGGCATTTGAAGAGGCAGAAATGGTTGTTGTAAGTCCTGGCGTACCCCTTAGCACTCCTTCACTTGTCTCTGCGCTTTACAAAGGTTTGCCTGTAGTAGGGGAGATAGAATTAAGTTGGGAGATACTAAATATCATAAACCCTGAAATAAAGATAATAGGCATTACTGGTTCAAACGGCAAGTCTACGACCTCAACTCTAACCTATGAATTTCTAAAAAAAGATGGCAAGGCTGTGGCTCTTGCTGGAAACATAGGTTTGCCTATGGCAGATGTTGTTTATCAAATTCTTACCAATGAAATTGCACCTCAGTATCTTGTCTTAGAGCTTTCAAGTTTCCAGCTTGAAGGAATTAGGAATTTTAAGGCAAATTCTGCTGCCATATTAAACATTACGCCCGACCATATGGACAGATATTCGGGGATGAAGGAATACATTGATGCTAAGGCAAGGATATTTCAAAATCAGTCAGGAGAGGATTTTCTCGTTTTGAACATGGATGATAAAAATACTCTCCATGCCATTGAAAAGCTGAGAGATGTCTATTTGAAAAGAGGTAAAATTCCACATATTTTATACTTCAGCAGATTTCAACGGGTATACGGTGCCTTTGTCGATGGAGGAGCTGTAAGATTCAATGCAAGAGAGGATATTGATGAGGCTGTCAGGGAAGAGATGGAGAAGGCAAAATTAATTATAGATTCTTTCAGAATAAAAGGTGTTCACAATATAGAAAACATAATGGCTGCTTCACTTCTTGCTTTCTCTGCAGGGTGTAGGGCACAAAGCATTCAAGAGGTGGTAGAGGAATTCCCGGGGCTTCCTCACCGGATGGAGTTTGTCAGAGAAATTAATGGTGTTGCCTATATTAATGATTCAAAGGGAACAAATGTTGATGCTGTTTCAAAATCCCTCGAAAGTTTTGCAAAAAATGTAATATTAATTGCTGGAGGCAAAGATAAAGAAGGGGATTTTAATGCTCTCAGGGAAATTGTTAAACAAAAGGTCAAAGCTCTCATATTGATAGGAGAGGCAAGCCAGAAAATTGCAAATTCCCTGGGAGACCTTGTGCCCCATTACTTTGAAAAAGATATGAAGGCTGCTATTTATAAAGCAAAGGAAATTGCAGAAAGAGGCGATGTTGTATTGCTTTCACCAGGCTGTGCAAGTTTTGATATGTTTAGAAATTTTGAGCACAGAGGAGATGTGTTTAAGGAGATAGTTAAATCTCTATGACAGTGAGAACTTTTGACAGAACTTTGATAATAGTAGTGATAGCCCTTATTGCTATAGGACTCATTGCAGTTTACAGCTCTACCTCTGTGTTGGCTTCTGTCAAAGCAAAATATGCAGACAAGGGAGGCTTGATTTATTTAAAAAAACAGCTATTCACTCTATTAATTGGCTTTTGTTTTATGGTCGTGTTTACTTTTCTCTCCAAGAATAAACTAAAAGGTCTCGTATTTCCCCTTTTGTTGCTTTCTTTTGTTTTGCTAATACTTGTTTTTTCTCCTCTGGGAGTTAGCGCTGGAGGGGCAAGAAGGTGGTTAAGGCTATGGCCGAGTGTGTTTCAGCCTTCTGAACTGGTTAAGCTTTCAATAGTGTTTTTTCTTGCTTGGTATTTAAGTCGTCCAGGCTATGACAAGGATAAAATCTCACACTTTGCAGTACCCGTCGGATTAATGGCCTTATTTCAGTTAATTTTTCTAAAGCAGCCAGATTTTGGCGCAGCCATGAGTTTAGGCATAATTACTTTTATGATGCTTTTTCTTGCAGGAATAAATCTCAGATATCTTGGTGCTTCCTTTTTGTTAGCTCTACCGGTTATATTCTATCTTGCAAAAGAGCCTTACAGATGGAAAAGAATAACTTCCTTTCTTAATCCCTGGGCAGACCCCCAAGGAAGTGGATTTCAGCTTGTTCAATCTCTTATTGCTCTTGGCAGTGGAGGACTTACAGGACAAGGACTGGGAGAGGGTAAACAAAAACTTGCCTATCTTCCCGAAATTCACACGGACTTTATATTTGCTCATATTGGTGAAGAGATGGGATTTATTGGAGCTTGCGTCGTAGTTATTCTCTTTTTTGTTCTCTCACTAAGAGGTTTCAAAATTGCCACATCTCAAACTGAAGCTTTTCAATATTTACTTGCTGCAGGAATTACCGTTATGATATCGATGCAGGCGCTTATAAACTTCGCCGTTGTTACAGGCCTTGCTCCAACAAAAGGCCTTCCTCTGCCATTTATAAGTTATGGAGGCTCTTCGCTTGTGGTCAGCATGATTGCTATTGGTGTTTTGCTCAATCTCTCAAGAAACAAAGATAATGCTTCCATTGAAACTCCTATAATTTCACAAAATTTAAAGCCCAAAAACGTCCGTAAATACTACAGGTGGAGAAGTTATAAATGAAAGTTATAATTGCCGGTGGTGGAACAGGAGGACATTTATTCCCCGGAGTAGCACTGGCATCGAGTATACTCGCCAGAAGTCCCTCAACAAAGATTATTTTTATCGGTACAGAAAGGGGTCTTGAGGCAAAGGTGATACCAAAACTTGGATATGAACTGAGGTTTATCTCTGCAAGGGGTTTCGTGGGAAAATCAATTACGGAAAAATCAAAATCTCTGATGAAACTGCTTCAATCAATTGGGGAGTGCAGGAGTATAATAAAGAGTTTTCCTCCTGACATTGTTTATGGCGTTGGTGGATATGCCTCTCTGCCGATGGTTTTTACTGCGTCATTGAGTAAAATTCCAACAGTAATTCTTGAGCAGAACACCGTTCCAGGCCTGGCAAATAAAATTTTGGGCAAATTTGTTGATGCCATTGCCATTACCTATCCAGAAACTATAGATTATTTTCCGAAGGAAAAAGTTTATCTTACTGGAACGCCCATAAGAAAGGAGATTTTATTGGGCAGCAGAGAGAGAGCAATTGAGCTTTTCGGTCTTGAAGAGGGAAGGATGACTGTTCTCATCTTTGGTGGAAGCTTGGGAGCAAGAAAGATAAATAAATCAATTACAGAGGGACTGTCTTATCTAATTCCGTTGAAAGATAGAATTCAGATAATCCACCAAACTGGAGAGGCTGATTATAGCTGGGTTGCAAGGGAGTATCAAAATTTTGCTTTTAAGGCCACGGTTTTACCTTTTATTTATGAAATGGCGGAAGCTTATGCTGCTGCCGATTTAGTTATTTGTAGAGCAGGAGCTTCAACTGTTGCAGAGATTACATCGCTCGGTAAAGCTTCCATTCTTATTCCTTACCCCTTTGCCGCATACAACCATCAAGAAATAAATGCCAGAAGACTTTTAAGTCGGGGAGCTTGCGAGATGATTGTTGACAGGGAACTCAATGGCGAGGTCATTTCAAAAAAGATAATCAAAATCCTTTCGTCTCCTGAGATTAAAAGAGAGATGGAATTGGCCTCTGTCGCTTTTGGAAAGGCAAATGCAGCAGAGAGAATTATAGAAATTGGAGAATCGCTAATTAGGAGGAAATCGTAATGTACCAGTTCAAAAAAGTTCATTTTATAGGAATAGGTGGCATTGGCATGAGTGGCATTGCAGAGGTTTTGAAAAATATGGGCTATACAGTTACTGGTTCAGATATAAAAGAGTCCGATACAGTAAGAAGACTGGAAGGACTTGGAATAAAGGTATTTATCGGTCATAGAGAGGAAAATCTTAATGATACGGATGTAGTCGTTTTTTCATCGGCTGTTAAGCATGATAATCCGGAAATAGTTAAGGCAAAGAAGCTGGGTGTGCCTGTTATTCCCAGAGCAGAGATGCTTGCCGAACTGTGCAGACTTAAATATTCAATTTTAGTTGCAGGAGCTCACGGAAAAACAACGACAACCTCTCTCATAGCAACCTTGTTAAACGATGGAGGTTTTGACCCAACAGTAGTTGTCGGAGGCAAACTTAAATCTCTTGGAACGAACGCAAGACTTGGGCAGGGAGATTTTATGGTGGCAGAGGCAGATGAAAGTGACGGAAGTTTTCTTAAGTTAAGTCCAACCATAGCGGTAATAACAAATATTGACAGAGAGCATCTCGATTATTTTAAGAATCTGAAAAGAATAAAAAAGGCTTTTTTAGAGTTTGCCGATAAAGTTCCCTTTTACGGTGTGTCAATTTTATGTAAAGAGTGCAAGCACATAAGGGATTTGCTGCCCCGATTGAGCAGAAGATTTCTTACCTATGGATTTAATGAAAGCGCTGATTTTTATTCCCGAGAGATTAAATTTCAATTCCCCTATGTAAATTTCAAGGCTTTTTACAGAAATAAGTTGCTCGGAGAGTTTTCCCTTAATGTGCCGGGTAAGCATAATGTCTTGAATGCTCTTGCTGCAATAGCTGTAGCACAGGAACTTTCTATGCCTGTTGAAAAGGTCAAGGAGTCATTGAAAAATTTTACGGGCATTGGAAGAAGATTTGAATTTAAGGGAGAAAGAAAAGGTATTCGTTTTTATGATGACTACGGCCATCATCCCACAGAAATAGGGGCTGTTCTTAAAACTGCCATGTGGTTGAAGCCTGAAAGACTATGCGTTATTTTCCAGCCGCACAGATACAGCAGAACAAGAGACCTTATGGAGCAGTTTGTTAAAGTTTTCAGGGACTCTTTAAGAAAAACAGATGTTCTTTTTTTAATGAACATATATCCTGCCGGTGAATCACCTATTGAAGGTGTAAGCGGTGAGGTATTGTATGAAAAACTCAAAAGTGCAGGAGTTAACGTGATTTTTAATTCTGATAAAGAGACAGTTAAAGAGAGTATTTTAAAGGAACTTAGAGAGGGCGATGTGATTTTCACAATTGGAGCTGGAGATGTCTATAAAATTGGAGAAGCTGTAAGAGACAGATTATGAAAAGTATAGAGAAGTTTTTCATAGAAAATAAAATTCCCTATGAAAAGGAGCAATCTTTAGATAGATACACTACCTTAGGAATCGGTGGTTTAGCAGATTTTGTGTTGTTTCCTGAGGAGAAAGATATAACTAAGTCTATAGAAGCAATAAAAAATGAAGGCATACCTTACTACATTATTGGTGGAGGTAGCAATCTGCTCATAAGTGATAGAGGCTTCAGAGGAGTGATAATACACACAAAAAGGCTTGAAATGATAGAGCTTCAGGGAAATATTCTTACAGTAGGAGCAGGTGCAAGGCTTGGAAGGGTTCTTGCCTTTATGCTAAAGAGAGGCCTTTCAGGCATGGAAGGTCTGATTGGTATACCAGGCACAGTAGGTGGTGCTGTTTTCGGAAATGCTGGTTCTTTTGGAGTTGAGATAAAAGACTGCCTTGAGGAGATTGAGCTGATTGACAATGAACTGCGAATTAAGACTTTAAGAAAAAATGATATTAATTTTCAATATAGAAAGTCGGGTCTGCCAGAGAATTCTTTAATAGTAAAGGCTGTATTCAAGCTCAGAGATAGCTCTGAAGACAGCTATATAAAGATGAGAAACTATCTTCAAACAAAAATAAAATCGCAGCCCCTTACTTCCCGTTCTGCAGGCTGTGTATTTAAAAATCCAGAGGGCACGTCTGCGGGTTATTTAATAGATAAGGCAGGCCTTAAGGGAACAAAGATAGGCGATATCGTTGTAAGTAGTATTCACGCAAATTATTTTATAAACACTGGCAGGGGAAGTTCATCGGATTTTTTGAAGCTCATGGAACTCGTAAGGGAGAGAGTTTTAAAGGTTTTTTCTATAGAATTAGAACCTGAAATAAAATTTCTGGAGGCTTAGGATGAAGGTTGGAGTTATTGCTGGGGGAATATCATCGGAAAGAGAGGTCTCTCTCAGAAGTGGACAGGCCGTATTTAATGCCCTCAGAGAGCTTGAATACGATGTGGTGTTCATAGATGCCAAGGAAGAGCTTTGTGAAAAGATAAAACACGAAAAGATTGACGTAGCCTTTCTTGTTTTACACGGTGGCTGGGGTGAAAATGGTGGTATTCAGGGAATGCTTGAGGTAATGGGAATTCCCTATACAGGCTCTGGAGTATTAGCCTCTGCATTGGCAATGGACAAGGAAGCAACAAAAAAAGTTTTTATCTATCATAACATTCCTGTTCCTCCTTTTAGAGTGATAAGTAAAAAGGAATTCCTTTCCTCTGAAGTTAATCTTTCTTCGCTGTCATTTCCCGTTGTTATAAAACCGGCAACCGAAGGTTCTTCCGTTGGAGTAGCTATCGTAAGCAATAAAGAAGATGCAAAGAAAGCTTTACAGGAGGCTTTCAAGTTTAGCGACAGGGTTATCGTAGAGAAATTCATAAAAGGAAAGGAGATACACATAGGCGTTCTTGGAGACAGGGTTTTAGGAGGAGTTGAGGTAAGACCAAAAAAAGACTTTTACGATTATGAAGCTAAATATACAAAGGGGCTTACTGATTATATTCTGCCACCAGAAATTGACGGAGAGTTGTATGAAAAACTTAAAGAGCTTGGCTTAAAGGCGCATAAAGCATTGGGATGCAGTGGTGGAACAAGGGTGGACATGATAATAGACTCTAATGGACAACCATTTGTTCTCGAGGTAAACACCATACCCGGTATGACAGAGACCTCCCTTTTACCCAAAATTGCCTCTCTGGCAGGATACGACTTTAAGGGATTAGTAAAAGAAATTTTAGAGATGACTCTTAGAAAAGATGGGAAATAAGAAGTTTATAGCGATTGCAGGGGTCGTCGTAATTTTAGTGGCAGTAATTTTTTTTATAAAAATTTTAACCATTAGAAATATTGTAATTGTTGGCAATAGAAATTTGACTGAACTACAGATAAGAAAGGCTATTGGTTTAAAAGAGGGTAATTCAATCCTTTATCCTCCATCTAAAGTCATATATGAGCGTTTGAAAAAACTTGCATGGATAAAAGAAGCTGTAATAAGGAAAGATTTGAACGGAACACTGACTGTATACGTAAAAGAGTCTACTGCCATTGCCATTGCTTTGTTTAATGATAGGGCGTATCTAATAGATAGTGACTGTCAGATTTTAGAGGATTTCACCGAAAAGTTAAACAATACAAAGATTTTCCTGCCTATTTTAAAAAACATAGACCCATTTAAAAATAGGGAAATGCTTCATGCAGCTGTTGAACTTGTCAATTTTCTTAATTCAAAGGGATACATTAAATCCGAAAATGAGATAGTAATAAATGGTAGCGAGCCTGAAAATCTATCTGTCTATCTAAATAGTTTTCATATTATAGTGGGTAAGGGCGATTATGAAACAAAATTCGCTAAATATTTAATTGTTAACTCTGAAATTCAGAAAAGAGGCCTTAAGGTTCAGTATTTAGATTTGAGATTTCCCGATAGGGTAATTGTAAAGCCTGTAGAGTAGGGGCAGATAATGGGTGAAGTTTTGACTGTACTGGACATAGGAACAACAAAGATTTCCGTCTTTATATCAAAATTTGATAACAGAAGCTTTGAATCAATTTTCTTTAAGAGTTTTCCGTCCTCTGGAATTAAGAGGGGCAGAATAGTTGATATGGAATCACTTACCTCTTCGATAAAAAGGGCAATTCAGGATACAGAGGATATTTTAAAAATGAAAATTCGAAGGAGTTTTGTTTGTTCCTCGGGAAATGAAATTCAAGGACTTTACAGTGATGCGGCAGTAAAAATTCGTAAAAAAGAGATAACTGAAGAGGATATAAACTTGGCAATAGAGTCTGCTACGGCGATGCAAATTCCTTCTGACAGACAGGCTGTTCACATACTTCCTTATGAGTTTGTAGTAGATGGTATTGACGGAATAAGAGACCCCCTCGGCATGAAAGGTTTAAGACTTGAGGCAAGAGTATATATCATCACTGCTTCCTCATCGCATATTCAAAATCTAATAACCTGCTGCAACAAGGCCGGTATAGAAGTTGAAGAAGTTGTGCTTCATGGTGTTGCATCTGCTGAGGCTGTGGTTTCAGAACATGATAAAGACATGGGCACAATGGTTGTTGACATTGGTGGGGGTAGCAGTAGAATAGCCGTATTTCATGATGGATATCTCAGGCATCTTAGTAATTATGGAATCGGAGGAAATCATATAACCAATGACTTGGCTTTAGGATTGAAAATTCCCTTCAAAGAAGCGGAAAGAATAAAAACACAGTTTGGCGTTGCCCTACCAGATGTTAACTTTGGAAGCCTTTCTTTCAGAGAAAAGGATAGAGAAATCGAGATTATAGGGATGGATAAAATTCCTGTAAAAATTCCCATGAGCGTTATAAAAGAAATAATCTATGCCAGATGTGAGGAAATTTTAGACCTCATAAAGAAGGAAATCTCCACTGTTTCCGAAAGTATATCGGTGTCGTCTCTGGTTATTACAGGCGGAACATCGCAGATGAGAGGTTTTATTCAACTGGCTGAGAGTTTTTTGTCCATGCCTGTAAGAATTGGAAAACCAGACCTTGGACTTATGACGCTGATGGCAGAGATGGGCATCAGAGATGAATATGTAATAATTGATGAACAGTTACATGAGTGTTTAACTCCTCAATTTTCCTCAACCATTGGTACTCTGATATATGCCATAAGGGCAGGTTCGTTTCAACAACAAAATTCAGGTATCGGAGGTATATGGAGTAGATTTGCATCATGGATTAAGGAGATTATGAGAATTTAATAGAAAACTAAAAAAGCCTTTAAACCAGAAAGGAGGAGAAGGCAATGTTTGACATTGAAGAAGTAGAAAGACCTGTAGCAAAGATTAAAGTAATAGGAGTAGGTGGAGCAGGAACCAATGCAGTAAATACCATGATTTCTTCGGGAGTTTATGGCGTTGAGTTCATAGCAGTAAATACAGATATACAACATCTTGAGATATCTTTGGCGCCTGTTAAAGTGCAGATAGGAAAGGAATTAACCCGAGGTCTTGGAGCAGGTTCAGAACCTGAGCTCGGCAAAAAAGCAGCTTTAGAGGACAGAGACACCCTTATGTCATGTATTGAAGGGTCTGACCTGATTTTTATCACCGCTGGAATGGGTGGTGGCACAGGAACAGGAGCAGCACCTGTTATTGCATCTTTAGCTAAAGATTTAGGAATTCTTACAGTAGCTGTAGTGACCAAGCCCTTCTACTTTGAAGGGAAAAAGAGACTTCATAATGCCGTTGTAGGAGCCAAAGAGCTTAAAAAATATGTTGACACCATAATAGTTATTCCTAATGACAGAATTCATCTTGTTGTGGAGAAAGGAACGCCACTTGTTAAATCCTTTGCTATAGCTAATGACATTTTAAGACAGGCTGTTCAGGGTATATCAGACTTAATACTAAGCCCCGGTTTCATAAACAGAGATTTTGCCGATGTAAAGACTATCATTGAAAAGTCAGGCAAGGCAGTTATTGGGCTTGGAACATGTCTTAAAGAAGAAGGTGCTCGAGAAGCTGCAAGAAAAGCCATAAACAACCCTCTACTTGAGGAGAGTTCTATAGAGGGTGCAAAGAGAATACTGATTAACATAACCGGTGGTTTTGACCTTACTCTTGATGATGTCCAGGAGATTGCTGGAACTGTTTATGATGTAGCTCATGAAGAGGCAAACATAATATTCGGAACAGTAATAAAACCTGACATTGAAAATGAAATACATGTAACAGTAATTGCGACAGGTTTTGAGGATAAACAGGAGGATATTGAAATTTCTAAGGCAGAAAAATGGATGCCTAAAAATGCTAACTCGACCTTAAAAATGACCAGGCGGATAATATCAAAAGATATAAACTCCCTTTCCTCTTGTGCCAATGAAAATCCATTGAATATGGAAAAACAACAACAGAGTAACTTGTTGACAGGTTCTCACGATTCTACAGAAGACTTAAAGAATAAAACTAAGACCCCTGAAATATCAAGGAGCGAACTTGACGAACTTGAAAGGACAGAAAAGAAAGCGGAGATTAAAAACCATATTTCCGAGGCGTTACAGTTGTCTGAAAGTGAACAAAAGGGAGAAGTCAGGTTTATTAAAGAACCTAACAAAGAAATTCCTGAGGATATAGAGGATGAACTGGACATTCCCGCTTATTTGAGGAAGAAATACCGTATATTGGATGAGAAAAATACTTGATAAAATTGACACCCTACTGAAAAAAGAAAAGGGAACAATAAGAAAAGAGCATGGTGGAAAAATAAAGGTATGCCTTATTTATCCAAACATATATCAGGTCGGTATAAGCAATTTAGGCTTTCAGACTGTTTATAGACTTTTTAATAACCGAAAAGATGTTGTATGCGAAAGAAGTTTTCTTCCTGCAAAGGATGAGATTGAAGAGTACAGAAAAGGATTTCCGTTAATTTCCTTTGAATCTAAAAAGCCCCTTTATGAATTTGATATTCTGGCGTTTAGTATTTGCTTTGAAAATGACCTTCCTGAGATAATTAAAATTTTAGAAATTGCAAAAATTCCATTCAGAAGAAGAGACAGAGATTTTAACTCTCCTCTTTTGATTGCAGGAGGCGTGTTGTGTTTTTCCAATCCAGAACCGTTAGCTGAAATTTTTGATATAATACTCATCGGCGAGGCAGAAGAGCTTTTAGAACCCTTTATTGATAATTACAAAAAAGTGAAAGAAGCTTCCTATGAAGAAGATTTCAAGGAGAATTTAAAGAGAGAGATAATAAAATTTCAGGGTTTCTATGTTCCCGAAGCTTACAGGGAAATATATGATTTTTCGGGCAATATAGTAGGCAGGGAAGTTTTATGGTTCAATGTTCCTGAAAAAATAAAGAGAGTTTACTGCAAAAATCTATCAGAAAATCTCAGTTTTTCTCAAATAATTACTTCTGAAGCAGTTTTTTCCAATAAATATCTTATTGAAGCAATGCGAGGATGTCCTTTTAGTTGTAGATTTTGTCTGGTTGGTAAGATTTATAGCCCTACAAGAAAAGCTTCAATTGATGCATTGAAATCAAGGCTTTCGAATATTCCCTCTGAGACTTGCTCAGTAGGCTTGATAGCTCCCTCTCTTACGGCATACAGGGAGTTGGTTGAACTTTTAGAGACTCCATTAGTCGAGCTTTCCTTTACTTCATTGAGGGCTGATAGGGCTACTCTTGATTCGATTGATTACCTTTCAAGAATGAAGACTGTTACAATAGCGCCAGAGGCTGGTTCTGAGAGACTAAGAAAGATAATAAAAAAGGGAATTTCTGAAAAAGACCTTCTGAATGTGGCAAGCAGACTTTCTAACACGGAAGTTCAGAATTTAAAACTCTACTTCATGATAGGTTTGCCATTTGAAAAAGATGAGGATGTGGAAGATATAAAAAAGCTTATTGAGAAGGTTCGAGGAGTATTTTTTAGGAGAATAACGGCAAGTATAAGCATATTTGTTCCAAAGCCTTTCACTCCCTTTCAGTGGCATGGAATGGAGACTTATGAGGTAATTACGGAGAAATTAAAAAAGATAAAAAAAGATACACTTCAGATAAAGGGTTTTAAGTTGTTTCATGAAGTTCCAAAATATTCATACTTACAGGGCTATTTAGCCAGGGCTGACAGAAGGGCAGTTGAGATTTTAGAGCGATTATCTAAAGGCGAAAAAAATGGAGAACTTTGGGAAAAAATAAAAAAAGAAGCTTGCCAAATAAAGTCTTTAAGCCAATTTTTGCCATGGGATTTCATTGAGCATGAAGGTATAAAAAAGGAAGTCCTATGGGATGAATATGAGAGAGCTAAAGCTGAAGCCTTTCAAACTGATAACACTTAAAAAGGTCTGGTGACCCTTCTTTGCCAGATAGCTTTTGTGCCCTGTAACGACATCCACCTATACATTCTTGGATATAAGGACAATTGAGATTAATGCACTCAAGATTTTTCAGAAGAAAATGTTTTTTTCGTGCCCATATTTTTTCAAGCCCTTCTTTGATATTACCCAGCGGAGAGCTTTCAAAAAAGGAGCAGTAAGCTGCTTTTCCATCTGCTGAGACAGATAAAAGATGTGCTCCGCAAGCATAACCTTCTGCACGAGGATGTTCTTCCTTTGAAAATCCATATCTTCTCATTATCTTTCCAGCAACGGAGGGGTGAACCCATAAGTCAGTGTTTAATTCAAGATTACCAGTAATTGTGAGAGCATCTACTGTCCAGTCTCTTATGCTCAAGCCCTTTAGCAATTCTTCGATTTTATTGAATTCGTCAATATTGTTTTTATGAATTACAGTTGCCACAGAGACTTCAAAGCCAAAGTCAATAGACCTTCTAATAGCGCTGAGAGTTTTTTCGAATGTTCCCTTTCCTCTAAGACTCTCATGTCCATCTTTCAAGCCGTCAAGGCTTATCTGAATTTCATGGACATGAAGCTTTTTAAGCCACTTATCTGTGAGAAGCAATCCGTTAGTAAAGAGGACTTTTCTAATAGCGAGCTCCTTTAAAAAACCGTTAATCCTATCAAAATGAGGATGTAAAAGGGGTTCTCCACCAGTAATTAACACTCTAAGTCCCTGCATATCTTCAAATTCTCTGAGAATTTTTTTTGTTTCTTCAACTGAGAGGTCAACATTCAAGCATTCTCCTACGAAGCAGTGTTTGCATCGGAGATTACATCTCTTTGTTATCTGAAGTTCAAGGTATCTCAAAGATGGGATTGGTGATTGTCTTATTTTTGGCAAAAGTCTCGCTGTAGGTTCCTTTGTTACTATGCCTTCACTGATAGCTACTTCAAGTAAATCCCTGATTTTTCCATCTTTTTCTTTGTCAAATGAGTTTAAGGAGGATAAGTCTCTAATGGCTAATTTAGAAAGGAAATTAAAAGCCCGTTCATCAAGACAGTAAAGCGCATCGGTTTTTATGTTATATACAGCGGGAAATTCAATGAGTTTAAGGTAGAAATCTTCTGCCAAATAAAAATCAGACAATTTCATGAATTTCCATTCTTTCTGGAACAGTGCAGTTTAATCCGAATTTTTCCTCAATGCTTTGTTTGAAATTTTCTATGACACTTTCCTCACCGTGTATAAGGAATACTTTAGGTTTGCTATCTATACTTCCAAGCCACTGGTGAAGTTCCTGCTGGTCAGCATGGGCTGAAAATCCACCGATTGTATATATTTTGGCTTTAACTGGTATCATCTTGCCAAGTATTGGAACGGATTTTTCTCCGTCAACAATTTTTCTTCCCAGCGTGCCTTTCGCCTGAAATCCTACAATTATGACACTACATTCCTCTCTATCTATGTTGTGATATAGATGATAGATAACTCTACCACCCTGACACATTCCACTTCCTGCAATTATTACAGCGCCTGACTTGATTTGATTAAGTTTTTTTGATTCCTCAACGGATTTTACAAAGTGTAGTTTAATGGCAGTTTTTTTATGATTTCTCAATTCGTTTAACGCTTCATCATCAAAAACTTCTGGATGGGAGATGTATATTCTTGTTGCTTCCTCTGCAAGGGGGCTGTCAAGATATACGTCTAAAGGCTCAATCAAGCCCTGCCTTACACTGCGATTGAGAATATAGAGTAAATCTTGAGTTCGTCCTACAGCAAAGGCGGGAATGACAACATTGCCACCTCTTTTAAAAGTGTCTTTTATTGCCTGTAATAGTTCGTCTATACTCTGAGCAAGGGACTTGTGAAGTCTATTGCCATAGGTTGATTCAAGAATAAGATAGTCTGCTTTTTGTGGAGGAACAGGGTCTCTAAGGATTGGATATCCTGTTCTTCCTAAATCCCCTGAAAACACAACGGTCTTTCCATTTACATTAAGCTCTACCGTAGCAGAACCAAGAATATGGCCTGCATCAAAAAATCTTATAGTCATGCCGTTAAATTTTAACTCTTTGCCATAGCTTAGAGTCTCGGTCTGTCTTAATGCTCGGTTAATATTGTCTTCATCATAGAGAGGTTGTTTATACTGCTCATTTTTTTGAACTTTTAGAGCATCGAAAAGCATAATTCCAAGAAGGTCTTTTGTTGCTGGTGTTGTGAGTATTTTCCCACGATAACCTTCTTTAAAAAGCTTGGGCACTAAGGCAGAATGGTCAAGATGGGCATGTGTAAGAATCATGAGGTCGATTTTGCGAGGATTAAAAGGAAAGGGTTCATAATTGAGAAATTCTTTTTCGTCTTCTTGAAAAAGACCGCAATCTATGAGGATATTACTACCGTTGGCAGAGAAAAGAAAACAAGAGCCTGTAACAGTTTTCGTTGCACCGAAAAACTGAACTTTCATGCAACAATAATAACATAAAGTGATATAATAATTCATGATTTATCTTGATTACAACGCTACAACTCCAATTGAACCAAGGGTAAAAGAAGAAATGATAAGAATTCTCGATGAATTTGGAAATCCTTCGAGTGCTCATAAATTTGGCAGAAAAGCAAGGCAGTTAGTTGAAGAGTCAAGGTATAAAGTTGCAAAACTTCTCGGGGCTCAACCGCAGGAGATAGTTTTTACGTCGGGAGGAACCGAGTCAAATAATCTTGCTATTTTTGGGAGGGCTTTGTGTTTTGAAAGAGGGCACATCATAACCTCTTGCATTGAACACCCTGCCACTTTGAATCCCTGCAGACAGCTTCAGAGAATGGGTTATGATGTTACCTATCTACCTGTAAACTCTCAGGGAGTTTTAGACCCCGATGACCTTAGGAGAGCCATCAGAAAAGACACTATTCTTGTAAGTATAATGCACTCAAACAATGAAACAGGTGTGTTACAGCCAATTAAAGAGATTGGGGAAATCTTGAGAGAGAGAGAAATTCCTTTTCATACAGACTGTGCGCAAAGCATTGGAAAAATTCCCGTTTCAGTTTCTGAGTTGAATGTTACGATGGTTTCTCTTGCGGGACATAAATTTTATGCTCCCAAAGGCATAGGTGCACTTTATGTTAAAGAAGGTTTTATTATAAAACCAATTATGTTCGGTGGAGGTCATGAGAGAGGGGTAAGGCCAGGCACAGAGAATGTTCCATACATTGCAGCCTTTGCAAAAGCCTGTGAGATTATAAATTGTGAATTTGATGAAATAGAAAAGCATTTAAGAGCTATAACAGATATTATTTGGGAGAGATTGTCAAGAATAGAAAGAGTAAAGCTTAACGGACAGGGAACTCCAAGACTTCCTAATACACTAAACATATCAATCAGTGATATCAAGGCAGAACAATTTGTAAAACGCTTAGATGGAAGAATAGCCATATCAGCTGGTTCTGCCTGTCATTCTGGAGTGGAAAAACCTAGTCATGTCTTGGTTGCAATGGGATTAACAGAAAAAGAGGCTTTGTCCTCAATAAGAATCAGCACTGGCAAGTTCAACACAGTCGAAGAAATTAAAGAGGCATCAGAAATCATCGAGGAAGAAATTAAAAATAGTTTTTAGTTTAAAGCAAGAACTGTTTCAAGTTAAAATAAATATGTGAAGCGAGCATTAATCTACTCAATAATCTTTCATCTCCTTCTTTTTGTACTTTTGAACTTTTTACAGTCTTATTTCAAATCAGGCACAAAGAAGGAAGAACCAATATCTGTTCTAATATTACCTGTTAAGCCAGAAATAAAGGAATTGCCCAAGAAAAAACAACCCCTTCCACCTCGAACAGTTGAAAGGTTGCCTCCCATAAGGCAACAAAGACAGCCGAGGGATTTGTCTTCTATTCCAAAAGGAAATGAGGGACAAGAGAAAAGGGAGACAAAGGAAGAAAAAAATCCATTGGAACAGCTGAAAAGAGAAAACCATTTTACCCAAATAAAACCTCATCAAAAGACAGACATTTTTGACAGAGATGTTATAGCCAAGTTTTCAAGTAAAAAAAGTGACAGTAATAAGTCAGATACTTCTCAGGGAATTACCTTTTCTGCAAAAGAGTTTAATGATTGGGGATATCTGGAAAGACTTAAGGAAAAGATAGAAAGAGTCTGGCATTACCCACCACAAGCTGCACAGAGAGGAATTTTTGGTGACCTATACATAAAGTTCACAATTGACAGAAGGGGCAATCTTGTGTCAGTAGAGCTTTTAAGAACCTCCGGCTACCGAATGCTTGATGAAGCAGCAATGAGGGCCTTGAAAGATGCTCAACCTTTCTGGCCTCTTCCAGAGGATTGGCAGAGAGATAGCTTAACTATAACGGGTCACTTTATCTATACACTGCAAGGTTTTTATTTGAGATAAAACAATAGGTTTTATGTTAATATTTAAATAGTTCAATAGGAGGCAAAAATGCTTGTTCAGTTCAGCATAGTGCCTTTAGGAGTTGGGGTTAGTCTAAGTTCCTATGTGGCAAAGGTTATAAAAATAGTTGAAAACAGTGGTATTCCCTATAAACTTCATGCTATGGGAACTATTGTCGAGGGCGAATGGGATGAAGTTATGGATTTGATAAAGAGATGTAGAGAGGCTCTTTTGGAGGATACGGATAGGATACTGATAGAGATAAAGATTGATGACCGTAAACACAGCCACAATAGAATTGAGGGAAAAGTTGCCTCTGTAGAGGAAAAATTGGGAAAGAGGGTTAATAGATGATTTCGCCAGAAAAAATCTATGTAGCAATTGATTTCAAACAAAACACAGATACGGTTCTTTCCTATGCTTTGTGGCTTTCTAAAGTTACAGATTGTAATAAAATTACACTTTTTCACATCATGGAGTATACTCTAACTCCTCCTGCCTATTTAATGCCTTACATTAACAGAGAAAAAAATAAAATAGAGGAAAATTTCAAAGTTCTCATCTCAAGGCTTGCGAATTATCAGATAAATGTGGATTATAAAATTTTACTTGGAAGACTCGTTGAAAGTATTAAAGAGACTGTAACCGATAATTCAATTGCCGTTATAGGATACAAATCTCACATTACAAGACCTTCAACTTCTGAAAGAATTCTCAAGGGAATGAAAATACCTACTTTGATTGTTAAGGAAAAAATTTTTAATGAAATTAATCCCCATGCCATTGAAATAAAGAAAATAGTCTGTCCCGTTGATTTTTCTGATGTTTCTTTGCGAGCATTAGATTTTGCAAAGGAGATATCTGAGAAATCTGGTAGTAAATTGCACGTAATTCACGTAATTCCAGAACAGAAAATAAGAGGAATAATTGAAGAAGAAGAACAGGTAAAGCAATACTTGAGTGAATTAAAGGCAGAAGCGGAAGAAAAGCTGGGCAAAATGGCGGATAACTTTACCTATGAAGTTTTGGCTGGTTTGCCTGCCGAAGAAATAATCAAGGGTCTATCAGATGCTGATTTGACTGTTATAGGTTCAAAAGGAAGGTCTTACAGTGAGGCTTTTCTCATAGGTAGTGTTGCAGAGGCTGTCATAAAAAATGCAAAAAAACCCATATTGCTTGTTCATTAGAAATGGCAGGAAGGGTAATTTCAATAAATATAAGCAACTCAAAGGGAAAATCAAAATCGCCTGTAAATGAGGCAATTGTTATTGCAAATTGGGGAATAAAAGGCGATGCTCATGGAGGCTCTCATTGGCATAGGCAGATAAGTCTACTGGCCGTTGAAAGTATTGAGAAGATGAGGAATAACGGATTAAGGCTAAGTTATGGAGATTTCGCAGAAAACATTACCACTGAAGGAATAAATTTATCTGAAATTGAACTCGGCAAACACCTTAAAATCGGAGAAGTAATCATTGAAATAACTCAGCATGGAAAGAGATGTCACAGTAAATGTAATATTTTTAAGACAATTGGAGATTGTATAATGCCCAAGGAAGGTGTTTTTGCCAGAGTGATTAAAGGTGGTCTAATAAAAGTAGGAGACGAAATAGAGATACTATGAAATACAGAGTCTCTATAATTACTGTGTCAGATAAAGGTTCAAAAGGAGAAAGAGAGGATTTAAGCGGTAAAGTCATTGCAGAAATGTTGAGTTCATGGGCAGAAGTAGTTTCATACAGAATTGTGCCTGATGAGAAGGAAATTATAAAAATTGCGATTAATGAAGAATTGGAAAAGGCAGATTTAATTTTAACAAATGGAGGAACGGGCTTACATCCGAGAGATGTTACTCCTGATGCTACCCTTGAAATTATTGATAAACAGATTCCCGGAATTGCAGAGGCCATGAGGTTAGAAGGCCTAAAAAAGACCAAGACTGCCATGCTTTCAAGAGCAGTGGCAGGCATAAAGGGACGGACTTTAATAATAAATCTACCGGGAAGTCCAAAGGCAGTAAGAGAGTCTCTCGAGGCAATAATGGATGCTCTCCCACATGCCATTGACAAAATAAAGGGAGACCCTTCAGAGTGTAGTAGATGACCGAAATTAACTTGGCTGCCGCTTTTTTAGGTGGAATTTTAAGTTTTTTTTCGCCATGTATTTTACCCTTGTTGCCTGTTTATGTTTCTCTATTTTCAGGCCTTTCATCGACTGAATTGTCTCTTGGCAAGTCTCGTTTTCGGATTTTCATTCACACTCTGATTTTCATTGCCGGTTTCTCTACAGTATATGTTGCTCTGGGAGCGAGCAGTTCATTTATCGGAGTGATTTTCCTTGAATATCAGGATTATCTAAGAATCGCAGCGGGAATTTTACTAATTCTTTTCGGTATTCTTCTTGTAGGTTTGATAAAGTCAGGCTTTTTTTTAAGAGAATTCAGGTTGAACATAAAAGTTCAGAAGTTTGGAACACCATTAGGTGCTTTTTTCATAGGATTAGGTTTTGCCGCAGGATGGTCTCCATGTATCGGACCTGTTCTTGGTAGCATTCTCATATATTCAAGCATGAGCGGAAGTGTGTTGGATGGAATGAAAATGCTCGGTGCATACTCTCTTGGAATGGCAATTCCCTTTTTATTCACTTCTTTAATAATAAATTCGGCGATGCAGTATCTGAGGAAATCTATGAAAGTCTTTAGACTAATTAATTACTTCATAGGAGCATCTTTAATAATACTTGGCTTTATGATGATTTGTGGCCTCTCGATTGTTTGAATTTTTGAGATTTTTCTCTATATAATACTCCAAATAAAGCTCTTCTGGAGGTATTATGAACCAGCTTTACGATTTCAAGATAATCGAGAAAAAATGGCAGAAAGAATGGCTTGAAAATAGAATTTTTGAAGTAGATGAGGACGAGGGAAAAGATAAATTCTATTGCCTGGAGATGTTTCCCTATCCGAGTGGAAAAATCCACATGGGACACGTCAGAAATTACGCTATAGGCGATGTAATCGCCCGATACAAAAGAATGAAAGGCTACAAAGTCCTTCATCCTATGGGTTGGGATGCCTTTGGTCTTCCCGCTGAGAATGCTGCTATAAAACATGGTGTTCATCCAGCTAAATGGACCTATGACAACATTGAATATATGAAAAAACAACTTATAAGGCTCGGTTTAAGTTACGACTGGAGACGGGAGGTAACCACCTGTAGTCCCGATTACTACAGATGGAATCAGTGGATATTTCTCAAACTATATGAAAAAGGACTTGCCTACAGGAAAGCATCCTTTGTTAACTGGTGTCCATCGTGTGCTACAGTGCTTGCCAATGAACAGGTAATAGACGGGCTTTGTTGGAGGTGTGAATCACAAGTAGAGCAGAAAGAGCTCGAACAGTGGTTTTTAAAAATAACGGCTTATGCAGAAGAGTTACTTCGTTCTTGTGATAAACTTAATGGTTGGCCAGAGAAAGTGCTTACAATGCAGCGCAACTGGATTGGAAAGAGTGAGGGCGTAGAGGTTGACTTTCCCATAGTTGGTATGAATGAGAGTTTGAGAATTTTCACTACAAGACCTGATACAATCTTTGGTGTAACCTTTATGTGCATATCGGCAGAGCATCCTCTTTCAGAGAAACTATGCGAAGACAAAGAATCTTTAAGGAGGATAAGACAGCTTCAGAGAGAACCAGACATAAAGGAGGGTATTTTTACAGGTAAATATGCTATAAATCCTCTAAATGAAGAGAGAATTCCCATATGGATAGCGAATTTTGTCTTAATGGAGTATGGAACGGGTGCTATAATGAGTGTTCCCGCCCACGACCAGAGAGATTTTGAGTTTGCATTAAAATATAAAATTCCCCTAAAGGTTGTCATAAAACCACAGGATAAAGAACTTGTAGAACCTTTACAAGAAGCCTATGAGGGCGATGGAGTAATGGTGAACTCTGGAGAGTTTTCGGGACTTTCATCTACTGAAGGCAAAAGAGCTGTAGCTGATTTCATAGAAAAAAAAGGAATAGGTAGAAAAACAGTTAACTACAGACTTCGCGACTGGGGAATCTCAAGGCAACGATACTGGGGAACACCAATACCTATAATTTACTGTGATAAATGCGGGATTGTTCCTGTCCCAGAAAAAGACTTGCCCGTGCTTTTACCTGAAAATGTCAATCTTACAGGAAAGGGTGAATCGCCACTTAAATATGTAGATGAGTTTTACAATACAAAATGCCCTACATGTCAATCTCCTGCCCGTAGAGAGACAGACACGATGGATACATTTGTTGACTCATCATGGTATTTCATAAGGTATTGCTCTCTAAATAAAGAAGAGGCTTTTCACAGAGAAAAAATTAAATACTGGATGCCTGTAGACCAGTATATCGGAGGAATTGAGCATGCGGTGCTACATCTGCTTTATGCAAGATTTTTTACAAAGGTGCTTAGAGATTTAAATATAGTGTCTTTTGATGAGCCTTTTGAAAGACTTTTAACGCAGGGAATGGTTTGTATGGAGTCTTATAAATGTCCTGACCATGAGTGGCTCTTTCCAAAGGAGGTTGAAGAGGGTAAATGCATTTATTGTGGAAAAGCCGTGCACATTGGAAGAGTTGAAAAAATGTCGAAATCAAAGAAAAATATCATAGACCCCGATGAAATGATAGAAAGTTACGGGACAGATACGGTAAGAGTTTTTACCCTTTTTGCAGCTCCTCCGGAGAAAGACCTCGAGTGGTCTTCTCAAGGCGTTGAGGGAGCTCACAGATTTTTAAAAAGAGTATACGCTCTTGTGTACAAAAATCACAAATGGCTAAGGGACACAGCTTTAATTTCTCCTCATGAACCCATACAAGAAGTTCAGACATCTTCAATTTTGAACCTCATTCACAGAACAATAAAAAGAGTAACCTTGGATATAGAAAAGGAATATCAGTTTAATACAGCAATTGCAAGACTGATGGAATTTGTCAATGAAATCTACTCTTATGAGCCAAAAACAGAGACTGAAAGGAAAGCATTTAAGTTTGCCATAAGAAATTTTTTGATACTCCTCAGTCCCTTTGCTCCGCATATTGCCGAAGAATTGTGGAGAGCTATTGGTGAGGAAGGATATATTCTAAACGAACCTTGGCCTTCCTATGATGAAGAGCTTGCAAGAGAACATACAGTTGAACTCGTGGTGCAGATAAATGGCAAAGTAAGGTCAAAGATAATGATTCCTCAAGGCATGACTGATGAGCAGATAAAAAACATAGCACTCGATGATGAAAAAATAAAGTCCTGGTTAGATGGAAAGGAGATAATCAAGGTTATTACAGTAAAGGGCAAACTGATAAATATAGTCGTCAAGGAATAACAAATTGTTTCTTCCTCTTCTCTCTTGCCAAGGGATTGACAAAGTTCATATTAATTGATACAATTCAAACAAATAAAAAAACGGAGGATTGAAAATGACGAAAGGTTTATTGTTAACTGTGCTTTCTCTGGTGTTTTTAATTTCAGCCTGTTCTAAAAAAGCAGAGGGGCCTAACATGAAGGAAGGTAAATGGGAGATAACTGTTCAGATGGAAGCAACTGGAAAGATGCCTTTTCAGATGCCTCCTCAGACTTTCACACAGTGTATAACAAAAGACAAATTTGTGCCAGAGAAAGTGGATGCAAAAAATCAGCAATGTAAAACTATTAAACAGGAATTTAAGGGTGATACAGTTTCTTGGTTAACAGAATGTCAAACTCCCGATGGAAAATTAATCACCGAGGGAACAATAACTTACAAGGGTACAACCTTTGATGGTGTTAGCAAAATTAAACACGGAGGAATGGAGATTACGCAGAAAATGAATGGTAAATGGATTGGTGAATGTAAATAGCTAACTTTAAGAAAAAAGTCATTTAAGTAAGAACTCATTAGACTGTATTTTTATTGGCCTTTTGATTAAAAGATATTATGTTGATAAGAACTTTTTAAAGGATAAGTAAAATGATAACTCCAGTTTTACTGAGTATTGCGTTCTCATTCCTACCCTGCAATAAAAATTTATCCAATAAATATTGGTATAGAATTAAAGAACAAGGGTATGTGTATGAGCCTGTTATATGTAACTCAGAATTCTTCAAATATGAACAGGTCTTATATTTATGCGTAGAGCTTTTATCTAAAAATTTTGAGGGGGATTTAAAAGAGATGTAAAACAGGAGGAAATTGTGATTAGACGAAGATTGGTTTTAATTTTTTTAATGTTTTTTATAATTACTCCCTCAATAGCCTTTTCTGAAAAGATAAACTGCAAAGAAGCGTTAAATAAATGTAGAAAAGAAAACGAAGAATGGTATAAAATGCGTGCTATTTTCTGTCAGTATTCAAGGACAGAATACTTTTCAGAACTTTGTAGGTCCGCAGGAGAGAACTCTTCTAAGTGTATTGAGCAACATATAGACAGATGTAAGAAAGAGTATTTAGAAGATTACCGTCAATCTATCAAAGCTTGTGATTCGATGAATAGGAAGTGTAAAAAGGGAGATATTTTTGGAATAATAACCTGTCAGATAAATTATGATGAAAGTAAACGCAAATCTACCAACTTATATAGATTTGGTAATACCTTTGTGATGATAAGCGGTTTTTGGAAATTTCAAAGGGAGGAATCAAACAGGCTTTATGAGAATTACAGACCCGATGAATTATGGATTAGCCTTAGTTTTGCCGAAGAACGCAGGAATAATCTGCCGAATAAAGGTTGTCCGAAGCTTATATCCTATTATCAAGGAGGCTTAAGCAGGATTTTTACAATTGACAGAAAATTTGATTTAACCATGCATCCCTTAGGAAGATTCATAAAAAACTTTGATTTCTCAAAAGAATTGGAGTTAACAAATGAGAACAAGAAAGAACTGGCTAAAAATAGAGGATTTTATAGCGTTTACAAAAATGGAACTTTAATATCAATTGATGGAAAAGAACAAGTAGGAACCAACTTTCCTGAGTGTAACAAATACAGAAATGACAGTATAAATATCATAATTGGTGGGTTTAGTATCAGGGATATTATAAAGAAAGGCTCAAAAATGGAGGGCTTTAAATCAGTTGAATTATCGTCAATCCCTCCTTTTAATCCATCTATGGAGTTGTCCTGTGGATATGATTACTTTCAAGAACGGACATTAAGATGTCCTGAGGGAGGATGTGAGGGAAAAACCAACATAAAGTGGAAGTTTTATGAGATAAACTGATTAGAGAAATAATAAGAGCTGGCATACAGAAGGATGAATAAAAGATTATTTTTGTTTTATTCTTATTATGCTATACCTATTGGCAGTTCCAAAAAAGCTTAAATTAATAAATAAGGGAGAAATCAAATGAAAAGGTTTGTTTTCTGTGTTAAGATTATTATTTTTATTCTACTTGTCTATCAGAATGTTTTCGCAGAACCTGTTGAAATCAGAATTCTTCATGTTAACGACTTTCATGGTTTTGCAGAAAGCTACAGACCTGTCGGCTCAGAAAAGTTAATGGGTGGCGCATCTTATCTTGCAAGTGTAATAAAGAAGCTCAGAGGCGAAAAACCTACTCTTCTGCTCTCGGCAGGAGATATGATTCAGGGTGACAACTGGGCAAATCTTACAGAAGGTAAGTCCGTTATAGAGCTGATGAATGCTATAGGCTTTGATGCAATGGTCGTTGGTAATCATGAATTTGATTTTGGAAAGGAGACTCTAAAAAAGAGGATTGCCGAGGCAAACTTTCCAGTTTTAGGTGCAAATGTTAATGGCTTAGAGCTTCTTAAACCTTTTTTAGTTAAAGAGTTATCTGGTGTAAAGATAGCAATAATTGGTGTAGTGACTGAAGAAACTGTAACGGCAACGCATCCCAAAAATGTTGCAGGCCTCAGATTTGAGCCTGTCGATAGAACTATTGAAAGTATTTTGAAGCAAGTGCAAGAGAAGGTTGACTTGATTGTTGTTGTGTCTCATCTTGGATTTTATGCGGACAGATTACTTGCAGAAAAAGTCAAGGGAATTAATCTAATAGTAGGTGGACATTCGCACACAAAAATAGAAAAGCCTGTTGTAATTGGCAATACAATTATTGTTCAAGCATGGGAACACGGCAAGGCTCTTGGGGTTTTAGACCTGACTGTTGATAGAAAAAAGATAGAAAAATTCAGCGGACATCTAATAGAGATAGTTCCTGAGAGTTTTACAGAAGACAAAGACATAAGTACAATAGTTAATAGATACAATGAGATGGTTAATTCTATCCTCGATGAAAGGATTGGATTAGCAACAAATGATTTAGATGGAGAGCATGTCAGAAAAAAAGAGACCAATCTCGGTAATTTTATCGCAGATGTGATAAGAGAAAAGACAGGTGCAGATGTGGCAATAATAAATGGTGGTGGTATAAGAAAGGGAATAAAAAAGGGCGAAATTAAGGTTAAAGATATCTATTCTGTTTTACCCTTCAATAATTACCTTGTTGCCATTAAAATGTCTGGTAAACATATAATAGAAGCCCTTGAACACGGTGTATCTGCCATAGAGGAAGGTGCAGGAAGATTTCCTCAGATATCGGGTATGAGGTTTGTTTATGACAGCAAAGCAAAATCTGGCAAAAGAATATTAAGCGTATACGTGGGAGATAAACCTCTTTATATTGACAGAGAGTATACGGTTGCCACAAATGACTTCTTGGCTGCGGGAGGAGATGGATATAGAACCTTTGGAGAAGTTTTAAAGTCTTCAAAAAATTTTGAAATAACAGGAGGAACAATCATTAGCGATAGAATTATCTATTCGGATACGAGCAAATATCTTAGAGATGTTGTTGTTGACTACATAAAAAACAAAAAAATTATAGCTCCTGCTGTAGAAGGCAGAATAACGGAAGTCTCAGAAAAATGAAAGTTTATGTAAATGAACAACCTGTTGAAATTTTCCCAGGAATGACTGTGAGACATGCTCTTTTGAGTTTGAATTTACTTGATGAACTGAGCACGGGTAAAAGAGTATATGACCAATGGGGAAATGAGATTGGGCTTGATGGAGAGCTTTCTGAAGGAGCAAAAATTTATGTCTTGGTATTACAAGAACTTGATAAAGGCTGACTGAATGTTTTTTTTGAAGAAGTTGCTCACTGCATTAATTTTACCTCCCGGCTTAATAATCTTATTTTTTTGTGCCATTTTTCTCTTTTCAAAGAGGAAAAATATTATAAGATTTATTGCTGTTTTTTGTGGTGTTTTTATTTATATTCTTTCAATTGAACCAACAAGTGATTTTTTGATTTCAAAGCTTGAGAACCAATATCGTATTCCTCAGAGATTAGAAGGAGATGTAATTGTCATACTCGGAGGAGGTGTTTACAACTCTGGAGCTTTTAAAGAGGATACTGTAAATAGAGCCATTGCAGGATATTATGTATTTAAGGAAACAAATCTGCCCATTATTCTATCGGGAGGTAGTGTAGAAGGAAAGTTATCAGACAGTGAGGCCTTGTATCAATTTTTCAGAGAGTTGGGAATTTCTGAGAATAAACTTATTAAGGAGACAGAAAGTAGAGATACAGCAGAAAATGCTAATTTTACAGTTAGAATTTGTAAAGAAAGAGGATATGGAAGCATAATTCTTGTAACTTCAGCCTATCACATGAAAAGAGCATTAAAGCATTTTAGCGATAAAGGAGTTAAGGTTTTACCATATCCTGCTGACTCAAAGATATCTGGCAGCTACAACATCTATAGTTTTTTGCCAAAGTCAGCAACTTTGAGCCTTTCCGTAAAGGCATTGCGTGAGCACATCGCCCTGTTTATGTTGCATTTTTAATTTTTTAATTATTCTTCCCTTTGTTGTAAGATAAATAATCAAAGCATAAACGAAAGGATAAAAATGAGAACATTTTTTATTTTGTTTTTTACCATTTATGGATTAATCAATTTTTATTTTTTTATTAAACTCAAGGCAGCACTTAATTTAAAAGGTTATCTTCAGCTAATAGTTGGTTTTTTGATGGTAGTTATGGTTTTCTCTCCTGCGATGATAAGAAATCTTGAAAAGCATGGATATGAGGCCTTTGCAATAACATTATCGTGGGTGGGATATATATGGATGGCCTTTGTGGTTTTGTTTCTGTTTTTTGGGATTATGACTGACATTGTGAGATTATCAGTGTTAATAATATCCAAAATATTTAATCAGAATTTCTATTCCCGAATACCTGTATTTTTCAATTTTCTTTTTCCTCTATTTCTCTCAATTTCTTTTCTAATTTATGGATACTTTGAAGCCTTAAAAATAAAGACAGAAAGAGTTTTCATTAGCTCCGATAAAGTTAGTAGAGACATAAAAATCCTACAGATATCGGATGTGCACATTGGGCTGATTGTGAGAGACAATCGAATTAAAAAGATTGCAGAAATAATAAAACAAGCCAAACCTGATATGGTAATATCAACGGGAGACCTTGTAGATGCTCAGACAGACAGCATTAATCACTTGGCAGATATATTTGCAGAGATTGCTCCTCCCTACGGAAAATTTGCCATAACAGGAAATCATGAGTTTTATGCTGGCATTGATAAGTCTATTTATTTTACAGAAAGAGCAGGTTTTAAGCTCTTAAGAGATAGTCTTTTTGTAATAGAAGACTTAAATATTAATTTAATAGGCTTAGACGATACAGAGGCTTTAAGATACGGACAGAGCTTAAATGTTGACAGAAAATCTCTAATTGATTCCTTTAAAAACAATGGTTATACAATTCTCCTTAATCACAGACCATCAATTGAAAAGGAGTTGTTTCAATCAATGGATTTACAACTCTCCGGACATACTCACAAAGGACAGTTTTTTCCTTTTAGTCTTCTGACAAAACTTTACTATAAAAAAGATGCAGGACTAATAGATTTCGGTAGAAACAAATATCTTTACATAAGCAGGGGCACTGGAACATGGGGACCACCTGTACGAATATTTGCGCCTCCTGAGATTACAATTATTGAGGTAAAGAAAAAATAGAGTCAATTTAAAGTTCCCTTTCCCTCTCTGTTTAATTTGAGATATAATAAGTCTATGATTAGGCACACCTTTCTTCTTCTTAATGGAATAGGAGAAAAACGAGAAAGAAAATTATGGCAAGAGGGAATTCTCACATGGGAAGATTTCTGTTGTTGTAAAAGTATTCTTGACATAGAAGGCGAGAGAAAAAAACATTATGACGACTTTCTTTGCAGAGCTTCCGAATCACTTAATTCTAAAGATTGTCTATTTTTCTCAAAATACTTAAAGAAAAGAGAACATTGGAGGCTTTTTGAAAAATTTGTAAATGAGGCAGTCTGTCTTGATATAGAAACAAACGGTTTTACTGCAGAGAAAGGTGGCTATGTTACTGTGGTCGGCCTGTATTCTGTTGAGGGTTATAGAGCTTTTGTGAGGGGTGAAAATCTAACAGAGGAGAGTCTTCAAGAAGCCTTAGATGGTTATAAGTATCTAATTACCTTTTATGGAAGTATTTTTGATATTCCCTTTCTTAAGAAAGAGTTTCCTAATCTGCAGATAGACCATATTCCTCATTTCGACCTTTTTTGGGCAGGAAAAAGACTTGGTATTCAGGGAGGATTAAAGAAACTGGAAACGATGTTTTTAATCGAACGAGATGAAGACCTAAAGGGACTTAATGGTTATGATGCAGTAAAATTCTGGAAGGCTTATTTAAATGGCCACACAGAAAGTCTTGAATATCTAATTGCTTACAACAGGGCTGATACGGAAAATCTTTTCAAGTTGGGTCAGATTTTTTACAAAATGCTTCGCATGCAGGCGGGAATAGAAGAGTTTGTTGGTAATGGAAGAAAGGGAACTTCTTAAAAAGTTTCTCAATTATTGTATCACAGAAAAAGCTCTCTCAATTAACACTGTAAAATCATACGAGACTGATCTGAAAATCTTCATCTCCCATCTTAATGAAAGTAATTTATCTTTAATGAGTTGTAGTAGAGAGGACGTAATACAGTTCTTTTTAACCCTTAAAGAAAAAGCATATTCTGCCTCCTCAATAGCAAGAATTCTATCTTCTATTAAACAGTTTTTTAGGTTTCTGATTTTGAATAATCTCATATCTCAAGACCCTGTGGAAGGAATTAAGTCTCCTAAACAATGGCTAAGACTTCCAAAGGCATTACCTGTAGATGATGTAAAAAAGCTTTTGTCTGTTATTATGAACAGTAAATATTTTCTTCGGGACATCGTGATGCTCGAGTTAATGTATGCAACGGGACTAAGGGTCAGTGAGTTAGTAAAAATTAAAATAGCCGATATAAATTTTGAAGCTGGTTTCATAAGAATAATAGGTAAGGGAGAGAGGGAAAGAATTGTTCCCGTTGCCCAGCGGACCCTTGAGGGTATAAAAAAATATATCTTTGACCTTAGACCAAGGCTCATAAAAAACAGGGCATCGGATTATCTCTTTTTGAATAACCGTGGTCAACCAATGACTCGTCAGCGATTTTGGCAGAATTTAAAGAATATGGGGAAGTTAGCCGGAGTTGAGGTAACGCCACACATGATAAGGCACAGCTTTGCTACCCATTTACTTGAGGGGGGAGCAGATTTGAGGTCTCTGCAGAAAATGCTTGGACACAGTGATATTTCTACCACGCAGATTTACACAAAGGTCTCAATGGAAAGACTTCGCAAAGAATATCTTAAGCACCACCCACGGGCAAAATAAGACTATTCAGCTTTCTTAAGCCAGACAACTCTTTGGGGAAAAGGAATGTCTATGCCTTCATCTTTAAATCTTTTAAAAATTCTCTTCCTAAGTTCACTTTGGACAGCATATTGGTCAGTTATTTCGTTGATATGACAGATAAGCGTAAAATCGAGAGAATTATCGCCAAACCCTGGAATAAATCTGACTGTAGGTGGAGGGTCATTCAGAAGACCTGGAATTTCAGCAGCGGCCATCTGTGCTTCTTCAACGATTATACTCATTATTCTATCTGGGTCAGAAGAATAGCTTACACTCACTGGCAGTTGAAGGGACATTCGCTTGTCAGGAAGAGAATAATTAAGCACGATACTCTGGGCAAGCTTGCTGTTTGGGATGATAATCATATTATTTGGGAGCATTCTTATTCTTGTTGTACGCCATGAAATATCATCAACAAAACCTTCCTGGCCGTTTTCAAGCTTTATAAAGTCCCCTATTCGAATCGTTTTTTCAGTCATGATGTGAATGCCTGCGAATAGATTTTCAAGAGTGTCTTTCAGGGCAAGACCTATGGCTAATCCTCCTATTCCGAGGGCGGTTATAAGCGGTGCTATGGAGATACCAAGAAGGTGTAATATTATTATAATGCCAATTAAATATGTGGATACTTTTATTATTGTGTTGAGCAAACCTGTTGACTGGACAGATATGGCTTTGTTTTCCACATAGCTCATGAAAAGTCTTGTTATTAGATTTGCCAAGGCAGCAGTGGCAGAGAGAATTATTATCACATGTATCACTTTAATTAAGTAGGCATTATACTTAAACGGAAGTTCTGATGTCTCAAAACCTATGTAAAGACCTATTCCAAGACAAAGCAAAAAGGAAGGGAATTTTATTGTTGATATTATGAGGTCGTCTATCTGATTTTTTGTTTTTTTAGCCCATCTGTGCAGTAGACTAAAAAGAATAGTTCGTATGAGAAGTAATAATGCCGATGCTACAGCTGCAGTTATGATGACTATTAGAGACTTTTCAAGGTTCATTTTGTCATAAATTTAGCATTACCTTCTCAGTAAAGGCATAATTTAGGAGAGCTTCATAGATATCTTCTGCAGTTACAATGCTTCCACCTGGTCTGCCGTATAGATAGACCTCTGCCATTCCATTTACGGCGAGTTTAACGTCTTCTATCATCTGGCCTGCATTAAATTCAACAACGACAAATCTCTCAACTTCTTGGGCAAGCTGCCTTAGGGGTTCTTCTGGAAAAGGATAGAGAGTAATTGGTCTGAACAGTCCAATTTTCATGCCTTCCTGCCTGAGTTTTCTCAATGCTGAAAGAGATATTCTTGCGGCAGAACCAAATGCTACCACAACAATTTCTGCATCATCGATGAAATAGGTTTCGTATCGTACTTCCCTTTCTCTCCATTGGCTGTATTTTTCCTGAAGTTTTCTGTTGTGCTTTTCGAGTTCTCCTTCCGCCATTAAGAGAGTTCTTATGAATCTTGAGGGTCTTCCCTTTGCTCCAGTCAGCGCCCATGATGATTTGTCATAATGTTTCAACTCTGGCAACCTTTGAATAATCGGCTCCATCATCTGAGCTACTACTCCATCGCCGAGAATCATAACAGGATTTCGCCACTCATCAGCTTTTTCAAAAGCCAGTATTGTATAATCCCATAGCTCTTGAACGCTGAAAGGTGAATATACTAAGAGGCGATAATCGCCATGTCCGCCGCCTTTTACTGCCTGAAAGTAATCGGCCTGACTTCCTGAGATATTTCCCAATCCTGGGCCTCCACGCATCATGTTTACTATTACAGCTGGAAGCTCTGCTGATGCCATGTAGGATAGAGCTTCCTGCTTCAGACTTATTCCTGGAGAGCTTGATGAAGTCATGACCCTTGCTCCACAGGCAGATGCTCCGTATATCATGTTTATGGCAGCAATCTCACTTTCTGCCTGAATAAAAACTCCGCCTACTTCGGGAAGTCTTTTTGAGAGATATTCGGGAATTTCATTTTGAGGAGTAATTGGATAGCCGGCATAAAATTTCAATCCTGCCCTTATTGCTGCTTCTGCAACTGCTTCATTACCTTTCATCAGAATTTTATTCATAAAAAACCTCCCTATTGTCTTGTTGGATTTTTTATTTTAACACATTACTGATATAATGAAATATGAACCTTAAACTTATCATACTGACGCTTCAACTCCTATTTTTGCTTTATGGTTGTGCAACTCTTCCAAAACCTCTACAGGAGTATGAGTCCCTAAAAAATGTTCCTTTCTCTGTGGTAAAGAATAATCCCCAAAAGTACTATGACAAACCTCTTTTGTGGGGCGGTAGAATTACAAACTGTTCAAATATCGAGGAAGGAACGCTTTTCGAAATACTTCATCTGCCTCTTGAAAACGATGGTCATCCTTCCGAGACAGATAACTCTGAGGGACGTTTCATAGCAAAGTCTAAAAATTTTCTTGACTGTGCAGTATATGCAAAAGGAAGATATTTAACTGTCGTAGGAAGGTTTAAAGGTCTGAAGGAAGGAAAAATAGACCAAATGCCATACTCATTTCCCCTCCTTGAAGCAGAAGCTACTTACCTCTGGAAAAAGCGAGTCAAAACATATCCTCACCCCTACTGGCGTCCATCAATATGGCTTTGGTATGGTCATCCACACTGGTGGTTTGAATACGGTCCTTGGTAAATGGGTAGGATTCGTATACTTCCTGAAGCCCTTGCAGGAAAGATTGCAGCAGGAGAGGTAATTGAAAGACCTGCTTCTGCTCTGAAGGAGCTTCTTGAAAATTCAATAGATGCCCACGCTACGTCAATAAAAATCTACATAAAAGGTTATGGCATTTCAGAGATAAAAGTGGTTGATGATGGAGAGGGTATACCTTCGGAAGATGTAATTTTGGCTCTTCAAAGGCATGCGACAAGCAAGATAGAGAAGGAAGAAGACCTTTTTAAGATTAATACGCTTGGTTTTCGTGGTGAGGCTCTCTATTCTATAGCTCAAGTCAGTAAGCTCAGAATTATTACTCAACATAAATACGAAAATATAGGTACAGAAATTTTTGTCTCACAGGGAGATATCATAGAGAGAAAACCCGCTAATGCCAACGGAACAACAATTCAGATAGAAGACCTATTTTTTAACACACCTGTAAGGAAAAAGTTTCTTAAATCGCCTTTTACGGAAAGAGCTCACATATTGGAGACCGTTCAAAACTACGCTCTTGTCTACCCTGAAATATCTTTCTATCTTAATATTGATGGCGAGGAGGTATTAAATTTTCCACGGGCAGACTCTATAAAGGAGAGAATTGCTCAAGTATTTGGAGTTGAATTCCTTGAAAAGCTTGAGTTTAAGAGTAGTTCAGATAATCGATACAGAATAGAACTTTTCTGGGGTAATACGCAGTTAATAAGAAGAAACCGAACAAAACAGCTTATTTTTGTCAATCGGAGACCTGTAAGAGATTCTTTTGTCTCAAGTAGTCTCTACAAGGCATTTAAGGTTAAGGAATTTCATCCTCAATTTTTATTCTTTCTTACAATGCCTGCTGATGAGGTGGATTTTAACGTCCATCCTACAAAAAGAGAGGTGAGATTTCGAGATACAGCGAGATTGAGTGAGCTTATATTTAAGATTGCAGAACCTGAAAAAATATCAATCATAGCAGAAAGACCTGTTGAATGGGCAGTTTGTGAAAATTCCAACTTAATAGAGCAGATTAACTTTTTTCAGCTTAATTCCTTCGAAGACAGAGAGGAATTTTTAGATTTTCTATCTCTCGGCGATGCAATAGTAGCCATAAGACAATCGGAGGGAATTCTTTTCATAGATTATCATGCAGCTCACGAAAGAGTGAACTTTGAAAAAATTCTCAAAGCCCTGCCTGAAAGTTCAATAAATCTTGTTTTCCCACAGATAATAGAACTTAATCCAGCAGATTATGAATTGATTGTCGCTAATCTCAATATTCTAAAAGAATTGATGATAGAAGCGGAGAGCTTCGGTAAAAATTCAATAATAATAAGAAGTATTCCTGAGACTCTAAGAAATGTAGATTTAGAGGGAATAATAGAGAGTATCGCTTCTGTATTAAAAGAGGAACTTGTAAAGCCTGATTTTACTGATATAAAAATAAAAATTGCTGAAACAATTGCCTGCCATAAATCTATGCGTTCTAATACGAAGATAACAGCTTCGGAACTTAAAGCTCTCCTCAGAGAACTTGAACAGACTTCTGACCCAGAACACTGCCCTCATGGAAGGCCAATTAAGAGGTTTATCTCAATTGAAGAGATAAAAAAATGGTTCATGAGAAAATAAAGTGTCATAAAAGCTACAGCTCGTCTGTCAAAAATCTGGCATAAAAAACTTGTTCAGATTTTTTAAATAGAAAAATTTAAGCAATTTTTCTATTTGTCAATTCATAATTTCTGGCATAAAAGATGCTAAATGTTTTAAATTTAGAAAAAATCATTCCGTCAAGGAGGAGTTCCTATGGCAAAAGAAAAGAATGTAAAGGCAGAAGGAGAAGAAGCTGCTCCAAAGGAGGGAGGAAAGAAAAAGGGGAAACTATTAATAATAATTATACTTGCCGTTGTAGTTCTTCTGGGTGGTGCAGCAGGGGCATATTTCTTTTTGTTTAGCAAAGGAGATGATAAAGACAAAGCAAAGACGGCAAAGCAAACAAATGTGGCACAGGGAGTTAACTTTCCTCTTGAGCCCTTTGTGGTTAACTTGATGGACCAGGGAGGCACGAAATACCTGAAGGTTACTGTTCAGATTGAGCTTGCCGATGCAAAGTTGATGGATAATGCAAAGGCAAGAACACCTCAATTAAGAGATGCCGTTATAACACTTCTTACAAATAAAACTTCCGAAGAACTCATTACTCCAGAAGGCAAGCTAATGTTGAAGGACGAAATAAAGCAGAGAGCCAATCAGATACTCGGTGAAGGTAACGTAATAAATGTGTATCTAACAGATTTTGTGATGCAGTAAGCCATGGCAGACGAGATTTTATCACAGGATGAAATTGATGCCCTGCTTAAGGGCATTGCCGGTGGAGAAGTAGAGACTGAGACAGCAGAAGCTCCCTCAGGAATAAGAACTTATGACTTTACCTCTCAGGAAAAGATTGTTCGTGGCAAGATGCCCTCTCTTGACATAATCAACGAGAGACTGGCAAGGAGTTTCAGAATAAGTCTTGCCTCGGATATTAGAAAAATAGTAGATGTGGTAAACGTAAATGTAAACATAACTAAATTTTATGACTTTCTCCGTTCTGTTCCGTTTCCCTCAAGCCTGAACATAATAAAATTAGAACCATTAAGGGGTTTCAGCCTTGTTGCTTTTGATGCGCCGATGATTTTTACTCTCATAGAGTTTTATTTCGGTGGTTCTGGAAAGGGTTATTACAAACCTGAAGGAAGAGAGTTTACTCCCATTGAACAGAGAATAATACACAAAGTTGTCCTCATGTTTCTTGACAGCATGGAAGATGCATGGAAACCTGTGTTTCCTGTAAAGCCCCACTATATAAGAAGTGAGATGAATCCTCAATTTGTCACCATTGTTACTCCCGTTGATGTAGTTATTGAAACAGAATTCACCTTAGAGATTGAGACCCGAGAGTGTAAGGTTATGGTATGCATTCCCTACTCGTCTGTAGAACCTATAAAGGAGAAGCTTTACAGCGCTTTCATGGCAGACAGAGACGAGATGGATATGAAATGGATAGGAAGGCTTAAGGCGCAGATAAAAAATGCACCCGTTACAGTTGAAGCTGTTTTGGGTAAAACTACAATAGACTTCAAAACTTTGATTGACCTAAAAAGAGGTGATATTTTGACATTAACGAGAAGAATAGACGAAGATGTAGAACTACTCGTTGAAGGTGTTCCAAAATTTAAAGGTAAATTCGGAACATTTAAGGGCAATTATGCATTGAAAATAACAAGGGAGGTTTAAAATGGAAGATAAAGAACTTGAGCAACAACAGGTATCTCAAGAAGAAATTGAAGAAGAGCTCGATATGGCAAAAGCTCTTGAGATGGAAAAGGCAATGAAGGAAAAACAGGAGATACAGACGCCCCAGATAGATGAATTCACACCAGCACAGGAAAAACCAAAACTAAGAGATATAGATTTTATTCTCGACATCCCGCTCGAGCTTGTAGTCATTATTGGTAGAACAAAGATTTTAGTTCAAGAGCTCCTTCAGCTTACACAGGGTTCGGTAGTAGCCCTTGAGAAGCTCGCTGGTGAGCCTATGGAGGTTTATGTGAATGGAAAACTAATCGGACGGGGAGAAGTGGTGGTTGTTAATGAGAAATTCGGAATAAGAATTACAGACATTATCAGTCCTCAGGAAAGAGTAAAGCAACTCGGATAGATAATTGGGTATATAAGATGGAATACATAAAAGTCATACTCTCACTTTTGTTCGTAATAGCTGCTTTATATTTAATGTTGAGACTCATGAAAAGCAAAATTAATCCTGGCAAAGGTTACATTCAGATAATTTATTATCAGCCCATAGGTTATAAAAAAGGTATTGGAGTGGTAAAGGCCTTCGATGAATATTTGCTACTTGGCATATCAGAAAACGGAATAAATCTGATAACCAAACTTGATAATGCAAAGATTGAATCATTGTTTGAGGAAAAGAAAACAGAGGGGAAATCTGCATGGCATAGAATTTTTAAGGGTAGTCTTTTGTTGCTTATTTCTTTCATTCCAACTTTAAGCCATGCAGCTCCACAGGCATCTGCAGGCGGTGGACTATTTGGTTTTTCCTCTGCCATAGACCTTCTTGTTTTTATAACTTTGTTGAGCTTTTTGCCAGCAGTGCTTGTCATGATGACCTCTTTTACAAGGATTGTGATAGTCCTATCTCTTTTAAGGCAGGCCTTTGGAACGCCTGCTGTTCCGCCCAATCAGGTTATTATAGGACTTGCCCTTTTTCTTACTCTTTTTATAATGTCTCCTACTATAGACAGAGTATACAATGAGGCTTATGTTCCTCTTTCTAAGAAGGAGATAAACATGGAAGAAGCCATAAACAGAGCTTCTGTGCCGTTCAAAGAATTCATGCTAAAGCAAACTCGAGAGAAAGACCTTGCCCTTTTTCTAAAACTTTCAAAAACAGATATAAAGCCTACCACACCAATGGATTTACCAATGAAAGTAGTTGTGCCAGCCTTTGCTCTTGGAGAACTCAAAAGAGCTTTTGAGATAGGTTTTTTGATTTTTCTGCCTTTTCTTGTAATTGATATTGTTGTGGCAAGTATATTGCTATCAATGGGTATGTTTATGTTGCCACCAGTTATGATATCAATGCCTTTTAAGTTGTTACTATTTGTCCTTGTAGATGGCTGGCAGTTGATAATAGGCTCGCTGGCAGGAGGTTTTAAATGACCGTAGAGTTTTTAAATTACATATCAAAACAGACGTTTGAGACCATTCTTTTAGTTGGTGGTCCTGTGCTTTTGGTGAGTCTTCTTGTAGGTCTTCTCATCGGTCTTTTTCAAGCCATAACTCAATTGCAGGAGATGACAATAAGCTTCGTTCCTAAATTAATTGCCGTTTTCTTGACTCTTCTGCTTACCGTTCCATGGATGGTCAATATAATGACTAAGTTCACCCGAGGGATTTTTGAGAATCTTCCCTTCTATGTAAAATGAACTATCTTGAAGTTTTAACTGCCAATCTCTATAATTTTATTCCAGTTTTTATAAGAGTTTCGATTGTGCTTTTTTTTCTTCCCTATATAGGAAGCAGAACTGTTCCGATAGTTTTTAGATTTTTCTTTGCCGTCGCAGTATCTCTTGCTATAATGCCTTTTATAAAAACAGGTGAACATAATTTTTTAATCTCTCTTTTAAATGCAGTGCTTTTTGGACTAACCATAGGTCTTATGGTAAGAATAGTAGTCTCTGCTGTGGAGATTGCATCTCACTGGATGAGTCTTCAGGTAGGATTTGCCGTTGCAAACGTCTTTAATCCCCAGTTTGGCGAACTAATGGGACCGCTTACAGTTTTTTACGAAATGTTCACTATCGCTCTTTTTTTCTCTCTTGATTTACATCTGAGTCTTGCGGAGCTAATGATAAAAAGCTTTGAATTCCCAATGAAATTTTCTTTTGCAGGAAATATTATAGAGTTTTCTTATCTAATGTTCCCCCTTGCGCTTAAGCTTTCAGCTCCTGTGCTTCTGGTTCAAGTTCTTATGAATATAGGGCTTGGTTTCCTTTCAAGGATAATGCCTCAGGCAAATGTTTTCTTCGTTGGCTTTCCTCTTATTCTTGCTACGGGAATTGCAATTATGTGGCTTAGTATTCCGATTTTTACTATGGTTCTTTCGAAGGCATTTATTAATCTAAAAGATGCTCTAACGGGGCTTTTGAGGTAAACTATGCCAGAGGAACTGCAGGAACGAACAGAGCAGGCGACACCGCGAAGGCGGGAGAAGGCAAGACAGAAAGGAGAAGTTCCCCGAAGCAGGGAACTTACGAGTATTGTCGGAACTTGGAGCATTTTTCTATATTTTGTATTTTCAGGAACTCTGTTTATCTCTCTGATAAATCATATGAAAGAGTCTTTCATGAGAATAAAAGCTCCTTCTTTTGCAGGTGGAGCAGTTCTTGCCTTTGCAAAAGAGGATATTAAATGGCTTATCTTTAATTTTCTTCCCATTGGAGCAGTTCTTCTGTTTACTGTTCTGCTTGTTCATTTCATTCAGACAGGTTTTCTTTTTACAGGCGCTCCTTTAGTGCCAGACCTGTCAAAAATCAGTCCCCTTAAGGGCATCAAGAGAATGTTTTCCCTTAATGCTCTTTTTGAAACAGTAAAGGGCATTCTAAAATTGACTGCTCTTGGAATTATTATATATCTCATTCTTGAAAAAGATGTGAGAATACTTCCCCTTTTGATAGATATGGATGTTAGAGCTATCACAAATGTAACCTTTGAAAAAATTTATGAACTTGTCCTTGCCTGTCTGGTGATGCTTACAGTTTTTGCAGGTATGGATTTTGCATATCAAAGATGGCAGTATGAGCGAAATTTGAGAATGACTAAGCAGGAGATAAAGGAAGAATTTAAGGAAACAGAGGGGTCTCCTATGGTAAGGGCAAGACTTAGAAGTCTTCAGAGAGAAATGGCGAGAAAAAGAATGATGCAAGAAGTTCCCAAGGCAGACGTGGTTATAACAAACCCCTCTCACCTGGCGGTGTGTATTAAGTATGAGGCAGAAAATATGAATGCTCCTGAGGTTGTTGCAAAGGGCGCCAATATTCTTGCCGAAAGAATTAAGGAAGTGGCAAGAGCAGCTGGTGTGCCTATTTACGAGAATAAACCTCTTGCGAGAGCATTATATCGCATTCCCGTAGGCACAGAAATCCCTCAAGCTCTCTATAAAGCGGTTGCTGAGATTTTGGCACAAGTCTACAAATTAAGAGGAAAGAAAATAGCATGAATATAATGACATACATAAGGAGTGACGTAGTTGTTGCCGTTGGATTGATTTTAATTCTCCTGTTTATGATTGTTCCGATGCCGCCATTTATACTTGACCTTTCCCTTACACTGAGCATCACTCTTTCAATTTTAATAATACTCGTTGCCTCCTATGTAAGAAAACCTCTTGATTTTTCAGTATTTCCATCGGTTTTGCTTATTGCAACCCTTATGAGACTCTCTCTGAATATAGCTTCAACTCGCTTAATACTTACAAGAGGAGAACTTGGCACAGAGGCGGCAGGTAAGGTTATCAAAGCCTTTGGAGAGTTTGTTGTCAGTGGAAACTTTGTTGTAGGGTTGATTGTTTTTCTAATTCTCGTGATTATTAATTTCATCGTAATAACAAAAGGAGCAGGAAGAATTGCAGAGGTATCGGCTCGTTTTACTCTTGATGCTATGCCCGGTAAGCAGATGAGTATAGATGCAGATTTGAATGCAGGGCTTATTGATGAAAAAGAAGCCCGCCGAAGAAGAGAGGAGATAAGTAGGGAGGCAGACTTCTATGGAGCAATGGACGGTGCAAGCAAATTTATAAGAGGAGATGCTATAGCAGCGATAATTATCATGATTATAAACATCATTGGAGGAATACTTATTGGCGTTCTTCAAAAGGGAATGTCTATCTCAGATGCTGTGCAGACGTATGTAATTTTAACGATTGGTGATGGACTTGCAGCGCAAATACCGGCTCTTGTAACTTCTACTGCTGCAGGTATAGTGGTAAGCAGGGCAGCTACAGAATCCAATCTTGGACAGGATATTCTTCAACAGCTTTTTAAAAATCCAAAGACTCTTGCCACAGCCTCAGGAGTGCTACTTTTGCTCGGCCTTATTCCTGGATTACCCCATCTGCCTTTTATTTTCATTGCCATTGTATCGGGAGCAATAGCCTACTTGATGATTACGAAAGAAAAGAAAGAAAAAGAGGTTACTCCACCACCAACTGTTGAGGAAAAACCTATAAGCATGCAGGAGCAGCTTGAAAGTCTCCTTAAAGTTGACCCTATCTCTCTTGAGATAGGCTACAACCTAATTCCTCTTGTGGAAGGTGATAGTTCTCTTGTCGAGAGGATTCGTTCGCTGAGAAAACAGATTGCCATTGAAATGGGTTACATCGTTCCGTCAATTCATATAAAAGACAACCTAATGCTAAAGCCTTCACAATACAGTATCCTCATAAAAGGAGTAGAAATAGCCTCAGCAGAGATAATGCCCGGTAGATTTCTTGCCATAGGTGCAAGACCAGGACAGGACATAGAGGGAATACCTACGAAAGACCCTGCCTTTGGAGTTGATGCTTTGTGGATTGAAGAGAAAGACCTTTCTCGTGCTCAGATGCTTGGATTTACCGTTGTTGACGCAGCATCTGTAATTGTTACTCATCTAAGAGAGATACTAAAGAATTACGGCTATGAACTTTTAGGCAAACAGGAAACTCAAAGACTTTTAGATAATCTTGCTAAAACTGCTCCAAGGGTGGTAGATGACCTTATACCAAATCTTTTGACTCTCTCTCAGGTGCAAAAGGTTCTTCAAAATCTTCTCAGAGAGAGAGTTTCTATAAAGGATTTACAAACCATTCTTGAGGCACTGTCAGAATATGCAAATATAACTAAGGATTCGGATATTCTCACAGAGTATGTGAGGCAGGCTCTGTCAAGGCAGATAACAAAAAGTGTACAAAATCCTGACGGTTCTATCTCAGCTATTCTGCTTGACCCGTCTATTGAAAGAACTTTAATAGAGTCACTACAGACAACTCCGCAAGGCATAAATTTTGCACCAGACCCTTTACTGATGGAGAAAATAATGGAGAAGGTAAAAAAGATTGCCGATGAAGCTACAATAAAGGGGTATCAGCCTGTTTTGATATGTTCTCAAGCAATAAGAAGATTTTTAAAGAGGGCAATTGAGAGGGTTAGTCCTGCTCTGCCTGTGATTTCCCCTCAGGAGATATCATCTGGCGTGAGGGTATTAATGCTTGCAACAGTAAAACCTGATTAAGGAGGACAGGTTATGAGAATAAAGAAGTTTCAGGGTAAAAATTTTAAGGAGTTGTTAGAGTTAGTAAAACAGGAACTTGGCCCAGACGCAGTTATTCTGTCAAGCAAAACAAACAAAGACATCCTTTCAGGAAATGCAACTATAGAGATTACTGCTGCGGTGGATGAAGGCGAGACTCCCTCAATTAACAGTCTAAATATTGAAAAAAATGACACAGGCTTACTAAAAGAATTAGAGAGACTTAAAGCAGAGGTGGCCTTTTTAAGAGAGAGCGTTACAAGATTGTTTCCTTCTTTGAGCGATAAATCAAAAAGCAGTCTTTATAATTTTCTTATTAAAAACAATATTGAACCTCATCTTGCCCTCATACTTCTTGAAAGAGTCTCCGACATTGAACAATTAAAAGATAGAATAAATGAAGAAATAAAAACACCTAAAAGGTCTTTTGAGGAGGAGAGGGGCTTTATTATTTACGGTGCTCCAGGAACGGGAAAAACAACGGCTCTTTACAAAATGGGTAGACATTTAAGGTCTAAGGGTGAGAGAGTTTTAATAGTATCCCTCGACAACAGAATTAGTTCAGTGGCGAGCATTAAAGAGATGGCTTTAAATCTTAAGTGTGATGCAAAAGTTGTAAAAGAACCAAAAGAACTCTATAAAATAATACATAAAGAGATTGAAAAGAACCGATTACTCATTGACACTCCAGGCGATGGCAGCGCAAATCTTGCAACGGAGCTCAGAAATTTACTTAAAGATTCACCTTTACGAAAATGTTTACTTTTAGACTCGACAATGTCCAAGGGAGCAAGCCTCAGAATTATGAAAAATATTGATCCAACTACCTTTGACTGCATCGGATTTTCAAAGATTGACCTTGCCTACAACTACGGAAATCTGTATAATCTTGCAGTTTTATCAGATAAACCAGTAAGCTTTATATCATCAGGAGCTTATGGAGAAGAGGATGGTAAAATTATGCATCCACAGAGCATAAAAAATCTTATTTTAGGAGGGATATGTGAAAACTAATATCCCGCGAATTATTGCTGTAGCAAGTGGAAAAGGAGGAGTTGGTAAGACAAATTTTGTAACAAATATCGCTCTTGTCTTTAGAAGTCTTCAGAAGCGAGTTCTTCTGATGGATGCAGACATAGGGTTAAGTAATATTGATATTATGTTCGGCATAGCACCGAAATACAATATAAAGCATGTTCTTGCCGGGGAAAAGGGTATAAAAGATATAATCGTAAGCACCAATGAGGGTATTGACATAATTCCTGCCAGTTCAGGCATAAGAGAGCTCACTCAGCTTTCCTTTAACAATAAAATGAGAATAGTAGAAGAACTTGATAGCCTCGACTCTGATTATGATTTATTTCTCATAGATACCGGTGCTGGAATTTCAGAAAATGTGACATTCTTTTGCTCTGCTGCCCATGACAACATAATAATCGTAACCTCTGAGCCAACTTCGATAGCCGATGCTTATGCTCTTATAAAGGTAATATATAAAGAACATGGTGAGCAGAATTTCCGCATAGTTGTGAACAATGTAAGAAGTCAGGTAGAAGGAAGGAATACTTTTAAGAAACTTTCCATGGTTGCCGAGAGATTTCTCGGAATAAATCTTGATTTATTAGGTTTCTTGCCCTACGATGAAAAAATAAAGGAAGCTGTAATAGCCCAGAAACCTTATATAAATCTATATCCCACTTCCGATTTTTCAAAAAGATTGAATGACATTGCCAGAAATCTGTTAAAAAAGGAAGTTAATTTATTAAAAGGAGGCATGCAGTTTTTCCTTAAAAAAGCCATGGCTCAATAAAAATGCATTACTCTGAAGAAGAAAAGGAAAGACTAATAAAGACGTTCCTTCCAAGGATAAAGCATTTTGCTTTAAGATACTATCATATTGTTCAGTCTTTCCTTGAAGTTGATGATTTAATCTCCGCTGGTGTCAAGGGCTTACTTGAGGCACTTAATAAATACAATCCGAACCTAAATGTTCCTCTACCTGCTTATATTGAACATAGGATTAGGGGTGCCATAATAGATGAAATAAGGTCAGTTGATGTCTTTTCGAAAGAATACAGAAAAAAAGTTGAAAGTCTTAAAAAAGCTTACAAAGAGATAAAACAAAAGGGATATGAACCGACCGACGAAGAGCTTGCCTCAAAGTTGAATATTTCAGAGACCGAGCTTAGCAAGGTTTTTCAGAGCATCACGGCCTCTGAGCTGATTAGTCTTGATGACCATATTGAGGGATACAACGGAGACAAGTTAAGTATTTTGAATATCATCTCCGATAAAACAGATATTTTTGAGGAGATAAAATTCAAAGAGATAAGGGACAAATTAGCTCGGGCAATTGATAGGCTCTCTGAACAGGAAAAGTTAGTAATATCTCTTTACTATTATGAAGAGATGAATATGAAAGAAATAGCAGCTATCCTCGGAGTATCTCTTTCAAGGGTAAGTCAGATTCACGGAAGGGCTATGGTTAAACTAAAAAATTTACTTGAAACCGATTGAAGAGTATGAAATATTTGTTATAATAAGAATAATTTTAAGCGAGGAGGAACTGCTATGAAAAAAAATCTCAAGAGGATTGCCCATAAACTCCTCAATGATGAGGACTCCTCCGAAAGAAGATATGCCGCAGAAGAGTTGTCTCAGTATGATGAAAGAGCCATATACCCTCTGATTAAAGCATTGAAAGATGAAAACACCGCTGTACAAGAAGCGGCTACACAATCCTTAATTACCATAGGCATATCTGAGGATGATGAGCGATTTCTTACAAATCCAGGTGAGCTTGTCACATACATGGTAATACCTCTTCTAAGAGAAGAGGAGGCATTTATTAGAAACACTGCATTGCTTATACTTACAGAAATCGGAAGTAAAGCTCCCCACCTCATTTATCAGCTACTCAAAGATAAAGACCCCGATGTAAGAAAATTTGGCCTTGATTTAATAGCAGATATAAAAGAAGGATTTGACGGTTCCATGATTATCCCTCTTTTGAAAGATGTAAATGCTAATGTGAGAGCTGCTGCTGCAAGAGCAATTGGAGAGTTAAACTACAAAGAAGCTATTCCATACCTTGTTGAAAGCCTCAATGATGAAGAGTGGGTTAGTTTTTACGTTCTTCAAGCCTTAGCAGTGCTTCAGGCAGAGGAAGCTGCCGATGCCATAGGAGAGCTACTTTTAGCCTCTGACTCCATTCTCGTAAAAGCAGAGGCAATAGAAACTCTTGGCAAAATTGGAACAGAAAGAGTAATCTCCCCACTATTAAAATACTATCCTTTAGCAACGAAAGACGAAAAAAGAGAAATAATCAAGGCATTAATAAGAGTGGGTGCTTTGCCGAAAGATACAGACATAAAGGAAGAACTACTAAGCATTTTAAAAGAAGGTGATTGGGAAGAAAAACCTCTTGCTCTAAGAGGAATTGTGCTAACAAATCTCACCGATGCTGTATCCTTGATAGTAGAACAAGCAGGTGCTTTAGACCCTTCATGTTTTGACTATGATGAAAAGATTGGATTACTACAAGATGCTCTTCTTAATATAAATTCGGAAGATGAGTTAATAAATCTTCTTGAGAGGGATAAATTAAAATTCAGAGCTAAAGCCTTTGTAATCAGTACTCTTGGTAAGCTTCGAAGCAAGAAGGCCGTGCCGTTACTGCTAAAGTTGTTAGAGGACATAAAGAGGGATATAAGAATAGCTTCTGCTAAAGCACTTGGTGATATTGCCGATGCAGGCTCAATTAAACCTCTTGTAACAAGAAGCATAGAAGACCCCGATACAAATGTTAGAAAATCAGCCATAGAAGCACTCGGAATGATTAGAGCTCAAGATGCCTTTGAACCTCTGTTAAGTTTACTTGAAAGAGAAGAGTATCCAGATGTAATTGAAACCATTGTCACATCCCTCATAGAGATAGACCAGGAGAGATTCTTAAGCAATATAAAATCCTACAGAACAGAAGTAAAGCAAACACTTGCCAATATCACGTATTCTTTAGATATCATAAAAATGCTTCTTGGTTGTGATAACTTTGAGGTAAGAAAATCGGCCATAATGGCTTTAGGAAGACTTGGAACAGAAGAAGCGATAACGAAGCTTTTAGAACTCATAGGTTCAGACAACAAAGAAATAAAGAAAACGGCCATATCAGCGCTTGGAGAGGCACAGTTCTGTTCGGATATTCTTTTTGAATGTCTAAATGACGAAGACCCGTGGATTAGATACTACGCTGTAAAGGCGATGAACAAAGGTTGTGACCCGGAGATTTTAATTGAAAAGCTTACTCCTCTTCTGGATGACCCTTTTCCACCTGTTGTGATTGCTGTTGTGGAAGCATTGGGCAGTGTGGGAGGGAGTGTGGTTTACGAATTGTTATCAAGCAAGGTTAATCATCCAGACAGAGAGGTGAGAGAGAAGATAGAGGAGGTATTAAGTAGAATATGAGCACTACTCTTACCGCATCGGCAATGACAATAAACGATGAAACCTTTAGGCAACTAAGAGATTTTATATATGAAAAAACTGGAATTTACGTGCCGGACAATAAAAAGTATTTTCTTGAAAACAGACTTAGTAAGGTTATCAAGGAAAAAAACTTCCGTAGTTATGAAGACTATCTTTATTATTTAAGATATAGTGCCAACAGAAATGATATAGCAAGACTTTTTGATGCAGTCACTACAAACGAAACATTTTTCTTCCGAGAACCGCAACAGTTTGAAGTTTTTTCAAATAATTTGATACCCCAGATACTCAAAGAGAACGGCCAGATGGGAAGAAAGGATATAAAAATATGGTCTGCGGCCTGTTCAACAGGTGAAGAACCTTATACAATAGCTATGATTTTGCTGGAAAAGTCCGAACTGGTCTCTGTAAGAAAGGAAATTTATGCATCAGACATTAGCGAATCTGTTTTAATGTCTGCAAAAAGAGCCATGTATGGAGGTTATTCAGTAAGAAACATTCCACCTCAGTATATGGCAAAATATTTTAAAGATTCAGGTGGTATTTATGTTCTCTCAGAGCAGGTTAAATCGTTGGTAAAATTTATGAATATAAATCTCATTGAAGAGAAGGAAGTAAAGCAATTAAAAGGCTTAGATGTGGTTTTCTGCAGAAATGTGCTTATATATTTTGACGACAAGGCAAAGAAAAAAGCGGTTTCGCTAATATATGATGTGCTTCGTCCCAAGGGATATCTATTTGTAGGCACTTCAGAGAGTTTGCATAACGTGACAAGAGCCTTCAGACCGTTAGCTATCAACAAAGTTATTGTATATCAAAAAGTTTAACTGGAGGGATGAATATGAAGATTCTTGTAGTTGATGACGATAAAACAACAAGAAAGATGGTCTCTCTGATTTTGAAAAGTAAGGGTTACGATGTAGTAACTGCTGAAAATGGTATGGATGGACTTCAAAAATTAGGAACAGAACAGATAAACTTAATTCTTACGGACATGAATATGCCTTACATGGATGGAATAGAATTTACAAAGCAGGTTAGGACTAATCCAGATACTTCTCATATTCCTATTGTAATGCTAACTACAGAGGCAGATGAAGAAGAAAAACAGAGGGCATTTAAGGCAGGAGTAGATGACTATCTTGTTAAACCTGCAACGGCAGAACAGATTGTTGATAGCATGAAGAAAATCATAAAGAAAATTTTTGGTAAAAAAGAATAGGAGGCGGAAATGTTTAACTTTAAGATAAGAGTTCTTGTCGTTGACGATTTTCCAACAATGCGTAGAATTGTTAAAAATCTTTTAAAACAGTTAGGTTTTGAAAATATAGACGAAGCTGAAAATGGCGAGGATGCTTTAAGGAAGCTGAAGGGTGGCGACTACGGTCTTGTTGTTTCAGACTGGAACATGCCTGTTATGGAAGGAATAGACCTTCTGAAAAATGTAAGAAGTGACCCCCAACTTAAAGATATTCCATTTCTTATGGTTACAGCAGAGGCGGAGAAAGAAAAAGTTATTGAAGCAATAAAGGCAGGCGTAGACAATTATATAGTAAAACCATTTACAGGAGAAGTTTTAAAGGAAAAGCTTGAGAAGATTGCTCAGAAAAAACCATCTCTGAAAGGAGGACAGTGATGGCTGATGAGATAGATGAAATAATAAACGAATTTATAGTTGAAGCAGAAGAAATACTTGAACAACTTGACCCTCTTTTTGTTGAACTTGAGCAGAGAGGGCAGGACGCCGAAATAATCAATGAGATATTTAGAGGCATGCATACCCTAAAAGGAGCTGCAGGATTTTTAGGTTTTCAAAATGTTGTAGATGTGGCTCACAGGGCTGAGACAATATTAAAAAAATTAAGAGAAGGAGAGATGTCTATCTCTCCTGAAATAACCGATGCAATTCTTAAAGCTACAGATGTGCTGAGAACTTTGATATCTCACATAAAATCAAGAGAAGATGTTAAAGAAGATATAAATCCCGTTCTAAATCTACTTGACAGTGTTCTCTCTCAACCTTCAAAGCCTGAGGAGCAGGAGTCAAAGGTAGAGACTGAGGAGAAAGAAGAAGAAAAAGAACCAGTAAAGGCAGAGGAAGAGGAGAAGATTCAGAAACCAGAAGAAACAGTGTCTCAAATTCCAAAGGAAAAAGAAAAGGAAGTTGCAACACTCAGGGTGGACGTAGCAAGAATAGACAAAGTAATGGATTTAGCAGGAGAGATAGTTCTTGCCCGAAACAGACTTCTTAATCTTGCAAACAAGCTTGAAGTTCAATACAGTGGTGACGAAAACGTCGAAAGTCTAATAGAGACTACAGCATTTCTCGATAGGGTTACCTCAGACCTTCAGCTTGCGGTGATGAAGATGAGAATGCAGCCTCTTCAGAAAGTTTTCGTTAAATTTCCCAGAATGGTTAGAGACCTTGCGAGAAATCTTGGCAAGGAAGTAGAGCTTGAAATAAGAGGTGAGGATACAGAAGTCGATAAATCAGTCATTGAAAATATAGGAGACCCTCTTGTTCACATAATCAGAAACTCAATAGACCACGGAATTGAATCTCCTGAAGAAAGAGTGGCAAAGGGAAAGCCTGAGAAAGGGAAAATTTTAATAGATGCCTATCAGAAGGGCACTCAGATTGTAATAGACATAATAGATGATGGAAAAGGTATTGATGTAGAAGTTGTCAAAGCAAAGGCTATTACAAAGGGACTTATTACAGTAGAGGAAGCAGAAAAGCTTTCTGAAGATGCTATAATAAACCTAATATTCCTGCCTGGATTTTCTACAAAAGAAGTCTCTACCGAGGTTAGTGGCAGAGGAGTAGGGATGGATGTGGTTAAATCCAATGTGGCGAAACTTAATGGTTATGTTGAGATATTCACAGAAAAGGACAAGGGAACTACATTTAGAATAAGTCTACCTCTTACACTTGCCATAATTCAAGCAATGATGATACAGGTAGGTGAGGAAATATATGCAATTCCTCAATCTATGATTGAGGAAACTCTTAGGGTTTACGTATCGCAATTAAAAGAAGTATCAGGACAAAGAGTTTTTACGATTAGAGAAAAGGTATTGCCTGTGTTCATACTTAATGAACTTTTAGGAGTTTTCGGAGATAATAATTCAGACAAGAAGTATATACTTGTTGCAAGCGTTGGAGACAGAAGATTTTGTGTGGCAGTAGATGCCGTATTAGGTCAGGAGGAGATTGTCATAAAGACAATCCACGGTATTGATTCAGAGGCATGTGGAATAATGGGTGCTACAATAACTGGTGATGGTAAAGTAGTTCTCATACTCGACCTTGCACTAATTTCAAGAAAAGTTTTTGCAGGTAAGGGATAAACTTAATTGAAATAAAGGGAAGGAGAAAAAAATGAGACAGTGCATTGGTTTTCTTTTAAATGAAAACGAGTATATCATTCCAATTCTCAAGGTTCAGGAGATTATAAAAATTCCGCAGATAACTAAAATGCCCGGTGTGCCCTTTTACGTTGAAGGTGTTACTAATCTAAGAGGAAGAGTTATCCCCGTGGTTAATCTAAAGAGAATTTTAAGCTTGCCAGAGGATTCATCGGGAAGCAAAGTTGTAGTCATATCTACAGGCAAGATAACCTTCGGAGCACTTGTAGACAACATAACAGGTGTTGTAAACATTGATGAAGAAAAAATTGAACCAGCCGAAGAGTTTCTTCAGCACGGACAAAATCAGATAGAAGGAGTGGCAAGGGTAGACGATAGACTTCTCATTATAATTGACATAAAAAAGCTAATACCTTCTGAAGACCAAGCCCTCTTTGAAGAAGAGATTGTTGACATTATAGAGGACGGAGAAAAAGTTGAGGTCGTAAAGAAAGTCTCAAGCATAGGTGGAGATATGACCGTTACAGAGGTAGTAGACCCTCTGAAGCTATATGAGAGCAAAGGCATAACAAAGGACGACCCTAAGTATGCCTTGATTGAAGAGATTACAAATTTTATGAATGCAGTCTCTCAGGGTGATTACGGCAAAGCAGACTCAATAATGAACAGCATAATTCAGAAAAGTCAGAGTGACCTTTTCAAGGAAGTTGGAAAGGTTGCAAGGAAGCTACACGATTCACTTAAAAGTTTCAGAGAAGCCCTTGACCCTCGACTTAAAGAAATAGCCACCCAACAGATGCCAAGAGCAGTAGACCAATTACAGATGGTCATTGACAAAACAGAGGAGGCCGCTAACAAGACAATGGAGATAGTTGAGAAATATATTCTCAAAATGGATGACCTCGCCAATCATATAAGAGAAATTCAGGGACCCGAGGCTTCTGTTAATTTTATAAAAGAGTTCAAAAATTCTCTTGAGGACGATTTGACAGAAATACTTACAACTCAGTCTTTTCAAGACCTTACAGGTCAGGTTCTAAAGAAGGTTATTAATCTTGTCGGCGACCTTGAAGTAGAGCTTTTAAAACTAATCACTACCTTTGGCTTAAAAATAGAAGAGAAGAAAACAGTTCCTAAAGAAGTAGAAAAAGTTTCTCAGGAGGATGTGGATGACCTCCTCAAGGAATTCGGTTTTTAAGGAGACGTAAGGATGATAAAGGTTTTGATTGTTGATGATTCCGCATTCATGAGAAAAGCTTTAACATCAATGCTTCAAGAAGACCCGGAGATAAAAGTTGTAGGAACCGCAAGGGATGGAGTAGAGGCTTTACAGATGATTCAAGACCTAAGACCCGATGTGGTAACAATGGATGTAGAGATGCCACGAATGGATGGAATAACAGCTCTTAAAGAGATTATGAGTAAATGTCCTGTTCCTGTAATTATGGTAAGCTCTCTTACCACAGAAGGTGCAAAGGTTACTCTTGAAGCTTTAGACCTCGGTGCCGTTGATTTTATACCCAAGAATTTATCGGAACTTTCTGTAAATATTGTGAAAATAAAGGGAATGCTTCTTGACAAGATAAAAACAATAGGTAGAAGAGGAATTGTTAAGAGAAAACCTTTTGTCAAAACAGCAGAAAGCAAGATAGAAACTCCTAAAATTGAAGTTCCTAAGGCGAGAATATCTACAGAGAGAAAAGTGGGCATAGTTTCAATTGGTACTTCAACAGGAGGACCGAAGGCTTTACAGGAAATCATCCCTAAGCTACCTAAGGATTTTCCTGTTCCAATAGTGGTTGCCCAGCATATGCCACCTAATTTTACAAAGCCTTTTTCAGAAAGACTTGACCAACTGAGTCAACTTTCTGTAAAGGAAGCTGAAGAAGGCGAGACAATAAAGCCTGGCATAGTCTATGTGGCTCCTGGAAGAGGACACATGAGATTAAAAAGAAGGGGTATTGAGACATTTATTTCTATCTCTGAGGACAAAGAAGAATTTATCTATCGTCCCAGTGTGGATGCTCTAATGCTTTCTGTGGCTGAGTGTTTTCCAGGAAGAAGTTTGGGAGTTATCCTTACGGGAATGGGAAATGACGGTGCAAGGGGATGTAAAAAAATAAAAGAGACCGGTGGCAGAGTGTTTGCACAAAATGAAGAAACCTGTGTAGTATATGGAATGCCCCGGGCTGTTGTTGAGGCCGGATTGGCTGATAAGATAGTATCGCTTGATGAAATGGCTGGAGAGATTATAAACGCCGTATAAGGAGGATAAAATTGCAGGAAGACATCATTGAAAGGATAGTTCTTAAAACAATTGATATTCCACCACTGCCCCCTGTAGCAATGAAGGTAATGGGCTTGATTCATGATGACCATGCATCTCTCAATGCTCTGGAAGAGATAATATCAAGGGACCAGGGATTTTCTACAAGACTTCTCAGGATTGCTAATTCGCCCTATTATGGTCGAGACAGAAAAATAGAGAATATATCGCAAGCAATTATGCTTATTGGTTTTGAGACCTTAAAATCTCTTGTTATCGCAACTTCCATAAGAGACCTTCATAGAAGGTTTGGTGTTTTTGAACAGAAACTTTGGGAACATAGTCTTGGTGTGGCTCTATGTGGTAGTCTTGTGGCAATGATTACAAATTTAGCAACTCCCGATGAAGCTCTTGTTTGTGGAATAGTGCATGATGTTGGCAAGACAGTAATAAACAATACACTTCCAGAGATTTACATAAAGATTTACGATAAAGTTTACAAAGAAGGTAAGTCAGTTAAAGACGTAGAGGACGAGGTTCTTGGCTTTAATCATACAATCATAGGCAATCTAATAGCAAAAAAATGGAAGCTTCCAGAAAAGATGGAGATGGTAATTACATATCATCACGACTATCCCTATCCAACTCATGAAGACCCTGCCTTTGCAGACATATGTAACATCATAAGAGTTTCAGACCAGATATGCTTAAAGTTAGGAATAGGGGTAAAAGACCCTATTGACATTCCTATAGATTATGAATCTCTTGGCATAACAGAAGATGCCTTAAACGAACTTATCGGTCTATTTAAAATAAAATTTGATGACCAAAAAGATTTTCTTTTGAGTTAGATGCCTGCGGATGAAAAAATAGACCCTTTACTTCCCTACAGAGGCATCAGGCCTCTGAGAGAAGGAAATGTGTTTGCAAAATACAAAGTCAGAAAAAAACAGCAATCCAGAGAAAAGCCCAGTGAAGAGCAAGCTAAGTCTGAGGGAAAAGACCAATCGAAAAGAGGAATAGATATCGAAGTCTAAATTTTCCAGCATAGGCAAAATTTGCCTATTTAATTTAAAAACTCCTTCCGGATTTTGTAAGAAAAATAAGCATTTTACTATTTGCAATATCTGGCATATTCCTTGCAAGTTTTTATTATAAAATCCAAGACATAAGAGAGGAAAAGCTTATGTATAAGGGCATTTACATATCAATGACAGGAATGGCAATGAGAGAAAATGAACTTTCAGCCATTTCAAACAATCTTGCCAATATAAACACTACAGGCTACAAAAGGCAGTCCTTTGCAAGCAGACTTTATCCCCTCCTTTCTGGAAAACCCGTAGAACCAAGAGCTATTTATCAGAATGCGCGGTCCCAGACCTTTTTCGGCACGCAAACTATTGATACATCTCAGGGTGTATTAAGAAAAACGGGCAATCCCTTTGACCTTGCCATTCAGGGCGAGGGTTTTTTTGCTGTCCAGAGAGGTAATAGAATTTTCTACACAAGAGAAGGGGCTTTCACAAGGGACAGTGAGAATTTTCTTGTAACCCAAGCGGGATTAAGAGTTCTGGATGAAAATAATAATCCAATCGTAATAGATGGAACTAAAGTAGAAATTGGCCAGGACGGAAATGTATATGTAGATGGCAATCTAATTTCCAAAATAAAAGTTGTCCGCATAGACGGTGTAAGACATGTAGGTAGTTCTCTTTACGAGGGAAGAGAGGCTGGAGAGGCTACAGGAAAGGTTTTGCAGAGCTGGCTTGAGTCTTCGAATGTGAATCCGATGAATGAGCTTGTTCAGATGATTCAGGCAATTAGAAACTTTGAATTTGCTCAGCGAGTAACTACTAACTTTGACCAGCTTGCTCAAAGAGCAGTAAGTGAAATAGCAAGAATATAAGGAGGTAAAAGATGCTTAGGTCACTTTTTACAGCTGCCACAGGCATGTATGCCCAGCAGATAAATGTGGATGTCATATCGCACAACCTCGCCAATGTAAATACAACAGGTTTTAAAAAGGGAAGGGCTGAGTTTCAAGACTTGCTTTATCAGACAATAATTCAACCGGGAGCTCCCTCAGATGATGGGACACAGTATCCTTCTGGAATTCAGGTGGGTCTTGGGGTAAGACCTGTTGCTGTTGCCAAGTTTTTTACAACAGGCGATTTAGTCAATACAGGAAACAGCCTTGACCTGGCAATTGACGGAGAGGGTTTCTTTCAAGTCACTCTTCCTGATGGAACAATAGCCTACACAAGGGCAGGTAATTTTCGAGTAGACAGAGATGGCAGGATTGTCACAAATGACGGCTATCCAATTGAACCAGGCATTACAGTTCCTGCTGATGCTTTGAGTATTACCGTCGGAGGAGACGGCAGAGTAACGGTGCTACAACCAGGAACAGTAGCGCCTGTTGAGATAGGCACTATAGAGCTTGCAAGATTTATAAATCCCGGCGGACTGAGAGCCATTGGTAAAAATCTATTTCTTGAGACCGATGCCTCAGGAGCACCTACAACAGGAGCGCCAGGAACAGAGGGAAGGGGAACAATAATTCAAGGCTTTCTTGAGATGTCTAATGTTAACATTGTTGAGGAGCTTGCAAATCTTATAATTGCTCAGCGAGCTTTTGATATTAACTCAAAGGCAGTGCAGACTTCTGATGAGATGTTACAAACCACTACTGCAATTAAGAGGTAATGATGCTTAGAATTTATAACAGTCTCATGTTTCTAATGGCCTTGCTTTTATCTGCCGTAACATACGCATATTCATTCGATACAAATTCTCTAAAGCTCCTGCTTAAAGAAGAAATGAAAAAATCCTTCATTAGTAATGATGTGAACATAGGTGATATAAAATTTATAGGCTTTGCTCCCACAGAAAACTGCATTCCCGACAGAATAAAGATAAGAGAGATAAAGAGACCCTATGCGGTAGAGTTCACTTTTTACTGTGGAACAAGGCAATACAGGGCTTTAGCGAATTATGAAGTGCTCTTAAGCGTCTACGTGCCTCAGAGAAATTTGAAAAGGGGTGATACGCTAAATGAGGAAGACTTTATTGAGATAAAGAGACCTGCGTATAAAATACCTGCAGGAGCAATAACCAAAAAAGATGAACTCATAGGAAGAGTTTTAAAAAGGACTGTTGCTCAGGGAATAATCCTTAAGGAAGAACATTTTTATTCAGGTTTTCCAGTTAAAAGAGGCAGTCATGTTCAGGTAGTGATAACGTCAGGACAGGTCACTATCCTGACAGAGGGTGTCCTTAAATATGACAGTGCTGTTGGAGAAAAGGCCAAGGTTCAGTGCTTTCAAACTGGCAAGGAAATTGTAGGAGAGTTAGTAGAAAAAGATAAAGTGAGGGTAGTGCTATGAAAAAAATATTTATTCTACTAATTTCCATGTCATTATTAGCAGCCTGTTCAGAATTAAAAGAAGTGAGGGAGATAAAAAGTGCAGGGATGCCGCCAAAGTATTATCCCGAAACTCCCCAGCAATCAAGTGCAACCGAGGGTTCTTTGTGGAGAAACAAGGCCTCTCTTTATGAAGACAAAAAAGCCAGAAGAGTAAATGACCTTGTTACAATTCTTATAAATGAAACCACTTCTGCTCAGAAAAAGGCATCGACTACAACTTCAAGAAATTCCTCTACCAACTACGGACTTGACACTTTCTTCGGAATGAATACAGATTTCAACATTCATAATTTGCCCATAATAAATGGCTTCTATAAAGCAGGTAACATCTTCTCGCCCTCTGTTTCTGGTTCTGCAAGAAGTGATTTCAAAGGAGATGGAAATACTGCAAGAACTGGAACAATTACAGGAACAATTACCGCAAAAGTCGTTGAGGTGCTTCCTAATGGAAATTTGGTTATAGAGTCAAGAAAAGAGATTTTCGTTAACAATGAAAAGGAGATTTTAGTTTTAAGGGGGATAATAAGACCCGATGACATAAGTCAGAACAATACAATCCTTAGTCAGTATGTGGCAGATGCTCAGATTTTTCTTGTAGGAGATGGCACCCTTGGAGACAAACAGTCACAGGGCTGGCTTGTGAGATTTCTTGATAAAATATGGCCATTTTAGAGGTGGTTGTGATGAAAATGCATAATAAAAAATTCAATTCAAAATCTTTAAAACATAGCTTGAAACTTTATAATTGCATTCTGAGACATTCTAAGGTCATTCTGAGCGAAGCGACGAAGCTCCTTCTCATATTTTTCCTTATACTCTTTCTTTCTTCTTCCTCTTCCGCAGAGAGAATAAAGGATATTGCAAATTGGTATGGCATCAGAGAAAACCAGCTAATTGGCTACGGACTTGTAGTTGGTCTGAATGGCACAGGTGATAAAGACGGAACATATCTTTATCAACCAATTGCAAATATGCTCAGTCGAATGGGAGTAACTGTCAATGTAAAGGACTTAAAAGGTAAAGTTAAGAATGTTGCTGCTGTTATGGTCACTGCGAAACTGCCAACTAATGTGAAGCCGGGGGCTAAGATAGATGTGCAAGTATCTTCAATCGGAGATGCCAAATCTCTTCAAGGCGGAACCCTGCTTCTTACTCCCCTTACAGGACCTGATGGTGAGGTTTATGCTGTAGCACAGGGTCCTATTTCAATCGGTGGCTTTATTGCCGCAGGCAGAGCAGCTCAGGCAGTAAAGAACCATCAGAATGTAGGATACATTCCCGAGGGAGCAATTGTTGAAAAGACAGTGCCCGTTAATCTGATGGCAAAAAAT
>DDKK01000039.1 GCA_002339325.1 Nitrospiraceae bacterium UBA2600 | reverse complement strand
ATAAATTTAAGAGTTCCATGTTGCTTGCTCAAGAGATAAAAAATTATATTTTGCAAATTGACCCATTCATTGATACTTATTCAAAAAAGGTATGTCCCTTATGCACTAATATCTGCTGTTTAAATAAAAATAGCAGATACGAATACGATGACCTTATCTATGTTGTTGCTCTAAGAGAGACTTTTCCTTTTCCAGAGAGAAATCTGAGTGAAAAAGAACCATGCTATCTTCTCTCTGAGAGAGGCTGTACGGTACCTCGATACTTGCGACCTCTCAGATGTAATTGGTATATCTGTAAAGACCTTTTAAAAGAGATGGAGTCAGCACCTGCGAGAGTATTCAGAGAATTTTCCAATATTTTCAACAAAATGCTTTATGTAAGACAGCAGATGCTGACTTCATTTTTTCAATCACTCTCCGGCATTCAAAATTGTATATAATCCCCGTCCGTTTCTGTAAAACCAGACTGTAGCACTTCCCTTTGTCTGTGCAGCTACTTTGGCAAAATCCTTTGAGTTATTGATTTTTTGGTTATTAATCTCTACTATCACATCTCCTCTCATTAAAACTCCCTCAGCCCTTGCTCCCTGTTCAATGGAACTTATTACTACTCCGTTAACTCTGCTTGGTAGTCCGAGTTGATTTCTGAGCTTAGGCGTTAAATCTTCTACATAAATTCCTGCAAGTACAGAATCGGAGAGGGAAACTTTTTTCTCAGCGGGAAGTTCGCCTACTGTAGCTGTTACTGAGTAATGTTTTCCATTTCTTATTATCTCAATTTTCACTGTTTTTCCTGGCGGTGTGCTTACTACAAGATTTCTAAGATGGGCTGAATCCTCAACTTCCTTTCCGTCGAAAGTAATTATTATATCTTTCATTGTTATCTTTGCCTTGTCAGCAGGACTTCCTTCCTGAACATCTGTGACAACAGCACCTTTTACTTCTTTCATGTTATTAGCCTTTGCCATCTGAGGGTCTACATCCATTACTGTAACACCAAGCCATCCTCTCACCACTTTTTTATGTTTTATTAGATTGTCCATTACCACCTTTGCCATATTGCTCGGGATAGCAAAACCAATCCCCTGATATCCGCCGGTTGTGCTGAATATGGCCGTGTTTATTCCTACGAGTTCGCCCTTTACGTTGACAAGAGGTCCACCAGAATTTCCAGGATTTATAGCTGCGTCTGTCTGGATAAAGTCTTCATAGTCTGAAATTCCCACATTTGCCCTTCCTGTTGCACTCACAATGCCACTTGTAACTGTAAGATTCAGTCCATAGGGATTTCCTATGGCTATTACTGTCTCGCCAACTTTAAGCTTATCCGAGTCTCCCCACTTTATTGCTCTAAGTCCATCGGCCTTAATCTTTATAACGGCAATGTCTGTTTTTGCGTCATAACCAATAATAGTGCCGTCAAAAACTCTCTTGTCAAAGAGCTTTACTTTAATTTCATCGGCACCTTTAATGACGTGATAATTGGTAAGAATGTATCCATTTACACCGTCTACTATTACACCTGAACCAAGGGAAGTCTGGGTGAATTCTCTCTGTTTTCCAAAGAAATCGCCGAATTCTTCATCAAAGAATCTTCTGAAAAAAGGGTCGTTAAAAGGAAAGGGTATGTTTTGTCTTTTTATTTTTTTTGTAGTGTAAATGTTTACCACTGACGGTCTCACTGCTTGAACAACCTCTGCCATAGCATTACCTATTTTAGAAAGGGTCTCTTGTGACTCCTTTGAAATCTGATAGTCTTCAGAGAAACCTTTTGTCTGAATGTCAAATTTAGATGCTAAGATTAATCCTATGGTAATACCTATTAGTATTAGGATTGCACCTGATATGATGAATTTCTTGTTGCCTTTCATCTTGACTACCTCCTATTTTTGAAGTTTCTCCCAGTCTTTAAGGAATTTTTCTATTCCTATGTCTGTGAGGGGGTGCTTTATTAGTTGTTTAATTACAGAGTAGGGAATAGTTGCTATGTCTGCTCCTATTCTTGCTGCCTCAAGCACATGAAGAGGATTGCGAATGCTTGCCACAATCACTTCGGTCTCAAAGGCGTAGTTTTCAAAGATTATCTGAATGTCTCTTATCAAGTCCATACCAAAATGACTTATGTCATCAAGCCTTCCTACAAAAGGACTTACATAGGTAGCTCCTGCCTTTGCAGCAAGCAATGCCTGAGTTGGTGAAAATACGAGGGTTACATTTGTCTTAATTCCCTCTTGAGATAATTTTTTGACTGTCTTAAGCCCGTCTTCGGTCATTGGGATTTTTATTACAATGTTATCGGCTATTTTACTTAATTCAATGGCTTCTCGGAACATCTCTTCATGCTTTAGTGAGACTGCCTCGGCACTTACAGGTCCTTCTACTATTTGGCAGATTTCTTTAAGAAGACCCATTGGCTCTCTGCCTTCTTTCGCAAGCAATGAGGGATTGGTGGTAACTCCATCAATTACTCCGACTTCCCATGCTTTTTTAATTTCTTCAATATTTGCTGTGTCAATAAAAAACTTCATTCTATCTCCTCCTGTGTAACTTTAATTATGAAATTATCGCCATCTTTTTCTATTATCAAGCCATAAATAGAGGCCATTTCAAAGAGAGTTTTACCGAACAGCAATGGTAAAACCTCCTCTGAGATTGATAATTTCTCTTTTACCCAATCTCTAATTTGAAAATCGAATAGTATCATCTCCGCTATTTTCTCAACATTTTCCTCTTTACCACTTCTAAGCTCTTGTATGAGGTCATTGAAAACAGTGGGAGAACACTTCTCATCGTGTTTTCTTATGGCCTTTTCAATCAACTCAACTCCTTTGAACAAGTCAGCCCTTGTGAGACTTCTTTTTTCGAGCCCCGTAATGTCAACATTAGAAGACCAACATTCAAATTTTCTGCATACAAGAGGTTTTTTCTCATATATTGTGCATCCCTCCGCAGGGTCATAAAAAAGGCAGGTAAAACTTCCAAAAATAGGCTTTATTTTTATTAACTCCATGGGTGTGTAATAAATTTCGCCGTCTATTGAGGAACGAACTTTTTCTCCTTCTCTAATTGTGTAGATATCTTTTTCAGAAATTATTCCTTCTGTTAAAAGAGACAGGTCGTCTTTTAAAATCAATGGAGTATCTCTTCTACAGCATTCACCGCATCGTTTACACTCATTTTTTGCAGCAAATTTCATTTTTTTGGGTTTTCCTTCAGCATCATATCCTTTTACAGTATGTTCATTTTTCATTTCCGTTTTATTTGGTCTGTAGATAGTTCCGTCTGGTAGAACTATCTCAAAAGGGGAGTTTTCTTCAGACATTTCCTTCTCCTTTCCGTAAGATTTTTTCTATAAATTCGGTATAATGCAAGACTTCTTTATTGTTCATAGTGAATTTAAATTGGATTATACAGTTTGGACAAGAAGTTATTATCATATCTGCTTTCTCATATTCTAAAACTTTTTTTTTCAGAATATCCATAGATTGCCTCTCAAAAAGAAAGGAAAAAAGCCCAGCAAAGCCGCAGCAACCTTCTTTTTTTTCCATTTCAATTCCGGTTTTTTTCAAAAGCTTTATAATTGAAGCTTCCTCTTTCAAGTAGTTCTTTGAATGGCAGGAGAGGTGGAAAAAAATTTTTTTCTCCGATTTTTCATTTCCAGTTATTTCTTTTATATCTATCAAATCATCAAGATTCAGTATTTTGATACTGTTCCCTGTGAGTTTGTCGTAAACATCTTTTAAAAAATGGGCACAGGTTGGGCATGGTGTCATTACTCCATCAATGTTAAAGGAATTATAGAGCGTAATATTCTTTTGGGCAAGCCTCATTGCTTCCTCTCTATAGCCTGCTCCCAGTAGAGGCGCTCCACAGCAGTTCTGTCTTGGCAAAACAACTTCGTATTTTGACTTTGACAGTAGTTTAATTAGTGCATTGGAAATAGATGGCATTAGATAATTTGTAGAACAGCCTAAAAATAAAGCTATCCTTCCTTTCGGTCTGATTTGATTGAATATTTTTAGACTTTCTCTTTGAGTCTTTTTTCTCTCGAAAGGAACGAGCTTGTCAATTAAACTGGCAGGTATTAAATTTTGCCTTTTCACCATATTCTTAATGGGTTTAATTTTCAAAATACGGAATAGAGAAAAAAACAGCCCTGGAAAAAGTGAAAAATATTTGAATAAAAGTAGCTTAGGATTTTTTCTCATCTTTTCTCTCAAATTATAAATTGAAAAAGGAATGTCTACCTGAAGAGGACAGTTTGAAAAGCATGCACCGCAAAGAAGGCAGCTGAAGATTCTTTCTCTGAGCTCTTTTGATTCTGAAAGCTCTCCTTCTTTTAAAAAATTGTAGAGCTGAGTTCTTCCTCTCGGAGAAAAGGATTCATTCAGAAAATATCTGTAACTGGGACAGATTTCTCTGCATTTTCCACATTTGTTGCATTCTGAAATTTCCATTTTTATTCAGCTAAAGGTTTACTCTTATGAATGTGATAGTTTTCTTGATGGAGAGTAGCATCTTTTTTAATTGTAATTCTTATCTTTCTGGTGTTTTCAATTTCTTCAAGGGAATCTCTCTCTTCATCTGTAAGAAGGTCTGCTACTTGTGGATGAGCTACAAGTATTATTTCTGCTCCTTCCTGAGGAGTGAGGCATTTGAGCTTTCTCAGTATTTCATAGGCAACAGACCTTATGCTCAAAACTCTTCCCTTTCCTTCACAGTAGGGACAACTGTCGCATAGGATATGTTCAAGACTTTCTCTTGTTCTTTTTCTTGTCATTTGAACTATTCCCAGTTCGGTAATGTTGTATATCGTTGTTTTTGCTCGGTCTTTTTTCATTGCCTCAACCATTGCATTTATTACTTTCTGTTTGTTTTCGTCTTTTTCCATATCTATAAAGTCGATGAGAATTATTCCACCGAGATTTCTGAGCCTTATCTGATAGGCAATCTCTTTAACTGCTTCGAGGTTGGTTCTCAGTATGGTATCTTCTAAATTTTCTTTTCCCACAAATTTGCCTGTATTAACATCGATTACAGTCATTGCCTCTGTCTGGTCGATTACTATGTAGCCGCCTGATTTGAGCCATACTTTTCTTTCAAGTGCTCTGTCAAGGTCAACTTCAATTCCAAAGGCATCAAAAATTGGTTCATCCCCATCGTAGAGTTCAATTTTTTCTGCAATCCTGGGAAAATAAACAGAGGCGAACTCTCTTAGTCTCATCCATTCAGCATGGCTGTCGATTATTAAACGGTCTACGTTCTGATTCATGAAGTCTCTAAGACTTCTTAAAACAAGGTCAAATTCACTGTGAATAAGTGCTGGTGCATGAACCCTGTCTTTTTTCTTTTGAATGTTGTCCCATAGCAGAAGAAGAAAATCAATATCTTTCTGTATTTCCTCCTCGGTGGCGTCTTCGCTGACAGTTCTCATTATTAGACCAAAACCGATGGGTTTTATTTTCGTTGCAAGCTCTTTAAGCTCTTTTCTCTTTTCTTCGTCCTCTATTTTTCTTGATATGCCAATGTGTTCCATCCCTGGCATTAGTACCACATATCTGCCTGGAAGAGTTATTCTCGAAGTAACTCTTGCTCCTTTTGTGCCTATGGGGTCTTTTGCTACTTGAACTAAAATCTCCTGTCCTTGCTGAACAAGCTCTTCGATAGAGGCATCTTTAAAGTCAAGTTTTGAGATAAACTCTGTCTCTTCAATGGCCTCTAAAAAGGGATATAGTTCTTTAATTCCTCCTCTTATGTCGTCTACATAAAGAAAGGCTGCCTTGTCCAGGCCAATATCAATAAAACATGCCTGCATACCCTTTAATACTTTTACAACCTTGCCCTTGTATATGTTACCAACAAAACTTGAATCTCCCTTTCTTTCGATGTAGAATTCTACTACCTGGCCTCCTTCAAGTAAAGCAACGCGACATTCCTGTTTTGTAACATTTATTAAAAGTTCATTGCTCAAGGTTCTACCATTCCTCCTTTGTTACCATACATTTGTATTCTTTTAATTTTTAGTTCTTTCGCCGATATACCTGTTAAAGCCTCTGCTATTTCATTGATTCGTGCCTTTACCTCCGTATCTTTAACTATTATACATACTTCATTGTCGTAAATCTGAATATCTTCAAGGAACTCTTTCAGCGAGTAAGTTTTCTCGTTTCTCTTTATCTCTATCTTTTCTGAGTCTATGTGCTTATTGAGGGAGAAATGTTCTGGAAAAATTATCTTGTATTTGTATCTGTCAATAAAAGCTCCCAGTGAAGGAGTCTGAGGACTAATAATTCTCGCATGTTTTATTTTAATTCCTTCTGGTAATAGTTGATTTAACTTGTCAATATAATCTTCTTTCATTTCTCCATAAATTTTTAGGTCAAAGTATTCGGCCTCGCTTTCAATCCCCGTAGGAAGAGAGGGACACAGGGAAATTTCTGGTTTAGGATGAAAGCCCTTTGAAAGAGCAAATGGAATACTCGCTTTTCTTAAAATCCTCGTAATGAGACTGATAAGTTCAAGTTGCGATAGATATTTCATGTTGCCAGACTTTGTATGGCAGAACCTTACAGTGATGGTTTGGTTTTCTTCTTTATTTAAAGATTCGGCCTCCGAGGGTTTTTCTTTTTCAACAGTAGTTGTATCCATTTGGATATTTTTAAGTTTACAGCTCAATCCGCAACCCTCACATTTTACAGAGCAATCACTGCTTTTATCGGTTTTTATGGCTCTATCGAACTCTTTTAGTAAAAACTCTTTTTTAACTCCCGTATCTACGAATTCCCAAGGAAGAGCTTCGTATTGTGAATATTGCTTTTTAGCGTAATAGAACAAATCAATACCTGATTTTTCCATGGCAGAAAGCCATCGGTTGAAATCAAATAAATCTGTCCAAGCAGATAATTTCTCCCCTTGTTTCCACGCATGATATATGACATCTCCAACTTTCTCATCACCCCTTGAGATTGCCGCTTCAAGAACGCTCATCTTGGGAGCATGTCCTTTGTAGTGAATCTTGCTTTTATAAAATGCCTCTTTTATGGTATGAAGTTTTTTCTTCATCTCATCGTAATCAATCTGGCCAAGCCATTGAAAAGGTGTGTGAGGTTTTGGAATAAAAGGTGATACAGTGACATTTATGTCAACAAATTTTTTTGTATATTTTTTGGAAAGCTTACTTATTTGCTTTGTAAGACTTATAATACCCTCGATATCCTCATCTGTCTCTGTAGGAAGTCCTATCATAAAATAGAGTTTTATACTAAGCCAGCCTTCTTCAAAGAGAAGACAACAAGCTCTTTCTATATCCTCGGTGGAGAGATTTTTATTTATAACAGCCCTCAGTCTATCTGTAGCTGCTTCAGGAGCTATTGTAAATCCTGTTTTTCTGGTAGATTTTATTTGTTTGAGAAGTTCCTGTGTGACCTTATCTGCTCTGATTGAGGGCAGAGAAATGGCAACTCCTTTGCCAGAGAAATCTCTGTTTAAGGCATGCAAGAGTTCCTGTAAATAGGGATAATGTCCGATGCTGAAGGACAGAAGAGATATTTCTTCATACCCTGTATTTTCTATTGATTTTTTTGCTATTTCGAGGACTTTTTCAGGAGTTCTCAGCCTTATAGGTCTGTAAATCATTCCTGCCTGACAGAACCTGCATCCTGAAGGGCATCCTCGAGATACTTCTATAGATACTCTGTCGTGGACAATCTTCATATAGGGAACTACAGGAGCCGTTGGAAATTCGGCTTCATTTAGACTTGCCACATACTGACGTTTCACTGTTTTTTTTCCAGTAAAAGGCACAAAAAATCCATCTATATTTCCAACTGCCATAAGCAGTTCTTCCTTTTTTTCATTAGCTTTCTTCCACTCTCTGTAAACATTTACGAGTTTCAATATGGCTTCTTCGGCCTCTCCAATTAAAAAGGCATCTATAAAAGGAGACATCGGAAGGGGATTTGAGGCACAAGGACCGCCTGCAATTATTAGTGGATATTTTTGTTCTAATCTATCCTGCCATTTTAAAGGAATTCTACCTAAACTTAACATGTTAAGCACTGTAGGATATGAGAGTTCATACTGAAGGCTGAAACCTACTATGTCGAATTTGTAAAGAGGGGTTTTTGTTTCTAAAGAGAGAAGGGGAATTTCCTTAGACTTCATATACTCTTGCATATCAATCCATGGGGAGAATACTCTTTCTGCATGGACATCGGAAATTTTATTGAGAATGTTGTAGAGAATTTTCATCCCCACATGAGACATTCCTATCTCGTAGATATCAGGAAAACAGAGGGCAAATTTTATAAAGCTCTCTCCGCCCTTCTTTACAACAGAGTTTATTTCGCTGTTTATATATCGAGTTGGTTTTTCAAAATAAAGAAGATTCATAACTTAATTAAACCAGAGGCTGAGCAATTAATTCAATTGCAATCTATTGAAAGTTACCGAGAAACTTTCTTGGTTTACCAGCACCCTGAGGAGGTCCCACAAGGCCGTCTTCTTCCAGAATGTCCATTATTCTTGCTGCTCTATTATAGCCAATTTTAAATCTGCGCTGAATAAGAGATATGGATATCTCACCAGTCTGTCTGGCATACTCAATCACATCTTCATAAAGTTCGTCTTTTGCTGTCTCATCTACTTTGCCATTCTCTCTCTTTTCAGATGGAACTTGAATGGACTCGAATGTGGAGAAATCTGGAGTGCCCTGAGAGCGTAAATAGTCTGTTACTGCTTTCACTTCTTCTTCACTTACGTATGCGCCATGAACTCTTATTATTTTTACACCCGAAACCATAAACAGCATGTCACCCATTCCGAGTAGTTTTTCTGCACCCTGTGTATCAAGGATTGTTCGGGAGTCAATTCGGGAACTGACTTGAAAGGCAATTCTTGCGGGAAAGTTTGCTTTTATAATTCCTGTTATGACATCAACACTGGGTCTTTGTGTTGCAACGACAAGATGGATACCTGAAGCTCTTGCCATCTGAGCGATTCGGGTAATTGATTGTTCAACTTCACCCGGAGCGGTAAACATAAGGTCTGCAAATTCATCTATAAAAACTACAATGTAAGGAAGTTGTTGCTCCTTTGAGACGGAATTGTTGTATCCAGAAATATTTCTGAAGCCCTTTGAGGCAAACAGTTTATATCTTCTTTCCATCTCAACAATTATTTTTTTGAGGGAATCAGAGGCTTCTTTAGGGTCTGTTATGACAGGAGAAAAAAGGTGAGGTATATTCTCATATACTGAAAGTTCGAGAAGTTTTGGGTCAATGAGAAGAAGTCTTACCTCTTGAGGAGTTGATTTATAAAGAAGGCTCAATATCATTGTGTTTAAGCATACGCTTTTTCCCGAGCCAGTAGCACCGGCAACTAAAAGATGGGGCATTTTTGCAAGGTCAGTTACAACAGGGTTGCCATATATGTCTTTTCCAAGGGCAAAAGTGATTGGTGATTCGCTTTTTACGAATTTTTCTGATGCAATAATTTCTCCAAGCCTTACAATCTGTCTTTTTCTGTTCGGCACTTCAATGCCGATGGCAGAGCGTCCAGGGATGGGGTATATCCTTATGCTTTGGGCTTTCAATGAGAGGGCGAGCTCATCGCTTAGAGCTATTATTCTGCTCAACTTTATTCCGCTTGCAGGCTCAAACTCATACATTGTTACAACTGGACCGGGATATACTTCCTTAATCGTTCCCTTTATGCCAAATTCTGCAAATCTTGCTTCAATGCTTTTCGCTGAAGAGAGTATTTCTTCCTTTGAAATAGAACTCTCTGATTTTTCAATTTTGAGTAATTCTAAAGAAGGAAGTAGAAATCCTTCTTTTTCTTCTTTCTCTATGCTCTCTTCAATTGGTTGCTCTTCCTTAATTTTCTGATTATTGTTCAACTTAAGCTTTTTCTTGTCCTCCCATGTCTTATTGGAAGTTTCTGAGTCTGGCAACTGAACAACCTTTATCTCGTTGTCTTCAGTTTTATTTGGCTCTTCTGTTAATTTTTCTCTTCTTTGCAGAAGTTTAGGTTTTATTAGAATTAAGGAAGCAATTGTTATAGATGTCCAGAGAATATATGTTCCTGCAAGGGAGAGGTATTTTTCTGATAAATGAAAGGCAATCCACGAGAGCCCTTCGGGTAATTTTTTGTAACTTTCTAAGAATGCTCTCAATGGTTCAAGCATTACAGCCAGACAGAAGAGGACTATTAATAACCAGGGAATACTAAAAGGAGAACACTTTTTATTTAACAGTTTTCCAACTCCCCAAGCTCCTACTAACAGCGGTATTAGAAAAGCAGATATTCCAAATACACTTAAAAAAGCATCTGCCAGATAAGCACCTATAATCCCACCGTAATTAGAAGGTTTTGAATTGGTATAAGTTAAAAAAGAAGGGTCAAATAGATTATAGCTAACGAGACTTACCAATAAGTATAGAGCAGCACCAATCAAAATTATAGAGATAAAAATAGTAAAAGTAGATTTTTTGGGGGCATCAACTCTTGTTGTAAGATTCTTAATTTCTGAGATTTTTTGATTTCTATTCGGTTTTCTGTAAAAAGTTTTTTTCTGCATCAGCTTCTAAAAAAATATAACAAAAAGATTACTCCTGCTAAAACCCATCGGTAGTAAATAAAAACATTAAGCGGGTATTTTTTTAAAAAACTTAGAAGAAACTTGATTGCTAAAACCCCAGTAATAAAAGCCGTAACTATACCCGCTGCAAAAAGAGTGTAGTCGTGGGAATAACCAATTTTCAAAGATTTATAAAAGTCTAAGGTTGCTGCTCCTGCAATGGCAGGTGTTGAAAGAAGAAAGGAAAACTTGGCAGCATATGCCCTGTCAAGCCCTTTGAATAATCCCGCAGTTATAGTAATTCCTGAGCGGGAAACTCCAGGTATAAGAGCTACTGCCTGAGCTACACCGATAATTAAAGCATCTGAAAAATTAACGTTATCTCTCTGCTTTTTTCCGGTTCTTTCTGCTATGAGCATTATAATTCCTACTGATACGAGAGTAAAAACGATTATCAAAGGATTTCTTAGTTGATTTTCTATAAAGTCATGAAAAGTGATACCGGCTATGGCAGCAGGAATTGTGCCTATTATCAGATAGACCAAGATTTTTCTTTCCTTGAAAAATATATCTATCCAGTCTTTCCAGAAGCAGTAAAGAAGTGACATAAGAGTTCCTGTATGAACAGCAATATCGAAGCTCAGAGAGTCAACGCTGCCCTTCCAACCAAAAATCCATGGTGTTATAATTAAATGGGCAGTGCTACTTACTGGAAGGAATTCGGTTAATCCTTGAATAATACCGAGTATTATTGCCTTTAATAGGTCTTCCAAAATATCCTCCTAACTTAACTTTGAACTATTTATTATACCTTACTGGAACTTAAATTCTCCTGGTTGAAAAGGGAGAGCAAAAAATATTTGAGAAAAAAGGCAATTTTAATAAATCAAGACGTTATCAATCAGTCTGGTCTGGCCAATTTTTACAGCTATGGCAAGTAGATATTTTTCTTGCTTCTCTTTTACCTCTTCAAGATTTAACGGGTCATAAACTCCGACATACTGAATTTCGGTTACAAGAGGCTGCGATTTTAGTATCTCTAACATTTTTTGTGTTGCCTCTTGAGGAGTTTTATACTCTTTAAGCATAGCTTCTCCTGCTTTTAATGCTTTAAAAATTACTGTCGCAGCCTCTCTTTCTCTTTCATTCAGATAGCTGTTTCTTGAACTCATTGCAAGACCGTCTTCTTCCCTCATTGTAGGGCAGATTATAAGTTCCGTATCAAAGTTTAAATCTTCTATCATTCTCTTAATAATCAAACTCTGCTGATAGTCTTTTTGTCCAAAATATGCTCTCGTTGGCCGGACTAAATTGAAAAGCTTACATACTACGGTGGCAACACCTCTAAAATGGCCTGGCCTGAACTTGCCACACAATTTTTCGCTTAAACCCTCCACATTAACATAGGTACTGTAGCCATTCGGATACAAAGAGTCGGTGTCTGGCAAAAAGAGATAGTCAATTCCCAACCTAATAAGCTTTTCTTTGTCACTTTCCACATCTCTTGGATATTTTTCAAAATCTTCACCTGCTAAGAACTGTTTTGGATTTACAAATATGCTTACTATAGAAATATCGTTTTCATCTTTTGCTCTTCTTATAAGAGATAGGTGTCCTTCGTGAAGAGCTCCCATTGTTGGAACAAAGCCAATGGATTTTGATTTTGTTCTTAAGTCTCTTGTTATCTCTCTCATTATGCGGGGAATTCTTATAATCTCCATATCTGCTCCTTCAGTTTGATTTCTCTCTCTTTAGTTTTTCCTTAGTTTTTATTAGATTGCAGATTGTTTCATTGAAAGGAACTGACAGGCCTTTCTGTTTTGCAAGTTTTACTATTGCACCGTTTAAAGCATCTATTTCTGTTCTCTTGCCAGAGTGAACATCATAATACATTGAAGGAAAATGCTTTGCAGTAGGTGGAACAAGTTTCGTATAAAAATGTTCGAGATAATCTTCAGGACTGTTCCAGTTAAGCTTTATTTTATAGGCTTTAGTAACGATGAAAATCTCCTCAATAATTTTGTTCATTATTGTTCTTGTTTCCTCATTTTCAGCAAGGCTGCCGTAGGTGCATTCGAGAATAGCACCAAGAGGGTTTAAAGCCGAGTTGTAGAGTATTTTATCCCACAGTATGGCATAAACATCTGAAGATGCTCTTGTAGAAAGGCCTGCTTTATTGAAAATATCTGCGATAGCGTTTAATCTTCCCAAATTTATCAGATTATCGGGATGACCGATAACGATATCATCGGCGAATACGGTTACTTCTGCCGAGCCTGTTTCTATGATTTTTGCACCAAAAATTACCCTTCCAAGTATTACTTTTTCTTTGCCCAGTATAGAAATAGCAACCTCATAATTGCCATAGCCGTTTTGAGCCAATAAAACAAGGGTATTCTGCTCAACTAAGGGCTTTATTTGCTTAATAGTGAACTCCGTATCGTAAGCCTTTACTGAAATTATTATGAGGTCTAAATTTTTTTGTTTCAATTCTTCAGGACTTGAAAAGATGCCGTCTAAAAAGGCTTCTTTGTTACCGAACAAACCACTTACTTTTAGAGGTTTGTTTGCTAATTGTTCAATATACTTTTCCTTTGTTAGTCCATAAACAGTATTTCCACCTGCCTTAAGAAGGGTTGCAAAAACTGTTCCCAGTGCTCCGAGGCCGACTATTAGAATTCTCATCCCAGTCTCACTGCTTTGGCATAATAGGTGGTGTATCTTTTTGGGCGCTTTCCTTTGGACTTTCTTGCTCAGGTCGCTGAAAATCTTGTATTTCTCTGCTGGAGAGCACCTCTTTCATAAACTGAGCCCATATTGGTGCAGAGGCTCTTCCACCTGCCTCGCCATGTCCGAGACTCTTTCTCATATCGTCATATCCTACCCACACACCAGCAACAAGCTGGGGAGTATATCCTACAAACCAGGCATCTCGGAATTCATTACTTGTGCCTGTTTTACCTGCTACGGGTCTACCAATGTTGGCTCTTGTTCCAGTTCCGTAGGCAACTACATCTTTGAGCATCTCTGTAATAGTGTAAGCTACTTCTGGTGAAAGAACTTCCTCAGGCTGAGGTTCATTCTGAAGAATAATTTTTCCCGTATTATCCGTTACATATTTTATAGCTATGGGCTTTATCTTTTTTCCGCCATTGGCAAAAACCGCAAAAGCAGATGTTAATTCAAGCGGAGAAAGGCTCAAACTTCCGAGTGCAAGGCTCAAATCTGCGGGTATCTCCGAAGTTATCCCTGCTTTTTTAGCAAGATTGATAATTGAATCGATGCCTACTGTTTCGGCAAGTCTTACAGTAGGAACATTTCTTGAAAAGGCAAGGGCTCTTCTCAAGGTTATCTCTCCCCAGAATTCGCCGTCATAGTTGGAGGGAGACCATTCTTTGAGTCCTGTTCTGTAGCTAATTGGTTCATCAAGTATAGTGTCCTCAGGGCTAAATCCCTTCTCTATAGCAGCAGCGTAAACAAAGGGTTTGAAAGAACTGCCCGGCTGTCTTTTTGCATATACAGCCCTGTTAAATTCTCCCCTTTGAAAGCTGTAGCCTCCTACCATTGCTTTTATATAGCCAGTCTGAGGGTCTAATGCTGCCAGTGCTCCTTCTATCTCAGGTTCTTGTTCGAGAGAAAACAATATTTCTTTGCCTACAGATTTAAATCTTACCATCACAATATCGCCAGGTGACAGAATGTCTGTAAGCTTAAAGCTTTTGAGGATTTTAATTTTTCCCGAGGGGTCAAGAATCTTGCTTGCCCACTGAGCATCCTGAAGATTTAATTTACCTTTAATCCCCCTTGCTTTTATTACTGCCTGATTGGGATTAACTGAGATTACCGTTCCTCTTGCTATGTCGCCCTGAGATGGAGTAAAGGCAACTTTTTCTTCTGCTGTATCTTCCTTTAGAGAGACCTTTCCAAGACTGCCACGCCATCCCATTCTTTTGTCTACTTCTCTTAATCCCTCCTGCAATGCTCTTTGGGCAGATATCTGAGCATGAGGGTCTAAGGTTGTGTATACTCTCAAGTTACCCTTGTAAATTTTCTCAATGTCAAAATTCTCTTCTAATTGCTTTCTTACGTATTCAAGAAAGTAGTTATAATTCTCTGTTGAGATTCTCAAGGAACTTAAATGGATTGACTGATTAGATGCTCTTTTTCTTTCCTGAGGACTTATGAATTCCTCTTTTTCCATTCTTTCAAGAACAATCTCCTGCCTTTGCTTTGCTCTTACGAGGTCATTGTATGGAGAATAAGCATTTGGCGCTCTAATTAGTCCTGCAAGTAGTGCTGCTTCGGGAAGGGTTATCTGATTTACAGGCTTACCAAAATATATTCTTGATGCCATTTCAACGCCATAAGCGCCGTGACCAAAGTAGACGTTGTTTAAATAGAGCTCCAGTATTTTCTCCTTAGATAGCTCTCGTTCAATTTTCATTGCAAGATAAGCTTCTTTAACTTTTCTTGAGAGCGTTTTTTCTGGTGTTAGAAACATTATCTTGGCAAGCTGCTGCGTTATGGTGCTGCCACCTTCTTTGAGTTTCATGTGAAATATATCTGTAACAAGGGCTCTTCCTATGCCGATGTAGTCAATGCCCTTATGCTTCCAGAATCTTGAATCCTCTACGGCAACAACGGCATTAATAAGATGCTTCGGAATCTGTTTAATGGGAATATAAATGCCTTTCTGGATTTTAAATTCACCTATTAGCGTACCGTCTTCAGCGTAAACCTTTGTTCCCTCGGGAGTTTTAATTCTTTCGAAATCCTTTATAGACGGTATGTCTCTAAAAATTGCAAAACCAGCACCAGCCATAAAGGCGATTATTATTAAGACTGTTATTATTATGACCTTAATTCTCATAAATTTTATTATACCACGAAGTAGAAAAGCATAAAAACCGAGTTTTTATTGGAAAAATTAGGGATAAGCATAGAGTTAGCTGACAAAAGGATATGGATTAAAAGGGGGCTTGCATTTTTTATGGAGTGTGTGATATTATAAAAATTGTCTGGTGGTTATACCGGCGGGGAAACACCCGTTCCCATTCCGAACACGGAAGTTAAGCCCGCCAGGGCCGATGATACTATGACCGGGAGGTCATGGGAAAGTAGGTCGCCGCCAGGCTTTTTTTGTTTTAACAAAGTTACTCCATAATATTCGAACTTCCCACATGAATTTACTTTTCCTCAAGTATAGTAGCTAATGTCTTATGTGATTTGGTGTAATTTTGCGCATGAAAATTAAACGAAAATTAGTTTACACATTACAGGCCCATATAAAAGGAATTTCTATAAAGAATTTGCCGTTCCTTTGTTTTCGTCTTTTTTGTCTGTATCTTTTTTCTTCAACATTTCAGCCATTTCATCAAGGCGTTTCATAACTAAATAGTTAATTGTTCCCTCAGGATAACTACCATCTGCCTGAAGCTCGCCTGCCTTTAAATCTGTAAGAATTTCAAGCCCTTCTTCAGCATACTCTATGGCATATATGTGAAATTTTCCCTTTTCCACTGCCCATTGTATCTCTTCCTTGAGCATTAGATGTTTTACATTTCTTCTCGGAATTATCACTCCATGACTTCCATCGAGCCCGCGAATTCTACATAATTCGAAAAATCCTTCTATTTTTTCATTTATTCCTCCTACCGGTTGCACCTCACCTCTCTGGTCCATAGAACCGGTAACAGCTATTGTCTGCTTTAGGGGAATTTCCGCGATACTGCTTAAAAGGGCATAAAGTTCTGCACAGGTTGCACTGTCTCCCTCTATCATTTCGTATAACTGCTCGAAAGTAAGGGATGCGCTTAGACTTATAGGCTTCTTTATGGCATACTTACTCAACAGATAGCTTGAAAGAATCATTACTGCCTTTTCATGAATTTTTCCGGACATCTTTGTTTCTCTTTCAATGTTTACAATTCCTGATTTTCCAAGATAAACTCTTGCCGTTATTCTTGAAGGCTTACCAAAGCTGTAATCACCGAGGTCAAGCACTGCCAGTCCATTAATTTGCCCCACTTTACTGCCTGATGTTTCGACAATTAGGACATCCTCAAGTATAAGTTCTCTGAGCTTTTCCTCTATGCTTGCAGACCTGTAAACCCTTTGCTCAAGTGCTTTTTTAACATGCGATGCTTCAACAATTTTTTTACCGTCTTTTTTGGCCCAGAAATGGGCTTCTCTTGCAAGGTCTGCAATGGAACTAAACTGTGTAGAAAGCTTTTCCTGATGTTCGGCAAGTCTTGAGCCATACTCAACAATTTTTGCAACAGCGGAGCGATGAAAAGGCAGAAGTCCTTCTTCTTTCTGACAGAGAGCTACAAACTGCGCATATTTTTTAATATTTTCTTCATTTCTGGGCATTCGTATGTCAAAATCAGCTTTTACTTTAAAGAGTTCTTTATATTCATCGTCGTAGTTGTAAAGAAGATAGTAAAGATAGGGTGTTCCTGTTAAGATTACTTTAATATTAAGAGGTATTGGTTCCGGCCTTAAAGTAGAAGTTGTTATGAGTCTGTATTGTTCCCATACATCTTCGATTTTTATTTCTTTGTTTCGCAGAGCTCTTTTTAGAGAATCGTAGGAGAATAAATTTTTAAGAAGTGCCATTGCATCTATGACAATATAACCACCATTTGCCTTGTGTAGAGAACCTGGCTTTATCATTGTAAAATCTGTTATAGCCATGCCATATTGAATCTTATACTCAATGCTTCCAAACAGATTCAGATAGGTTGGATTAGGCTCGTATACAACTGGTGCTCCCTGTGTGTTTGAATTATCCACGAGAATATTAACAGTATACTTAACAAAAGAAACTTCTCGAGGAATTCGCATGAAAGGTGGCATAGGAGGTGTGACTTCCTCTTGTATTTTAAAGTCTTGAAGATTGTTAAGAATGTCTTCTTTTACAGCATCGAGATACTGAATAATTTTTTCGCTGTATGAATACTTACTTTTTATTTCTTCTATTGGTGATTCAATCACTTCAAGAGCAATCTGTCTTTCTAACTTTAGAAGCATTTCTTTTACCATTTTGTCTGCCTCACGGACAGCTCTAACAACATCATCAAGCTTCTCCTGAAGCATTTTGCCCATCTCGTCAATTCGTTTTCTCGTTTCAGGCTCTAATGCCATGAACTCTTCTTCTGTTAAAGGTTCGCCATCTCTTTTTACTGGAACAATTATAAGTCCTGCCAGGGCTTTTCTTATGGCAAACCCTTTGTTTCTGGCTTCTTCTTCTATGGCCGAAAACCACTCTTTTTGTTTTTGCTGAAAGTCCTCGAGTATTTTGTTACGCTGTTTATCGTATTCTTTTGATTCAAAGGCCTTGGGAATTTCTGTTCTAAGAGTATTAATCAGGTTTTCCATTTCTTTCTGGAATTCTCGTGCCTTACCTGCCGGTAGACTTACAGCTATTGGATTGTCTGGTTTTTTGAAGTTATATAAATAGCACCAATCAGGTGGAACGGGCTCATTTTTTACTTTTTCAGCAAGAAGGCTTCTTATGGCTCTCATCTTTCCAGTGCCCTGTGCACCAAGGGCATATATGTTAAATCCTTTAGCGTATAAATTCAGACCAAAGTCAAGAGCTGCAATAGCTCTTTCTTGTCCGATTGTTCCTGTTAAAGGAGGAATTTCTAATGTGGTCTCGAAATCAAATTCTTTATCGTCGCATCTTTTGTAGGTCTCGTCAGCAGAAAGTTTATAAATCATAACAGTTGCCTCCTTTTTATTTTTATCTATTATAACATTTCAACTGTGTAAGGAAATTTAGCATTTATGATAAGATATTTTTGTTGTCATGATATCAGAAATTAAGATTAAAAGCCTCATCTCTGACTTGCAAAATTTCTATTCCCTTTGCATACATTCAATCTTGAAAATTTTTAAAAAACCTCTCTACCTTGATGATATTATAGAGCAAATGGAATATGCCGGTTCTTCATCAGTTTTCATTGTCTCTCTTGTCTGTCTATTTGTGGGAATGGCTCTCAGTCTTCAACTAAGCGCAGAGCTTAGTGGTCTTGGACTAAAGATGTATACCGGCAAAATTGTAGGGATAGCTGTTATCAGAGAAATCGGCCCTCTTGTTACTGCTCTTGTTTTCATAGGAAGAGTAGGGGCTGGACAGGCAGCAGAGATAGGTTCGATGATTCTTGGTCACCAGATAGACACTCTTAGAGTTTATGGGATTGACCCAATTAAAAAGGTTGTAATACCACGTGTATTTGCCTCTGTGGTAATGCTTCCATGTCTAACAATAATAGGTGACTTGGTGTGTCTTTTAGGAAGTTACTATATAGCCGTTTTTGTAAGTAATCAGAGTGGGTCTTTTTTCTGGTCAAGTATAATCCGTGAGCTTACCTTTGAGAATGTCTTTTCTGGCTCAATAAAGCCTTTTATTTTTGGCTATCTTATATCATGTATAAGCTGCTTTTACGGTCTTACAACCAGAGGAGGCGCAAAGGGACTTAGAACATCAACTACAAAGGCGGTTGTTACGTCAATTGTTATTGTAATTGCAATGGATTTTGTCCTCACGAGAGTGCTACTTTACCTCTTAGGATTTACCATATGATAGTCTTTGATGATGTGTGGTTCTCCTATGGAAGTAGAGAGGTTCTCAAAGGTGTGAGCTTTTCTGCTAATTTTAATGAACGTATAGCTGTGCTTGGTGAAAGCGGTGGAGGAAAGACTACCATATTAAAGCTAATTTTAGGTCTGATTTCACCGGATAGAGGGAGGATTATCATTGATGGAGTTGATATAACAGAACTTTCTGAAGAAGAACTAATACCTGTTAGAAGAAAATTCAGTATAGTCTTTCAAGAAGGAGCTCTCTTTGATTCTTTGCCTGTAAAAGAGAATGTTGCCTTTTTTATGCGTGAGGTTTTAAAGCTCTCCGATGAAGACATTTACAGAAAGGTGAGAGAATTGCTCAACAGAGTAGGGGTTACTGATGCAGAGGAACTAATGCCTGAGGAACTAAGCGGTGGAATGCACAGAAGAGTTGCCATTGCAAGGGCTCTTGCCATAGGAAAGACAAAGATGTTTCTCTATGATGAGCCAACAGCAGGATTGGACCCTATAAACTCCGGAAGAATAATGGCTCTTATAAAAGATCTGGCGGAAAGAGACAATATAGGGTTTATGATAATAACCCATGTAGTATATGTGGCATGGCAACTATGTGACAGGTTTATTTTCATTAAAGACGGCAACATCATATTTGATGGTAATAAAAAGGAGCTAATCTCCACGGATATAGGGGTTCTAAAGGATTTCATAAAAGAGTTGTTTTTTAGTGTTTCCTGATATTTTCTCTCCAAATTATAGCCATCTTTGTTCTATTTGGTTTAAAATAAAAAATTAATCTTTAGAATTGGAGGTGGGAGATGAAATATGTAAAGGGGCTAAAATGCAGGGAGTGTGCAAGAGAATACCCTGTTGAGCCAATATATGTTTGTGAATTCTGTTTCGGGCCGCTTGAGGCTGTCTATGATTACCCTAAAATAAAGAGGGCTTTATCAAGGAAGGTTATAGAAAAACGACCTAAAACACTCTGGCGATACAAAGAACTTCTGCCAATAGATGGTGAGCCCCAGGTAGGTCTCGATTCAGGTTTCACGCCCCTTGTTAAGGCAGATAATTTGGCCAAATTTCTTGGAGTTAAAGAACTTTATATAAAAGATGATACTGTAAACCATCCAACTCTTTCCTTTAAGGATAGAGTTGTTGCCGTTGCTCTTACAAAGGCTAAGGAATTTGGTTTTGATACAGCTGCCTGTGCTTCTACGGGTAATTTAGCCCATGCTGTATCGGCACATGGTGCAAAAGCAGGTTTTAATAGATTTATCTTCATCCCTTCTACTCTTGAACAGAGCAAAATTCTCGCATCTATTGTGTATGAACCGAATCTGGTTGCTGTAGATGGAAATTATGATGACGTAAACAGGCTTTGTAGTGAAATTGCAAACAAATATAGATGGGCATTTGTAAATATAAATATCAGACCCTTTTATGCAGAGGGCTCAAAAACAATTGGCTTCGAGATTGTTGAGCAGTTAGGTTGGGAGACTCCAGACAGCATAGTAGTGCCCTGTGCAAGTGGCTCTTTACTTACAAAGGTGTGGAAAGCTCTCAAGGAGTTTAAGGAGATAGGGATAATAAAAGAAATGGATACAAAGATTTATGGAGCACAAGCAACAGGATGTTCTCCCATATCAGCGGCTTACAAACAGGGCACTGATGTTGTAAGGCCTGTCAAGCCAAATACAATAGCCAAGTCTTTAGCAATAGGTAATCCGGCTGACGGTTATTATGCCCTTCAGGCTGTAAAAGAAAGTGGAGGAGCTATGGAAGATGTCTCCGATGAAGAGATTATTGATGCCATAAAGATTCTTGCAAAAAAAGAAGGTATATTTGCTGAAACAGCTGGTGGAGTCACCCTTGCAACTTATATAAAGCTGTTGAAGGAAGGTAAAATTGATAAAAAAGACTGCACAGTCTTATGTATTACAGGAAACGGACTTAAGACAGCAGAGGTTTTAGATGGCAAAACAGCAGAAGTATACCATATAAAACCAAATCTTTCTTCCTTTGAAGAAGCGCTTAAAACAATAAATGAAAAGAAAGGGAGGTAAATAATGGCAGTAAAAGTCCTAATACCAACACCCCTTCAGAAATTGACAGGAGGAAAAGACTCCATAGAAGCTGAACCAGGAAGAATTATAGACATTATTAATGCTCTTGATAAAAACTATCCAGGGCTTGCCGAGAGACTTTGTCAGGATGGTAAGATAAGAAGGTTCATTAATGTCTATGTTAATGAGGAAGATGTGAGATTTCTACAGGGAGAGGAAACGCTCGTTAAAGATGGAGACGAAGTCTCTATTGTTCCTGCCATAGCAGGAGGGAGAGACTAAAGGAGGAAAAAATGTCAGAGGTTAAAAAATTAAGAGTCAGGCTTACTTTCCCGCAGGAGTTAATAAAAGAGCCTGTGCTTTTCAGAATGGCAAAGAAATATGATGTAATGCCTAACATTCGCAGAGCAAGAGTAACCGATACATTTGGCGAAATGATTCTTGAGCTTGAAGGTTTAGAGAAAAATCTCACAGAGGGAATTAACTCCCTCAGACAGCAGGGAGTTGTTGTTGAATTAATAGAAGGAGATATTATTGAATAGCCATGAATGCAAAATCACCTTGGAGAGGAATAATAAGGGAGTACTTTGAGCATTTTCCTGTAAGCGAAAAAACTCCCGTAGTAACGCTTTTAGAGGGAAATACACCACTCATAAGAGTAAATAATCTTTGCAGAGAACTCAATATAGACTTGGAGATTTTCCTCAAATTTGATGGAGCAAATCCGACAGGTTCTTTTAAAGACAGAGGCATGACATTGGCCATATCAAAAGCTGTGGAAGAGGGTTCAAGAGCGGTGATATGTGCTTCCACAGGTAATACCTCTGCTTCTGCATCTGCCTATGCAGCAAGGGCTGGTATTAAAGCAATCGTCCTTATTCCAGAGGGAAAAATTGCTACTGGAAAGCTTGTTCAGGCTATGATACATGGTGCTTTAGTAATTCAGATAAAAGGGAATTTTGACCAGGCATTAAACATAGTAAGGGCTATAGTTAATGAGTATCCCATAACGTTAGTTAACTCGATTAATCCTTTTAGAATAGAAGGGCAGAAGTCAGCAGCCTTTGAAGTATGTGACCAGCTGGGAAGAGTTCCTGACTATCACGCCCTTCCCGTTGGCAATGCAGGCAACATTTCTGCCTACTGGAAAGGTTATAAAGAATACATGGAAAGAGGAAAAATAAAAACTCTCCCCAAAATGTTAGGTTTTCAGGCTGCTGGTGCAGCTCCCATTGTTTTAGGACACCCTGTTGAAAAACCAGAAACCGTAGCAACTGCCATTAGAATTGGTAACCCTGCCAGCTGGAAAACGGCTGTGCAAGCCAGAGATGAATCGGGAGGAACTATTGATACAGTTACAGATGATGAGATACTTCAAACACAAAAAATGATAGCTTCTCTTGAGGGAGTTTTCTGTGAACCAGCTTCTGCAGCCTCAGTGGCAGGTGTTATTAAGCTTTACCGTCAGGGATATTTTAAAAAGGACAGCACTGTTGTATGCACTCTTACAGGTAATGGACTTAAAGACCCTGATATTGTTTTCAAAGTTGCTGCGGAACCTTATGTTTTACCTCCAGATTTAAACAGTGTTAGAGACTTCGTGGAGAAGCTCCTATGAAATACATAGTGATTGTTCCAGATGGTGCTGCTGATAATCCAATTGAGGAACTGGGTGGCAAAACACCTCTTCAGGTTGCCAATACGCCGAATATGGATTTTCTTGCTTCCTGTGGTATTGCAGGGTCTGTGAGAAATATTCCCAAAGGTTTTCCGCCAGGAAGTGATGTGGCAAATCTGAGCATTCTTGGTTATGACCCACGGGTATATTATACGGGTAGGGCTCCTCTTGAAGCTGTAAGCATGGGACTTACTCTGTCAAAAAATGATATAGCCTACAGATGTAATCTCGTTACTTTGAATTTCTTAGATAAGAAACAGATTCTCATGGATGATTATTCTGCAGGGCACATAAGTAGCGAAGAAGCAAAAATTTTAATAGAAGAAATTGACATAAAACTCGGCAGTGAGACTTTGAGATTTTATCCAGGTGTAAGTTACAGGCATATTATGGTTTGGAAAGACGGTAGCGAGGATGTGGAATGCACCCCTCCTCACGATATCACTGGAAAGGAGATTTCAAGGTATTTACCAATTGGCAAAAATGCCAGTTTTCTTAAGGAGCTTATATTTAAATCTTCAGAGATTCTCAAGGAACACCCGGTAAACAAAAAGAGAATCTCTGAAGGCAAAAAGCCAGCTAACAGCATCTGGCTATGGGGACAGGGAAGAACTCCTGACTTGCCTAATTACAGAGACAAATATAATATGACAGGAGCTCTAATCTCAGCGGTCGATTTAACAAAAGGACTTGGAATTCTTGCAGGATTTCACATCATAAACGTGCCTGGTGCAACTGGTTGGATAGATACGAATTATGATGGTAAAGCATCTTACGGCCTCAATGCTCTTGAGCGTGTTGATTTTGTCTACATTCACATAGAAGCTCCCGATGAAGCGGGTCATCAGGGAGATTACAAACTCAAGATTAAGGCTATTGAGGATATTGATAGAATTGTCGTAGGTAGGATAATACAGGAGGCAAAAGAAAGATTCAAAGAATTTAAAATTCTACTTCTTCCAGACCATCCTACTCCTGTAAAATTAAGAACTCATACTTCCGAGCCTGTACCTTTTGTTATTTACGATGGCAAAGATAAAGGAGTTGATAGAAAAAGGAATTTTTCAGAGGATATTCTTCTTTCTCCCGATATTCATTTAGAAGACGGATTTAAGCTCATGGACATTTTTCTAAAAGGCAATGTCTGAGCTAATAGACCTTCTTCTTCATGTTGACATATATCTTGAGACTTTATTCTCTAAGGTCGGTCTTTGGATATATTTAGTATTGTTTTTAATCATTTTTTCAGAGACGGGTTTTGTTGTAACGCCGTTCTTGCCAGGAGACTCTCTTTTATTTGCCGTGGGAGCACTTTCTTCAAGGCAGTTTATATGTCCCTGGAGCTCCTTTTTTTTATTGAGCCTTGCCGCTGTATTAGGTAATACTCTTAACTATCATATCGGCAAGTATGTAGGACCAAAAATTTTTTATAAAGAAAACTCTTTGTTTTTCAATAAAAAACATCTTCATACCACTGCCAGATTTTATGAAAAATACGGTGCTAAAACAATAGTAATTGCAAGGTTTTTACCAATTTTGAGAACATTTGCTCCATTTGTAGCAGGCATAGGAAAAATGAAATACAATAAATTTCAACTCTACAATATAGCGAGTAGTTTGTTATGGAGCGGGTCTTTTATAGGTGTGGGGTATTTTTTCGGAAATCTTCCATTCGTTAAAAATAACTTCTCTTTTTTTATACTGGCTATCATTGTGCTTTCAATTATACCAACGGTTGTTAATGTGATAATGATTAAAAGGAGTAAATAGCAGTGATACCACTTAGAGACTGTTTGCCAAGAAGATATACCCCCTATATGACATGGCTTATAATAGCCACTAACTGTATAGTTTTTCTATTTGAACTGATGTTTAGAAAAGAAGAGTTAGACCATCTTTTTCAAATCTTTGGTATTGTGCCTGCCCGATATATGCTTGTTGAAAGTCTTCCCCTTGAGCCCCTCTATTACCTGCCATTTCTGACAAGTATGTTTCTGCATGGCGGTTGGTTTCATCTTTTAAGTAATATGTGGATTATGTGGATTTTTGCCGACAATGTGGAAGACAAAATGGGTTCATTCAGATTCCTAATCTTCTATCTCCTTTGCGGCTTAGGAGCAGGATGGATTCACTGTCTTATCAATCCCTCATCAACTATTCCTACTGTAGGTGCCTCAGGAGCAATCTCAGGTGTCCTTGGAGCATACATGATAATGTTTCCTCATGCCAGGGTTATCACTTTGTTTCCAATTCTGTTTTTCCCATTCTTTTTTGCCCTTCCTGCGATTTTCTACATACTGATGTGGTTTTTTATTCAGCTTTTCTCTGGTTTGGGGTCTTTGCTAACACCACAAGACGTGGGCGGAGTAGCTTGGTGGGCACATGTGGGAGGCTTTGTCTTTGGAGTGATACTACACAGACTTTTTGTCATTAAAAAGAGACTTAAGATGTATGATGACCATTTTGACTATTACTGCGCTTGGGGAAGATGGTAAGAGGGGAGTTGCCTCCCCTCTTTGCTTATAGAATTGGTAGGTATCTCTCCAGTTCGTAAGGGAAAATTCTTATGCGATAATCATCCCATTCCTTCTTCTTGCTTTCAATGAGGTTTGTGAAAATGTGCTCTCCCAGAGTTTCCTTCAAAATATCGCTTTTTTCAGCATACTCGATGGCTTCAATTAAACTGCCTGGCAGGCTGTCTATTCCAAGAGCTTTTCTTTCCTCAGGGGCAAGATGGTAGACGTCTCTTTCTACTGGCTCGGGGAGTTTGTATTTCTTCTCTACACCAGTCAGTCCGGCATTAAGCATACAAGCAAAGGCAAGATAGGGGTTACAAGCTGGGTCTGGACTTCTTAGCTCAATTCTTGTGGCTTTTTCTTTGCCAGGTTTGTATAGGGGAACTCTTATTAAGGCAGACCTGTTTCTTCTTGCCCAGCATATGTAAACTGGAGCTTCATAACCAGGAACAAGTCTTTTGTAAGAGTTAACCCACTGATTAAGCACAAGGGTAATCTCTTTAATGTGCGTTAAAACACCCGCTATGTAGCTTTTTGCAATGTCAGAAAGATAAAACGGGTCTTTTGGATTGAAGAAAGCGTTTTTATCTCCTTTGAAGAGTGATTGATGAGTGTGCATACCACTGCCGTTTTCACCAAAGAGAGGTTTGGGCATGAAGGTGGCATAGACACCATGTCTTTTAGCTATTTCTTTTACAACCACTCGATAGGTCATGACAATGTCTGCCATGTTTAATGCTTCTGCATATCTCAGGTCTATCTCATGCTGAGAAGGTGCTACTTCGTGGTGGGAGTATTCTACTTTAATTCCCATCTGTTCGAGAGCTAAAATTGTATCTCTTCTTAAATCCTCAGCAGCATCAAGGGGATAGTCAAAGTATCCGCCTTCGTCTAATATTTCAGGGTTCTTGTCTGCCTTGAAATAGAAAAACTCAAGCTCTGGGCCAAGGTAGAAGGTAAAACCTTTTTTAGCAGCCTTTTCAAGATTTGTTTTGAGTATGTATCTTGGGTCGCCCTTGTAAGGAGTTCCATCAGGTTCATAGATATCGCAGAACATTCTTGCTACAGGGCTTTCTTTAGGCCTCCATGGAAGAACCGCAAAAGTCGTTGGGTCTGGTCTTGCAATCATGTCTGACTCATCAATCCTTGCAAATCCATGGATTGATGAACCATCAAAACCCATTCCCTCTGAAAAAGCAACCTCGAGCTCCTCTACAGGAACGGCAAAACTTTTTAACTGGCCGAGTATGTCAGTAAACCAGAGTCTAACAAATTTCACATTAAGCTCTTTGACCAGTTTCATTACATCCTTTTCATCTCTTGGCTTTGTGTAAGTCATAGTCTCCTCCCTTTTTTATTTTTTATGAGGCCAAGCCTCTTTCAAACTTTTAAAAGCAAAGGTAATTATACTTTAACAAACTTCACGAAATATCTTCTAATTAATTTACCATTTTTAATTTGACGGCTAACGGTTGCCATATAGCATATGATACCAATATTGAAGAAATTTGTCAACATTTTTGTATGAAATTTTTTTCATTAATTTATTCTTGTATTTTTTGTGTGATATAATTCTTGGATATGAACGAGACTGAAAAAATAAGGCTAATGTTCGACAGAATTGTCCATAAATACGACTTTCTTAACAGATTGCTATCTCTTGGCCAAGATATTTACTGGAGAAAGAAGATGGCAAAGAGTGCTATTGATGAAAATACAAAGCTCGTTTTAGACCTTGCTGCTGGAACAGCAGATTCAACTAAAGTTATTTTAAAGGAAAATGTAAAAGTAATCGGTGCAGATATAAGCTTTGAGATGCTGTATTTCGGCAAAGAAAAGCTTAAAGACAAAAAAAATTATATTGCTACAGTTGCCTCTGGCTATCAGCTTCCTTTCGGAGATTTTGTTTTTGATGTGGTTACCTGTGCTTTTGGTATAAGGAATATGCATAAAACTCAAGAGGCTTTGAAAGAGATTTACAGGGTAATAAAGAAAGATGGAAGAGTTGTTATTCTTGAATTCTCTCTTCCTGAAAACTCATTAAAACATCTTTATGTTTTCTATTTGAAAAAAGTGGTGCCTTTTATAGCATCGCTTTTTTCTAATCGGTCAGCCTATGAATATCTTGCAGAATCAATTAAGAATTTTTATCGGCCAAGAGAGTTTGTAAGGCTGCTTGAGGAGAGCGGATTTAGAGATACTAAGGCATATTCGTTAAGCTTTGGTTGCGTTCATTTATACATAGGAGTAAAGTAAATTTTTTAAATAAAGCCCTGTCATTTTTGGGAATGACAGGGCTTTATAATCTTTTATTTCTTCTTTACTACAAGCACAGGCCTGGCAACTGTTCCAATAACTCTCTCTGTAACGCTTCCGAGGAAGAATTTTTCAATACCAGTTTTGCCATACGTGCCCATAACTATGAGTCCTACGGCATTTTTATTTGCCACTTCTGCAATCTGTTCAAAGGGTTCGCCTTTAAGCACAACTGTTTGAATTTTTACTCCTTCACTTTCAGCTGAACCTTTTACAGCTTTGACTGCTTCCTCAGCAAAGGCCAATTCATTGTCGCTCTTTGCAACGGATAGGGCAATTAGTTCGCTATTAAATCTCTTAGCCGTTCCAATAGCTTCAGAAGCTGCCATACTGCTATATACAGAGCCGTCTGTGGCAAGAAGGATTTTATCGAATCTAAGAGTTGCTCCAACGGGAACAACAAGCACCTTGCAGGGTGCATTTCCTATAACCTTTTTACCTACTGCTCCAAGCATTACGCCTTTTTTACCGATAATTATAAGGTCTACACTGTTTTTAATAGCTTCATCAATGATGTATTTATAGGGTTCAGGTCCTGTGTAACTGATTGTTTCACATTTAACTCCTGCCTTGTCAGCAATTTCTTTTACCTCGTCAAGAGCTTTTTTCGCCCTCTTTTCAATGGCATCAACAGCCTGTGGAAGAGTCTCTATAAATTCGGCGGCAAAAATCGGAACTTCTGCTACGCAAATAGCATACAGAGCACTTCCGCAAGGTTTAGCAAGTTCAACTGCTGCCTGAGCGGCAAATTTAGCTGCTTCAGAGCCGTCAGTTGACAGAAGTATTTTATCCAGTTTTGTTAAAGGACATGCGCCAATTGCCATTTTAGACCTCCTTCTTTACCTTTGCTTTCTTTGTGGAAAGCCCTAAACCCTCAAACAAATAGAGCACTCCAAAACCATACCAGATTGTGTAGATTACATAGAAAACAAGAACTCCTGTTGCAACACCTGCCTTTTCAGTTATCTTGACGGCAGGAATGCCGTAGAAGTTGTATGCAGGCTCAATTGCTTTTGTGATAACATTTTTTACAAAATTAGCATCTTCAGCTTTTTTGTCAAGGGTAAGTTTCTTATTTACAAGGCTTAGAGCATTGTGCCACTGTCTGAACATCTGTTTCATTTTTTCATCATCGGAGACGTCATATTTTTTCTTTATAAAATCACCCTTATTATTATACATATAGTCTGAGTCTTCAAGGGCAGCTGCCATGATAGCTCCGAAATCGCCTTTAATGTGCACCTTTGAACCATCAACTTCGGCAGTTGCACCATTTATTGTGAAGACTTTGGCAATTCTCTGTGCCCTTGCCTCTGCATCGCCAGGCTTATCACCTGCCTTTTTAGCATCAACCACAACATCAAGGGGCTTTCCTTTATATTTCTCCACATCTTTTTTCAGTTTTGGAATTTGATAGGCTGAGCCTTTTGCAAGTTTGTTAAAGAGGTCATCACTGTATTCAAGTCCGTTCTGCCCCTGACCGTAGATTGGCAGGAATATGAGTACAAGAACTCCTACAAAGCTTATAAGCAGAATTATTCCCCAGGTTAGATGTTTTTTGTCAGCAGCCATCTTATCCCTCCTCTCTAAAGGCTTTTAAATTCTTAAAGAAGCTTCCCATAACCCATACGGCAAAGCCTCCAACAGCTATCCAGAATACAACATTTCCAACGAGTATGATTATATCGCATAATTCTTTTGAGACATTCCATATCTCAAGACTTCTTAGTTTGTCAGGAACAACACTTGCTCTGTTTGCAAAACCTGCCAGAATTGTAAGAACCCAGAATCCTCTTATAACCATACCGGGAACAACTTTTGTTGTAAGTGCGCCAATCTGGATTCCAATGAGTGAGCCAAGCAGAAGTCCCATTGCAAGTGTATAGAAAACATAACCATAGATGGCATACTGGGTTATGGAGGAGTAACCGGCAGTAAATATAATCTGAAGAATATCTGTTCCAACTGTTGTAGGCGTAGAGACACCAAGAACATAGACAAACAGTGGGAATGTTACAAATCCACCGCCTACACCCATCACGGCTGCAAGAAGACCTACGAGAAATCCGCAGGCTGCGACAAAAAGCCAAGATATTCTTCTTCCACCAAAGTCCTCGTCAAAGGAAATCATTGGAGGGATATTAATCTTCTGAATATTAATGGCCAGTTGAGTTGTTGTCATTGGACCGCCATGAGCATCTCCATGGGCATCTCCACCAGCCTGTGCACCTTTTTTGCGGGCCTTGCTAAGTTTAATATAGTCTCTCAAACCATAAAAACCGAGAAAACCAAGTATTATAGCGTATACTATACTTATGAATGCCTCACTTGCTACAGGGTCCCAGTTATATATGGACCTTTGAATATATCCACCCGTTGTTGCTCCTAATATAGAGCCAATAACAAAAGCAATTGCAAGTCCAACGCAAACGTTACCAAGTTTTTTGTGTATAACCGTTCCCATTATGGCTTTTGCAAAGATATGAAACTGGTCTGTTCCGACTGCCAGAATTCCTTTAACTCCTGCGGCCATCAATGCAGGAGCAATGATAAATCCACCGCCTGCACCGATACAGCCCGTGATTAGTCCTGCTGCAAGTCCTACAGCTATTGATGCGATAAATACTGTTGTAGTGTAATGAGATGGTGCGTAAGCAGATTTTCCGCCGAGAAAATCTGCTGCACCAAGAAATGATACAAGCAGTATGGGGGATAGAAGAGCAATCAGAATAAGAAGTCTTTTCTTGTTTTTCAGGATGTTATCGGACATCTGTTTTTCCCACTTGGCCTGGTATATGGCACCGGCCATCATAAGTTCGTAAAGTTTTCTAAATTTACTCATCCCACAGCCTCCTCCTTAATTTTCTTTTTTAGATTAAAAGATTACGAATTACATCTTGAGCCTTTCTTTTTCTCACCTCCCTTCCTTTTGCTTTTCTCAGACTTTCTCTGAAGTCTGTCAAACTCCTTTGGTTTTGAAAAAGTTATTGATACAAGCAAATCTTTCATTTTTTTCCACACCTTTCGCATTATCATTTTTTGATGCAATACAGATGCCACAAATTAAATTCAACAATGTCAATGCTTTTTCCTAAAAGAAAAAGATATAGTGCAACAGATTGTTTCATTTTTTATATTAATGGCATTAGAAAACCTTATTTAGCTTGTTGGAGATGCAACTATTTGTTTCAGATAAAAATTATGTGGCGATTTTAAATTGTTTTAGCTTTCTTTGAAGCTGCTGTCTGTGTATTCCCAGTAGGTCTGCTGCCTTAGAGATGTTTCCTCTGCTTTTCTGCAGGGCAGACCATATTAGCTCTTTTTCGAAAAGGTCTAATGCTTCCCGTAAGCTGCCTTGCTGGGTTTTCTTTGTGGCAGAAGTTTTAATTAAATAGGCCGGAAGGTCTTTTACGGTTATCTCAGAGGAGTTTGTAAAGGCTATAGCCCGTTCAATTATGTTTTCCAGCTCTCTTACGTTTCCTGGAAATGAGTAATTCATTAAAGTATCAAGAGCTTCTTCAGTAATTCCTTTAATAGATAAGTCTTTTCTTTTAGCTGAATGCTTTTTAATAAAAAATTCGGTTAAAGAGGGAATATCCTCTTTTCTGTTTCTCAGTGGAGGAATTTCAATATGAATTACATTTAATCGGTAAAACAGGTCTTCTCTGAAAGAACCTTCTCGGCATGCTTTTGGTAAGTCCCTGTTGGTAGCAGCGATAAATCTTACGTCTACCTTTATGGGATGACTTCCTCCTATTTTTATGAATTCTCCCTCTTGAATAACTCTCAATATTTTAGTCTGAAATAGAGGAGATACATCGCCTATTTCGTCAAAAAAGAGAGTTCCTCCATCTGCCCACTCTACAAGCCCCTTTTTAGTGTAGTTTGCGCCTGTGAAAGCACCTTTTTCGAAACCGAAAAGTTCTGACTCAAGAAGTGTATCTGGTATGGCTGAACAGTTTATGACTATAAAGGGATTAGTCTGCCTTTCGCTTAGATTATGAATTGCTCTGGCAACGAGTTCTTTTCCTGTTCCAGACTCGCCTGTTATGAGAACATTGCTATCAGTAAGGGCAGCTTTTCTTATTCCACAGTATACATCTTCCATTATTCTGCTAATTCCAATAAGTCCATCTATTTCAACTTTTGGTTTATCCTTAAAATTCTGGAAAATCTCTCTTACCGATTCGTCTTTTAAAGGTTTTTTAAGAAAGTCTAATGCTCCAAGCTTCATGGACTTAACAGCTTTTTCAATCTGAGGCTTACCGAAGGCTATTACAGGCATGTATTGTTTTAACTCTAAAAGTCTTTTTTCCCATCCTTCAGAGTCTATGTCCAGAAAGGCAATGTCGTATAGGTATAGTGTTGTTGATGAAGAAGTCTTAGATTTACTCGTTTTTCTGAGAGTAATGCCTATGGAGTCGAATATTTTGTAAAGCTTTTCTGCCTCGTCAGAGACAACAAGCACGCTAAAGGATCTTAAAAAGCCCATTGCAGTTAAAAATAGAATATTTCAGCAGATATTGTCAATAAAACAAATCTCATGTTCTATAGGCAGAGTTTACCCGCACATACTCTTCTGAAAGGTCAGTAGTAAAAACTCTTGCCTTTCCATGCCCCTCATTTAGATTTATTAAGACTTCAATCTCCCTTTCTTTTAATAATTCTTCTATTTCAGTTTCCTTCATGGTCGGCAACCCCCTATAAAAAAGACATACACCACCCATGTAAATTTCAATTTTATCTTCCTTTACAGATGCTCCAGAGTAACCTATGGCAGCAATGATTCTTCCCCAGTTTGGGTCTCCACCGTAGAAGGCTGTTTTCACAAGAGGAGAGTTTGCAACTGTTTTGGCTATTCTCCTTGCATCTGATGATGTTTTAGCTCCTTTCACATTTATAGTGATAAACTTAGTCGCACCTTCTCCATCTTTCACAATCATTTTTGAGAGCTCGAGACAGGTTTCATGAATTGCTTCCCTGAAAACTTTAAACAACTTACTTTTTCTGTCTATTTTTGCTGTTTCCGATTCTCCATTAGCAAGTAAAAGCACAGTGTCATTTGTTGACATGTCACCATCAATCGTAATAGAGTTAAAACTGTCAGATACGGCGAATTTTAGAGTGTCTTTAAGAATTTCAGAGTCAATCTTGGCATCCGTAAGAATAACACAAAGCATAGTTGCCATATTTGGAGCAATCATTCCTGCTCCTTTGCATATTCCAAGAACGGTGATTATACCATTTTCCGCTTCAATCTGTTTTGAGAACATTTTGGGGAATGTATCGGTAGTCATCATGGCTTGGGCTATTTGAATGGGTTCTGCTTTACCGATATTTTCTATGAGTTTGTCCACCGCTGGAATAATTCTCTCCATAGGCATAGGATTACCAATCACGCCAGTAGAAAGAGGATAGACCAGACTTTGATTTATGCCCAGTTTTTCGGCAACTTTTTTTGTAATCTCCTCAGCATCTTCTATTCCCTTTTTACCGGTGCATGCGTTTGCATTGCCGCTGTTAATTATAACTGCTTGGGCAACGCCAGACTTTATTCTCTTCATGCATAATTTTATCGGTGCTGCTTTAATCTGGTTAGTTGTGAACACTCCCGCAACTTGAGCAGGTTTTTTTGAGAAAATAAGGGCAAGGTCGTTTCTGTTATGATATTTTATACCTGCCTCTGTTACGGCGTATTCAAATCCCTTAGGCGATGGAAACTCCATTACTCACCGCCAAGCTTGAATGTATCATGCAGAACTCGCACGGCAAGCTCAGTGTATTTTGCGTCGATTAGGCAGGATATTTTTATCTCTGAGGTGCTGATTGCCATTATGTTGATACCATGCTTTGCTAAAGCCTCAAACATCTGAGCAGCCACTCCAGAGTGGGTTCTCATTCCAACTCCGACTATTGAAACCTTGGCAATGCCTTCATTAAGCAATACTTTTTCAGCGCCAAGCTCTTTGCATAGTTTTTCGGTTATATCAAGAGCTTTTTTTGCATCGGTTTTGGGAACGGTAAATGATATATCCGTCGCCTTTCCATCACTGCTTATGTTCTGAACTATCATGTCCACAACAATATTGGCATCGGCAATGGTTCTGAAAAGTTTTCCGGCAATTCCAGGTTTGTCGGGAACTTTTACTATGGTTATTTTTGCCTGATTTTTATCGTGGGCAATACCTGATACTACCACTTTTTCCATATCTTTATCCTCCTTTGTTACTAAGGTTCCGGGATTGTAATTAAAGCTTGAACGAACCACTACAGGCACATTGTATTTCATGGCAAATTCCACAGACCTTGTCTGAAGAACCTTTGCACCAAGGGATGCGAGTTCAAGCATTTCTTCATAGGATATCTTATCAAGCTTTTTTGCTTCGGGAACGATGTTTGGGTCTGCTGTGTAAACTCCGTCTACATCGGTGTATATTTCGCATAAATCGGCATTCAAGGCAGCGGCAATTGCTACAGCTGTAAGGTCTGAGCCTCCTCTGCCAAGAGTTGTTACATCTTCATCTTCCGTAATACCCTGAAAACCTGCCACTACTACGATATATCCTTCTTCCAGGGCTTTGACAGCTCTTGTGGCTATTATCTTTTCAATTTTTGCTTTTGTGTGAACTGCATCTGTTATTATTCCCATCTGTCGTCCTGTAAGAGCAATTGCCCGGTGTCCTAATCCGTGAAGTGCCATTGCAGTAAGGGCAGAGGTAACCCTTTCTCCTGATGAAAGAAGCAAGTCCATTTCTCTTTCAGGTGGATTTTCGCATACCTGATTTGCAAGTCCTATTAATTTATCTGTCTCTCCTGCCATTGCAGAGACAACTACTACAACTTTGTGCCCCTCCTTAGCAGTTTTCGAGACTCTTTCAGCAACAGCCTTTATTCTTTCAATATTTGCAACAGAAGTGCCTCCATACTTTTGAACGATTAACATTTCTCTCCTCCAGATTATGGATAAATTGAGTGATATTATTATGTATAATTTGTTGAAAAATTTACAACATCGAAAAGGTAAGTAAATCGCAAGAAGAAAAGCTCTGAAAGGGATTATTTTAGCCAGCAAGAGCCGGAATATTTTATAATTGTCTTATGGGAAAAAGGCACAACATCGTGCTTACTGGTTTTATGGGAACGGGGAAAACAACGGTAGGTAAGATTGTTTCTAAAAAATTAGGCTACCCCTTTGTTGATATAGATGAACTTATCGAAAAAGCTATGGGCATGAGAATATCGGAGATTTTCGAGAAATTCGGAGAGGCTCGTTTCAGAGACATAGAGTCTGCCATGATAAGCCATGTGACCGAAAAAACAGGTCAGGTTATTTCCACAGGTGGAGGAGCGATTTTAAAGGAGGAAAATCTGGTAAACATGAGAAAAAAAGGCGTTGTGTTTTGTCTTAATGCCTCTGCAGATACAGTTTTTGAAAGGGTGAAACACAACGATGATAGACCTCTTCTTAAGTCTCCTGATGTAAGGGCTAAAATAAAGGAGTTAATGGATAAAAGAAGAGTTTTCTACGAAAAGGCCGACTATATGATTGACACTGAAAACCTTACTCCAGAGGAGATAGCAGAAGAGATAATCAATATATACAGGGAGATAACTGATGGAAAAAATTAGAGTTGAGTTGGGTGAACGGAGTTATGAGATTTTAATTGATAAAGAAAATCTATCTAACATAGGCGAGCGATTGTTAAGATTTCCTTTAGGCAAGAAAATAGCATTAGTGAGCAATCCAACAGTCTTTGAACTCTACGGAGAACAAGTCATATCCTCTCTCAGAAAGGAGAATTTTGAAGTTTCTCTTATTGTCATTCCCGATGGTGAGACTTACAAGGATTTTTTCTGGGCTTATCACATCCTTACAAAACTGCTTGAAAGCGGTTTTGACAGAAAATCTTGTCTCATTGCCCTTGGAGGAGGAGTGATAGGAGATATAACAGGTTTTGTAGCCTCCCTTTATATGCGGGGAATTCCTTATGTTCAAATACCGACTACACTTCTTGCCCAAGTTGATAGCTCTGTTGGAGGAAAAACAGCGGTTAATCATAGCCTTGGTAAGAACATGATAGGCACATTCTGGCAGCCTGTTCTTGTATGGATTGATGTTAATACGCTGGACAGCCTTCCTGAAAGAGAGTTTTTATCTGGTCTTGCAGAGGTAATAAAATACGGCATAATATGGGACAAAGAATTTTTTGAATTAATAGAAAGCAACAGGGATAAAATTTTAAAGAGGGACAAATCTCTTCTGATTTCGCTTATAAAACGCTCCTGCGAGATTAAATCTGAGGTTGTAGCTATGGATGAAAGGGAAAGCTCGCTTAGGGCAGTTTTAAACTACGGACATTCATTAGGTCATGCCATAGAGACGCTTACTGGTTACAGTTCCTATCTTCACGGAGAGGCCATATCAATCGGCATGGTCTATGAGGCAAAGCTGGCAAACATACTCGGTTTTCTGAATAAAAATCACTTTGAGAGAATAAGGGCAGTTTTAAAAAATTTTGGCTTGCCCGTTGAGATGCCTGCTTTAATTGAACCGGCAGCCTTAATAAAGACAGTTCTTCTTGACAAGAAAAATCTTCATGGTAAAATTAGAATGGTAATTCCAGAGGAAATAGGAAAAATGAAGATAAATTTTGAGATAACACCAGAACAACTTCGCAAGGCTTTAGTATGAATAAAAAGATTCTTGTCATAGAAGATGAAAGGGAGATAGCTGAATTAATAGCCTATGCACTCCAAAAGGATAGCTTTCAAGTTGATATTGCCCTTGATGGAAAGGAAGCTTTGAGCAAACTTAAAGAAGAAGTTTATGATTTAGTTGTCCTTGACTTAATGTTGCCCTATGTGCAGGGGCTTGAAATATGCAAGTTCATAAGAAATAATCCGAATATGCAGAATACGGGCATAATAATTGTCACTGCTAAAGGAGAAGAGCTTGACAGAATTATGGGACTTGAGATGGGAGCTGATGACTACGTTACAAAACCTTTCAGTCCAAGAGAGTTAACGGCAAGAATAAAAGCAGTGCTTAGGAGGACAAAGTCAGAGACAGTAGCACAGGTAATAAAAATTGGCGATATCATAATTGACAAGGAAAAATATTTAGTTACCGTTAAGGGCACTCCCATAAGGCTTTCAGCTACGGAGTTTAAACTTCTTCTTTATCTTGCGGAAAGACCTAATAAAATATTTAGCAGAGACCATCTACTGGACGCAGTCTGGGGACAGGATATATACGTTGACTCAAGGACAGTGGATGTTCATATAAGAAGGCTGAGAATGAAGATAGAAAAAGACCCTGACAATCCAGAGTATTTAAAAACCATGAGAGGCATTGGATACTACATAGAGGCATAAAATGGAATTCTGCATAATAATAATTCTTCTGATGATGTTGGTCATTTTCATAATGGCCTCTAAGATAAGAAGCCTTTCACAAAAGAACGAATTCCAGAAGAGTGACTCCAATGTAGAGTATCCTCAGATAATCTCAGCGGAGAATTTTGAGGCAATTCTGAGGTCAATCTCAGATGGGATTTTAATAATTGACCTCAAGGGCAATATACTCTTTGCAAATAAAAGTCTTAGAGAACTCATAAGACCAGAGGAATCTCCCGAGGGCAAGCATTTTATGGAAGTAATCCGAAATATTGACCTTTTAAATCTTCTCAGGAATGCCCTTAAGGAGAAAAAAGAAGTTGAGGAAGAACTTACTCTTAAGAAAAGTGGCGAAGAAATATTTATTCTCGCAAGAGCAATGCCTGTTATGGGGCAGGAAGGGCAGGTTAAGTTTTTGATTGTATTGCTTCACGATGTAACAAAAATAAGAAAGCTTGAAAACATAAGAAGAGACTTTGTTGCCAATGTCTCTCACGAATTAAAAACTCCAGTAACGGCAATAAAAGGTTATGCCGAAACACTTCTTGACGGTGCTATAGATGATAGGGAAAATGCAAAGAAATTCATAGAAATAATCAAAACTCAGACGGACAGGCTTTCAGCTCTAATAGAAGACCTTCTCACTCTTTCAAGAATAGAAGCAGGAGAGATAAAAATTGAGAAGGACAAAATAGATATTAAGGAGTTAGTTTCCTCTGTATTTCAGATTTTTGCTGAAAAATCTCAAAGGAAAGGAGTTGTCCTACAGCAAGAAATTCCTCAAGGAAGTGTAATTGAAGCAGACAGGGATAAATTAATGCAAATACTTATAAATCTTATCGACAACGCCATTAAGTTTACAGATGAAGGCTATGTAAGGGTGAAGTTCAACAAAAGCAATGGAAAGTTTATTCTCTCCGTTGAAGATACGGGGATTGGCATTCCGAGGGAGCATTTACCAAGAATAGGAGAGAGGTTTTACAGGGCCGATAAGGCAAGGTCGAGACAATTCGGTGGAACAGGTCTTGGTCTTGCCATTGTAAAACATCTCACAAGAGCGCATGGCTGGCATCTAAACATAGAGAGTGAACCAGGAAAAGGGACGGCGGTAAAAATAATCATACCTCAAGGACAATAATGATTATATATCTTCTCGATATTGATGACTCCGATGAAGGGATAGTATTATTTGGCTTACCAGAGGAGGGACAAGCAAAAAGAATAATTGACTCATCCTATAGGCCATCTTTTCTTGTTTTTCCTTCGGATATACAGAAAGCTAAAAGTGAAATTGAGAACTTAGTCAGAACAAAAAAACTTCCTATCACTGAGATAAAAGAAATAGAAAAAGTCTTTTATGGAACAGAGAGACAATTTCTGAAAATTTATACTCAAAAACATGCGGACTTACAGAAGGTAAGGGATGAAATAAAATCACTGGAAGGCAGTAGGGGAGGGTCAGGTTCAGTTATAGATGAGTTTGAATATCAGATTGGTGCTTCAAGAATATACCTTGCTGAAAGAGATTTTTCGTGCCTTCAATGGTTGGATTTGGAGATTGAGGATAACAGAGTAGGAAAGATTGCAAAGATTGAAAGAAAACCAAAGAAATTAAAAATCCTTGCCTTTGATTTTGAAGTGGTTGAAGTTCAGAGAGGATTGCCTTCTATCGTGATGATTTCTCTTTACGGCGAAGGATTATCAAAGGTAATAACTTATCAGAAAGCTAACTATAGGGAGGATGTTTCAGTAGTTGAGACAGAGAGGGATGCGATAAATGAATTTATAAAGACAATAGTTGAGTATGACCCGGACATATTGGTCGGTTATAATACAGACCTTTATGATATGCCCATTTTAAGAGAGAGGGCAAAACAGTTAAAAGTAGATATAAGCCCAATTTCAAGAGATGGCTCGGGGATTAGTCTCTCAAAGAGAGCAAGATTTACAACAGCTCGCATAAAGGGTAGAGTGCACATAGACATATTTAATTTCGTATTTAACATTCTTTCCTCAATTCTTCAGAGTGAGCAACTTACTCTTAAAAACGTAGCCCATGAACTTCTCGGAGATACAAAACTTGATATGGAGTATGAAGACATACTCCAAGCCGTAGGTCAGAAGCATGAACTCAATAGACTTGCAAGATACTGTCTTAAAGACAGCGAGCTTGTATACAGGCTTACTGAGATTTTACTTCCCGAGATTGAAGAACTGACACGGATAACAGGGCAGTCTCTTTTTGATACTTCAAGAATGCCCTACAGTCAGCTCGTAGAGTGGTATTACATCAAGAGGGCGAAAGCAGAAAACAGGGTTATCCCAAATCAGCCAAAGTTTGACCAGATAAAAGAGCGCCAACAGCAAACTTACGAGGGCGGTTTTGTAAAAGAGCCAGAAGCAGGAATCCATAGAAATATAGCAGTAGTAGACTTTGCCTCTCTCTATCCTTCCATAATAGCATCCTACAATATATCTATAGATACTCTTAACTGTTCCTGTTGTAAGGAAAACGGATACAAAATTCCAGACTCTCCTTATTGGTTTTGTAAAAACAAAAGAGGCTTTGAGGCAGGGGCAATAGAGGAACTTCTAAAGGAGAGGCTTGTTCTGAAAGAGAAACTCAAAAGCTTTGACCCAGACTCTCATGAATATGTAGTTTTCAATACCAGACAGAGGGCTCTCAAGACAGTTTTGAACGCCTCTTATGGATATTTTGCCTATCCTGCAAGTAGATGGTATTCAAAGGAATGCGCTGAAGCTACTGCTTCTTTGGGAAGATACTGGATAAAGGAAGTTCTTAAAGAAGCTGAAAAAAGAGGATTTCATGCAATCTACGGTGATACGGACTCGGCATTTCTGAAATTTGATGGAAAAAGGGAGGCCATCGAGAGATTTATTGCTGAAATCAATGAAAAACTTCCAGGAGTAATGAGGCTTGACATAGAAGACTTCTACGTTAAGGGGCTTTTTGTTCCAAGAGAAAAAGGCGGTATGGCTAAGAAAAGATATGCCCTTTTAGATGAAAAGGGTAGGCTAAAAATAAGAGGTCTTGAAGTAGTAAGAAGAGACATTTCAAGATATGCAAGAGAAACCCAGCAGGAGATACTCAAGATATGCCTCATTGATGAGGACATAAAAAGAGCTTTTCGTTATCTTGATGATAGAGTAGAGGTTCTAAGAAAGGGAAAGTATGAATTGAGAGACTTTGTTGTATATGAGCAACTATCAAAACCAATTTCGGATTATAAACTAATAGCTCCACATGTAATGGCAGCTAAAAAGCTTGCTGAAAAGGGCATTCCCGTAGGTGAGGGTAGTGTGGTGGGATATATAATTCAGAAAGGTCATGGCTCAATAAGTGAAAGGGCATACCCTGTAGAGTTGGCAGACATATCAAAAATTGACATAGACTACTACATAGAAAATCAATTAATTCCTGTGTCAATGCGAATTCTAAAAGCTTTCAAGTCAGAGGAAAATCTTTTTTGAGAGCGTTTTTTCAAGTCTCTCAGAATTTGTTTCTCCTTGAATCTTTAAAGTTCTCTTCTTCATAATATTCTTTCATGGACAAATTTTTTAGGGACATAATGAGTCTTATTGTCGCAAGACTTGACGGTGAGGAGGTCTGTAATCGAGAATATCGAAAATACATTGAAAAATTAGTCTTAGACGGCATAGGAGGATTTGTAATCTTTGGCGGAAGTTACGAGGATGTAAAGGAGTACCTTGCCTTTCTTCAAAGCTTGTCTGAAACTCCTTTAATTATTGCCTCTGACATTGAAAGAGGTGTGGGACAGCAGATAAAAGGTGCTACTTTAATACCTTCTCAGATGGCAATAAGAGCAGGTTTTGATATTAAGAATGAAAGAGCAGAGCTTGAAAGTCTTTACTCTGTTGTTTCATCGGAGGCTTTAAATTTAGGGATAAACTTGACTTTTGTGCCTGTCTTGGATGTGAACACAGAACCTGACAATCCCATAATATGCACGAGAGCTTTTTCTGATGAACCAGAGGTTGTTGCAGAATATGGAAGTTTCGTCATAAAAACCCTTGAAGCAAGAGGACTAAAAACTTGCGGAAAACACTTTCCCGGTCACGGAAGCACAAGATTAGACTCTCATACGGCGCTTCCCATTTTAAGCGGAGACATTGATGAACATATTACTCCCTTTAGAAAGGCAATTCAAACGGGTGTTTCGTCTATTATGGCAGGTCATCTGTTGGTTAGCAAACTTGATGATAAGCCAGCGTCAATCTCAGAGTCAGTTTTGAACAATCTGCTCAGGGATAAGATGTCTTTTAAAGGTGTTGTTTTTACAGATGCAATGAATATGAAAGCCCTTGATAGATATGAACATGCTGAGACTCTTGCATTAAAGGCAGGAGCTGACGTAATTCTTCATCCTGAAGACCCTTACAAAAGTTTGGAAAATATCAGTTTTGCCTGCAAAAAAGGTTTAATTTCTCATGAAAGAATTAAACAAGCCCTTGAGAGAGTTAGTTTGCTTAGAAAAAATCTTATCTGCTTAGACCGAAAATCTGATAGGTTTTTTGTGACTGATTTTAATGAAATTTCTACCCTTGAAGTATTTAAAAAAACTTTTACGATGGTAAAAAATGAATTGGGAGATATTAGAAGGCATAGGGTAACCCCTTATCTTGCAGGCTTTTATGACTCTTCAGTAAAAGATTTGTTCTTCAATAACTTCGGTGGAGTATACGATTTGCTACAGTTCAAAGATTCAGAACAGATTCCTTTGATTGCAATTTTTACGAATATCAGAGGTGGGGGTAAGGAGTTCGATATAGGCGAGCAGGAGAGGTCTCTGATAAAAAAGATGGTATCTACGAAGGATGCAATTGTTGTATCTTTTGGCAATCCTTATGTGGTAAGATTTTTCAAAGAAGCGAAGACCATAATACTTACCTATGACTTTCACCAAATAGCCGTATCAGCCTTTTTAGAGCTATTCAATGAAGGTTTAAAGGTAAAGGGAAGTCTTCCCGTTAAAATTCCATGGAACGATTAAAAAATCTCAAGACCTTAACGGTAGTTACCATCTTTGGCTTTGCCTCTGGCCTTCCTCTTCCCTTTGTAAGCGGAACTTTTCAGGCATGGCTTACTGCAGAGGGAGTTGATATTAAAACCATTGGAATTTTAACAGCCCTCACTTTGCCTTATAGTGTCAAGTTTTTGTGGTCACCATTTCTGGATAGATATGTAATATCTCCTTTTGGAAGACGGAGAGGATGGATTTTGTTAAGCCAGGTCTTAATTTTTGCTGGTATAGTTTCTATGGTTATGATTACTCCGGAAAATCTATTGCTGCTTAGTATCGTTGCACTAACAGTGGCTTTTTTTTCAGCTTCTCAAGATATTGCCATTGATGCTTATCGAACAGAGATTCTCTCTCCAAAGGATAGAGGAATTGGGGCGTCCTTTGCGGTCACTGCTTATAGAGTTGCTCTGATTGTGGCTGGAGGACTGTGTCTTCTTCTTGCCGATTACATTGGTTGGAAGTATGCGATAACTGCCACCGCATCCTTGCTCGTTTTAGGTCTTTTGGCTTCTCTATGGGCAGATGAACCAAAAGGAGTGCAGCATCCACGAAATCTTAAAGAATCTTTTATAGAGCCTTTCAGAGACCTGCTTCACAGAGAAAAAAGCTTTATTCTTCTCTTGTTCATTATTCTCTACAAGCTCGGCGATGCCTATGCTGGCTCACTCAGCACTGCTTTTTTTATCAGAGGAGTTGGCTTTTCTCTTTCTGAAGTGGGCACAGTGAACAAAATAGGAGGCCTTGTATCATCAATTGTTGGTGCAGTTTTTGCCGGTTTTCTTCTTAAAAAGATGAGTCTTTTCAAAGCATTAATTTACTTTGGAGCACTTCAGGCTATTTCAAATCTCATGTTTATGGTTTTAGCAATAATTGGCAAGAGTATGCCTCTATTCATGGCTACTGTAGTGATTGAAAACTTTACCGGTGGTATGGGAACAACAGCTTTTCTTGCTTTGCTAATGGCAATATGTAACCGCAGCTATGCTGCTACTCAGTATGCTTTACTTTCTTCTCTTGCTTCTGTAGGCAGGGTAATCATAACACCCACTTCCGGGTTTGTCGTAGATGCCTTTGGTTGGAGTATCTTTTATCTTCTAACATTCTTCGTGGCATTGCCGGGATTGTTGTTGATTTTCAGATTGAAAACAATTATTCTTCCTCTTTCCTGCCATACCAAACCAGACGGAGCAAAATTCTGAACACGGGTAAAAGTTTTTTAACACGACTTTAAATTTAGAATCACCGTGTCTCTTCTTTGCTAACAATTGCTCCCTTTACTTCTAAATATTTTGCAATTCCGTTTCTTGTAATCATTCCGACTATTTTGTCGCCATCAACTACGACCAATCTTCCCATTTCGTTCTTTAACATTCTCTCTAAAGCATTAACCACAAACTCCTCCTCTGAAATCTCCCACTCATTTCTGTGTCTCTGATAAAACTCTGATACCTCTCTCTGAGCTCTATCTGCCTCGGGTATGTTTTTAATATCTCGCAATGTAATAATGCCTAAATACTTCCCTCCCTCTGTAACTGGAAAGCCCGTGTAACCATACTTTAGAAAGTATTTGTTGACCAGTTCTTGAATGTTCATCTGAGGCTCTACTGTAATTAGCTCTCTTGCCATGATGTCCTTTACCTTAACACCTTCGAGCAAAGCCTGAAGAGTTGTCTGTTGATAGCTTCCGTAGGCAGCAGAGTATAGAAACCAGCCAATAAGTATCAGCCAGAGTCCTGTTGGTGCTCCAAAAAGCAGTAAAAATAAGCCAAATATAATAAAAAACACGGCAATTCCCTGTCCGAGTTTTGATGCCTTCTGCGTTGCATAGACATAGTCTTTTTTTCTACTCCAAAGCATTGCCCTGAAAACTCTTCCACCATCCATTGGAAAGCCAGGGATTAGATTAAAAATGCCAAGTATTAGATTTATATTTGAAACATAGGCAAAGAGTGATTTTGCTCCTATATCTAAAGTGTTTGCTTCTAAGGCATAGAAAATTCCAGCGAGGGCAAAGCTTGCAAGTGGTCCTGCTATGGCAATTCTAAATTCTGCCTGAGGCGAGGGTGGCTCTCCTTTCATTTGAGCAACTCCACCGAAGATAAAAAGAGTAATACTTTCAATCTCAAGTCTGTATTTCAGAGCTACTAATGAGTGTGAAAGTTCGTGAATTGCCACACTCACAAAAAGTAGCAGAGCCGCTAAAGCGCCCTTTATCCAGTAGGAGCTTTGGGACATTTGAGGTGCTACAGAGGGGAAATAAAGTGTTGAGAGAGACCACGTAAGAAGGCCGAAAATGATAAGCCACGTATAGTGCACTCTTATTGGAATGCCAAACACTTTTCCTATCTGCCATGAGCCATGACT
>DDKK01000052.1 GCA_002339325.1 Nitrospiraceae bacterium UBA2600 | reverse complement strand
TCATCAAGAAAAATAGTTCCCCCATTGGCAAGTTCGAATCTTCCAGGTCTCATAAAGGTTGCTCCTGTGAAGGCACCCTTTTCATGACCGAAAAGCTCTGACTCAAGAAGTTCAGAGGGTATGGCTGCACAGTTTACTGGAATAAAAGGCTTCGAGTTTCTTGAGCTTTTCTGATGAATTAATTTTGCAAAAAGCTCTTTACCTGTGCCGCTTTCTCCCATTATCAAAACAGTGCTGTTAGCCTTTGATAGCTTCTCCGAAAGCTCAATAATCCGCTGAATAGCTTGAGATTTACCGGCAATTACGATTTCATCGTTCATGTCATAAATATGACACAGGGCTACATAAAATTTCAACAATTCTCTTATCAAAAGAAGAGGACGGAAGTTAATCTTTTTTGTTAAAATTCTCAATGGATCCTCTCTCTCATAGTCTTTCTGGTTTTGTCTCAGGAAGCTTTCTGACAAAAAACAGAGCTCTACTCTTTGTTTTTATAATATCCACCCTTTCGCCTGATTTGGATATAATTCTCAGACTTCACGGTAAAGAAACATTTCTCATCTACCACAGAGGCATAACACATGGAATACTTGCTCTTTTCGTGTTTCCCCTCATACCTGCTCTCATTTTACGAAAAAAGTATGGTTTCTTTAAAGTTTATCTCATTTCCCTTTGCGGTTATGCTCTTCATATTCTCCTTGACCTTACTAACCAGTATGGAACAAGAATACTATGTCCTTTCGACTGCACTCCTTACAGTCTTTCTCTCACCTTCATCATAGACCCATATGTGCTTCTACCATTTCTGCTTTCCGTGATAATTTCATTAAAATTCAAAAAGCAGTCAAGGTTTTTTTATCTCTTAGCTATAATCTTTGTCCTATTCTACATAGGGCTTAAGGCTTATCTTAAAACAGAAGCCCGAGATTTCCTTAAACAAAAAATTGAAGCCCAGCAATACAGAGTCTATCCTTTGCCCAATGATTTTTTAAGGTGGTGGTTTGTATCAAAATACAACGACGAATACATAACAGGATTCGTAGACCTTTTCTCAAAGAAGGTTTATATAGATAAAAGATATAAAATAATTAATGATGATGCAATATCAAAATCAAAGGACTCGCAGTCTGTAAAAGCCCTTCTTAATATTGCTAAACATCCTGTAGCAGAGGCAAAAAGAGAAGGGAATATCACGGTAGTCACCTGGCGAGAACTCTCCTATGGTTTCTTGCCTGAAGGTAGATTCTCAGCACAAGTATGGCTTAAAGAGGCTTCAGAAGGATATAAAATTATCAATTCTAAACTAACGATATGAAAATCTCCGAAATCTTTATTAGCATACAAGGAGAAGGCTCTCTTGTAGGAATTCCCATGATATTTGTAAGGCTTTCTGGCTGTAATCTAAGATGCACTTACTGTGACACAACTTACTCTTATGACAATGGAAAAGAGTTCTCAGTTGATGAATTGCTCCGTATAATAAAATCGTCACAATTAAAATATGTTGCAATTACAGGAGGAGAACCCCTTTTACAGAATGAGATTTATGACCTTATGGATAAACTTATTGATATGAAACATAATGTTGTTCTTGAGACAAATGGTTCAATTTCAATAGAACGTGTCCCTCGGCAAGTCAAAATAATTCTTGACATAAAAACTCCAGGCAGTAGCATGGAAAGTAAAAACTGCCTTGAAAACCTTCGGTTTCTTAAAAAGGCAGACGAGATTAAATTCGTAATAACCGACAGAAGAGATTATGAATGGGCTAAAGACTTCCTTAAAAAATATTCTGCAAAAACAAGAGAGATACTTTTTTCTCCTGCAATAGGATTTTTACAACCAAGCAAGCTTGCAGAGTGGATTATTGAGGATAGACTCCAAGTTAGATTTAATCTTCAGATTCATAAGTTTTTGCAGATAAAATAAATTTTCAAGTTTCAAAAACTGCAAAGTGGAAAATCTGATAAAATAATTCTTAATGAAAATTGCAATCACCGCAGATGTTCATCTAAAAAGACACAATGAAACGCCTGAGAGATACAGGGCACTGGAGAATATATTTGAACAAATAAAACAGTCAGGCATAGAATATCTGATAATTGCAGGAGACCTATTTGACAGAGACTTTTCAAATTATGCTGACTTTGACTCTCTTTGCAAAAATTTTCCTTCCATAAAAATCTCTATCATTCCCGGCAATCATGACTATCAGATTAGCAACAAACTCTTTGTTTCCTCCAATATAGAAGTGTTAAATGAAACAAAAATAAAAGAAATCGAAGGCATGTCTGTTCTTTTCATCCCTTACAATCCAAAAAACTCAATGGATGAAGTTTTATCAGAGTTCGCTCACGAAAAACCTATCCAGGAAAAGTGGATTTTAATAGGTCATGGAGATTACATAACAGGAAACAGAGAGTTAAACCCTTATGAGCCTGGGTTTTATATGCCCCTTACAACAAAGGCAATACTCAGACACAATCCTTTAAGAGTATTCTTAGGGCATATTCACAAACCCTCTGATTTCGGAAGAGTTTTTTATCCAGGGTCACCCTGCGGTTTAGATATTACCGAGACAGGAAAAAGAAGATTCCTCGTATACGATACAATTGCAGACCATGTAGAAGACATTATTGTTAATACAGATAAAATCTATTTTAATGAAACCATAACACTTCTCCCCTCAGAGGAGCAGGAAGATTTTATAAATAAAAAAATTATACAGATGGTAGAAGGCTGGAATGTAAATCAGCAGGAACTCTCAAAAGCTTCTGTCCGATTATCTCTAAAAGGATATGTAAGGGATTTAAGAGAAACAATGGAAATATTTCTGAATATACTGTCTAATACAGGAATTAATCTTTATGAAAAAGATGGTTTGGATATTTCAGAGATAAAAATTTTAAAGGAAATTGACTCAGACAGGCTCTATCTTCTTGAAAAGGTAAAAGAAAAAATGGAAAAAATAGAGATTAGCAATCAGCAAGCTCCAAGAGAAAAAATATTACAAAAAGCAATGGAGTTAATTTTTAGCGACTAAAATGCCATTAAAAATAGAAAAAATAGCCATAAAACAATGCGGTCCACTCAGCAACTTAAGTATAGATTTTTCCACAGTTAACCTTGTCTACAGCGAAAACGAGAAAGGCAAGTCCTATCTTGTTGAATTTATAATTCATAGCCTCTTTAAAAACAAAGTTCATTGGAGCGACCTCAGACAACCTGGACAGGGAAAAGTTGTAATATCTGGATTTGATAATAAATCTTCTGATTTCACACCATCATCAAAGAAAAAAATAGAAGACCATTTGGAAAAACAGCAAAAAGGGCTTCCGCCATCGCTAAGTAATCTCTTAATAGTGAAAGAAGGAGAGACAGAAATAGTAAAAAATTCTTGCGGAATTGATAAAAAAACACTTAAAGAAATTCTGTCTCCGAGAAGAGTATTAAATCAGATTGAAAGTAAAATTACGGCCACCTTAAAAGGAGCAAAAATTGAAGACGGACAGATAAACATAAAAAAGCAAGGCGAAGGCAAAGATTATATTGAAACAAAAGAGAAAATAAACCAAATTGAAGGATTAATAAAACAGCTAATAAATGAATATGAACAGGGAGAAATCAGAAACCTACAAATAAGAAAAGAAGAACTTTCAGGACAAAAGCAGCTTTTACTTAAGGCCAAAAGATATGAAGCATATGTTTTGAATGAAAAACTTAATAAACTAAAAATAGAAAAAGAAAAATTCTCTGACCACCTGCTTGAAAAATTAAAAAAACTCATACAGGAGCATAAAAATATAAGTGAGGACATTGAAAAGTTAGAAATAGAGCTTAAGGCAATAAGAAAACAAACCCAAAGAATACCAGAATTAGAAAGAGACAAAGAAACTCTTCAGAAAGCCAAAAAACACGAAGCCTATAAAATTTCAATTAACCTAAAAGATACGGAACTACAACTAAAAAAATTTACCGATGAGGATATTTCAGATATTCAGCAGGCTGTGATTCAGTATGGGCATAAAATAGCAGAAATAAATGATAAATTAGACACTCTAAATAAATTAAAAGAAAAATCAAAAGATTACTACTGGCTTAAAGCAGCGAAAGAGAATTATCTTAAAATTATCTCTTCACCTCTGAAAACAGGTAAAGCAACATCTCTTCTTCCATATCTCTCTGCTTTTCTCATACTTGTTGGGATTTTAATGATTTTCCTTGAACAAAAAATTTCAGCAAGCATTGTTCTCGTAGCTTCAGGACTTTTTGCAACTTATTATATGCTGAAAACCAAAAAGTCCTTTACAAGTTTCAAGAAGAGCGAAGAACTGAAAACTTTGAGGGAAGAATTTGCAAAAAAATTTGGGAAAGAGCCTGAAAATTTGACTGACTTTGAGGAATTACTCTATGAGCAAGAGAAAAGCTACTTTAACTTAGATACATACGAAAGGGAAATCGAGAGACTTAATACAGAGCTACTTTCTTTAAAGTATAGAATTGAGGACTTTTTCAATCGAATCGGAATTAATGGCATAGACGAAAATAAATGGACTGAAAAAATAGCAGAAATAAGAAATGAAAGAGAAGAATTAAAAGCGAAAGCACAGCGATTAAGAGGTAAACTTGAAGAACTGGGAATAGAAGAGAGTGACTACGAAATTAAAGACCCTGGAGTCAAATTTAATAAAAAGGAATGGGACGAAAAAATTGAGGAAATTTCTGGTCTTATTAAATTAAGAGAACAAGAATATAGAATGGAAGAACAAAGGGAATTATATGAAAAAAGACTCGTAGAGACAAAAAAACAGATAGAAGAAATTTTTAAAAACGACTTAAACATTGATTTAGAAGAGACCGAATGGACTAAAAAAGTTGAAGAAATAGAAAAAGAGAGAAAACAAATTGAAAAAGAGCTCAATGAAATTGAAGGATTACTTAAAGGATTAGGCGTGCCTGAAAATGAGTTTATTAAGGAAAATCCTAACATAAAATTTTCTCCCCAAGACTTAGAGAAAATTGACAGAGAGTTATCCGAGCTCGAAGAGCATTTAAAATCAAAAAGTCAAGAATTAGAGAGACTTAGAGCCCGAATAATACAGCTCACAGGCATAGATATATCTACCAGCTGGAATGAAATGATAGAGAAAGTATATTTAAAAAGAAAAGAACTTCTGGAAAGCCTTGAAGATACAGAGGCAAAAATAATAGCAGGAATAATGGTTCATGAGACAATACAGGAACTGCAAAGGGAAGAAGATGAAAAACTCATGGAGAAAATAAACACTCCAGAGATAACGAGACTTATAGAAAAAATTACAGGCAGATATAAATCATTAAGTTTTACAATTCCGTCTTCAGAGCATGAAAGCTCAAAAAATCAAGAAGACATTATTATCAATGATGAATTCTCAAGCTTCAACTTGAGTGATTTAAGCACAGGTGCGAAAGAACAAATAATGATAGCTTTAAGGATAGGTTTAGCTAAAAACATTCTAAAAGGCGAGCCTGCCTTTCTGATTTTAGACGATGCTTTTCAGCACTCAGACTACAAAAAGAGACCCCTTTTAGTTGAAACCCTCTTTGAGTTGGCACGAGAGGGATGGCAGATTATTTATCTCACAATGGATGACCACATAAGAGAATTATTTAAAATAAAGAGTTCGAATTTAGAGCTTGGCTTTAAAGAAATATCTCTTTAATTATTTTTTATCTAAAATCTCTCTGCACTTTTCACAGAGACCCAAAAATTGCACATCCGAACGTTCAATAGAAAAATTAAACTTTTCTGATAAAAAGCTTTTAAAATCTTTGATAGGGTCTTCTTCTTTATGAGGGTTTATCTCATAATCAATAATTTTCCCGCAAATTCTACATATAAGATGGTAATGTTCAGCGTTTTCCTTACCAACAACGAACTCATAGCGGGTTCTTCCATCTTTAAAATCAAATTCTCTCACTATGCCAAGCTCTCTCAGTGTCTCAAGAGTTCTGTAAACTGTAGCAAGTCCTATCCCAGGAAGAACCTTCTTGACTTCAAAAAAGATTTCTTCTGCGCTAAGATGTCCAGACTTTGACGAAAGAGTATTAACGATAGCTTCTCTTGTCTGAGTCCATTTCAATCCACATTCTCTAAATCTTCCCCTACAGCCACCGCCTTGCCAATATGGCATAGATACTCCTTCTCATTTTTTTCATTATAACTTAATAGGAAGTTTTAGGCAATCATTGAATTCTCTCACACATAATACAGAATATACAATGTAAATAATTGCAAAAATATCAAAAATGCTGTAAAATTCTATATCGGGAGTGTATGGGGTTCTGGTGTCCCTCCTGGACTTCAAATCCAGTGTTGCCTGTGAGGAACAGGCAGGGTGGGTTCGATTCCCACACGCTCCCGCCAACAAAAAAGGAGGTTACCCCTATGAAAATTAATCATTACTCCTTTGGAAAAGTTATTGTAGAAAATAAGGAATACACGGCAGACTTAATTGTCTTTCCTGACAGTCTCTATCCATCATGGTGGAGAAAAGAAGGGCACGGTCTCTGTATGTCTGACCTTGAAGAAGTATTGAAAAGAGATATAAAAATTCTCGTTATTGGAACGGGTGCTTACGAAAAAATGAAAGTGCCAGAAGAGCTGATTGAGGAGCTCAAAGAAAAAGGTATAGAAACTTATGTGAGCGATACGGAAAAAGCAGTTTCGATTTTTAATAAGTTCCTGGAGGAAGGCAAAAAAGTAGCCGGTGCTTTCCACCTGACATGCTAACAAAAGGAGGACAAAATGGACACAAAAAAACAACCAGATCCAGCAAGAGTAGCTATAGTTAGAATGCTTCCAAAAGACATAAAGGAAAAGCTCACAATAGAGGAGATGAATGCTCTACTTTATGAAGATGTTTTACCGGACTCTCTAATGGAGAAATTGAAAGATTATCTTGCCGACATTGATAATCCTAACGAATAAAAAGAGAGAAAACAAAATACTCTATGCTACCTAACCCCCTCTCATCACCGGACTGGTTAATAGCTCAAGAAGCTGAAAAACGAATGAAAACCATATTTCAGCTTGCCGAAGAACTAAATATAAAAGAAGAAGAATTAATACCCTATGGACGCTACATAGCAAAAATTGATTTCGGGAAACTTTACAATAGAATTAAGGATAATCCTAATGGCAAATATATAATAGTTACCGCAATTACTCCTACTCCTTTTGGAGAAGGGAAATCAACAACAACAATTGGACTTACTCAAGGTTTTGGGAAAAAAGGCAAAAAAGTAAGCTGTGCCATAAGGCAACCCTCTGCAGGCCCTCTCATGAACATAAAGGGCTCTGCAGCAGGAGGAGGACTTTCTCAATGTATTCCAAGAAATGAGTTCTCTATTGGGTTTACTGGCGATATAAACGCCGTAACTAACGCACACAATCTCGCCATGGTTGCAATTACTTCAAGGATGCTTCACGAGGCAAACTACCCTGATGAGATTCTCAAAAAACGAGGTTTAAAAAGGCTCGATATAGACCCTAAGAAAGTTCAGATGGGCTGGGTAATTGACTTCTGTGCTCAGGCTTTAAGAAAAATAGTAATCGGTCTGGGTGGTAAAAAAGATGGAGTGACAATGGAATCAAGATTTGATATTGCCACTTCTTCAGAGTTAATGGCAATTTTAAGCTTAGCCAGAGATTTAAGAGACCTTAAGGAAAGAATAAACAATATAGTTGTTGCTTACTCTCGAGATGGAAGGCCAATAACAACAAAAGACCTTGAAGTAAGCGGTGCAATGTGCGCTTTAATGTTATCTGCCATAAATCCTAACCTAATCCAGACAATAGAGGGACAGCCCGTATTCGTACATGCTGCTCCCTTTGCCAATATTGCCATAGGCCAGTCATCTATTATCGCTGATATGATAGGACTTAAACTGAGCGACTACCATATTACAGAAGCAGGTTTTGGTGCAGACATAGGATTTGAAAAGTTCTGTAATATAAAATGTCGCATATCTGAACTGAAACCTGATGCTGCTGTATTGGTAACAACATTAAGGGCTTTAAAATACCATGGAGGAGACAGAAATGCACCAAAAATAATACCTGGTAATCCATTACCAAAGGATTATTTTGAAAAAAATATCCAATGGCTTGAAAGAGGAATGAGAAATCTCTTTCATCATATAAAAATAATAGAAAAATTTGGTCTTAACATGGTAGTTTGCCTGAACAGATTTCTGACAGATACTTCAGAAGAAATTGAATTTATAAAAAAATATTGTAAAGAGATTGGAGTTCCTCTGGCAGTTTCTGAACATTGGGAAAAGGGCGGAGAGGGAGCTTTAGAATTGGTAGAATTAGTCATGGAAGCATGCAAAAGAGGTTCAAAATTTAGATTTCTCTATGAAAGTCGATTACCTCATATTTCAAAAATAGAAAAAATTGCAAGGGAAATATACGGAGCAGATTCTGTAGAGTTTTCACCTCTTGCCCTTGATAAACTCCAATCAATCAATGAAAAGAAAGAATTTGAGGACTTCTCTGTATGTATAGCAAAGACGCACCTAAGCCTGTCTGATAATCCAAACTTAAAGGGAGTACCGGAAGGATGGCAGTTATTTATCAAAGATATATTAGTATTTCATGGAGCTAAATTAATTGTGCCTGTAGCAGGAGAAATTAATCTAATGCCCGGAACAGCTTCAAATCCAAATTTTAAAGCAATAGATATAGATTTAAAAACAGGAAGAGTTATTGGCATATAAAAATATTGACAATTTTATATAATTTCTTACATATTTTATAATCTCAATTAATTTTGGAGGTTTTTTATGACCGAAAAGAAACAGAAAAAAACGGCGGAAATTATTAAAAGAAAACAACCTACAGGCCTTTATAGAAAATTTTTAGTCATCTTCAACTTCTCTATCTTAATTTCAACCATAATTCTTCTCGCAGGACTTATAATTACAGGTTATCAGATTTACGGCGAAGAATTTATAGTAAAACAAATCGGATTAATGGCAAGTCTTATAAAATTTATGCCTGTTCTTATAATCTTTGCTATAGCTCTAATAGCAATATCTACAGCCAATGTTTTCTGGTTTAGAAAACAGGTTATAAATCCTCTATCAGTTATGGAAGAAGCTATAGAGGCAATTAGAGCTGGTAACTTTGAAAAAAGAATTAAACTGAAAACAGGAGACGAATTTGAAAAAATTGCCGACGCCTTTAATCAGATGATGGATAGATTATCAACGGTAATTCAAACAGAAGAAGAAAAAAGAGAGATGCAAACTAATGTTATTAAATTTTTACAGATAATGACCGCTGCTTCCGAAGGAGACCTCACAAAGAGAGCAGAAGTTACTCCCGATGTGTTTGGTTCAATGGCCGATGCATTCAATTTAATGGCTGATGGATTAAGCGAACTTGTAAAGGAAGTTAAAAATTCAGCAGAAGATATAGGTGAAAAAAGTATCGTCCTTAACGACATTATTCAAAAACTCCAGAAAGGTGCTGAGATAGAAAGACAAGAGATTGAGAAAGTAGCATACTTAATTGAAGAAGCTGCCTCTCTTGCAACACAAACAAGTGATAAAACCAATTTTGCCACCGATGTCTCAAGAGAAGCCCTTGAGGCTATATTAAAAGGAAATGAAATTGTTACAGAAACAATAAATAGCATGCAATTAATAAGAACAGCCGTTCAGGGAATAAATAGAAGGATGAAGCTTCTCGGAGAGAAAATAATGGAGATCGGAACAATCTCTACATTAATCAGCGAAATTGCAAATAGAACAAATCTTTTAGCCCTTAACGCTTCTATTGAAGCAGCGAGAGCAGGAGAAGGAGGAAAAGGCTTTGTAGTAATAGCAGAAGAGATAAGAACTCTTTCAGAGAAAACGGCAAAGTCTTCTCAAAATATCGCCGATATTATTACAGGAATTCAGGAAGAAGCAACAGCTGTCACAAGAAATCTTGAAGAAGAAACAAGCTATGTGGAGGCAGGAACAAATATGGTTGCTCAGACAACAGAAATTTTTGAAAAAATAGATTCTATCATAAAGAAAATAGGCCAGATTATCATTGAAATTAACGAATCAGCCTTAAAACAGAAAGAAATTACAGATACAGAAGTTAACTCAATTCATGGCGTCAAAGAAGTTATAGAAAGCACTGCAAAAATTACAGATGAGCTTACTAAGCTGTCACAATCTCTTGCAGAGACATCAAAAGAATTGGTTGTTTCTTCGGAGAGATTTAAGGTTTAAAAAGTATCCTTAATCAGTTCAAATTTTATTAGTAATTGAGAGATAGTTTTGTCATCAAATGGTTTTACTATATACCCATCAGCGCCAAGAGATAATGCTTTTTCTTCGTGCTTTTTAGTACCACGAGAGGTAAGAACAACAATTGGCAGGTCTCTATATCTTGGGTCTTTTCTAATTCTTGTTATGAGTTCATAACCGTGCATTATCGGCATTTCTAAATCTGTAATTATTAGGTCAACATTTTTATTTTCTAAGACGTTAAGTGCTTCATTTCCATCTTTTGCAGTATAAACTCTTATTTTCTTAGATTCTAAAATATTCTGTAAAGACTTTCTCACACTGATTGAGTCATCAACAACCAGAACAGCACCTTTATAACTAATAGGCTCTATAAATGCAGCATAAGAGGGGGTTAAAACAAATTCTTCTTCGTATATCTTGAGAGGGTCAATTACATATCGAGGGATACCCTTTCCTGAAATAAAATATCCAAGATACTGAGTTAGACCTTCAAGAAACTTCCCAAAGCTATTAATTGTAGTTTCTTCATGACCAAGAACTTCCTCAACCACAAGACCTCTTCTAATTCCAGAAAAATTAAATATAATTATGTAACCTTTCTCAAGTTTTTTTCCATTAGATGAGAAGAAAATTTCAGAAAATAACTTCACTTGAATACTACGATTTTTATGATTTATTATCTTTTCTTTTACAGCATCAGGAAAATCCTCAAGGGAAAGAATCTCCTCAACATAATTTATTGGAACGGCATATTCAAGTTTTGAAGAACGGAACACCAGTAAAGTGGAGATGCTAAGTGATTGAGGTATCTTTATTCTAAAAGTTGTTTCTTTATCACTCTCAGAAAATACCTCTATTGTTCCTTTGAGTTTCGAGATAGCTGTTTTAACGATATTAAGCCCCATGCCCCTGCCACTTAGGTAATCTGTTTGTTCAGAAGTAGAAAAGCCGGGAGCAAAAATAAATGAGAGTATCTCTTCGCGAGTTAGATAGGGTATTCGGTCTGATGAAATTATTCCTCTTTCAATAGCAGTTTCTTTTACCTTTTCCAAATCTATTCCTCTGCCGTCATCTTTAATTTCGATATTTATATTTTTCCCTTCTTTAGCAAATTCAATTTTAACCTTTCCTGTTTTTTCTTTGCCTTTCTCAATTCTCTCCTCAGGTAATTCAATACCGTGTTGAATAGCGTTTCTTATTATTTGAATTATTGGCTCATAAAGAGAATCAAAAACAGGCTTGTCAACCTTTATTTCTGCTCCTCTAATCTCAACTTCAACGATTTTTCCTGCCTTCTCTGCAATATCTCTTGTTGCCTCTGCAAGTCTGTGTAGAAGTTTACCTGCCGGAATCATTCTTATTTCTACAAGATTGTCTTTAAGATAATTAATCTCTCTGCTAATAGATTTAAAACTTAGAGATAAATTTTCAGAAAAACTTAAAAGAGACTTCATGCTTTCTGATATATCATTTGTAATCTCTTGAACTTTCCTCAGTAATATGTGATATTCATCATAGCGGTCAAACTGAAGGTCTCCGAAGTCTGTGAAAAAAGAGTCTGTAACCTTTTGTCCCGATTCATGGGCAGATAACCAATATCTATCAGAAAAATCTGTGATTTCCTTCAAAAGACGTTTTCCACTATGTGAGATTTCTTCAATAATTTCTAATAATTCCCTCTCTTTGTCTGTAAGTGTATTTTTCTGAACAAGGATTTCACCAAGTGAAGTCAAAATGTTTTCAATTAATTCAAGGTCTATTCTTACGGTATTGGTAACCGGCAAAACCTCTATAGTAGAAGCAATCTCACTTTTAAGGGGAATCTCCTTTTTCTCTAAAATATCATCGATAATATCTACAAGCTCTTTGTCTAACTCTGATTTCTCAACTCCAAAGGTTGAAACTTCGTTTATCAAATTTACAATTGAATTGATAACTTTCTTAATATAGCCTAAAAAAGTATCTTCATACTCTATTTCTTTATTCAGTAAAGCTTCAAAGAGGTCTTCAAGTTTATGAGCGAGGAGAGTAATTTTTTCAAGTTTTACAATGGATGCAGAGCCTTTAAGTGTATGCGTTGCTCTGAAAAGGGATTCTACGGTCTCTTTATCAAATCCTTTAGATTCTAATTCTTCAACTCCTTCGACAAGAGTGTTAACATAGTCTTCCGCCTCTAAAAGGAAGTAGCGAATAAGTTCTGAATTACTAAGCATTGCTTTTTTCAGAATTTTTCTTGGAGTTAACCTTTAATTGATCAAATAATTTATCAGGGTCAATGAAATCTTCAACAACTATGTCTGGATCAAAACTGACAAAAAAAGGAGTTATATCTGATAATATACCCAATTTTTCTCCCTTTGCCTCGACAACTAAAAGTTTATTGTCCGAATATCCGAGCCTTTCGATGTTAAAAATTTTAGCTAAGTCTATGGCCGGGATTATCTTTCCTCTTACTGGTAAAGCCCCAACAATATAGTCAGGTGAGCCAGGAATTGGGAATATACGTGTTATATCAAGAATTTGAACAACACTATCTTTTGGAATTAAAAACTCTCTCTCTCCAATACCAAATACACAGTAAAATTTTTCTTTTTTTATTTCTTCAGACATTTTCGTATCGCCACTAATAAATCTATCGGTTCAAAAGGCTTTGTAACATATTCATCTGCCCCCTGTAGTTTTCCCCAGTATTTATCGGCCTCCTCTTTTTTAGAGGTAACGAGAATTACGGGAATATCCTTTGTCTTTTCATTTTTCTTAATTTCCCTACACACCTGAAAACCGCTTTTCTTAGGCATGACCACATCTAATATAACCAAGTCAAAATTATCACTATTCAGGATATTTTCCGCTTCTTCTCCATCTCTTGCAAAAATAATATCATATCCCTGTTCAGAAAGGATTGATTCAATATATTTAGCATCTGTAAGTGAATCTTCCGCTACCAGAACCTTTGGCATATCATCTATCTCCTTTGCAAGAGTGTTTATATTATACCATTTTGATATTTAACTAAAAAACTCTCTAAAATCATACCGTTCTCTGTTTGTGAAAGTAAGGGTATCAAAACTGTTTAATTCAAAAATGAAGCTTCCACTTTTATTATTTCTTAGCTCCTGTATGCTTTCTGAAAGCATACTCTTAATATCCCCCTGTGAGATTTCACTGAATACTTTACCACCCATTTTATACTTTTGTAAAGAGGAAACTCCGTATACAAGTTTTCCCTCTAAAAATAATAATTCGAAGGTATTACCTTTATCAAACACTAAGAACAGACCACTCAAGTTTTTAGAACTTATTAAAGAAAATATTTCGTAGATAGAGAAAAATCTTAAATTACCCGAAAGAATAGTTGATGGTTCTTTAATCACTCCATATTTTTTAAGTAGGGCTTCTAATGAGCTATCTAAGTAGGCTGCGAACTTCAAAAAAAGTTCATTAAAATCAGGTGTAGGTAAAGAAGAGAAATCCTCTGAAGGTTTTATATCCTGATGTACTTCTATTGGCTCCTCTTTTTTCTCCTCTAACTGTTCTTGAGGTATAGATATTTCACCCTCTATTGTTTCTGATATGGTCTCCTGTGTAGTAATAATATTCTCTAAAGAAATATGCTCTGTATAAAAAGTTGGGACTTCTACTTCCTCTGTTTTTTGGTCTACTCCGACAATCTCGTTTATTTCTGGCAAACCTTCAGTAATCTCTAATTGGGGTGGTTCTTTAAATTCAATTTTGTCTGTCTCTTTTTTCTCAAAACTCGACAGAATATCCTCTGTAAGAGAAATAGATATCTCCTCTTTGATTGATTCTTCATCCTTTAATATTGCCGTATCTTCTTTCTCTTCGGTAAAAATTAACTCTTCCGTCTTAGGTGGCTCAAATGAAGCAAGCAGTTCATCGAATGCTTTAGATTCAACTTCCTCTTCTATTGTCTCCTTCTGCAAGCTTTCTATTGCACTACTTTCTATAACGGCTTCCTTATAGGGAGTTTCTGTTATTTTATTCAGTGTAGATTCAACCTTGTCTATTAAATCTTCAGACTTAAAAGGTTTTATAAAATAATCTATTACTCCATATTTTTCTATGAAGGTCTGACCTACTGTCTCGCCTTTTCCTGTTATTAAGATTACTGGTGTATCCTTAAGGTCATTATTTTCTCGAAGGGATTTACAAAATTGAGAACCTGTCATCTTAGGCATTATGAAGTCAACTAAAATAAGGTCTGGTTTGATGTCCTCTGCTAATCTTAATCCTTCCTCTCCATCTGCTGAAGTGTATACCTCATAGCCCTTTTCCTGCAGAGAAACTTCCGCAAGCTTTCTGACAAGAGGACTATCATCAATGACTAATATTTTGCCTTTTGTCATTTTTTTTCTCCTATTCCAGAAGCTTTTTCATCGTTATTCTCATTCTTTCTATAGCCTTTACAAGAACTGCAATCTCTCCTCTGGCATTGGTTATCTCGATTTTTTGGGAAGTTTTACCCATCGATATCTCGTCGGCAGCTTTAGTTAGTGCAATAATAGGATTTATTACAAATTTGTTCATACCATAACCTATTAAGAAAGCCATGACTATAAGCATGACTATGTAAGTTAGAATATTGATGCCTAAAATTCTAAGAATTTCTAATTGGCTTAAAATTTTCTCCTTAACTATGTATATGAAGCCTATATTTTTTCCAGAAAAATCCTTTAAAGGTGTGTAAACAACTAAATACTCCTTATCACCGATAGTAATGTCCTGTTTGTAATACTTTTCTTTAGACTGAGAGGCTTCTTTTATAGCATTCTCGTTAACATAACCTCTCACATCCTGTAAAGTTGAGGCTACTGGAATCCAGTCTCCAAATTTATATCTTACATCTTTAAGTCCAACCCATTCTGCTAAAAATTCTTTATGGACAATAACTCCCACATCACCAATTATTGCCTGTTTAATTGCCTTAAGCTCCTGAGCCAAACCTCCACCAAACTCGACACTTCCAACATATGTCCCTTTATAGATTATTGGTTCAACGGCTCTTAATCCTATTCCTCCTACACCAGCTTCTAAACCTGTTGTAGGCTTTTTTGTCATGTAGGTCTGCATAATTGTGCCACGAAAGGTTGACAAATCATCTCCATAGAGCGTAAGTTCGTGGAGTCTCACAAGAGAGACAGCAGGGGGTAGATGAAAATGGAACTGAGCCAAACCATGTTCTTCTTTTAGATAGGTAAAAGCCGGTAGAAACCTGTCAATCAAACGATTTCTGTCCTTTTTAGAGACGAGTTCCTGAACTTCTGGCAATCTCGCTACCAAAGCAGACATCTGAAGATAATGGGCAGTGGCTTTTTCAAGTAGAATTTGGGTTGTATTAACAGCAGCATCGATACTTCTTCTCTCTTCTTCTTTCAGAATGTTCACCTGCGTAAAGTAATTAAAAACCAACAGAATACCCATACCTAAAATCAAAATTGCTATTATTGGAATTGCCACACCTGCTCTTAATCCTAATTCAATCTTCATTTATGTACCTCCAAAAATTTATTTATCTCATTGAAAAATTCCTTTCTTGAAAGAGGTTCTTCTATTTCTTCCATCAGAAGATTAGCAAGCTTTAAAAAATCTTCCTTAGTGGGAGGATTTGCGGGAACCCATTTTTCTCTGATATATTTTTCAAGTATTTTCCCTCCAATAGGTCCTATCTGTCTTATTAAAGCTGTTTTTATTGCTTCTTTTACTTTTTCAAAATCCGAGGATTTTATTGTTGTGACTTCTTCAGAGGATATATATTTGTTTATCTTATTTAGGTTCTCGACTATTTTTTCAGTTGAAAGATTACCACTACTTATATCAATAGTTACGTCGGGAATAAAATTATAAGAAATCGGCTCTCTTTCGTTTATCTCATTTAAACACTCTAAACCTTTTTTAAATCCAAAAGAGAGATGATAAATCTCTCCATTTTTGAAGTAAATTTTAAATAAGTTTTTCTCTGAAGCAAATGTTATTGTTAACATTCCTGTGTTTTTATTCTCACATATGTTAGCTACTATGTTAGCAATATTTTGTTTCATTTATGGACTCGAAAAATTTTAAAAATTCCTCTATGTTTCTAGCCATATCACCATCCAATATTCCCGAACTAACCGCCACATATCTACAACCTTTTTCATAAAGAAAATTCAAACTTTCTCCTCTTATTCCACCTATTAAAATTACAGGAATTTTAATTTTTTTACAAATAAAGGATACCATATTGATATCTCTCGGTGCAAGAGCATTTTTTTTTGTTTTTGTGGTAAATACAGGACCAAATCCTATATAGTCTGCGCCATTTTTTTCAGCTTCAACAGCCTCTTCTAAACTATGAGTGGATATTCCAATTATGCCATTGAAAATTTTTTTTGCAACTTCTAAGGGAATATCCTCTTGTCCAAGGTGAACTCCGTCTGCTTCTACTGCAATAGCTATATCAACATAATCATTTACAGTCAATAGGCAACCATACTTGACTGTCAAATCTCTTGCTAAAATGGCGTTTTTCAAAATTTCTCTTCTTGGAAGCTCTTTTTCTCTGTACTGAATCCATTTAATTCCTGAGATAAGTGCCGTTTCAAGTTTCTTTGGAATTTCCCTTGATGAGATGATTAGACATACGGAAGGAATGTCAACTTTTATCATTATTTTGCATTTGAAGAACAAAATCAGTGAAAAATTTTCCTTTTATAAAATCCGGATGTTGTAGGACTTTAAGAAAAAACGGAATATTCGTTTTTATACCCTTTACAGTCATCTCCTCTAATGCTCTTCTCATTCTATCTATTGCCTCTAATCTTGTTGAACCTTTAGCAATAATTTTAGCAACAAGGGAGTCATAGTAGGGAGATATCTTGCATCCCTGATAAAGAAAACTATCTACCCTTATGCCTGGACCACCGGGAAAATGAATGAACTCTAAAATTCCCGGAGAAGGAGTAAATTTTTCAGGGTCTTCAGCATTGATACGGCATTCAATTGCATGACCTTTGAATCTTATTTGTGATTGTTTGAAGCTTAAAGGATAACCTTTTGCAATTTTTATTTGTTCTTTGATTATATCAATATCTGTTATTTCCTCCGTCACAGGATGTTCTACCTGCACACGAGTATTTATCTCTATAAAATAAGGATTAAGTTCATCATCTACGATAAACTCAAAAGTGCCTGCATTTCTATACTTAAGAGCTTTAGCAGCTTTTACGGCATACTCACCAATTTTTTTCCTCAATTTTTCTGTCAGAGCCGGAGAAGGTGCTTCTTCAATGAGTTTTTGATGTCTTCTCTGAATGCTACAATCTCTCTCGCCAAGATGAATTATATTTCCCTGCCTATCGGCAAGAATTTGTATTTCAATGTGTCTTACCTTAGGAAAATATTTTTCAATATACAGCTCTCCATTTCCAAAAGCTGCAAGAGCTTCTCTCTGAGCCATAAAAAACGTCTGTTCTATGTCTTTTTCGTCATTTACGATTCTCATACCTCTACCACCACCACCTGCAGAAGCTTTGAATATGACTGGAAGACCTATTTTCTTTATAATTTTTATACAAGCCTCCTCTGAAGTCACAGGCCCGTCACTGCCAGGCACAACAGGAATGCCTTTTCTCTTCAATATCTGCCTTGCTTTAGCTTTATCTCCTCCTATTCTTATGTTTTCCGGCGTAGGTCCTATGAAGGTTATGCCCGAGTTTACACAAGCCTCTGCAAACTGGGCATTCTCTGAAAGAAAACCATAACCGGGATGTATGGCCTCTGCATCAGTAATGTCAGCGGCAGATAATATGGCTGTTATATTTAAATAACTATGAGCTGGCGAAGGAGGACCTATACAGACAGCCTCGTCTGCTAACTTAACATGGAGAGAGTCTCTGTCAGCCTCTGAGTATACAGCAACAGTCTTTATACCAAGTTCTCTGCAAGCCCGAATTACTCTAACTGCTATTTCACCTCTGTTGGCAATTAAAATTTTCCTAAACAACTCCATTTAGGCTACCTCAATTAGGAAGAGAGGCTCTCCGTATTCTACTGGTTGTCCATTTTCTACTAATATTTTTTTAATAACTCCAGAGACTTCACTTTCGATCTCGTTCATTATCTTCATTGCTTCAATTATACAAAGAACTTGGCCTTTTTCAACTCTTGTTCCTACCTCTACAAAGGGAGGAGAATCGGGAGAAGGACTTCTGTAGAAAGTTCCTACCAGAGGAGAAATGACGGTATGAAGAGTCTCCTCGTGTTCTATGAAGCTTTCAGAAGGACGAATCTCTCTTGGAGCTTCCTCAGCTATCCTTGTTGTTCTTGTAACTTCGAGAGGACCGTAGATATAACCTCTTTTTATTTTTATCTTAAAGCCTTCCTTTTCTATATTTAACTCTGTTATATCTGTATCTTTTAAGAAAGAAATGATTTCTTTTATCTGCTCAAGCTCCATCTTTTACTCCTTTACCTTTTCTATGTATTCACCTGTTCGAGTATCTATTTTTAACAAATCTCCGCTCTGAATATGAAAAGGCACTTTTACGATAAGTCCGGTCTCAAGCTTAGCAGGCTTGGCACCGCCCGAAGCTGTATCACCTCTGAATGCTGGTTCTGTTTCTTCTACTCTTAATTCAACAAACATTGGAGGTTCAATCACAAGTGGTTCTCCTTTGTAATAAATTACATCTACGAGCATTTCTTCTTTTATGTAGTAGATAGCCTCTCCCATTCGTTCTTTCGGAATAGAAACCTGGTCATAAGACTCCATATCCATAAATACGTATGAATCTCCTTGAGAGTATAGATACTGCATCTGCTTTTCTTCGAGCTGTGGCTTTTCAAATTTTTCACCAGCTGAAAAATTCTCTTCAAGAACCCTACCAGTTTTGAGATTTTTTATCTTTGTCCTTACAATAGGAGCTCTCTGCTGCATCTTCACATGTTGGAAATCAATTATTTCATAAGGTTCTCCTTTGTATTCAATTTTTAACCCCTTCTTAAAATCAGTTGTTGATATCAAGTGGCACCTCCTGTAAAATTTGTAAATCTCTTGGAAGACTTGTCAATATTTCTATTGTGTCTTCTCTTACCAGCACCATATCCTCGATTCTTACACCTCCAAATCCCTCAATATAAATTCCTGGTTCAATTGTAAAAACCATTCCAGGCTTAATAATATCCTCGGAATTAACGCTTATTTTAGGAAATTCATGTACATCCATACCTATCCCATGACCTGTAGCATGACCAAAGTTTTCACCATAACCAGATTGTTTTATCAAATTTCTTGCCTTTGCGTCAATTTTTTTTGCTTTTTTATCCTGCCGAATAGCCTTTATTGCTTCTAATCGGGCATTGTTTACTATTTCATAAATATGCTTTTGTCTGTCCGAAGGTTTTCCCAAAACAAAAGTTCTTGTCATGTCTGAATAGTAGCCTTTATACTCAGCACCCCAATCAATTAAAATAAAATCTCCTTTTCTTAGGATTCTTTCAGAGTTTCTCCAATGGGGCATAGAAGAATTTTCACCGGAAGCTACAATAACAGGAAAAGGCAACTCATCGGCACCTTGCTTTCTTATTTCATGTTCAAGCATAATGGCAATTTCTCTCTCACTAATGCCTTCTTTGATATACGGTCTTACAGACAAAAATGCCTCTTCTGCTCTTTTTACTGCTACTTTTATATATTCAATCTCCTCTCTGTCCTTTAATGCCCTGGTCTTTTCAACTAAATGGCTAAGAGGTGAGAGTTCTACTCTTTTTAGCTTTGAAAGGAGAGCAAAAGTCTCATAAGATAAGGTTGACTCAAAGGACAGCCTTTTGATTTTTCTCTGAGAAATTATTTTTTTTAGTGCATCGAGCCATGTATTTTTGAATTCTACTACTTGCATCTCGGTCTCTTTTTTCGCTTGTTCTCTGTAACGGAAGTCAACCAAAAGAATGTTATCACTGCTTGTAAACAAAGCCAAGGCAAAACTTCCATTAAAGCCTGTAAGATATCTGATATTTTTACGATTCGTAAGCAAAAAAGCATCAGAATTTAAGAGAGCGTGCTCTAAGACCTTTTTTCTTCGATTCAGGAAAAGGTCAGACAATTTTTAACTCCGTAATCTTAGAGAGAATTATATGGGCAATCTCTTCCTTTGAAAGTAAAGGTGTCTTATGTTGAGTGAATTTTTTACCCTCTTTGTAAATAATTATTATTTGATTGTCCTCAGACCCCATTCCTACCTCATATCCAGAAATATCATTCAGAACTATCATATCGAGCGATTTGTCCATTAATTTTCTCTTCGCCCTTTCAATATTGAAACCCCACTCAGCAGCAAAACCAACTGTAAAGGTTTTTTTCTTGAGTTTGCTAATTTCTTTTAAAATATCAGGACAAAGCCTCAAAGATATTGATTTTATCTTTTTTTTATCAATTTTTTCGGTAAATACTTCATCTGGCTCAAAGTCAAGCGGAGCTGCAGCCATTATTAAAGTTGTAACATCTTCTATTCTTTCTTTCACTGCTTTCAGCATTTCTTGTGTTGTCTCAACGCTTACAAACTCATCGACAAATGGTGGAGAAATGCTTGTGGGTCCACTAATTAACTTAACCTTAGCTCCTCTCCTTTTTGCTATTTTAGCAAGGGCATAACCCATTTTCCCTGAGGATTTATTTGTTATAAATCTGATAGGGTCTATGTATTGTCTTGTGGGACCTGCTGTTATCAATATTGTCTCATGCCCTAAGTCCTTTTGGGATAATATACTGCAAGATACTTCAAAAATTCTATCTATTGATGCCAATCTTCCCTTTCCTTCCTCACCGCAGGCCAGAGAGCCTTCTTCGGGCTCTACAAAAGTAACGCCAATACTTTTAAGATAATCAATGTTTTTCTGAAGTTGTGGAGCTTCATACATCCTCCAGTTCATGGCAGGCGCAATTATAACAGCCCCTCTGAAAGCAAGTAAGGCAGTTAAAAGTAAGTCATCGGCAATACCAGTGGCATATTTATTTATAAAATTAGCCGTTGCAGGCGCTATTAAAAATAAATCTGCTTTTTGAGCTAACTGTATGTGGGCAAGAGGAGACTCAAACATATCAATAAAAACCTTACTGTTGCTTGCAATCTGTAAGCTCAAAGGTGTTACAAAGTAGGTTGCCTTTTCTGTCATTACGGGAATTACATCAGCACCTGCGTCTTTAAATTTTTTGATTAGCTCAAATACTTTGTAGGCAGCGATACTTCCCGTAATGCCTAATGCAACAGTTTTGTTTTTAAGCAAGGCAGTGCCCTTTCGCTATTCTTCTGTATTTTCTGAGTTTTCTGTAAAAAGATCTTCAAGCATCTTTTCGGCTGACTCTTTGCCGTGCAGATAAACTTTAAGGTCTTTTTCAAGCTCCGAAAGGTCTGGAATAGCCTTTCTCTTCTCCTCAAGCATCTTCTTAATGTCAATTTTTTCTATCTTTTCTTTAGCTTTAATAGCTTCATCGCCGGTGATATAATTTATCTTTCCAGAAAGAACTTCAATTAGCGCTGAAGTGGTAACTTTCTTCGCCCTTTTTTCAATTAAAGGCATTGCACCTAAAGAAAGCTCAGCGGCTCTTTGGGCAGCTATTAGAGCAAGCCTGTATCTGCTGTCAATTTTCTGTCTGTCTAACTCTATAGGCTGTGATATGATGTCAAGTGTTTTTTCTTTTTTCTCCATTTTTTCCCTCCATAATTAAGTTATTTATAAAATCTTTATTAATTCTCGTGGTTTTAAGTCTTTCCGCTGTGATTATACTCAAAATTTCCTTTATAACCCTTTCAAGATTATCATTTATCACAACATAGTCATATAGCTCATATTGAGAAATTTCCTCGACGGTTTTACTTAAACGTTTTCTTATAATCTCCCTGTCCTCTTTTCTGTTTATCAACCTTTGTTCTAATTCATAAATAGAGGGAGGCAGGATAAATATAAGCACGCTTTCTGGATAAATTCTTTTAATATTTTTAGCTCCCTGAATGTCTATGTCGAGCAAAACATCATGTCCACCGTTTAAAATATCGTTTATTGCCCTTTTTGAAGTTCCATAGAAATTACCATAAACTTCTGCCCATTCGACAAACTCATCATTTTCTATCATCTTATGAAAAGTTTGCTCATCGACAAAGTGATAGTCTACTCCTGTCTTTTCGCCTGTTCTTGGTTTTCTCGTTGTATGGGAAACGCTCATTTTTAAATCGTCCAAAGTTTTCAATAATCCTTCGCATATGGTAGTCTTACCCGTACCTGAAGGAGCAGAAATTACAAAAATAATACCGCTCTTATGGGTTTTCATCTTCGGTCCTCTTCGTATCATTTATTCTCTGCATTATCGTTTCAACCTGAAGAGCACTAAGTATTACATGGTCACTGTCAGTAATTATTATTGCACGAGTTTTTCTGCCTTCGGTTGCATCTATGAGCTTACCTCTCTTTTTAGCTTCATCCTTCATTCGCTTCATGGGAGAAGACCCTGGATTTACAATTGCTATTATTCTTGACAGAGAAACAATATTTCCAAATCCAATATTAACAAGCATGGCTACTGAATGTTTTGAATTTGTTCTTTGAGTCTTTCTGTTAGAGTTTTTATATCAATTGCAAGGGTTTTAACTTCAAAATCCTCTGTTTTAGCAAGAACTGTGTTGATTTCTCTGTTTATCTCTTGAGTGAGAAAGTCAAGTTTTTTACCAATTTCTCCACCCCGTAAGAGACTTTCTTTAAATTGAATTATATGACTTTTTAATCTATCCGCTTCTTCTTTTATATCTGCCCGCTGAGCATAAATAAGTATCTGCTCAAAAACTCTTTTTTCATCTAAATTGTTCTGAACAATCAAGTCTCTCACTCTGTTTTTTAGCGAATTTATGTAATTATTATAACTTATATCAACCATTTTAACTAACTGATTTATTTTTTCCTCTATGATAGCCGTAATTTCGATTAAACTCTCTCTGATTAGTTCTCCTTCTCGCATTCTCATCTGTTTAACAGCATCGAGAGTTTCACTGACTGCCGTTATTAAAGCATTTAAGTCCGGAGTTTCTTCTTCATAGATAAATAATTCTCTGAAATTTGAAAACATCGAAATATCTATAGAGCCCAGAATGCTCAATTCTTTCTTTAAATCTATAAATGCCGTATAAAGTTGCATTGCAAGATTTTTGTTAAGATAGACCCTTCCTCCTCTATCTCTCTGATTTATAGTAACTACAAGGTCGATTTTACCTCTACTGAATTTATTTTTTATAAGGTTTCTTATCTCAATTTCATATTTTGATATTACTGTAGGCAACTTAATGTTAATTTCTAAAAAACGATGATTGAGTGATTTTGCCTCAACCCGAAAAATTCCTCTCTCCGAAATACCATATCCTGTAAGACTTTCTATCAATCTATTTGTCCTCTTATCCTGATAATCTTACTTTTGTTTTTTTCTCCTGCCGATATTTCAAGCCTCGATTTGGCTATGCCAAGGTAATCAGATAAGATTTCTATTAGCTCTTTATTTGCCATCCCTTCATGCGGTTGGGCTCTCACTCTCACCCTGACTGTTTCATTATCTATCAACTCAATTCCCGGGTTCTTGGAACCTGTTCTCACAAGAACTCTTAACGTATATCCTTCTTTGCCTTTTATTAATGGAAATTTCATTTTTATACAACCAAAAATTATAGTATAACCTACCTATAAATAAAGTTACAACAGTTAAAAAAACTCCTCCAATTACATCAACGAAATAGTGATATCTGCAATAGATGGTTGAAATTATGAGTAGAATTACAGGTATGAAAAAGATATAGAATAGTTTTTTATTCTTCTCCCACATTATATATAAAACAAGAAGAGATACTGCCACATGACCACTGGGAAAGGCATCTCTCTTTATACCCTCGAGCGAATTAAGAAGGCTATTAATCTTTTCAGCCAAAAACACTCCCTTCAGGTCAATATAGAAAGCATCTAAAACATAATATCTCGGCCCCAAGGCAGGAAAAAGTAAGTAACCGATATACGAAAGATAATAGCATAAGAGAAGAAGGAAAAGGGCTCTTTGAAATTCCATCTCGTCTCCCTTGAGCAGAAGATATATGCCTATTACAAAAGGAAGTAAGTAATAAACACAGTAGGAAATCTGCATAATCTCTGTTAACAGCGGGAATGTAATTTTTTGGGAGACAATATAGGGATAGAAACCAAGAATCTTGTAATCGAGGGTCATTAAAAATTGGTCTAAGTCCTCTGGATTTACTAAAGGGGTTATTACTCCTACACTATCAAAAGCAACAAGAACAGAAAAAAGGGGGAAACCTACGTTCTTTAGGAAATTTAAAACTCCGTTTTCTTTTGTTTTACATAAAAAATACTGAAATATTGCCATGGAGATAAAAATCAAGAGAAAATCTGGCCATGCAGGTATCTTGTATGAAAAAATCACAACAATCAAACTCGTGAAAATAAAAAAAATTATATTTAACTGAAAGGGAGGTGGAATCTTAAAAAGCTCCTTTATCATATCAATTTCATTAAGGCCTGCTTTACAGCTTTCTCCTTTTTTGAAAGAGTTACACCCTTAGGGTTCTCAAAGTAGAGCTCTTCGCCATCGAGAATATCAGAAAAAAGGGAAGAATCTATGGCAACGCAATTTTCTCTCCAAGCTGATTTTTCTATGTCCCTGTCAGAACTTATAACAATAAAAAAAGACCTTTCCTGTTTAATTATTCTCTTTATCACATCATCGGCCTTTTCACCTGCTCCAGAATATATTATTCTTATTCCGCCAATATGCTCGCAGGTTTCTTTTCCTGTGCCTTCTTTATATCCATCAAACACAACAATAATATCATGCCCTTTAATTTTTCTGTAATCTATTAGTCTTTCTATCAAGTTTTGTCTTGCTTTCTTAAGGTCTCTGTGTGCTATTCCGATGAGATTGTATCCATCAATTAAAATTTTTGCCATTTTTTATTTTAATTAATTCGAACCTTGCATGTCAGCAGAAAACAGTCTCTCTTCTAAAATTCAACTAATAGTTTCCAGTGGAGATAAATATTTGTAGAAAAAATTTTTATAGACATATTAAATTAAATTAAGAGGTAAAAATGCAACCATCCATAAATTTAACTGTAAATTGGGATATAGACAACAGAAAGTTAATTCCTGTAAGAAATATTCATTTCCCAAGAATCGAAATAAGCTTTAACAGAGATTTTGCCTATCCTGATGTATGGGTATATGAAAGCGAGGAGTATGACTTTGACTCTTTGCTGCGAATAAAAGACAGGCCAAGATATTTCACCGTTTATTTTGCCCGTAAATTCTTTTTCAATATCGAAGAGTTTTCCTTTCTCTCTACTCAACTTGCCGGTCACAGAATCATTCTTTTTAGCCTATTTGATGATGTGCTGTATTTTCTGAGGAAGATGTTACTGATAAAAGAAGCTGGAGGATTAATCTCGGCGGCAAAGGTATTACTTGAAAGTGTAGAAACCGACAATGAAAGACTCGTTATTTCAGAACACTCAAGGAATGTGGCAGAAATCAGCCATAGAATATCCACGATGCTTGGTGAAAACGATGAGGACATAAAAATTGCAGGATTAATTCACGACATAGGCAAGATATGCATTCCTGCAAGTTTGCTTTTTTCTGATAAAACATTTGATGACCAGAAGATTAAAATTTTTCAGCTCCATGCCCTATGGGGAGAGGCATTATGTGACAAGCTATCACATGGTATAGGTGGCAGACTTTTTCTTGAGTCAATTGGTTTTCACCATGAAAGATTAAACGGTAAAGGATATCTTAGAGGAATAAGAAAAAACATTCCGGACATTGCAAAAATAATAGCTGTAAGCGATGTTTACACTGCCCTCACCGAAGACAGGCCATACAGAATGCATTTTGACAAAGATGTGGCAATTACTTATATAAATGCTAAGGCAGGCGAACTATTTGACCCAGAAGTGGTAGAGGCATTCAAAAAAATAATATAAAACATGTTCACACCCGCCTATCTTAAACTTAAAAATGAGGAAATAGAGAGAAAAATTGAAAAAGCCTTTGAAATACTCAAGAACTGCACCCTTTGTCCTCGGGAATGCAAAGTAGACAGACTTTCCGGACAAAAAGGATTCTGCAAAGTCCTTTCAAAGCCATTTGTATCAAGTTGGGGGCCTCATTTTGGAGAGGAAACGCCGCTCGTTGGTCATCACGGTTCAGGGACAATCTTCTTTGGTTTTTGTAATCTTTCCTGTGTCTACTGTCAAAACTGGACAATAAGTCATGATGGAGAGGGCGAAGAAATCTCATACGAAGAGCTTGCTGGTGTGATGATTTATCTGCAAAATCTTGGCTGTCATAACATAAACCTTGTTACTCCGACCCATCAAGTTCCTCAAATACTTAAAGCCTTATATATTGCAAGAGAAGAAGGCCTTAAAATTCCAGTTGTGTATAATTGCGGAGGATATGAATCTTTAGATACCCTTAAAATTCTTGATGGAATAGTAGATATCTACATGCCTGATATTAAATATGCCGACAATGGAGTAGCTGAAAAATATTCAAAGGCAAAGGAATACTCAACCTTTGCAAAACTTGCCCTTAAAGAAATGCACAAGCAGGTAGGAGATTTACTTCTCTCTGAAGGTATCGCCTTGAGAGGTCTGCTTGTAAGACATCTTGTTCTTCCAAACAATCTCGCAGGAACAGAAGAGACTCTAAAATTCATATCCGAAGAGATTTCAAAGGAAACATACATAAACATAATGGACCAGTACAGACCATGTTTTCAGGCATACAAATATGAAGAACTAAACAGAAGGATAACTAAAGAAGAATATGAAGAAGCAGTCAATAAGGCTCTCAGATATGGATTAAAAAGAATAGATAGCATCCTCTATCGGAAGAGCTGGGAAAATTACTTTGCTCTGTAATGTGCCTTTAATTGTCCACAGGCCGCATAAATATCTGTCCCCTTACTTTTCCTTATAAAAACCGAAAAGCCTTTTGATATGAGAATTTGTTGAAATCTCAATATCTCCTCTTCAGAAGGTCTTTCAAATTCGCAGCCTTCCCATGGATTAAAGGGGATTAAATTTATCTTTGAAGGAATACCTCTCAATAGTTTCGAAAGTCTTATAGCCTGTTCTTCTGAAGTATTTAAATTCTTTATCATTACATATTCAAAAGTTATTCTCTGACCCTGCTTTAACGGATATTCTCTGAGGACTTCGACAAGCTTACTTAATGGATATTTCTTGTTAATCGGCATAAGATACTCTCTTGTTATGTCTTCTGGAGCATTTAGAGAAATCGCCAGCTTTACAGGTGGTGCTTTGAAGGAAAGCTCTCTCAAAGCAGGGATTATTCCTGCAGTGGAGAGGGTAATTCTCCTTGGAGAGAAATTAATTAGTCTCTTAAATCTCCATAGAGCATCTACTACATTGTCAAAATTAAGCAACGGTTCACCCATTCCCATAAAAACAATATTAGTAATCTTTCTATTTTCCTCTTCAATAACCTTAGACACCTGAATGTACTGGTCTAAAATTTCCCAAGAAAGAAGGTTTCTTTTAAATCCGCTGTATCCTGTCAGGCAGAACTTACATCTGAGCGGACAGCCTACTTGACTGGATATGCAAAGAGTAAGTCTATCTTTATCTGGAATAAGCACACTTTCAATATTTTCTCCATCATCGAGTAACCACAGAAACTTCTCAGTTCCATCGGAAGCGATTTTTCTATCAATCAACTTAATATTGCCTATGCAATATTTTTCTGATAGCTTCTCTCTTAGAGATTTTGAAAATTCTGTAATCTCATCTATACAGTTTGCATATCTCTTATAAATCCAGTGTATTAGCTGCTTGGCTCGGTATGAAGGCAATGATAGGTCTTTTATTAGTTTTTCTATTTCTTCCAGCCTGTAAGTCTTTAAATTTTCCCTCTCCATTTATTAATACTGAAACTCTGGCAGAGGAACATTAAGCCTGGTTAGATAATTCCTGAGATAGCCGCAAACAGCATCAGGATGGTCTATTAAGACAAAATAATTTAAGTCTTCAAGGCTTATTGCACCGATTGAATGGGGTGAACTTTTAAGCCAGTCTATTAAACCTTTCCAGTATTCAGAACCATAAAGAACTATCGGGAATGACTTAATTTTGTTAGTCTGAACAAGAGTTAAAGCTTCAAAAAGTTCATCAAAAGTTCCGTAACCTCCAGGGAATATAATAAAACCGATTGAATATTTAATAAACATGAGTTTTCTTACAAAGAAATATCGAAAATTTAAAGATATGTCAAGATATTTATTGGGACGCTGTTCATGGGGAATTTCGATATTAAGCCCTATTGATTTTCCTTTACCAAGCTTTGCTCCCTTGTTTGCTGCCTCCATTATTCCAGGACCACCGCCTGTAATTATTGAAAATCCACATTGGCTTAAAGCCTTTGCGACTTTGAAAGCTTCCTGATAGTAGAAGCTTTCCTCTGTCAGTCTGGCACTTCCGAATATGGAGACTGCCGGACCAATTTCATGGAGCGTTTCAAATCCCTCGACAAGCTCTGACTGAATTCTAAAAACTCGCCAAGTATCGGAAGATTTAAAATCTTCTATCATCCTCATCCTCCACAAGACTTGTTCTTATGAGAGCAACAAGAGCTGAATGAGGAACGATAAGATATTTTCTGCCTTCAAACTCTATTTCAATGCCTGTATCTTTAAGAAAAAAGGCATAATCTCCTTCCTGTGCCTGCAGAGGAATATATTTAATTGGTTCCGTATTTCTCTGTTTCCATGGTTCTTCAAGAATCACAGAAGGGTCATTCACCGGATAACCCGGCCCAACCTTTATAATTCTACCTGCCATTATTTTGTCTTTCTCTTTTACAGTTGGAGGGAGAAAAAGTCCTGCATCGGTTTTATCAATTTTTTCATCAGGCTCAATAAGAACCCTGTCTCCTACTATTATCAGTTCACGTTTAGTTTTCATACCTATCTATCCACACTTTGTAAATCCACAACTGTGGCATATGGCACAACCCTCTTCATAAGAGATTGCTCCTCCACACTCAGGACAAGCTCCGTAGTGAACAATATCAATCTCGCTTTTGTGGACACTTTCTTCGGATGCCTCATTACTCTCTTTCTTCTCCTCTTTTTCAGATATAAAATCCCTTAATTCTGCTTCAATTGCCTTTGCTATTGCATCAGAGCAACTTGTTATTTTTCCATTTCCTGACCATACAGGTGTATGGCAGGAAATTCCTTTCAGCTGTTTTACAATCTCCTTAGGTTCTATGCCGCTTCTTAGGGCTAAAGAAATAAGCCTTCCAATTGCTTCTGCCTGCGATGCTGCACAACCTCCAGCTTTGCCTATATTTGTAAACACCTCAAAGGGTCTGTTTTTCTCATCCTTATTTATGGTTATGTAGAGGTTTCCGCATCCTGTCTTCATTAGCCTTGTAACGCCACGTAAAACCTCTGGTCTTCTTCTTGGTTTAAGAGTTGTTTGAGAGACTTCCGGTTGTGCTTTACCTTTCTGAATAACTTGACCTTGCCTTGAGCCGTCTCGATATACAGTGACACCTTTACAGCCTAAACGATAGGCAAGCAGATAAACTTCTCTTACATCATCCTCTGTTGCATCGTTTGGTAAGTTTACGGTCTTGCTAACGGCATTATCTACAAATTGCTGAAATGCTGCTTGCATTCTCACATGGTCTGATGGAGATATCTCATGAGCTGTTACAAATACTCTCTTTATATCCTGAGGAATTTCGTCTATTCCCTGAATTGAACCACTTTCAGCAATTTTTTGAGCAAGTTCTTCTGACCAAAGCCCTAATTTTTCCATTTCTCTCTTAAAGTAAGGGTTTACCTCTATTAGTCTTGTCCCATCCATCACGTTTCTTGCAAAGCAAATTGCAAAGAGAGGCTCAATACCAGATGAACAACCAGCTATTATACTAAGAGTGCCCGTAGGAGCAATGGTAGTAATAGTTGCATTTCTGAGGGGCATTTTATCGTAGTAAATGCTTTTTTCATAATTTGGAAAAGTACCCCTTTCTTTTGCCAAATGCATAGAGGCAAGTCTTCCCTGCTCGAGTATAAACTTCATAAGACTTTCCGCTAATGAAAGGGCATCTTTGGAGTTATAGGGAATTTTCAGCTGAATTAACATATCGGCCCAACCCATTACACCAAGTCCGATTTTTCTGTTTGCCTTAGTGTTTCTCTCAATAAGCTCCAATGGATACTTGTTGGCATCTATAACATTGTCAAGAAAATGAACAGCTTTCCATACAGTATCCTTAAGAATGTCCCAATCTACCGAATTTTCCCTGACCATCTTGGCAAGATTTATTGAGCCGAGATTACAAGATTCATAAGGCAGTAAAGGCTGTTCTCCGCAGGGGTTAGTAGCCTCAATCTCTCCTAACTCGGGAGTAGGATTAGCAGCGTTTATCCTGTCAAGAAATACAATTCCGGGCTCTCCATTTTTCCATGCCTGATGAACGATTAGGTCAAAAACCATCTTAGCTTTCATGCGATTTACCACTCTTCCGGAGCGGGGATTTATAAGGCTGTATTCCTCATCGTTTATTACAGCCTTCATAAATTCTTCTGTCAAACCAACGGAGATGTTAAAATTAGTAAACCTTGTAAGGTCGTCTTTGCAGGTTATAAATTCAATAATATCTGGGTGGTCAACTCTTAAAAGCCCCATATTAGCGCCTCTTCGCCTTCCACCCTGCTTTACTGCCTCGGTGGCTGCATCAAATACGCTCATAAAGGATACAGGACCTGAACTTATCCCCTTTGTTGAGCCAACAACATCGCCCTTCGGCCTTAAGCGAGAGAAACTAAATCCTGTGCCACCACCAGATTTATGAATTATAGCCGCATACTTTACTGCATCGAAAATTCCCTCCATTGAGTCCTCAACGGGCAGCACAAAGCATGCACTTAACTGACCAAGAGGAGTGCCTGCATTCATCAGGGTGGGCGAATTGGGAAGAAATCTAAGAGAGGTTATTAGTTCATAAAAGGATTCTTTAGTTTTCGAAACCTCTTTCTCCGTTTTTCCATACAAAGCATCCACTTCTGCAATAGAGGTGGCAACTCTTCGGAACAGTTCTTCGGGTGTTTCAATTATCCTGCCCTCTTCGTCCTTTTTTAAATACCTTCTCTTTAATACCTCTATGGCATTGTTTGTTAGCTCTAATCCTTGAAATATCTTTTCCATCTAAATACCTCCAGAGGTCAAAAAAATAAATTGTTCCTCTTAATAAGTTTAGTTTATAATTTTATACATGACCGTAGACTTTTTTCTACTATTTTTTAACCTACTATTGATATTACTAAGTGCAGAGATATTCACGAATGGAATTGAAGTCTTTGGCAAGAGGCTATCTCTCAGTCAAGCTGTCGTTGGAAGCGTTCTTGCTGCCGTAGGAACAGCTCTTCCAGAGACAATTCTACCGATGGTTGCCATATTTTTACACAAAGGAGAAGCAGGACATTCAATCGGCATTGGTGCAATACTTGGCGCTCCATTTATGCTTGCGACACTTGCCTTCCTAATGATTGGTATAACTGTGGTCATAGCGTTTCTCTTAAAGCGAAGAACCTTTCATTTTGATGCGGAAATACCAACTCTTAAAAGAGATTTAGTATTTTTTCTAATCATGTATTCTTCGGGAATTTTTCTGCCCATGTTCATAAAGTATCATATTTTAGTCGCTTTTTTATTAGTTTTTGGATACATAGTATATCTTTATCATACTTTTAAAAGTGAAAGCACTGAAATTTTGCATGAAGAAAAGCTCTACCTTGAGAAGTTTTTAGGTAAAATCCTGCCTATTAAAAAATTTAAAGGTTTTTTCTCTTTTGTTCAAGTAATACTTGCCCTTGCGATAATGATAAAGGGAGCACATGGCTTTGTTGAGGCTCTTCAGCATATTTCTTTTAAATTTGGATTTGACCCCTTGATTTTTTCTCTCTTAGTAGCTCCAGTTGCGACTGAACTGCCAGAGAAGTTCAACTCTGTAACATGGACATTTAAGGGAAGAGATACTCTTGCCATGGGCAATGTGACCGGTGCTATGGTTTTTCAATCAACCTTTCCAGTTTCTGTAGGAATAATTTTTACTGATTGGAACATCACCGGATACGCTTTAGTGAGTGCCTGTCTGGCAATTCTGGCAGGAGTTATAATTTTAGGGGAAATTCACTTGCGAAAGCGAATTTCCCCTCTCACACTGATTTTATCGGGCTCTTTTTATCTCATATATGCCCTATTAATTATAAATCCCTTTTAGCTACTCCTCTTCCTCAAGAAGTTCCTCAACTTCTTCCTTACCCTCTTCAAGTTCATCCTCTTGTTCTTCGTCTTTCATAAGAAGCAAGGCAAGAAATTCTCCTACGTGAGTTTTCTCTTCCTTTGCCACATCAAGAAAAACCTTTTTAAGTTTCTCATCGTTTGTAAGGGCAGCGAGCTGTTCGTATAGATTAATCGCATCAAGTTCTGCAATCAGTCCTATTCTTAATATCTGTCTGTCCATATCTTCTTCAGTAAGATTTTCCATCTTGAAGGGAATCTTGGATAGCATAAAATACCTCCTCTTTTTTATTTTTTCTAATTATATCCTATCTATAAGGCTTAATATCAACAGAAACTTTCATTATTTCATTAGTCTCCATACGCTTTACCCGCTGTCCTGCTTTATATCAAAATGTTTGCTTGCTTCGCCGAAGAAAAATTTACTCATGTATCACTCTGTAAAGAATTTTTATGTTTTCTAATACCTTGAAAAGAAAAGAATATTAACTTTGACGGGAGAGGTTAATAATTACTCCCAAAACTGTTAAAATAAAAATATGGAAAAAATTCTCATAACTGGTGGCACTGGCTTTGTAGGTAGATATGTTGTAAGAGAAGCTCTGAAGAGTGGTTATGAAGTTCATCTAATAGTTAGAAATCTTGAAAAGGCGAAAAAATTATTTCCCGAAAACGTAAGTTTTCATCCTCTTGAAATATTTACAGACAGGCTAAACCTGTCCAGTATAGTTGAAAAGGTAAAGCCTCAATACATAATTCATCTTATTGGTATAATTCAGGAAATTAAATCAAAGGGCATAACCTTTGAAAAAGTTCACTACGAATATGCAAAGATACTTTATGAAGCAGTTAAGCAGAATCCTCCAAAGAAGATAATCCATATGAGTGCTCTTGGAGTTGATGAAAACGCTCCTTCAAAATATCACATAACTAAACTTATGGCTGAAAAAGAACTGATAAAAAGTGGAATTCCCTATGCAATTCTAAGACCTTCGTTTATTTTAGGTCCTGAACAACTACTTTTTTTAAAATTAAAACCAGTAATGGAGGCCTCGCCTATATTGTTTTTCCCGGAAATTAAGGGATATAAATTTCAACCTGTAGATGTAAGAGATGTGGCCGAAGGTTTTATAAGAGCAATTGACCATAAAGAAGACGCAATTTTTGAGCTGTGTGGAAACGAAAAGGTTACTTTAAAAGATATTGTTAAAGACTATGTGAGTCAAAGGGGGAAAAAAGTTTTATTTTTTCCATTTTCAAAGTCTATTTTAGGACTTTTTGCAAAGGAACAACTAAAAATGATGTGGCGGGACAACATTTGTGGATATTCCGATAACGTCCTGCCCATTCAAAGACTTTTAAAAAGAGAGCCCATTTCTTACAGAGAATCGATTAAATGGTCTGCAACGGCTAATCAATAATTTGCACTAAAACCTCATCTCCCTCTTGAAAACCAAGAAGTTCGGGCGGAATATGAAGAATACCATCTGCTCTTACAAGACTCATGATTAAACCAGACTTGCTTAGAAGTGGCACTGCCCATAGCTGCCCATCCTTTTGTTCAAGAGCAACCCTTATAAAGTCTTCTCTTCCTGCCTGGGAATGAATATTTCTTGCCATTTTTGCCTTAATTGTTCGTTTAACCTCTTTTCTCTCCAAGCCCAGCATATGTTCAATAACGGGCTTTACGAAAAGCTCAAAACATATGTAGACAGCAACAGGATGGCCTGGCAAGCCAAAAACGGGTTTATCTCCACAAACTCCACCAATGATAGGTTTACCGGGCTTCATTGAAACTCCATGAAATAGCACTCCTGGAGAGCCGAGTTCCTCAATTATTTTTGCAGTCATGTCTTTAAAACCTGCGCTTGTCCCACCGGTTATTAAAACAATGTCGCTTTTTTCATAGGCTTTTTGCACAGCAGCTTTTATTTCTTCATATACGTCTCTTATTATTCCCATCTTTAAAGGTATTCCCCCTGTCTTTTGCACAAGACCTGCAAGGGTAAAGGAATTGACATCTCTGACCTGTCCTGGCAGGATTTTCTCATTATAGGGGACAATTTCGTCTCCCGTAAGAATTATGGATACCATGGGTTTTTTAGATACTCTCACTTCTGTAATTCCCAAGCCAGCAAGAGCACCCACATCCTGCGGCTTCAATCTGTAGCCTGCCCTTATTACAATCTCACCCTTCTTGATATCCTCATCTTTAAAGATAACGTTCTCCCAAGGAGAAACAGCCTTTAAAACTTCTATGAGTTCGGCAGATATAACGTTCACATGCTCAATCATTACAACAGCATCAGCTCCTTCTGGCAGCATACCACCCGTTGCAATTGAAGCGACTTCTCCCCTTGAAAGACTAAAGGAAGGAACAGTTCCCATTGGTATATCGCCTTTTAAATTCAGATATGCTGGAGAGCTTTCTCTTGCTCCGAAAGTGTCAGACGCCTTTACTGCAAAACCATCTACAGTAGAACGAATAAATCCCGGTAAATCCTCTGGCGATATAATATCTTCATGCGTAACCCTATCGTACGAAGCCTCCAAAGGAACTATTTCTGCGGGAAGGCTTCTAAATTTTAATTTTTCGACAACTTTTCTCAGTGCCTCATCTGGCAATAGATACTTTTTGTCAAGCATGAATTTGATTATAACTCTAAGGAATATCTCTTTGCCAACCCTGAAAATCTTAAAACTTGTCAAAGTTGCATATATTTATTCCTTTTTGGTATAAAATAATAAAGGCTTCCTGCCCTGTGCGTGATGGAGGAAAAGGGGATCCGGCAGTTAGGTCCGTTAGGGAGCCAGCGTAGGTAGCGGTGTGCATGCCTCTTCGGAGGAAGCCTAACCTACCTACAAGGCACCCACTTGTCCAAGAGGGATCTAACTTTCCTTACCACACGGCAGGGCGGGGGTATGATGACGGTGGAGAAATCCACTTTTAGATAGATGTAAAAGGTTTAATCTGTTTTTGTTGTCATAGATTTCCAGTCTATCCACTTCATCATATTCCCTTGAGGAAGCCAGAAATAACTACTGGAGGTGTTCTTATGGAATTTATATACATTCTCATTGCCATTGCTGCAGGCGCAGGAGCAGGATTCGGACTCTATCTCTATAAGAAGAGCAAATTAGCGGAAGAAAAGCTAAAAATTCACGATGAAGTTCAGAAGGTTATCGAAGAGGCAAAGCGAGAAGCAGAAGCAATTAAAAAAGAAGCGGAAACTATAAGAAAAGAAGCACATCTCTCAGCGAAGGAAGTTGTTTATCAGCTTAAATCCGAGGCAGAAAGAGAGCTTAAAGAAAAAACAAAGGAAATAAACTATCAAGAAAAAAGACTGCGACAGAAAGAAGAAATTCTTGACAGAAAATTAGAACAGGTAGACAGAAAAGAATCGGAGCTAAGCAGAATAGAAAGAGAGTTAATCAATAGAGAGAAACAACTTCAGGAAAAAGAAAACCACTACAGACAGCTAATAAAAGAACAGCAGCTTCTTTTAGAGAAGATAGCTGGCATGAAAGAAGAAGAGGCAAGACAGGAACTTTTCAGAAAGGTTGAACAGGAGGCTAAGTTTGAAGCAGCAAAACTTATCAAAAAAATTGAGGATGAAGCCCGTCAGGAAGCTGATAAAAAAGCCAAAGAAATATTAAGTCTTGCCGTTCAGAGATATGCCAGTGATTATGTTGTAGATGCTACAGTTACAGCCGTAAGCCTACCAAACGATGAAATGAAAGGAAGAATAATTGGAAGAGAAGGCAGAAACATAAGAGCCTTTGAGGCATTGACAGGAGTTGACCTTGTTGTAGACGACACTCCTGAACTTGTTATTCTTTCATCTTTCGACCCTATCAGAAGAGAAGTTGCTCGTATAGCTCTTGAGAGACTTATAGCTGATGGAAGAATTCATCCTGCAAGAATTGAAGAAGTCGTTGAAAAAGCCCGCAGAGACGTGGATATATCTATAAAAGAAGAAGGTGAAAAGGCTGTCTTTGAGCTTGGTCTAAGCGGCATTCACCCCGAGATTATCAAATTTGTGGGAAGACTTAAATACAGAACTTCCTATGGACAAAATGTGCTTCAACATTCAAAAGAGGTGGCATGGCTGAGTGGATTAATGGCAGGAGAGATAGGAGTTAATGTTACACTGGCCAAAAGAGCTGGCCTTCTTCACGACATAGGCAAAGCTGTTGACCATGAAATGGAAGGCTCTCATCAGGAGATTGGAGCAATGCTTGCAAGAAAATACGGCGAAGGCGAAGAGGTCATTAATGCCATATTAAGCCATCACGAAGACGTTGAATTCAGCTGTATTGAGTCTGCTCTTGTAGCAGCAGCAGACGCACTTTCTGCTGCCCGTCCGGGTGTAAGACGAGAGACAATAGAAAGCTACATAAAAAGACTTACCAAGCTCGAAGAACTTGCCATGTCCTTTCAGGGTGTCCAAAACTGCTACGCCATTCAAGCAGGCAGAGAAGTAAGACTCATAGTAAGGCCAGACTTAGTTTCAGATGAAGAATGCGCCCTCATTGCAAGAGAACTAAGTAAGAGAATTGAAAAGGAGTTAAGCTATCCGGGGCAGATAAAGGTAACAGTCATAAGAGAGTCACGATTCATAGAATATGCCAAGTAGTGATACGGTCAATATTCTTTTCATCGGTGATATAGTTGGAAAACCTGGAAGAAATGTTGTAAAAGCTGTCTTACCGAAACTTAGAGACCACTACAATGCCGAGTTAGTCATAGCCAATGGAGAAAATGCAGCTGGTGGATTTGGTATTACAGAAAAAGTAGCGGAAGAATTATTTTCCTACGGTATAGACATATTAACCACTGGAAATCATGTGTGGGATAAAAAAGAGACTCTTCCGTTTATTGCAAAAGAACCAAAAATTCTAAGACCTCTGAACTATCCAGAAGGTGTTCCGGGAACGGGAAGCACAACAGTTAAAACAAAAAATAATCACATTGTTGCTGTGGTAAATGTTTTAGGTAGAATTTTTATGAATGTCCTTGACTGTCCTTTCAGAACTACCAAAGAAGAGATAGAAAGACTAAAAAAAGATACCAATTTAATCATCATTGACTTTCACGCTGAGGCAACCTCAGAAAAACTCGCATTTGCCTTCTATTTAGATGGGAAGGTGAGTGCAATTATTGGAACGCATACTCATGTTCAAACAGCCGACGAGAGAATACTTCCAAAAGGCACCGCTTACATAACAGATGTTGGCATGACAGGCCCTGAAAACTCTATTATTGGCTTTAGGGAAACGGAAGTAATCGAGAAGTTTCTAACTCAGATGCCTAAGAAATTTGAAGTCCCTGCAAATTCTGCAACTCTCTCTGCTGTCCATATAGAGATTAATTCTTCCGATGGTCTTGCCAGAAAAATTGAGAGAATTTCCATAAGACAGTTCTAATTCAAAAACAGTCGAGAATTAACTTACAAAAAAGCTCTACCAAAAGACCACTCCTCCAATAAATACTAAATTTATGCTAAAAGCTGATTAAGGAGGTTGTCATGGAGAAAATTAACGAAAGAACAAGGGCTGAGGTTCTTTTTAAATTTAGATGGGCTTCTGAAATTGGAGAACACGAAGAGACATACTACTGTAGGATTAATCCATGGAGAGATATGGACCTTTTCCCTCCTAAGATGAAAACTCTCTTATGGGAGAAAACAGAAGGAGAAAAATTTACTACCTCATTTAAAAAAGGTGAATTAATCCCCTTTTCCGAAAAGAATATTATAGAAGTTGAGAAAGTTCAATTCTTACCACAGAAGCCCTACAGAGCAAGTCTTGCTCCTCGTTTGGGAAGATTTTATCCTCTTGGATTTTTCATTGGGCTCGAGGGAGTATTTCCCGAAAACTTTAAGCCTGCAAGAGTTGTTGGAATTCAAGAGAAAACTCTCCTCATAGACACAAATGTTCCTATAGGAGCATACGATATTGAGCTGGAAGTAGAGGTTCTTTCGGTTACAAAGAAATCAGCCGATATAGGAGGAGAATGCCGTGACTGGTGTGCTATTTCTCTTGAGAACGGTCCTGGAATGCAGATAAGATATAACGGTTTAGAGACTGATTTTGAACTTGAAAATCCTGAAAGCTTTACAAGACAGGACGAAGGAGATGACACAGACTTTTACAGTGAACCAAGAATTACAACCCACATAGATTCTAAGTGTCATGAAAATCTTATGGAAGTTTATGATAAAATTCTCCCCAAAGAGGGTAAAATTCTTGACCTCATGAGCAGTTTTCAGTCTCACATTCCAAAAAATGAAAAGCACACGATAGTTGGATTAGGACTTAATAAAGAAGAGATGGAACAAAACAAAATACTTGATAGTTTTTTAATCGCCGATTTAAATAAAAATCCTCAACTGCCATTCGGTGAGGAAGAATTTGATGCTGTAGTCTGCGACCTCTCGATTGAGTATATTACCAAACCCTTTGAACTTTTAGGAGAGATAAAGAGAATTTTAAAATCAAACGGTATTTTTACAGTAAGTTTTTCAAACAGATATTTTCCCACCAAAGTAATTAAGCTATGGATTGACCTACACGAATTTGAAAGAATGGGATATGTTTTAGAGTTGCTTCTAAGAAGTGGAGGATTCAAGAATTTCAAAACCTTTTCCATGAGAGGCTTCAGACGACCCTATGATGATAAATACTTTGGCTGCACTCTTTTTTCTGATCCTCTATACGTAGTCTATGCCCAGAAAGAATAAAGGCAATTTTGCCGTAATAGGAGGCGGTATTGCAGGGACATGCATAGCCGAGTTGATTGCAAAAAAAGGCTTTAATATAACTTTATTTGAAAAAAGCAAAACTCTTGGAGGATGTGCAGGAAGCTTCACAAGAGACGGTTACACTTTCAATACTGCTGCCACAACTATTGCAGGCTTACTGGAAGGATATTCTGTAAGAGAGATACTTGAGGAGTTTAAATTAACAAATCTGATAGAGATAGAAGACCCTTCCATTGTTGTTCATACAGAAAAAGGAAGAGTAAATAGATATCAAAGCATCGAAAGAACTGTTGAAGAGATTAACAAAGTCTTTCCACACAGGAGAAATAAAGAGTTTTGGAGAGATGTAAAAGCTGTCACAGAAGAGATACTAAAATATGGCTTTTATCATAATTTTTCAACCTTAAGAGACGGCCTTCTGAGTTTTTACAGAATGAGAAGGCTTATATACAAGTATTATCGTCTGTTTTTGAAACCAGCCATAGAGGGTCTTAAGGATTATTTTAGTTCAATTGACAGAGAATATCTCAGATTTATGGATAGCCATGTGAAAATCGTGGCTCAGAGCAGTATTGAAAATGTAAATATGGTCACTCTTTTTTTAAGCCTCGGCTATCCATTTACAGGCGTTGGTTATGCTAAAAATGGAATGGGTGAGATAGTAAAAGAAATAGCCAAAAATTTCTCTTATCATTTAAATTCAGAAATAATATCGGTAAGTAAGAATGCAGACGGGTTCAAGCTTAAAGGAGCTTTTGGCGAGGAACGCTTTGACAATCTAATAATAGCTATGCCAATTCTTGAGAGTTTAAATATCCTGCAAGACAGTAAAATAAAAGCATATTTCGAAAAATACTTGTCTTTTCAAACTGATAACTCCGCTATTGTTGCCTACGGCGTATTAGAAAATTTTTACCCCGAAAATACCTTTCACCTCACAATTCTCCGTAAATGTCTACCCTATACGACCTCTCCTTATCTTTTCTTCTCATTCTTTCCTGCAGAAAAAAACAAAGGAGAATGCGTTTTTACGGTCTCTACCCACACAAGCATTAACTATTGGCATGGATTAAAAAGGGAGGATTACGAAAATCGAAAGCAAAATACGCACCTCGGCATAATTGAAAATCTCCTTGAGTTTTTCCCTGTAAAAAGAGAAAATATTAAAATGTCTTTTCTGTCAACGCCAGAAACTTTCTACAGATATCTGGGAAGACGCTCTGTCGGTGGAATACCGATTACACTAAAAAATACTTTCTGGAGAATACCGTCAAACTTTACTCCCTTTCACAATTTATATTTAGTGGGTGACAGTTTTTTCTGCTATCAAGGATGGATTGGAATAACAATGGGCATAAAAAATCTAATAGGAAAGATTGGTGAACAAGTTTGAGCTTAGAGTATCCTTCAAAGACTGGATTTTTATAATATTTTTAGCAATCATCTTTGCGTCTCTATTGACATCTCTAATATATCTGTCATTGGGCAAGGAATCTCTTGATGCTCTATTTACTGGGAGTATTATAGGATTTTGTCTTGCCGTATTGTCTTTCACTCTCATTAGCATAAACAACTATTACATCTTACCGAAGATAAAAAATCCTCTTATCTGGTGGCTCCTGTCTGCTCTTTTTGCTTTTACTGCAGGAATTCTTGGCTTTTATTTGGCTTACTTTTTAGTCAAATCTCTCAATCTTGAACTGCCCTCAGTTTTTAAGGACAATCTCCACAGAATTGCCTTAATTGTTGGAGCTCTTAATTATCTTATTGGATTACTAATCTATCTTTTCATTAGAATGAAGACTAAAAAAACAGAGCTTGAGACTCTGCTGAATGAGAGCAGACTGATAGCCCTCAACACTCAATTAAACTCTCACTTTCTCTTTAATGTTCTAAACAGTATTACAGAACTCATAAACATAGACCCAAAGAGAGCAGAAGAGGCAATGGTAAAGTTAAGCAGGTTTCTAAGAAAAGCCTTTAATCTCGAAGAACTTATACCTCTTTCAGAAGAGCTTGAAAATGTTAAGACTTATATAGCACTCGAAAATTTGAGATACAGAAATATGATTAATCTAAAAATCGCTGGCGACGAAGAAATACTTAAAACACAAATTCCTAAATTTTCTATTCAACTGCTTGTTGAAAATGCTGTCAAACACGGATTTAACGGCAATCCTTTGAATATTGAAATAGATTATAAAGAAAAGACCGATAAAATTCTAATTTCCGTTAAAAATGACGGTAAAGCTATTGAAAATTTTAGAGCTGGCACGGGATTGACAAATCTATCAAAAAGAATTAGCATTCTGTGCAATGGCAGCGTTGACTTTAAAAAGGCCGAGAAAACAGAGTTTATAATAATCTTGCCGAAATGAAAATACTAATAGTAGATGACGAAATTCTATCATTGAACAGGCTTAAGAGACTCTTAAAAGAAGTGGGCGAAAACATTATTCTCTCCGCCTCTTCTTCAAAGGAAGCCCTTGAAATTGTAGAAAAGGAGAAAGACATTGAGATAGCATTTATTGACATCAGAATGCCAGAGGGTTCAGGCCTTGAGCTTGCATACAGAATTCTCACTATCAACGAAAATATTTTTATCGTATTTCAAACAGCCTATGAAGAGTATGCCCTTCAGGCATTTCGGGTAGGAGCCATTGATTATCTCTTAAAACCCTACACAATAGAGGAGATAAAAAGGGTTTTTGAAAGAGTTGAAAAATACAAAAAATCTATCAATTCTCTCAGATTGATGGTGAAGACTCTAAGCGGTGACTACAAGATAATCTTGGCAGAGGATATTTTCTATGTTAAGGCAGAATTAAAGGACTCCTTGCTTAGAACAAGGGAAGAGCAGATTTACTATCCCCTTTCTATCTCAAAACTTGAGGAGAAGCTTAAAGATAGAGGTTTTTTCAGGATTCACAAATCCTATCTTGTAAATGTGGATAAAGTTGAACATATTCAGACAATCAGCCAAAGCAAACTTCTTTTCAAATTCAGAGGTATCAGTGATGTTGTAATAAGCAGTAAAGAAGGTGCAAAGCTTTTCAGAGAGCGATTTAAAAAGTAGCCCTACTTTATTATTGGCTCCATCTGCAAGGCTGGATGGTCAACTTGAGCCAAAAATTCAACAAGACATTCAATGTCCTCACAGACTGTCTCGTCAGCAATCTTGTCTAAAAAGTCTTGAATTCCCTCTTCCTCTGCCCTTCTCTGAATAGACTCTCTAATCCTCTCTTTCAACTCTTTCGGCATCCAGACAATTCTCCTAATACCGCCATCGCCTTTGAGAAATTTTCGTGACGCTATATAATTTACACCAACCCCCATAAACCCCGGAGTCTGAACTCCTCCGCCTATCATTCCTGCGAGGGTGGAGAACTTCATACCTACAGGTGTCATACCGCTGTAGCCACGATTGACTATCATAACGCCATTTGCTTCAGGCACAACCGCTACGATGCACTCAAAACATCCGCAGGAGGTCATTGGATTTTCCATAATTGAATAAAGATTTATTGTGTCCACCTCTCCTCCAGAATGCTTTTTCACATACTCATCAACACCGCTGTATCTTCCGTAAAGGCCGTCAATCAACTTTCCCTTTTGAACGGGCTGATTCCCACCTGTTGGCTCAATCTCGTAGGCTGCTTTAGCATCTAACCAAGTAAATGCACCACATAGACCAGGTCTCTCAGGTGTTATTACGCATACATGTTTTGGAGCAAAGCTCTGACATAGAAGGCATGAATAGAACTCATCTACATCTTCATCGGTAAGCTTGGCTAATCGAAGGTCTCTCTGCCTGTATTCTGCCCTTGCCTCTTCACGAAGAGTAAGGACATCTTTTTCATCAACATACAGAACAACCTCAACTTTGTCAACGATGCTTCGAAATCTTGCCTTTGTCATGGTCATTATGATTATCCCGATATGTTCAAGTCTGATACCGGCCTCTTTCGCTCTTTTGCTTATTCTTATCCAGTTTATATCTCTCTGGCCTATGTGCCACAAGCCTTCTGCTTCGTTTATGAAAGTATGAATCTGCCTTTCAATTACCGGCTCAAAGTCTTTCTGCATTTTTTTACCTGCCACATTTACAACTATACCAAGAGGCATTCTGCCACCCTCTTCATATCGACTTAACCAGTCCGTTCCAACTATCTCAATTTTCTCATCTTCTACTTCAGAGGAATCTTTCATTCTAACCCATTCAAAAGCTGGTGTTTTTTGACCGCCAAATTCTATGAAAGTGTCCTCTTTTCTAACTCTTTCTCCTTCAAAAGCCGGGCCATAAGCCACGGGAATAGGAGGTTTTTCAACAACTATCTTTAATCCTCTTATTTCAATGGCTTTTTTTACTATCTTTGTATGGTCAGCCTCTGAAATTAATAGAGGATACTCAGCTACATCATCTATTACAATCTCTGAAACAGGCTGGTCAGAAATTACAGGAATGGCAAACAGAGCAGCTCCCAATGCAACTGCTACAGCCTTTTCATTTAAACTTCCAAAGGCAATTGCGAATGCATTTATTCTCCTTCTAACATATTCAATAATCGCATCTCTATCACCGGCAGTCTGACCACCAAAAATAAGCGATGCTCTTACTGCCCAGTCAATCACATAAACGGTTTCTTCTATTTCAGCGCCCACCGGAACAATGTAAGCTTCAAAACCGTATCTCTCGCCAGTTTTAATAAATTCTTCTGCAATGGAGCCAACAAGGAAAACGAGTATTCGCTTTTCCTGTAACTCCTTGACTATAGGCATGAGTCTATCTAATTCGAGATTTCCAAGCAAAACTGCTACAGCAGGAATTCTACCGTCAACAAGCTGAACACCGAGAGTTCTCTGAACAGTGTCTCCCAAAAATCCGAAATATGCTCTCTGCTCTTCAGAACTGCTTTCTTCGGAATTTAGCAGACTAAGATATATCTCGAGAAGATATAGATAATTTAATGCCAAACTAAATGGGTCAATGGAACTGCCAACCCTTTCTTTTATACTATTAAAAAATGAATGAAGTTCTCCCATTTGGGTTATCTTCATTCCTTCAAGGGCATAGATAAGAGGAAATCCATAGGCTGTATCGGGAAGTTCTACTGGAGAGGCCTCTCCTCTCTCTGCAAGGGTATCCTTCAGAACCTTCTCTGTTTTGTTCAGTAGCTCTTCCGATGCCTTTTTTGTTAATTCAACTAATTGCTCTATCAATTCTTGCTCCTCATATAGCTTTTCAAGAAAGCAGGAATAGCACTCGCTTCTTTTGTTCCCACAATTACTTTCCATCCAGAGAGTTTATCTTCTATTGCACCTTTAAGCATTGCCACATAGCCGGGAATTATGAGTTCACGGTGGGCAAGTTTCTGCTCAATTCCGCTTTCCTTTATGAACTGTGCAATCTTGCTTGCAGAGAACTTTCCTGCTGCCCAAGCTGTCAGGACACTCAGTCCATCACAGTCCATTATGGCAAGCCAGGCAGGAACTTTGCTGTTTTCAATCTCTCCTCTTACGAGAAAGTAGGTAAGTGCGAAATTTGTTGTTATTATTATAGGACTGTTTTCATCGGGTTCGCCAACCTTATAAATATCCTGCTTTACCTGCATAGGCACCTGAGGGTCTGAGTAAATATTCTGTTTAAGCGTAAAAAGGACAAGATTTTTCCACTTGGGGATACTTTCGAGAACAACAATGGATGAATATTTCAAAATTGCTAAAGAAGCTATTATCGTCTCGTATAAGCTTTTTTCAGTAGATTCCTCGTCGCTCGTGCTCCTCGGAATGACAGAATAATTATCGTTAATGATGGAGGAAGCAAAGGTTATTATAGGGTATCCCAAGGCTTTTATGCCTTTCTTTAATGCAGACCTTCTTATTACAGTATTGTCTTTGAGAAGCTTACCTGCCGTGGAAGGCTCTGTGTTTACTATCAAATCTTCAACCCCTTTGGATTTCAAAGATTCCGTAAGAGATATTATCTTTTCAACTCCCTTTGCAGATACGCCCAAAGGAATATTAAATTTCTCTGCAATCTCAGCCATTTCTGGAAGGTTCTCCTCTTTTGCACCATACAAGATAGGCCTGCCACCTCTATAATACTCGCATGCTGATAAAGCAATTTCGGGGTTTTCTATTCCAAATATTAGAGGAATTTGAGGTGACTTTTCTGCTAATGTTTTAATGGCATTTTTAAACACTTCCGCACTACCGGAACTGTTTCTGAGATATACAGCATCTACTTTCAATATCTGTCCTACTCTTTCAATCTGTGATTGTATGACTTGATTTATTTTGTCTTCAATGTTTTCATCGGTATCTTTAATCTCGAAGGCTAAAACAACGGGATTGTTAAATTTCTTTTCATGCCTAAATAAAACCGTCTCCTCTCCAATTTTTATCTTTTCCGTGTCAGTGCCAAATTCAAAACCTCTGATTGGCGGAGTAGAGGCTTCTTTTAATTTTGCCTTTACTTCCTCTCCTACATCAGGACAATCGTCAATTTTTGCCTGACCCTGTGCTACTTTCATTGCAAAAGCAAGACAGGTAGGAAAACCGCACTTTTTGCAGTTTGTCTTAGGCAGAAGCTTAAAAATCTCTATTCCCGTAATAGCCATTATTCAGTCCTCTCAGAATATAGGTCATCGATAAATTTCTTAGTAATTTTTATTGCCCCTGGATGTCTCATTATTAATAATTCTGCTCCACTCAAAAGAAAAGAACAGGCCGTTGTAGCCTCCCAAATAACAGCTCTCTCATAAAGGCTGCCCCATTCGGGTATATCACTTTGAGTTGCCTGAACTTCTTTGGTTTTCCAAACATAAAACCCCACATCTGCAACCATGGGGCTACGAAGCATTTCATCTCCCTGAAGAAGCCCAGCAATTCTGATTCTTTCCATTACAGAATAGGTATACTCAAAACCGTATCCGAGAGCAGAACACATCGGGTCTATGACTATTTTTTCCTTAGGAAAACCAGTCTGGGTAATCAGAATATTGAGCTGTTTTGCTAAATTTACATCAAGCTCAGACATGGCAATAAGGCTGTGACCTCCTGCCATTGCAGAAGCAGCAATAGTTTTGTAATTTCCCTCTTGAGCCTTTCCTATAATACAGTTATATCCCCTTGAGGCATCAGCAACAACTGGCAAAACTTCAGCATCTTTCTCAGTATGATTACTTCCAAGAATTATCAAAGGCAGCTCAATCTCGGATAGGACCTTTTTAACTATATCGGCAACCTCATTAGGTTTCGAGTCTTTACTGTCCGGATGACTGCTCATGAGTCTAAGAGCAATAGCTTCTGCTCCAAGTGATGCACAAAATTTAGCCCACCTTACAGGGTCATCCCATACAGAAGAGTAAACCTTTGAAAGCTCCTCTGGATAGTCATCAGGTTGGGCATCTTGAATTTCGAAAGCTATGAGAGGTTTATTAGGAAATGCTCCCTCAAAAAAGTGCATAGGAAGCGCCGATTCGCCGGCAAAACGAACGGTCTTTGCTTTTCCAAATTCAATCTCGGGAATACTACCGGTATAAGTCTCTTTAGGTATTACAAAGTCCATCAAACACCTCTAAATCTCAAGATAAGAATGGGCATAAAGCGTTTTACCTGTTATTACATCGATTGTTTTTATTGCTTCCCTTACCTCTTCTGGATTTACAATTGCCGCTGAAAGTCCCTCATACATGAGAAGAGCAAGGTAGTATCTGTTCAAAAGAGGCCTTAAATGTCTTGGACAACCATTTGAAAGATTGCTCAACCCTACAACTGTTTTCATTGGTGGGTCATTAAGTTCTTGAAAAAGTTTTATTGCTCTCAATACTTCTTTTGCCTGATTTTGCGAGCCCGATATCTGCATGACAAGAGGGTCAAGATATATGTTTTCCATTGGAACTCCATACTCTGCTGCCTTTTCCATGAGCTTCAATGCTATCTCTACCCTTTCCTCTGCATCTCTTGGCAGTCCTCCTTTGCCAACAGTGAGAGCAATTACGGGAGTATCATATTTAGCGGCAAGCTCAAGCATTATAAATCTCTCCGGGTCTAAAGAGGTAGAATTAACAAGAGGTTTTCCCCACTGATTGTTGTGAACCCTAAGACCTGCCTCCATTGCTTTGGAATTGGTTGTATCAAGCGACACAGGAAGAGGCACTGCTTCTTGAATTGTAGTTACAAACCACTCCATTAGAGCCTCTCCATCCTCTTCGGCAGGTCCTATATTTGCCTCAATCATGTGCGCACCAGCCCTCCACTGCTCAGCAGCAATCTGCTGAATAGGAGCTTTATCTTTATTCTGTATGGCTTCTCTCACTTTTTTGGAAATAATACTTAATCGCTCGCCAATTATAAGCATTTAATCCCCCTTTCAACTCTTCCATTGAAAATAGAAAAAACTAATGGAATTATTTAAAAATTTTAACATAAAAGAAGTTCTTTTCCCTACTTATCTGTTCAAGCCCTACGACTAAATATTTGGTTTTTATAGGTTCTTATGCTATTTACAAATCATGCCTTTTCTGATAATCTTTAAGTATGAAATGGCTCTTCACAGCATTAATTATTCTCTCATTTCCAGCATTAACCTTTTCTGATTATGTAGGCACTGAAGCATGTAAAACCTGTCATCAAAAACAGTATGAAAACTTCACTAAGTATTCAAGAATGTCCCGTTCCTTTGTCGCTGTTGAAAAAATGAAAAATAAGATTACTCAAGAAGAGTTAAAGGGCTGTTATCATTGTCATACTACAGGATATGGGAAAAAAGGAGGCTTTGTATCAGTAGAGAAAACTCCCCATCTTAAAGATACAGGCTGCGAGGTCTGTCATGGCCCAGGCAAAAAACATGTGGAGACAAAAAATCCTGTCTATATAAAAAGAAAATTTACGCTTCAGATATGTGAACCCTGCCACACAGAAGAGAGAATAAGAGCCTTTAGATTTAAGCCACTCCTTTACGGAGGAGCACACTGATGTTTAAATTTGTAACTCAAAAAATCGGCAACAAGCTAATGCTTACCTTCATAGGAATAATAATATTAGTCATGATAATTGAAATGACTTTCAGAATTTACTTCGGAGTAGGAGACAGAATGAGATTAGTTGAAGACGGCAACAATGAGGTAATGGATACGATATATGCAGCTATGAAACATCCTCTAACGGTTGGAGACAGTGATGCTATTCACAGAGACTTAGAGGAGATAGGCCAGAAATATAAAAATATAAAGGTTTATCTTACTGACTTCAACGGAGTAATCTCTTTTTCTACCAACAGAGAGTATGTGAATTCGCAAATAACAGAGCTGATAAAACATGAAAAATTTTTCAACATGATTGGAGAGAGCTTAAAAGAAACTTCTCAAACAAGAATCTCTTCAATTCTTAAAATAGAAGACAAGCGAAATCTAATCTCCGTATTACCAATCCATAATGCACCCGAATGCTATCACTGCCATGGTGAATCACGTAAAGTATTAGGAGCATTAGTAATGAAGACCGATGTGGAAGGTGTCTATAAGACTGTTATAGCCCAGCGAAACAGGTCTCTGGCTTTAACTTTCTTTGCCTCTCTGCTTGCAATTTTCGTTACTAATTTCGTTGTAAGCAGGTTTATAAGAAAACCTCTCAACAATTTAGTTGACGCAACACACAGGTTTGCAAAAGGCGAGATGACAACAATACAAAAATATCCTTCCGATGAAATAGGAACTCTCACAGAAACTTTCAATTACATGGTAAATGAAGTTGCTCGCTCAAAAATGGAGCTTGAAAAAGAACTTACCCGAAGAGCAAGACTTCTTGAGGAAAGGGATGAACTTGTAGCCCTTCTTCAGAAAGCAAACAAACAGCTAAAAGAGCTTGACACACTTAAATCTGCTTTTATAGCTAATATGTCCCATGAGCTTAGAACTCCTATGAATGCCATAATTGGTTACACTGATTTATTACTCGATGAGGTCGACGGTCCGCTAGACGAAGACCAGAAAGCTTCTCTTAAAAAGGTATCTGCCAATGCAAAACATCTTCTTCAACTAATAAACGATGTTTTAGATATATCGAAAATTGAATCGGGCAAAATAGAATTAAGACCAAAGGAAGTCGATTTAAAGGAACTCATTGACGGAATAATGGTCACCTTTGAACCTTTAATTGCAAAGAAAGGACTGACATTTACTCTTGATATTGAACCAGGAGCAGAAAAACTCTATGTAGATGAGGACAAAACCAAGCAGATTCTTATAAATCTCATATCAAATGCCGTTAAGTTTACCCATGAAGGAGGGATATCAATCAAGGCTAAGGTTTCAGAAAGAGGTATGGATAGCGATGGAAATCCTCAGTTTGTTGAAATTTCAGTGAAAGATACAGGAATCGGCATTAAGAGAGAAGACCTCGATAAGATTTTTGACAAATTTGCTCAAGCTGATGTTTCTACTACAAGGCAATATGAAGGCACTGGCCTTGGATTGAGCATTGTCAGAGGGCTGGTAGCTTTACATAAAGGCATGGTTTGGGCTGAAAGCGAGGTTGGAAAAGGAAGCACTTTTTATGTTCTATTGCCTTTCAAAAAGGAAGTCTTCGAAAACCCTACCCCTGTTATAGAAGAGAAAATGGCTGAAGAACTTGCTAAATATTTCGAAGTGCCAAAGGACGTATTTCTACAAGAACCTTCCTATGAAGGCAAAATGGTAAGATGCTGGGATTACACACAGTGCGGACATGTAAACTGCCCTGAATATGGCTCTTCAGAGAAAAGATGTTGGCTCGTATTAGGAACGCATTGCAAGGGAATGAAGATTGGCTCTCATCCTGAGAAAGCAGATGCCTGTAAAATATGCGAGGTAGTTAGAGACCTTGTTTTACATAAAGAACCCTTAATTCCAGAGATAGCAAAACCATTGGAAAAAGAAAAGATAGTCTTAGCCATTGACGACAATCCAGACGCCATAGATTTGATAAAAAAATATCTCGAGAAGGATTACAGAGTTATAGGAATACTAAGTAGCGAGGAGGCCGTTAGAAAAGCAAAGGAGATTAAACCCGTAGCCATAACCCTTGACATAATGATGCCGAAAAAAGATGGTTGGCAGGTTTTGAAAGAACTCAAAGAAGATGAAGAAACTAAGGATATTCCCGTAATAATCGTTTCAATAATAGAAAACAAAACTCTCGCCTTTTCTCTTGGTGCAACGGATTATTTTGTAAAACCTTTAGATGGCAATGCCCTTTTAAGAAAGATAAGAAACATAGAGTCCTACAGAAAAATAAAAAGCGTTCTCCTCCTCGAAAGAGAAGAAAAGACAAATAAAGACCTATCAGAAATACTAAGACAAAGCAACTATGATGTCCACTCAGCCTTTAACAGTAAAGAAGCCATCGAATTTGTAAAAACTAAAAAGCCAGACTTGCTAATTGTAAATATAACTGACCCCCTAAGCAGTGCCTTTGATTTTATTGATTTTATAAAGAGTTCTCCTGAATTAAGGGAAGTGCCAATAATTGCTCTTACAAACAAAGAATTAAGCCAGAGAGAAAAAGAAGAACTTGATGGTAGAATAAAAGATATAATAAACAAAGCTCTCTTTTCCGAAGATGAACTTATAGAAGAGCTCAAGAACAGTTTGAGAAAAATAGGAGGATAATGTGAAGACCATTCTTGTTGTTGATGACAATGAGGATTCAAGGGAGCTTGTAAGAAAAATATTAAAAAAACAGGGATACACAATAATCGAGGCCGTTGACGGAGAAGACGCGATTGCAAAAGCAATTGCCTACAGACCAGACCTTATTCTCATGGACATATCAATTCCCAAAATTGATGGATACGAAGCCACAAGAAGACTAAAGGCAAGACCTGATTTTAAAGACACCCCAATCATAGCCTTTACTGCCCATGCAATGAGAGGAGACCAAGAAAAAGCAATTCAGGCAGGCTGTAATGGTTATATCTCAAAACCTATAAATGTTAGAGAGTTTCCAGAGCAAATAAAAATATATCTGAAAGATAAATGAACGAACAGAAGCAAACAGTCCTTATTGTAGATGACAACATTGATACAGTAGAACTTTTAAGAAAAAGGCTCAAAGCTGAAGGTTACAACACCTCCGAAGCCTATGATGGTGAAGAAGCCCTTAAAAAAGTCTATGAATCTGCTCCGGACATAATAATTCTCGATGTAATGATGCCCAAAATGGACGGTTATGAAGTATGCAAAAGGCTTAAAACTGATGATAGAACCAAATTCATACCAGTTATCATGTTAACCGCAAAGTCTGATGTAGAAAGCAGGGTTAAAGGTCTTGACATAGGCGCTGATGACTATGTGCCAAAGCCCTTTGATTACAGAGAACTCTCAGCAAGAATTCGCTCCCTTCTTACAAGGAAAGAAACAGCTGAAAGGGTTATCGAAGAAGAGAAAACCGAATCTGTAAGAAAGCTTATCGATAGTCTTTCCCATGAAATAAGAAATCCTATTGTAAGCATCGCAGGATTTGCCAAAAAAGTATACGATAGCCTTCCTCCCGGAGACCCAAATAAACCATATCTCATGACAATCATGCAGGAATCTGAAAGACTTGAGCGACTTTTGCGAGAAATACTAACTCTTAAAATGATTGCCATTGGATTTATGGAGAATGTGGACATTAAAAAGGCCGTTGAAGAAGTTTTAGAAGAAACAGGTAGAGAAATAGAGGACAGAGGAATAGAGGTGGAGACAGAATATAAAGAAACTCCTTTGATTTACATAGACAAAGAACATTTAAAAATAGTAATTAGGAACATTATTAAAAATGCTATTGAGGCAATGGATAAAGCAGAAAGGAAAATTCTGAAAATTTCTGTTGAGAAAAAGGAAAATGATATAGAAATAAGAATATCTGATACTGGAAAAGGAATTCCTAAGGAGTTGATTAAAAAAATTTTCGACCCCTTTTTCACTTCAAAGGTTTATGGGCCAGGTCTTGGACTAACAGTGGCTCTTACAATCGTTCAATACTATCGTGGCTTTATATCCATTGAAAGTGAAATTGGGAAAGGAAGCACTTTTATAATTAGACTTCCCCTGAAGGCACGATAACAATCTCTATCCTATAAATTTTTTAATTATCTTATCTTCGTATTCTGGAAAATCTTCAAGATAAAAGGGAGTTTTTCTTCCCACATTTAACTTCAGAAGTTTAAAGTTAAGCTCTCTGATTTTTCTTATTCTTACTGCATCATCATCAATAGTCTTTAGGAGTTCCTTGAGGTCTATAATCTCCTTCCTTATCTCCATTTCAGGAGGTATACAACCTGCATTTTTAAGAATTTTGTAGGCAATTCTCAGCTCCTCAGGAACCCAACTGAGGTCTTCTAATTTAAGAGGCTTGCCTTTGTTGGGCAGGTCATCAAAAAGACCCTGTTCCATTGCCTCTCGAATTTTCTCCTCTGCAATTTTCTGGAAAATATCCATTTTTTATAATGACTTGAATACTCGATAGTTTGTCAACTTTGATAAGAATCTAAAATTTTGTTAAAATCTATCAAATAAAATGCTTATTCAACGAAAAAATGGCCTCTCTTTTATAGCTCTATTCATAATAATGATATTCTCAAGTCTTTTAATTTTCGAGACAAATCAAGAAAATCTAATCCTTTGGGCAGGAATCTGGTTGCTTTTAGGTTCACTTAATTTCCTAATAATCAACCATTTAACCATGAAAAAGGTTAATAAATTAATCACAGAACTAAAAAATATAAGAAATGGTAGAGGCGACATATTAAAAATAAGGGGAAAAGATGAGCTTTCAACTCTTTCTGAAGAAATAAACATACATCTAAGAATGTTGAAAGAAAAAATAGAAGAAATAGAAGAAAACAGAAAAATTTACGAAAAAATAGCAGAAAAATCAGAGGAAATAATAATACTTTTCAACAAAAAAGGAGAAATAATTTACGCCAATCCAAAGGCACTTGAATATCTTGGAGATAGCGATTTTAGAATTTCCAATGAAAAAATCTACTCTTTTATCAAACAATTTCTATCAGTTTCAGAGGAAGAAATGACATTCTGGCATGAAATAGTTCTACCTGACGGAACATTTCTCAGTCTATGGATAATTCCTGTTGAGAATAAATCGGACACAATGCTTTTAATTGCCCACGATATCACTTTCTACAAGAAAGAAAAAGAAAAACTCTTTGAAATAGCAACTAAAGACCCTTTAACTTCTCTTTATAACAGAAATTTTTTAGAAGAAAATCTTAAAAAATTTATTGAAAACACAAAAAAGGGCAGACTCTACTCGGTTCTTTTTCTGGATATGGACGGTTTAAAACAAATAAATGACCAATTTGGACATATTGTTGGAGACACTACAATCCGAACTGTATCAAATACTATCACTAAAAGTCTAAGGTCAAATGACCTGGCATCAAGATGGGGTGGCGATGAATTTATAATAATCATTCAAGGCGGAGAAGAGGCTGCTAAAAAAGTGGCTGAAAGAATAAAGAATAATCTCGCAAAGACAACTATAGAAGTAGGTACTCATTCATTCACCCCTTCCGTTAGCATCGGAATTACAAATATCGAACCCTCCGATACAATAGAAGAACTAATAAAAAGAGCTGACGAAGCTGTCTATAAAGCCAAAAGCAAAGGTAAGGGTGAAATAGAATACATATAAATCTTCTTTTCCTTATTTATCCCCAAAACTGACATAACCCCTTAGCCTTCTTGAGTAATTCCTCAACATCAAACTGAACATCTTCCCACTCTCATATTCATAATATCAAATTCTACCCTTGATACTACATCCAGCCCTCCAAAAAGAAGAAGCCAGTTAAGAGTTTTTATGTCTAAGACACTGTTTGGCATTTGATAACCCATCAAAATGACATTTAAGCGCATCTTTAATATTCATTTTCAATTCCTCTAAAGTATCAGCCTGAGTAAATATTGCATGACCAAGAGCTGAAGCACTATATCCACCCTCTGGGTCTTCCTCTACAATGAAGATTATTTCAAGCATAGAACCCTCCAACTATTTGATATATATTCATGATTACACATTAACTCTCAACTCCTTAGCCCCTCTGAATCTAAAATTTTTCTTACCCTTTTATTGGCATAGCCTGATAGAAAATCTAAATTACCTCTGCTATTTCTCTGACATGCAAAATTTCCCTGTTTTTCATCAATCTTATATCTTTGGAAGTAAGAGTAAGAACAGCTACTGTTTTTCCATCAGCGGTTACAAACTCCACTTCATAACTGTCACTGTCCTTATAAGAATAAACTACCACTCCTATATCTCCACTTGCCAAACAGTACTCTTTGATATCACGAATCAGAACTACGGTATCTAATTCTTTTATTGCTTTCTCATGGTTTAGTAGCTTCACAAATTTCCTCATAGATTTTTTAGATTATATCAAATTACTCATCTCAACTCACTAACTCTATGAACTCTATCAACTCTCCACTCCATAAACTCTCTCAATCACTCTCTCAACCAAATCTACTCCCTTTGAAGTATCAAGCTTAATAAGTTTTTGAGGTTCAACTTCATCGGGTTGCTCAAACTTTTCTTTCTGGGCAAGGTATATTTCCCAGCGGGCATCGGAGATGTCTTCCGATTCCTTACGCTTCATGAATCTCTCTCTAACAACACTATCCTCAGCAACGCACCAAAGCCAGTAAATATCAGCAAAGCTTAGCTCACGCATTACAGCCTCACGATAGGCTTTTTCTCTGAATGTGGCATCAAGTATGATGTCTCTGCCTTTAAGAATTGCCTCTTTTGCAAGGTCTATCATTTTTGTATAGGTTTTCTCGGTGTATTCCCTGCTATAAATTCCCTTTTCAAAGGGCTCATAATGATGCTCTGTTGGTGCGATTCCTACAAGGCTTTTTCTTACGATATCTGAGGGAATCCATTCAGCAAGGGTTTCTTTATCCAGTGCTCTGGCAAGCGTTGATTTACCTGTTCCTGAAAGTCCGAAAACAACAAAAACTTTGGGCTTTCCCTCTGCGTAAAGATAGGCAAGGTCAAAGTATTTTCGGGCTGTCTCTAATGCTTCTTTTCTTTTTTCTTCTGATAAAGCTTGGTCATCGGAGGTAAAACAGCCAATTTTCCCCCTTACATAAGCCCGGTAGCATTTGTAAAAATTGAGAACTTTCAATAAATCTCTGTCACCAGACTTTTCAACATAGGAGTTGACAAAATAATCTGAAAGTTTCCTAAGCCCGTGAAAATCTAAATCCATGCTTAAAAAGGCTATGTCAGAGGCAACATCACCGCATCTAAATCTCTCATTGAACTCTATGCAGTCAAAGATATAGACTTTCCGTAGGTCATCAAAGCATATATTGGCAGAGTAAAGGTCTCCGTGTCCTTCACGGATAAAGCCTTCAGAAATTCGGGATTCAAAAAGGTCTTTTTTATCCCTCAAAAAATCCCTCGTCCAATTCACAATTTCATTGTATCTCCATCTGTTTATTGCTCCTCCCACATATCCCTTTGTCTGAGTAAAGTTTTCCTCTGTATTAAAGGAAACTGTATCAATCGAGCCGTACTCATCAATTCCCTTTCCAGTTCGAGCGTTTTTAAAGAAAGGGACAAGAATATCCACAATAAGGTCTATTTGCTCTTTAGTAAGCAAGCTCTCCCTTATCAGTTTCTCCATCATTCCTTCAACAGGCAGTCTTCTCATTTTCACTGCATATTCAACAATATTATCCTCACTCTCTAACTCATACCTCCCATCTCTCTCAGATATAGGCACAACACCAAGATATATATCAGGGCAGAGCCTTCTATTGAGTTCCACTTCCTTTTCGCAATAAAGTTTTCTAAGCTCAATGGTTGTAAAATCAAGAAAGCCAAAGTTTACGGGTTTCTTGATTTTGTATACTATTTCATCGGCAATAAAAACGTATGAGATATGGGTTTGAATAATCTCTACATTCTCAGGCTTATTCGGAAAAGACTCCTTTTTTAGCTCTTTTGCCCAGTTTATCATCGTCTTGCTCCCAAAATGTATTCTTTAACCACATATTCGGCAAAAGCAAAGGCTGAGGTAAAGGCAGGAGATATGGCATTAAGAATGTGAATAGTATTTGCATCTTTTATAACTAAAAAATCCATCACAAGCTCTTTTCTGTCAATATCTATAAGCTGGGGTCTGATGCCGACTTTTTTGGAATGTAAAAGGTCAGTTGGGGCAACTCCTTCAATCATATCTTTTACATCTTTATAAAAATTTGCTTTTAAGTATTTCTTCATCTCCGTAAAAGCTGTGCTTCTAAACTTTTCATTGCTTAGAAGAAGGGAAAAATCTCTCCACAGAATTTTTAGAGTCTCAACTCCTAAGTCATCAAGCAGTTTATAGTTTTCCCTTCCCAAAGCAGGTGTAGCGGTTGGTCCCACATAGACAGTGCCGTCATGGACTTTTGTAAAATGAACACCAAGAAAAGGATTTTTTATGTCAGGCACAGGATAGATATTGCCTTTAACTAAGTATGACCTTTCCTTCTTCAATTTCTTATACAGTCCTTTAAATGGAACAATTCTATATTGTTTTGCCAGACCAAAAAGGTGAGCAATTCTGTCTGCATGGGAACCTGCGGAATTTATAAAGAGTTCATAGGAGAATTCACCTTTGTTTGTAAGAAGTTTGCTCTCCCTAACCCCCTTAAGAACAACACCTTTCTCTATCTTAACTCCCGAACTCTCCAACTCTCTCTCTAAATTCTCAAGTATCTCCTTCGGATTTATCACTGCTGTAAGAGGTGAATACAGAGCCTGCTCATGGGTTTTTGCATAGGGCTCAATTTCTTTCAATGCCATTTCATCTATAAGCTCAACATCTGCACCATTTGCCTTTGCTCTTCTGTAAAGTTCATGAAGCACGGGTATTTCGCTTTCTTTCTTGGTCACTATAACCTTGCCCGACTCAATGAGTGTAAGTCCCTTTTCCTTACAGTAATGCTTCATGAGCAGATTGCCCCGTAGGCAGAATTTTGCCTTAAGGGAGTCTGGAGTGTAATAAATTCCTGCATGTAGCACTCCGCTGTTTCTTCCAGAGGCGTGCTTACCAAGAGAGGTTTCTTTTTCAATTATTGTTATGTCCTTAATCCCTTTTTTTACGAGTTCCCTTGCCAGGGAAAGTCCTGTAATTCCCGCACCACAGATTATTATCATCCTACAATAGTCTCCTCTTTCAAATTTCTTCTCTCAAAAGTAGATTTTTGCATTTCTTCAAGGTATAACTTTTCCTCTATGTAAAGAATATGTTCGCACTTTATGATAATACCAGCCTTTTTAATCAAAGGGTAATTATTAAATTTTTTGAAATAATTACAACTGCAGGAAGGAGGATTGAGAATCACCATATAGTCTTTAAGCCTAAACATTTGTTTCCTTTCTCTTACTATTTCAAAGGGAATTAGATTGTCAATCTTCTCTTTGTTTCTAATCTCAATATATTCTACAAAAGCCTCTATGCTTAACCTGTCTGCCTCCTTATTTTTTTCTCTTCTAAACCATTTAACTTTCCATGACTTAAAGTTGCTGAGTAACTCTCTTGATTTTTGATAAAGCTTTAGAAGATTAGGTTCTATCACATCATAAACTCCATTTATCTGGTTTACAACAAGCATACTGTCTCCGTATATCTCAATCTCTCCTATCTTTAACTCAAGAGCTTTTTCCAGAGACTGAATTAAAGCATGATACTCTGCCATCTGACTTGTCCCTCTCTCAAAGGCTACTCCTTTCCCTGAAAACAAAATACTGCCGTTGGTTGCATCTTTTATGACAAATCCGTAAGTTCCAACTCCATTGGGATTATGAGGCAGGCAAGCTCCGTCAAAATAAATAATTGCTTTCATGATATTGATTTTATCAGGTTAATGTAAGAAAAGTCATTTATATGGAGGGCAGACATAATGCCCTCGGGAAATCTTTTATAGAGATATTCTCCCGAGGGCAATTTTCTGAAAAACTCTATTCTATACCCTAAACCTTCCTATAGCTGTCTGGAGTTCTCCGCCAAGTCTTGCTATGTCACTGGCTGTCTGCGCTGACTGCTCAACCGCAAGGGATATCTCCTTTGAACCCTCTGCTATGCTTCCTATGTCCTGCGTTATGTGGTCTGTCACTGAGCTCATCTCCTCTGTTGCACTGGCTATTTGCTGTATCATTGATTGTAACTCTTGAGCCTTACTCAATATCTGCCCGAGTATCTCTGCTGACTTGTTACTTAGCTCTACTCCGCTTGCCACTTTCT
>DDKK01000008.1:53293-108136 GCA_002339325.1 Nitrospiraceae bacterium UBA2600 | reverse complement strand
GGTTTATCAGTTAACCTAAAAACAAATCCAGGACCTGTATACGGAAAGGTCACAGGAAGTCTAAAAGCAGGACTTGATTTTAAAGTCCCAGAGTTTAAAGTTTCAGGAACTGCAAAAGCAACTCTCTCTGCAGATGTTTGTGCTGATTTCTGGGTGGGAGAGGTCTGTATCGGACCTTCAGTGAATGTAAATGTAAATATGGGAGCTCTGCCTTTATACATGAATACAGAGGCATGCTTTGATTTTGAAGTAGATGAAGTTTGTGCAGGCTTCAGCTTATAGGAGGAAGGGATATGAAAAAAATATTAATCACAGTAATTTTTGTCTTAGGATTAATCTTTGCTGTAAATATAGAGGCAGCTCCGAAAAATACGAAAGAAAAAAGCAGTTTCTGGGCAGTCTCAGACGGCAGAGGAACAATTTCTCTTTTCTGGTTACCTGAAGATAAATTTCCAGAAGGTGGCTGGAGACTTGAAAGAGTAATGAGTGGTAAATCAAACGTTATAGCACAAAACTTAGCACCTGCCGTAAACACAGAGGCATTAAATAAATTAGACCCAAAGGAAGCACAGATTGTAAAAACCCTTTCAGAAAGGGCAAAACAGGGAATCATCAATAAAGAGGATTTGATAAGAATAAGGATTTTCTTAGGAATTAAGGCTTCTGAAAATCCAGTTTTGGCAGAGGCTCTTGGCATGAGTTATAAGGATAAAGATGGCATTCCAGGTAAACGAAATTACAGATTATTGGCTTTAGACAAAGTCGGTAAGGTTTTTAAAATCTTTGAGACAAAGCCATTAGACCCCAATGAAGCTTCACCATTGCCACTATCTCCTTCGAATTGTAAGGCTGAGGCAACAGATGAAGGCGTAAGACTACTCTGGCAAAGAGCTCTAAAAGAGCAAATAGTTCCTATTGTTGCCTACCATATAGAACGGCAAGGAAGCGATGGAAGCATGGAAATTCTTACCCCAAAGCCATTGATTGCAGCAAAGGGAAAGGCTGAGGATAGTTTCTCCTTTTTAGATGTTAATGTTTCTAAAGAGATGGAAGTAACCTATAGAGTATCCAGCGTTGATATATTCGGACGAAAAAGTGAAGCTGTTTCAGTAAAACTTTATGTGCCAGACAGAGAAGCTCTTTATCCACCAACAGATTTCATAGCAATAGAGGGAAAAAACAGAGTTGAACTTAAGTGGAAGCCAAGGAAGAATTCCTTAACTGCAGGTTACATAATAGAGCGTTCCTATCTTCATGATGGTCCCTATGAGGTAATTACACCCAAAATGCTTTCAGCCGATTCTTACAAATATGATGATAATAATGTTCTTGGAGGCACTGCCTATTTTTATCGCATTCGTTCAGTGGGACAGAGGGGAGATTTAGGTAGTCCCTCAAGGGTAATGATGGCACAGCCAAGCTCTGATAACCCACCTAAACCAGAAGGCTTAAAGGCAGATGTAGGCAGAACAAGGATAAGGCTTACATGGAATCCTGTAAAATTCCCTGTGGCAGGATATTTCATAGAGAGAAGGGCTTCAGGCTCTGAAAAATGGTCAAGACTCAATGGTAGACTTGTTCCTGAGACTCTTTACGATGACGAACTGGGACAGCAGAATTCTGGAAGGATAAGTTACAGAGTGATTGCTGTTTCCTTTGATAGTCTGGAAAGTAAGCCCAGTGAAACTGTGGAAGTAACTCTGAGAGATACAATTCCACCTCCCTCGCCAATAATTAATAGTATCATAGGAGACAATGGAAGGGTGACTATAGAGTTTGAGCCATCAATACCAGAGGAGGATTCCTTTCAGTTCATTGTTCTAAGAAGTGCCTCAGCAGAAGAGACAGGTATTGTAATTAGTGAGCCTTTATCAGCAGATAAGCGAAAATTTGAAGATTTAATGGTTGAGCCTGGAAATGACTACTGGTATCGCCTTGTGGCAATTGACAGGGCTGGAAATAGAAGCGAACTTTCAAGTCCTATAAGAGTGAGTGTTGCTGCTCCTGAAATACCAAAGCCTGAGAAGCCTTCTGTAAGACTTATAAAAGAGCCCTATCTTCATGCAGAGATAAAGTTTAATAAGCCACCAGAAGGGTCTGCCATTGTTGTCCAGGTAAAAAGAGCTGAAAACTTGCCATGGGTTGTGCTTGCAGGCCCGATGACAGATTCCAAAGAAGTTATTGATACAAACCTGTCTCCAAAAGGCAGGATTTCATACAGAGTAGTCCATTGTTTAAATAATGGATTGGAGAGTTCGCCTTCAGAATTTGTAGAGGTATTAGCACCATAATTTTTTAAAAAAATTTTTTGAACAATTGGGGATTTAAAGTATACTTTTTAAAAAAAAGAAATAAAAAAAGAAGGAGGTGAAGATTGAACAGAATGTTATTTATTATTATCGTTTTTTGCTTTTGCTTTACTCTCAGCGCTCAGGATAGCATCGGACAGCAAACGTTGAATGTGACGCCGCCAAAAGTTAACGAAAACATTCCAAAACCGCAACAGCAAGGGACACCTCAGCCACCAAAGGTTAATGAGAATATCCCCAAACAACAACCACCACCTACTGTAAAGAGTAGGGAATTTCGAAACATTGACTTTATAGCTATTCCCCAAAACCAACAGCCATCATCTGCATCAGGAAGTAGAGAGTTTCGAAACATTGACTTTATTGCTATACCCCACTCACGTAGTAGAGAGTTCACAAATATTGACTATATTGCTATTCCCCATGCAAGAAGCAGAGAATTTAGGAACATTGATTACTTTGCCATAGCACATGCACGAAGTAGAGAATTCCAAAACATTGACTATTTTGCTATTCCCCATGCTCGTAGCAGAGAATTTAGAAACATTGATTTTATAGGAGTAAAACATATTGATTTAGAGAGAAAATAAAAAATTAAAAGGAGAAAACAATGAAAAAAAAGATTCGCCCTTATTTAAAATCACTTTTTATCCTTGTAGTTTTATTAATTTTTAACAATGCTACCTTTGCCCATCCACCTTCACAAACAGTATTTCCTGATCTCGGGCATTTTGATATTTATGGCAAAATAACAGCACCAGACGGCTCTATTATCCGTTTTCCTGCGGATGCAAGGGTATTTGCTGAGGCACGTGATGTAATAGGGAATGTAATGCCAAGAGAATGTTTTAAAAACTCTAATTATTACGGAACAATTAATCCAACCACAGGAGAATATCATTTAATATTCCATATAGATACCAAAAAGGCTGAATGCAGAGAAGCATTTGATAAAGCACCAATAAACCCAAGTAAGATAAAAATAATAAATGCACCTTACGATTTAAAGCTAAAAAATCAATAGGAGGAAAGAGATGAGGATGACTGTAACTTGAACAACAATCAAATGGAAAGAAGCGGTACAGATATAAACGCACTGTTTAAGTAGATTTTACCCCCTCAGGAAGGTTTTCACTTCCTGAGGGGGAGAGTAAAGGAGGAGATTAGCATGTTTAGAAAAGGTCTATCCTTCATAATCTTTTCTTTTACTTTTGTATTTTTATTCACACTTCAAACGGAGTCAATAGAAAAATTCTACAAGAAAGATAACGTTAGCGAAGGGGAAGCTTCAAAGGAAATTGGAAAGGCGATTTTATCCATCGGTTTTTCAATGCCTGCAATAGGAAATGACCCATGTCAAGGTATGGAAAAAACCATAGGTGGAATGAAAAAATACAGTCCAAAGAGAGCTTCAGAAGTTACAGGTTTACCCACAAAACCATCTACATCTGTAGGAAGACAAGGGCAGATAATGGAAGGAGAAAGTTCACAGGTAATAGAATCGTACTCTTCTCAAAATGTTTGCTATGAGGGATATGACAGAGAAGGGAAAAAGTGTGTTGAAGCAATTGCTAATTCTGATGGAACGACAACTTTTAAAAATACTTCAGATAAAAGTTGCATAATTCAAATAGGAGATAACCATACATTAAGTTTAGCTCCAAAGTCTGAGATTACTACCAATACTCAAAAAGAAAAAAATAATCCCCTTACTGAGGGTTTAGGCAAAGCAAGGTCATGGTTGCTTGATAAACTTCCTGATTGGACAAAGTCAAGTCCTTCATCCCCCAAAGGTTCAGGAGTAGGAGTCAGAGGAAATTGTGACCCTGAAGGAATAGCTGGTGGTTGCATCATAAATGCAGGTTCTGGCTTAGTATTACCAACCCTGCCTGAGTATCTCAGTTTTATAGATGATTCAGAGAAAAAGGGATTAGCAACAAAGTTAAAGTGGAGTAGAATAAATCCCTCACCAGATAGCTCTGTACCTTCAGAAGGACCAAAACCAACAGAGACCTATCCTTCTCAATCTACTAAATCAGGCTATGAGAGGGAGAAAAGTTCCAAAACAGATAAAGGAGGAACTATTATAAATCCCTCAGATTCTTCATCCTCAAGAGGAGGCAGAAACATTGATTTCTGCGGAAGAAATCTACCAACTCCGGAGCAAGCTGCATCAATGGGATTTAATCCTGCAAAGATTACTGATCCTGCTAATCGTGACTGGACAGGCAGAATAGAACAGACTCAACAGGAAAGAAGCCTTATCTGGTCAAAAAGTATGAGAAATAACGATGGAAGCATAGTGAAGATAGAAAGAAGATATGTAGATGGCAAACTATCATCAATAAATTACACTTTTTATAATAAAGACGGAAAGCAGATAGGGATTGTTAGCTACGATAGTAAAGCTCGGGCTGTAAAAGGGGAGAGGAAATAGAGAAAAGTAAGATGGCTAAAAATTTTTTGAACAAATTGAGGGACAAAGCATACTAATTTATAAAACAAGAAGGGAGGTGATTTTTATTAAGTTTTTTAACAGTAGTTAGTTATTAAAAATTTAAGGGGGTATAAAAATGCTTAAAAAAATTTTTTTCCTTACGATTTTTACAGTTTTTATCTCAACAGGCAGTTTATCAGCAGAGGAAAAGAGTTTAACTTCTGACAAAGCAGACCTTATAGTTGAAAAGATAGTTATTAAAAGAGTAAAACAAACACCTACAGAAATATTTTTGGAAATAGCCGTTACTGTCAAAAATACCTCTTCAATACCTACTAAAAATTCATTAACTAGCGAAGGTAAAGTCAAATGCCCAGTCGGGTGTTTTCTTGTAAAGGTAAATGGTTCGTATTTTTTTGGTGATAGAGCAGTTTTGAAGCAGATTTATGAAGATAAATGTAAACCACTTAGTGCTGGAGAAACTGCTTCATTTACTGTGGGAGATGTAATAAATAGAAATATGAGTAAGGTTTCTTACACAGTTACAGTTGACTCTCAAAACTGGATAAAAGAGTCAAATGAATCTAACAATGAAAAGTCAGAAAGTTTAAAGTGATTTAAAGAATTTTAGAGATAAGAGGAAGATGTTAAAGATATTAAAAAAATTGACATGGCAAGTTTTGATAGTAAACTTTTTATTTACGTTTGTTTTAGTTTCTCTATCCTTTGCAGGTAATGTTTATTATGTTTCTCCAAGTGGAAGCAATTCCAACCCAGGAACAAAGGAAAAGCCATGGGCTACACCTGGGTATGGTTCAAGAAAACTGAAACCCGGTGATACACTGATTATTCAATCGGGCAAGTATGTTCTTCAAAAATATGAAGATGACATTATAAAACCTTCCTCTGGCAGAGAGAATGCCTGGATAGTCATAAAAGGAGATGAAAAAGCTCGTCCAGTTCTTGCAGGAAGAGATAATCTTTTAACAGCCATTAATCTATCAGGTGTAAGTTATGTTAGAATCGAAAATCTTGAAATCACCCATGACTCATCTGCAAAGGGTGGTTCCGTTTTCTTCAGAGATGGCATAGAAATATTAAATAAGCCTGCTTCTCATATTGTTTTAAAGGATTTATATATTCATCATATTGATGAGTTTGGTATGAATATTCAAGATGTAGATGACCTTCAGATTATAAATTGCAGAATAGAATACTGCGGTTTTGGAGCACTGGGAGGTCCTGCAGGAATGCATGGTGGATGGAAAAATGTGAAAATCCAGAGCTGTAGACTCTCTTATAGCGGGCATTACTATCAAGGAGGAGATGGTTCAAACCGTCCCTATGACCGTCCTGATGGCTTTGGCATAGAACCTTCAGCAGGTCCTGTGCTTATTGAAAATACAATTGCAGAGCATAACTATGGAGATGGCATAGACTCAAAGGCAGAAAATACAGTTATTAGAAAATGTGTAGTAGCAAACAATTCCTGCGATGGAGTTAAACTCTGGGGCACAGGAAGCATAATTGAGAATACCCTTATTTATGGAAGAGGTGATGGGAAAAGTGAGGTAACACCCTGGGCAGCCATTGTGATTGACCAGGTGGAAAAACCAAATTCAACATTTGAAATTATAAATGTAACAGTAGATGATACACTTGGTGGAAACTATCTCATGTATGTTCAGTACGGAGTAAATGTGCCTGTGAGACTTCTTATTAGAAATTCTATATTTTCAGGTCGTGGTCCTAACTCTCAGATTTATATTGGAAATTCAGTAAAACTTGAAGCAGACCATAATCTATTTTATCTTCCAAAATCAGAGATTGTTCTTGAGCATGGAGGAAGAAATTATACTCAGAAAAACATTGGAAAACTTGGTGAGGGAAATATCTATGGTAATCCCCTTTTTATATTACCAGCATGGGGTTCAAATGGAGATTATCATCTTAAAGAAGGAAGCCCTGCCATAGATAGAGGCACATCTGATAAAGCTCCATTAATAGATTTGGATGGCAAACAAAGACCACAGGGTAAAGGATTTGATATGGGAGCCTATGAAAGATAGAAAAAATTTTTGAACAATTTAACTTTGGAAGATTACTAATTTGTAAAAAAAGAAGGAGGTTTAAGATGAAGACAGGTATCAAAATTTTATTAGTAGTAGTATTGGTTTTAAGCTTAGCAGGATTTATTTATGCAGAGGAGAAGATGACACTAAAGCCACTTAGATGTTGTATAGGTGGCACATATGATGGAATAACAAAAGATTCACCAAACTGCCCTTATGGTCCTAAGCCTGGGAAATTTACGATGATAATTCATCAGACAGATTGTGGTTCAGCTGTCTATGGAGAAGTTTTAGATATCGCAACAGGCGCTCCAAAGACAAAATTTGAAGGTACAGTAACGCCAATACCAAGGAGTAATTGCTGTATGCTCACAGGAAAAGCAAAGGGAGTACCTGGAACTCCTGATGCAGAATGTGTTCATGAAGTGAAGGCAAAAATTTGTAAGACCACTACAGGGAAGTGGGAAGTGATAAATGGGACATACACAGCAACTGCAGGCAAATGTTGTAGTGGCACTTTTTCTATGAAGCAAAGATAAAAATGGAAAGAGGGGCGGAATGCAGATTAAATATTTAATAATTTTTTTGTTATTGACTATATTTTTATATTCCAATGCTTTTTGTGAAAAAGCAAAAGAGGTCTCTCCAGCACCAGTAAAACCTTCAGACTCGACACAGCAGAGGATAGGACCACCTCCGATGCCAGACCTTATAATTGTAGGAGGGAGAATTGAACTTGTTGGCACTCCCTATATAAGTTTTGCAAGTGCTTGCAGAGGTGAATGTATCATTGCAAGGATAAAATTTCGCATAGAAAACCGTGGTAATGCTGATGCAAGGGAGAGATTCAAGGTTTCAATCATGCAACAACTTCCTTCACCTCCGGGAGCAGAACAGGAAGTTATGACAGACGACCCATTTATAAATGGTTTGAGACGCTCTGGAGTGGGCGAATTTTATGCCAATATTAATTGGCCTATATATTTTCCTTTAATCATGGCAGGTCAGAAAGTGAAAGTAAGAGCATTGGTGGACAGTATAAATAATGTTAAAGAGAGCAATGAAACTTTAAATGTGAGCAGATGGCTTGAAATTCAACTGCCAGAGAGGAAAAAGTAAAGATTTAAGTTAGTCAAATAACCATTTTGTGATATTATATTTCTGTGAGTGAAAGCATAGTTAAGTATGATTTTACGATTTTTAGTGATTTTGATATCTATCTTTTCAAGGAAGGCAATCATTTTACCGCCTATGAAAAGTTAGGCTCTCATTTGGTAGAATACAAGGGCTTAAGGGGAGTTTACTTTTCAGTGTGGGCACCTAATGCCGAAAAAGTATTTGTTTTCGGTGATTTCAATGGCTGGAATAAGCAGTCACATCCTCTTTCTGTAAGATGGGATGGCTCAGGAATCTGGGAAGGCTTTATACCCGGCATAGATAAAGGGACAAGATACAAATATTACATAATCTCTAAATATGGTTACAGTGTTGAGAAAGGTGACCCTTATGCTTTTTTCTGGGAAACTCCTCCAAAGACCGCTTCGGTTGTATGGGATTTAGATTATGTATGGAATGATAAAGAGTGGATGGAACAGAGATATAAATTTAATAGTCTTAAGTCACCTATTTCAATCTATGAGGTTCATTTCGGTTCATGGAGAAGAGTGCCTGAAGAGAGAGACAGACCCCTTTCATACAGAGAGATGGCTGAATGGCTTCCCAAGTATGTTAAAGAAATGGGCTTTACTCATGTAGAGTTTTTGCCTATTATGGAGCATCCTTTTTATGGTTCATGGGGATATCAGGTAACAGGATATTTTGCACCAACCAGCAGATACGGAACTCCGCAGGATTTTATGTATCTTGTGGACATTCTTCATCAAAATGGAATAGGCGTTATTCTCGATTGGGTTCCTTCTCATTTTCCCGATGATGCTCATGGGCTTAGTTTTTTTGACGGCACTTACTTATACGAACACCAAGACCCCAAAAAAGGATACCACCCTCATTGGCATAGCTACATTTTTAATTACGGCAGAAATGAGGTTAGAAACTTTCTAATTAGTTCAGCACTGTTCTGGCTTGATAAATACCATGTAGATGGACTGAGAGTTGATGCTGTAGCGTCAATGCTGTATCTTGATTATGGAAGGCAGCGGGGAGAGTGGATTCCTAACAAATATGGCGGAAAGGAAAACCTGGAAGCAATAGAGTTTTTAAGAAGCCTGAATTCAGCAGTTTATGATAAGTTTCCAGATACTCAAACCATTGCTGAAGAGTCTACGGCCTGGCCTTTAGTTTCGAGGCCTGCCTATCTTGGCGGGCTTGGTTTTGGTATGAAGTGGAATATGGGATGGATGCACGATACCCTCTCCTATTTTTCAAAAGACCCCATTTACAGAAAATACCACCAAAGTCAGCTTACTTTTAGCATTTGGTATGCCTTTACTGAAAATTTTATCCTTCCTCTCTCACATGATGAGGTTGTATACGGCAAGGGTTCTTTGATTAACAAAATGCCTGGCGACTACTGGCAGAAATTTGCCAATCTCAGACTTCTACTTGGTTATATGTATGCTCATCCTGGTAAAAAACTTTTATTTATGGGAGGAGAGTTTGCTCAGTGGGACGAGTGGTATCACGAAAAAAGTCTTGATTGGCATATTCTTCAGTTTCCAATGCATGAGGGGATGAAGAGATGGGTAAAAGATTTAAACAATCTATACAAAAGCGAATCAGCTCTCTATGAACTTGATTTTGAACCTGCTGGTTTTGAATGGATTGACTTCAGCGATGCCGAACAGAGTGTCATAAGCTTTATAAGAAGGGGAAAGTTAGATAGAGACATGGTTTTAGTGGTTTGCAATTTTACTCCTGTGCCAAGATATAACTACAGAATAGGAGTACCTTCAGAGGGTTACTGGAGAGAAATATTAAACAGTGATGCAAAAGAATATGGAGGAACTGGCACGGGAAACTTGGGCGGCGTTTACTCAGAGCAAATAATAATGCATAATAGGCCGTTTAGTGTATCTTTAACCTTGCCTCCTCTTGGTATTTTATTTTTTAAGCTAAATACTTAATGATGAAATTATGATAGAATTTAATTATATATTCTATTGATAAAAACTATAAGGAGTATGTATGCTTACAGAAAAAGTAAAAGCTGCGGGCTGAGCAGCAAAGATAGGTCCTGGGGACCTTGAGGAAATACTTAAGAGTTTAGAGCTTCCAACGGATTCTAATCTTCTGATTGGCTCAGAGGACTGGTCTGATGCGGCTATTTATCGCCTAAGAGAAGACTTAGCAATTGTGCAAAGCATTGATTTTTTTACTCCCATTGTGGATAATCCCTACGATTTCGGACAGATTGCAGTGGCCAACTCTTTAAGTGATATATATTGTGTAGGTGCAAAGCCTATTTTGGCTTTGAATATTGTATGTTTCCCTATAAAAGATTTAGATAGAAATATTTTAAAAGAAATTCTAAAAGGTGGAGCTGACAAGCTCAAAGAAGCAGGGGTTTTAATGGTTGGAGGACACAGCGTTGAAGACCCTGAAATAAAGTATGGTGTATCAGTAACAGGAATTGTCAACCCAGAAAAGTTTATAACCAACAGAGGTGCAAAGGAAGGCGATTTTCTTATACTCACAAAGCCTATCGGCACGGGAATTCTTTCAACGGCCTTGAAAGGAAAGCTTCTTGACGAAGATACGACAGAAATTCTCACAAAAACAATGGCATCTCTTAATAATATTGCATCTGAGACAATGATGGAGTTTGGTGTAAATGCTTGCACCGATATAACTGGCTTTGGACTTATTGGTCATGCTCTTGAGATGGCAAGGGCAAGTGGAGTTGTGATAGAGATTTTCAAGGATAAAGTTCCAATGCTTCCGAAAGTAAAGGACTTTGCCTCAATGGGCATTGTTCCTGCCGGTGGAAGAAGAAATGTAAACTACTGTTCAAAGTCTCTTCAGATAGGTAGTGTAGACCCTATAATGCTTGATATTCTGTCTGACCCTCAAACATCGGGAGGGCTTCTCATTTCAGCGCCATCAGATATTGCAGAGAAGCTTTTAATTTCTCTAAAGAATAAGGGTGTCAGTTCTGCTGAGATTATCGGAAGGGTGGTAAGCGAGGGAGACGGAAGAGTTATTATTTCTTGATACAAAGCATATAAAAACTATTTTGTAACCTCTTGACAAATATAAAAATTAGATGTTATATTTAGTCATGTAGTATCAATATCACACTAAAGGAGGTGTGACCATGACAAGAAAAGAAACAAAAGATGTAGCCAGGGTTGAACCCAAACTTTTGTCTCCTTTTGAGGAGATTGAAAGACTTTTCGAGGAGTTTTGGAAGAGACCATTTTCCACTTTTGGCTCTATATTTCCAAGGCTGAAGGCAGAGGCTGATGTTGTTGCTCCTGCAGTTGATATATACGAGGAAGGAGACGATTTAGTTCTTAAGGCTGAATTGCCGGGGCTAAATAAGGAGGACATCGAAGTAAAGGTAACAGATGACTACATTACAATCTCCGGCGAAAAGAAAAAAGAGGAGAAAGTTGAGGAGAAGAATTATTACAGATACGAGCGTTCTTATGGTTCTTTCTCCAGGAGTTTCAGGTTGCCTGTAGAGGTTCAGACAGACAAGGCAAAGGCAAAATTTGAAAACGGTGTTCTCGAGATAAGAATTCCTAAGACTGAAGAGGCAAAGACAAAAGAGAGAAAACTTCAGATTGAATAGCCAAGAGGGGCTTTATGCCCCTCTGATTTTTTACGTTTTTAGCTTCTCTTGACGATTTCCCACCAAAATTTATACACTCTATCATGAAAAAATTTATTTTAATCCTTGCCCTTTTTTTTATTTTAAATATAGCAGAAGCTGAAAATAAAAGTTTCCTTCCAAAAACTTTTTTGATTTTGCCTGAAAGCAGTAATGTCAAGATAAAATGGATAATTCCACCAGATACTAAAGAAATAAGGAAGGAGCAAAGTGGAAAGATAAGATTTTTCATTAATTTTGACAATGAACCTATTGCCATATACGAAAACTCTCTTATTTTTAATCCTATTAAGGGCTATTTTATAAAATTGAAAGAGCCTACAAAGGACTCATTATGCCTTGAAAATGGTGTAATGCTTTTTTCGAATGGCAACAAAATTGGCTATCTCGAAGTAGAAAGAGAAATGAAAAATATGCCTACCGGAAGAATAAAAGCCATTGCATCCCTGCCTTCTGCTAATGCTAAGCTTTTTCAAGGAGAAAACAGCATTTATTCGGTAGTCTTTAACACTAAGACAAAAAAATATGAGATTTATACTTTTGATAACTCAAAGATGTCTTTTAAAAAAATCGCTATTATTAATGAACCTATCAATGCATTAACAGGGAAAGGTGAATATCTTTTCTTTTCTACAGGAAAGAGCATAAAGGAGTATATGAAGGGTAAATTAAAAAATCTCTATGAACATCCAAGACAGGAAATAAGGGAGCTTTTCTATAACGATAAGGTTGGGCTAATATATAAAACTTCAAACGGCGTGGGTTTGATAAAAAACAACTCTGCTTTAGAATTTTTACAGACGGAAAATCCGCAGATTTATCTTAAGGGCACGAGCCTCTATGTTTTTTTCAACTCTGTCAATGCAGTTATGGAACTTGCAAATATTGATGATTTAAAAAATTACAGCTTTCACGTAGAGAAAGTTATTGATATTAAACAAACCTTTTAAGGAGGGCTGCCATGTGGCAGAGAGTTTTAATTTTTTTAATAATCTTAAGCTTGATATCTGACCCTACTTTACTTTTGGCAGGAAGCATTCCTACGCCTGGTATGTCATGTGACGGAAGTCAGATGCCCGATGGAACATTTATTCCTGCTGGTCAGGTAAGAGAGATAACCTATGGAGGTGTAAGGTATAGATGTGTAGGTTGTGGTAGTTGTACACCCATAAGCAGTGGTTCTTCAGGTAGCACCTCTTCAACATACATTCCCTATGTTCCTTCCTACGGCACGACATCACAACAGATGGCAATAGGTTTAATGGGAGCATTTCTAAGCGGCTTTTTCAGTTCTCTCTTTAGTAGTGCTTTTGATAATAAATCAGCCTATGATAATAGAAGTCAGAGAGAATACGAGGAACAGCAAAGAAGACTTGCTGAAGAACAGAAAAGGCAGGAGGAGCGGAAAAAGCAGCTTCTTGCCCAATATAACTCTCTTATTACGCAGGCAAAAGCAGCAATGCAAAGTGTATCAAACCAGAGCAGTTCACCCTTGACTTTTCAGACCCTTGGAGGTCAGCTTACACCTTTTCAGTGGCAGAGTGCACCCTCAGCTAAACCAGAGCAAGAACCTTCAAGTAATGACCTCTTTGTCTTAAATGTTTCTGATATGAATAAAATTTTTGGAAATGTAATTCAGGAAAAGGCAATAGAGGAAATTGAAGAAAAGATTGATGATTATGGTGGGAAACTTATTGAAAAACTTGATGAAAAATATGGAAAAAATTGGGGCTCAAAATATTACGAAAGAGGCCTGCCGATTGTAAAAATTGCTGTTACTGCAAAAACAGAAGGAGCTGTTCAAGCAGCGGCTGAGACCATTGACTACGGCATCTCCCTCATTCCAATGCCTACTGTTACTCAGGAAGTATTTGGAATAGGTAAAAAAATATACACAAAAGTTGCTTTTACAGCTTTAGATAAATTTCTTACAGAAACAGAAAAAGCCTGTGACTTCTTTGGATTGAATTGTGATAAAGAGGATTTCTGGCAGAAAACAGAAAATGAGATGAATACTGCTCAAAAAATAGTATATAAATGGCTGGGAGGAAGATGACCATGAAGTTATTTAAGTTTGTTATCTTTATAATTCTCATATTCACATTAATAAGCTGTGAGCCCATAAGAAAAACAACGACCCTTAAACCTTTTAACATTGAACCGCCTAAAGAGACTCCTGTGGTAAAAAAGCTTCCCTATGAAGCATTTGTAATTATTGATGATTCGAAGGTTTACAGCGCAACAGACTACAATTACAATGCTGGCATTATTCATACTGTCGAGTTTCCTGTAGGAAATATTATGAAACAGGTTCTGCCGATATACTTTAATCAGATGTTTCAGAAGGTTAAGTATGATAGAGATATGTCATCCTTAATTCGTTCCAATGACATACTAATAATAAATGCAATAGTGGACAATATTAATTTTAAGGAGAAATGTTGCCTTCCAGTTGTGTTAGATGTAAACGCAAGGACTAAGTTTGTAATCTATGATAGTGACTTAATTGCTTTAGCCCTTCCTGTTTATGGCGATGGTTCTGGTAAAACCTCAAAGTCTGGCCTTTTTTCATATATTGACGAAAAGGATTTGGGCAATACTGCCTATCAGGCATTACTAAACTCAGTAAAAAATGCTACTGATGGAATTTATGCGGCAGTCATGAACCCAAAAACACAGATTTCAGAGGCAAAACAGCTTATAAATAAAGACCCTTCCAAGTCTTTTCCATACAAGGTGGTGGCTAATCTTTCTCTGAAGGTAAATGATATTGCCGAGGCTTGTGCAGCAGCACAAATGTATGTCCAGCTTGAGCCTAAAGATTCAGAAGGTTATTTGCTTCTTCATAAATGTTATTTAGCACAGAGGCAATACAAGGATGCCCTTAAACAACTTGAGCATGCTATATCTTTAGCACCTAAGAGTGCTATTTTAGCTGATAAAATTATCAATTTCTATATAGAGAGAGGAAAGTTTGAAAAAGCTATTGAATGGATTAAAAAATACCTTGAACTAAGACCAGACGATTGCTATGCGTTTCTGACACTATCGGTTCTTCATTTTAAGACAGACAAAACAGAGGAAGCAATAAAAATAGCAGAAAAGGCATTAGAGAAGTTAACCTTTTCAGGAGTGGGACTTAAAATTTCTAAAAGGGAAGAGGAATATGCAAAGATAAGTTCAGTAGAACCTAACAGCCCCGCAGAAAAGGCAGGTATAAAACCTGGCTATGAAATAGTAGAGATTGATGGAAAATCAACTTTAGAACTTCCTATAAATGATATTATTCAAAAAATTAGAGGTGAAGAGGGAACAGAGGTAACTCTTAGAATTAAAAAAAGTGACTCAGAAGAATTGCAGACCTATAAACTCACTCGGGTAAAATTTTACACAGAACCTGCTGCAGTATCCTACAAGGGTGCTCTTGCCATTTATTTTCTTGAGATGAACGATTTTTCAAAGGCCAAAAAACACATAGAGGAGGCTGAGAAAATATCTCCTGAAAATAGTTATTTAAGACTTGCAAAGGCACTTTTAGATTTAAAAGAGGGGAAAAATGAAAAAGTAATAGAGGAGACAGAAAAGCTCAAAGATAGTCATTATGCCAGAATACTTCAGGCCATTGCTTTTGCAAAAAAAGGAAGGTTTGAAGAAGCGATTGATTTATATAAAAATACTAAAGATGCGTTACTTATTACATCAAAAACAAGAGAAGAATTTTTCCTGACTGTCAAACCCTATCTGGAGAAAATTGAAAACAGGGTAATCGAATATGAAAGAGCAGGCCAGTATGCTCTCGCTTTAAGGGAGTATGGAAAATTAATCGATATTTCTGATGATGATAAGGCTCAAAGAATTCGAAACAGGATTGGAAGGATTATTTCTCAGAATCCTTCTCTCGTAGAATTAAGAGATGAGGCAAGAAAACATTACTTACAGGCCGAGGTCTTGTTTACAAACAACAAATTTGAAGAAGCAATAGTTGAACTTGACAAAGCGTTGAGACTTCAACCTTTCAATCCTCAAATCTACTTTAATAAGGCTTTAGTATATGAAAAGATAGCTGACTATGTAAAGGCCATTGAAAACATGGAGATATATCTACAGCTTGCTCCTAACTCGCCGAATGCTCAAACAATAAAAGACCAGATTTATAAATGGAGATTCATCCATGAAAAGGAGATATAGTCTATTAATTCTGTTTCTTTTTGTGCTAACTTCTTGTGCTGGTCAGACTTTAATAAAGCCAGAGACAGATTTTAAGATAAAAGGACAAAAAAGAGCTTTTCTAACAGTAGTGACATCAATTAAAGAGAGTGAAAATGAAATTCAGCAGATAGAAAAAATCCTGAAAGAAAAGCTTCAGAATACGAATATTTTTAGCCAAATAACAGAAAAAATTAACGACGCTGATTTAAACATTAAAGTCGAAATTGATGAATTATTAAAAGTTTCAAAATCTGAAAGGCTTCTTTTTGGTGCAATGGCAGGAAGGGCAAAAATAGCTGGCAAAGTATCCCTAATTGAAGTATCATCGGGCAATGTTTTAGGCAGTTTCCGTGTAGAAGCCCTTTCATCGGGAGGTACTGTTTTCGCTGGAACTACAGAAGAAGTAATAGGAAAGTTTGCTGACGAGATAGTAAAGTATCTCGTAGAAAATACAGTGAATTAAAAAATAAGAACACTGGTTCAATTTCTCTGTAGTGACAATTTTCGCTTTTTTCTGCTAAATTAAAACTTATAGGCAACGTTATCAGCTACAAATGGTTAATTGAAGGAGGAAGTTTTAATGGATAGAATTCCAATGACTCCCGAAGGATATGAGAAACTCAAGGATGAACTGGACAGACTTATTAAAGTCGAGCGTCCTGCTATTATAAAAGCCATTGCTGAAGCAAGGGCTCATGGGGACTTGTCTGAGAACGCAGAGTATCATGCGGCAAGGGAAAAACAGTCCTTTATTGAAGGCAGAATTCAGGAACTTCAGGCAAAGCTTTCGAGAGCATATGTTATTGACCCTTCAAAGATAAATCAAGAAAAAGTAGCTTTTGGTGCTAAAGTAAGAGTCCTTGACCTTGACACTGAAGAGGAAAAGGAGTTCCATCTTGTAGGACCTGATGAAGCAGACGCAAAAAATGGTAAAATTTCAGTAACCTCTCCTGTAGGTAAAGCTCTAATAGGTAGAGAAGTAGGCGAGCAGATAACAGTTAAAGCTCCTGCTAAAATCTTGAACTACGAAATAATCTCCATAAGCTTTGAATAAGTTTACTGAAGCAAAGGTAATATCAAATGAAAAGTTAAAAGAAGATATTTTTTTGATATCCATTGAAACTGCCTTTGCTCAGCAACCGAAACCAGGACAGTTTTACATACTTAGAACAAATGAGAGATTTGACCCGCTGTTGGGAAGACCTTTCAGTATTTTTGATGCAGAGGAAAATAAGCTAAAATTTCTATACAGGATAAAGGGCAAAGGCACTTCTCTCATAAGCAAACTAAAAGAAAATGCACAAATTTCAATAACAGGGCCTCTTGGTAGGGGCTATCCCTCTCCAGAGGGAGATTTTATTGTCATTGCTGGAGGGATTGGCCTTGCATCAGTTTACTATCTCCTCAGGAAATTTCCTCAAAGAGCCTATCTTTTTTACGGAGTGAGAAACAGGGAGGAAGTTTTATTCTATGAAAGTCTCAGGGATTTATCAAAGGAGTTGTGTGTCGCTACAGAGTGTGGTTCAGTGGGTTATCAGGGGCTTGTTACAGAGGTTTTTAAAGAGAGAGGTTTAAGGCTTAATTTGCCTATTTATGCATGTGGTCCCATGGTAATGATAAAAGAGTTGGATAAAATCATAGAAGAAAGAGAAAACAAATGCTTTGTAGCTGTAGAGGAAAGAATGGCATGCGGCATAGGTGCTTGCCTGGGATGTGTAATTGAGACAAAAAATGGAATGCAAAGAGTTTGCACAGAAGGACCTGTTTTCGAACTTAGAGAGTTAAAACTATGAAGCCAAAGCTTGAGGTAAAACTTGGTAATCTGACCTTCAAAAATCCTGTGCTAACAGCATCAGGCACTTTTGGCTATGGCCTTGAGTATTCCCCTTTTATTGACCTAAATCTTCTCGGTGGCATAGTTGTTAAAGGTCTTTCTCTTAATCCGAAGCAAGGAAATCCAACTCCGAGGATTTATGAGACTCCCTGTGGAATGATAAACTCCATAGGCTTGCAGAACATTGGATATGAGGCTTTTGCGAGAGAAAAGCTCCCCTTTTTAAGACGTTTTAATACAAATATAATTGTAAATTTCTTCGGTGAAAATCTTGATGAATATCTGGAAATGGCAACGCGTCTTGAGCAAACCGATGGTGTCCATGCTTTAGAGATGAATGTATCCTGTCCGAATAAAAAGAGCGAATGGAGAAGAATGGGTATCAATCCTCAACTTTTGAGAGAAGCGGTGAAAGAGGTGAGAAAGCAAGTGAGGAAGCCTTTAATAGTAAAGCTTTCTCCTCAGGTTACAGATATAGCAGAAATGGCAAAGATTTGCGAAGAAGAGGGTGCCGATGCCGTTTCTTTGATAAATACCATACCAGCTATGGTTATTGATATAAAAACGAGAAGAAGCTTCTTGGGAACTCCTACGGGAGGACTTTCAGGTCCTGCCATAAGACCAGTGGCAGTAAGAGCAGTATGGGAGGTGGCAGGAGTGGTAAAAATTCCAATTGTAGGAATGGGCGGTATTATGACTGCCGAAGATGCTCTTCAATTTATTATTGCCGGTGCAACTTTTGTGGCTGTTGGAACTGCCAACTTTATAAATCCCCGCGCTACCATAGAGCTTATTGAAGGAATTGAGAAATTTTTGGTCGCTGAAGAAATAAGAGACATAAATGAGCTTATTGGAACATTCAGACAGTAAGATAATAACTCTTACAACTGATTTTGGCTACAGAGACCCTTTTGTGGGACAGATGAAGGGTGTAATTTTGACAATTAATCGCTATGCAAAAATTGTTGATATTACTCATGATGTTTCCTCCCATAATATTGAAGAAGCAGCTTTTTTAATTAATGAAAGTTTTAAGTATTTTCCTCAAGGTAGCATCCATGTTGTTGTCGTAGACCCTGGGGTTGGCTCAGAAAGAAAAGCTATAGCAGTAAGCTCAGGGGGACATTATTTTCTTGCTCCCGACAATGGAGTTTTGAGCTATTTGTTTAAAAATAATTATGAAGCAGTTACAATTGAAAACGAAAAATTTGTCTTGAAAAAAAACAGCCCTACTTTTCAGGGAAGAGACCTTTTTGCTCCGGCTGCTGCATGGCTTTCAAAGGGGCATGATTTTAGGGAACTTGGAACTCCCGTTAAAGAACCTATTATTCTGAATATAGATGAACCTTTGCGAATAGATAATAGAATAGTGGGCAAGATTATTTATTTTGACAAGTTTGGCAATGCCATAACAAATATAAAGATAGAAGGAGAGAAAATTAGAGAGATTTGTATAGGTGAGCACAGGCTTTCTATTGTAAAATTTTACGCTCAATCTCCTGAAAAGCCTGCTGCCTTAGTAAACAGCAATGGTTTTCTGGAAATTTTCGCATATAAAGACTCAGCAGAAAAAACTTTAGAACTCCAAAAAGGTCAGACTGTGGAGGTTTTCATAGATGGATGAGATAGTAAAGGGAATAATTAAAGATGAGAATGTTCTTGTTGCAGCAACAGTCTGTACTGAAACAGTAAGCCATGCCCAGAAAATTCATGACACCTGGCCTACTGCCACGGCAGCTATGGGTAGACTTATTGCTGGAGTTGTTTTGCTGGCATCAACATTGAAAGACAGGCAAAAGGTAATGATTCAAGTAAGAGGAGATGGACCTCTTGAGGAGGTTGTAGCAGAATCTGATTGGCTCTACAGAACAAGGGCATATGTTCGGAGACCTCATATTTACATGGGCCTTAAAGGAGAAAAAATAGATGTAGGAAGAGCAGTAGGAAAGGGTTTTTTAAATGTAATAAGGGATTTGGGGCTTAGAGAGTATTATCAAAGCAGTGTAGAACTTCAGACAGGAGAGATAGCCACAGACCTTGCATACTATCTAAATATTTCAGAACAGATTCCCTCTGCAGTATCACTTGGTGTTTTTGTATCGCCTGACAACTCTGTTGGTGCAGCAGGAGGATTCATGATACAGACCATGCCCGATACAAGAAGAGAAATAATAGATTTTCTTGAGAGGAAGTTAATAGATGTTAGACCCGTAACGTCAATGATAATGGGTGGCATGAATGCTTTTGACATGCTCGAGGAAGCAGTAGGGTTGCCTGTAGAAGTGATAAATCGTTCAGAGATAAGCTATTCCTGCCCTTGCACAAAGGACAGGGTAATAAATGCTATTGTTACTCTCGGAAAAGAAGAGATTAGTAAAATGATAGACGAAGGAGAGACCGTAAAGGTAGAGTGTTTTTTCTGCAAAGAAAAGTATGAAGTTACTCTTGAGGAATTAAGAGAACTACTTAGGATTATTTGATTTCGAGTAGTCTCAAATTTTAGGAGGTGTATTATGAGAAAATTAGTTGTCCTATTTATTTTTCTTTTCCTTCCTGCTGTTGCCTTTGCATCAACAGAGATAACATGGTATGGTCACGGAGCATTTAAGATTAAAACACCTGCTGGCAAGGTTCTTCTGATTGACCCTTGGATTACAAATCCCGTCAATCCAGAGGGAAAGAAGCAGCTTGAAGAGTTAAGCAAGGTAGACCTCATTTTACTCACCCATGCCCATGGAGACCATATAGGAAATACTGTTGAGATAGCAAAAAAGACAGGTGCTAAGCTTGTTGCTACCTATGACTTGGGTAAGGCAATGGTTTTGCATGGAGGTTTTCCGGAAAGTCAGTTTGGCTATGAGACAACGGGAAACTTCGGCGGAGAGATAACTCTGCTTGATGGTGAAGTGAAGGTTTTATTTGTTCCTGCGATTCACAGTTCAGGCCTTGAGACAACAGGCAATCCGAAGTCACTCATATATGCTGGCAATCCCGGCGGCTTTGTTATCTCCATAAAAAATGGACCAACTGTGTATCACACCGGTGACACAGACTTATTTGAGGATATGAAGCTACTGGGAGAGCTTTACAGAATAGACATAATGATGGTCTGTATTGGAGACAGGTTTACAATGGGGCCTAAGAGGGCTGCAAGAGCTGTGAAATATGTAAAGCCCAAGGCAGTTATTCCAATGCACTATGGCACATTCCCCGTTCTTACAGGCACTTTTTCAGATTTTGAGAAAGAGCTTTCTCTTCAGAAAACAAAGGCAAAATTAATAAAAATCAAAGCCGGTGAAACCATAAAATTGAGCAGATGAAATTTCAGCTAAAAAGAAAAACTATTATTATTCTTATCGTTCTTATTTTCTTATCCATCATATTTGCCCTTGTTTTTTGGCCTAAGAGGGAAGTGAATAAATACCGAGTAGAGAAGAAAAAGATGGTTCAGTCTGTTTATGCCTCTGGTTACATTGATTCCTCAGATAGTGTGGAGATTAAATCAGAAGTTTCAGGATATATTGAGAAAATAATGGTTAAAGAGGGAGATGAAGTAAAGAAAGGGCAGATTCTTGCTGTAATAAGCAATGACACGGTAAGGGAAAATCTTAAGGATTTTCAGGCTCAACTTGACTCTGTAAAAGATAGGCTAAAACCAGATTCTGATTTTAGAAAAGAGTTAATTCATAATATTGAGATAAAAAAGGCCGTTTTGCAAAATGTGGAGAAAAATTTCAACAGACGAAAAGCCCTTTATGAAGAGGAGTTGATATCGAAAGAAAAATTTGATGAAATACAGAGAGAGTATGAGGTTGCACGTCGAGATTATGAAAGACAGGTAAGTATCTATAATGATTCAATAAAAAACTTAACCTATCAGTATGAGAGTCTAAGGGCAAAAACTCAGGCACTGCGAGCAGAGCTTGATAAATATTACATCAAATCCCCAATAAACGGAACAATTCTGAGGAAATTTTTAAATGCTGGCGATTATGTGAATCCCATGCAACAGAGTATTGTTTTGTTTTCTGTTGGAAATGATAAAAATCTTGAGACTGTTCTTCTTGTAGATGAGGAGTATGTTCCTATGGTTAAGGAAGGCATGAAGGTATACATCACTCTTGATTCCTACCCAGGAGAAACCTTTGAAGGTCAAATAAGGACAATTGAGAGAAAATCTGACAGAACGACAAGGACAGTAAAGGTCAAGGCAGAGGTGGATTACAAAAGAACAATATTTTTTGGGCTTACAGTAGAAGCGAATATAATTATAAAAGAAGCGGAAGGACTTTTTATTCCCGATGCAGCTTACAAAAGAGGATATGTAGATATTATAGAAAAGGGTAAGAAAAAGACAGTGAAGGTTGATGTATCACCGGAAAAATACAACGGATACCTTTTTGTAAAAGACGGCTTAAAGGAAGGGCAGGAAGTTTTATTGAAATGAAGCATATTATCTTTGTAACAATGCAGTTGCTTTTTGAGCGAAAAAGGCAAACCATTGTAGCAATTGTTGGAGTTTCCATAGGTGTTGCAGCCTTCATAGCAATGGCATCTTTAATGAACGGATTTCAGAAGTATTTTATTGAACAGGCCTTAGACCTCAATGCACACGTTACTCTTAAAGTAAAAGACGAATCTGACAGGGGAAGAATAATAAGGCAGGTATACGGAGAGGATGTGCAGTTTCATGTATACGGAGCAAAACCAAAGGAGTTAAAAGACAAGATTGTAGATTACAAGTTTTTAATTGCCAGATATGACAAAGACAGGGAAATTATTGGAGTTGCTCCTCATCTTACAGGACAGGGAATAGTGAAATATGGAACTATCGATAAATCGGCAACTTTAGTAGGAATTGACCCTATTCTTGAGAGAAAGGCCTCTGTGATTGATAAGTTTATTGTTAACAAAAGACTGGATAGTCTCATCACCGACAGAGACAGCATAGTCATAGGCAGACTTCTTGCAAGAGACTTGGGAATTGACGAGTTAGGTAAAAAGGTCGTAATAACCACGCCTAATGGCGTGACCCATCTTTTTAAAGTAGCTGATTTTTTTGATTCTGGAATAACAATGCTTGACCAGACGAGAATATACATGAACATAAAGACTCTTCAGACCATTTTAAATAAGACAAACGAAGTAAATGAGATAATCTTTAAGATAAGGGATGTTTACAGAGCTAATGAAGTTGCCGAGAGGATAAACAGAGATACAGGATACTACACAGAAAGCTGGCAAAAGGCTTTCAGGAATTTTCTACAGCTTTTTAAAATTCAAAACTACATAACCTATATGATTGTCTTTGCAATTCTTGTTGTTTCAGCCTTCGGTATATTCAATATAATCATGATGACCGTTCTTGAGAAAAAAAGAGATATAGCAATTCTTAAGGCTTTAGGATATGAAAATGCCGATATAATAAAAATATTTGTATTTCATGGAGTGACAATAGGCTTTCTCGGTGCTACCCTCGGTTGTCTCTTAGGATATCTTCTACAAGAGTTTCTTGCCTCTGTCAATGTTGGAGTGGAAGGACTTGTTAGGACAAAAGGTTTTGCCCTTGACAGAGACCCCATTTATTTTCTTTATGGAGTGCTTTTTGCTTTTTCTTTTGCCACTCTTGCATCTTTTTATCCTTCCTATAAGGCATCAAAGCTCAACCCTGTAGACATATTCAGGAGCAGTGCTTGAGCATAATTCAGCTTAAAGGTATAACCAAAAGGATAAGGGATGAGGAGATTCTCAAAGACATTAATCTATCAGTAAATAAGGGAGAATTTATAAGCATAATAGGTCCTTCTGGTTCTGGTAAAAGCTCTCTCCTCTATATAGTTGCTCTATTAGACAAGCCAACAAGCGGAGAAGTAATTGTAGAAGGAGAAAATGTAGATTTCGAGGATTCGCACAAGATAGCACAGGTGAGGAACTTAAAATTTGGCTTCATATTCCAGTTTCATTATCTCATAGCCGAGTTCAGTCTTCTTGAAAATGTGATGGTTCCAATGATAAAGGCTGGTAAAACAAGGCAGGAGGCAACTGACAGAGCCTTTATTCTTCTTGAAAAACTGGGACTTAAAGGAAAAGAAAAAAGAAAGCCCTTTCAGATATCTGGAGGAGAACAGCAGAGAGTGGCAATTGCAAGGGCTCTTGCCAATGACCCTATTGTCATTGTGGCTGATGAACCAACGGGAAATTTAGACTCTAAGAACACAGCAGTTGTAATGGATATTTTTTGCTCCCTACATTTAGAGGGAAAGACGGTCATAATGGTCACACATGAATTAGAGTTAACTGAGAAAACAGAGCGAATTGTAAAAATGCTGGATGGTATGATAATAGAGGATATAGACCTTGGGAAAAAGAACAGTGTTCTATGAGATGAACAGTTAAAAGTTGAATGTGACCAATATAAGCAACCTCAAAGGTTAAAAAATATATGCTAAAATAATGTTATGTCTATTATCCCTTTAATTTTGTTTTTGCTGCTCAACTTTTTTTCACTGTCCTTTGCAGATTCATCCTATTATGTATTTGTAGTAGATGAAAACTTAAAACCGTTAGAAGGATACAAAATTCTTCCAACTCATAGAGAAAATATTTTCATTAGCAAATCGGAACCATTGAAAAAGTGGATTGTCCATCCCAAATCCACCATGATTGTAGTGCAGGATGGTGTCTACTATCCTGTAAAAGACTCTGTAGTTTTAGACAAGAAAAAAGGAATTGTTCTTTTGATTGTTGACCTTTCTGACCGAAAAAATGTCCCTTTTCATTTAGAGGGAATAGATAAGGATTTAAACGTCAGGATTCTCCTTGACAGTAAAAAGGATATATTCGCAAAGATAGACAAAATTCTCCCTTCTCCTCTAAAACCCTCTCCTGAAGTAGAGGTAATAAAAACTCCCCAGATTGAACTCTTAAGTCTTGCAGAGAGTTATGAGAGAGCAGGTCAGCTTGAGAGGGCTTTGTATTTTTATGATGAGTTGACAAAGCTTTATCCTGAAAAGTTGGAATTTTTAGATAAATTAGCCACTCTTAACTACAGGCTTGGAAACTTTGCAAAGGCAAAACAATATCTTTTAAAAATGCCGATGGATGAGAAGGTTCTAATAAAACTTACAGGCATATATGTCATAGAAAAAAATTTTGAAGGTGCTCTGAGGCTTGTTGAGAAGTCTTCTACGGTTAATAGTAGCTACATGCACTATCTGAAAGGTATTCTATACTATCTCTTAAACAGACGAGATGAAGCCTACAAGGAGTTGTCAACTTTAATGACTCTTGATAAAAACCTATCTCAAAACTTGAGAGACCTTCTCAGATAGTTAAATGGTTTGCTTTAATTCTAAAATTTTTTCCACGTTAAAGTTTCTCTCTTCGTTCCTCATCAAGCAGAACGCTCTAAGCCCTAAAAAATTTTTGTTTCCATACTCCATTGGGCCGACAAATATCGGCTTTATTATCCGTTTTGTCTTTATATCAGAAGACTTAAGATACACTATCTCTAAATGTTTTCCTTCCTCAATAGCTTTCTCAATTAGAACAATCTTTTCTTTCAAAGGAAGCCTCTTTTCTGAATGTTTATACTGAAATTGAGTTAGGAACTGAACGATTTGTCTGTCAAGGAGAATGTGTTTTTTTAAAAGAGGTTTTTTAAGAACAAGACCTTCGAGGCTTCTACATCTTGAAAGGGCTACGTAAAGTTGACCATGAGAAAATGTTCCTCTGCCTATATCGATAATTAGTTTATCAAAGGTTAATCCCTGACTTTTATGGATAGTTATTGCCCAGGCAAGTTTGAGAGGGTATTGGGTAAACTTTCCAGTTACCTCCGTAGATATCTTCTTTTTTTCCTTATCGTAATAAAATTCAAACATCTCCCATGTGAAAGGCATAACCTCTATGACTTCTCCATTGGTAAGCTCAACTAATATTATGTCTGGCTCTCCTCTTCTTTGTTCTATGCCGATTATTCTCCCTATATCACCATTAATCCATCTGCCCTTGTTGTCATTGTTAAGAAGCATCACCTGTGCATCAACTTTTAGAACTAACTCTGCTAAAGTTGGAAGGTCTTTTTCTGTAAATTCTCCCTCTACTATGCCGAAATACTTGAAGGCTTTATTTTTTATCTTTGAGAGTTTTTCTGTATTTATTGCCTCTGCCATTTTATTGGTTGTTGTAAGATATACGTAAAAATCGTTGTCCTCTGGCACAAAATCAGGTTTAACTCGAGTGTTTATTTTTTTGATAAGCTCCTCTGTAACAGTGTTGTTTCTTATGCTATTAAGAATGTCAAGGAAAACTACATCAGACTGTCTGTAAACTTTTTCAAGTTCAATAAACTCGAATTCACATTCCTTAAATGCATTAGAACTGAAAAAATATGGTGAACTGTAGAGTTCTTTGAAAATAACTTGTTCTCTTGAGCTTACTACAGGAGGAAGTTGATAGAGGTCTCCTATGAAAATCATCTGAATACCGCCGAAGGGAGTGTTTTTTCTTCTTCCGTGTTTTCTCAAGAAAACATCAATACAGTCAAGAAGGTCTGCCCTTACCATTGATATCTCGTCTATGACAATAGTGTCAAGGTTTTTATAGAGTTTAGAATTTTTTGGTTTTATTGTTTTTACATTATGAATGTTTATGTCTGGTTTGAAGCCGAAAAATGAGTGAATTGTCTGACCTTTAACATTGACCGCTGCAACTCCTGTTGGTGCGAGTATAGCGATTTCTTTACGAGTATGCTCTCTGAAATAACTCAGAAAAGTTGATTTACCTGTTCCTGCTCTACCTGTTATGAATATATTTTTATTAGAGCCTTCGGCAAGTTCCAAAGCTTTAAGAAAAGCCTCATTTAATTCAATTTTTTCTTCTTTCATGGAAGAATTTCTATGGGAATTCCATCGGGAACCATTTTCCAGATTTCATCCATCTCTTCATTGGTTACAGCTATACAGCCCTCTGTCCAGTCATCAATTATGTGATATTTACCCAGATACTCAACTTTTTTTGAAAGTCCGTGTATCATGATTGCGCCTCCGGGATTAATACCCGCTCTGGTTGCATTTAATATGTCCGTTTCATTTGGATAAGATATTTTTAGAGCTCTGTAAAAATTGCTATTCGGATTTCTGCTTTCAATGTAGTATCTCCCTTCTGGTGTTTTCCCATCTCCCTGAGAGGTTTTCTTGCCAACAGGTGTTTTTCCAAGGGAAATGCGATAGGTCTTAAGTATCTTTCCCTCTCGCATGAGAAACATCACTCTCTTTGACTTTATTACAACTATGAGGTCAGCTATTTCATTAGCATGAAGAAGACTACTGGAGAAAAAAAGAATTATGCTAAAAAGAAGCGTTCTTAAGAGCATCTTTACAAGAACAGTTTCTATTTGTGGGAATACTTTTTATTGTCTCTTTGACTAAAATTCCAACAGTATCCAGAGATTCATGCATTGCCTCAACAACCTCTTTTACTGTAAGCGGTTTTTTGGATATTCCCGCAGCATAATTGGCAACTACAGCCACTGCTGCATAGCAGAGTTCCATTTCTCTTGCTAAAGAAGCCTCTGGCATTAGTGTCATTCCAATGATATCTGCTCCGGTGGTTCTGTAAAACTTTATCTCTGCCGCTGTTTCAAGTCTGGGGCCATTTATACACACATATGTTGCTGATGGCACTACTGATAAATTAAGTCTATGGGCTGTTTCAATGATGCATTCTCTGAGTTCTTTGCAAAAAGGTTCGGTGAAGTCAATATGAACTACTCTTCCTTCCTCAAAAAAAGTATTTTTTCTCATTCCCTGAGTGAAATCTATTATTTGGTCAGGAATGACGATACTTCCCGGTGGAATTTCTTCGTTCATAGTTCCTACGGCGAAAAGACCTATAAGTCTCTCTGCACCAAGTTCTCTGAAACCGTAGATATTGGCTCTGTAATTAACTTTATGCGGAGGTATGCTGTGTTTTTCACCGTGTCTCCGGAGAAATAAAACACTCTTTGAGTTAATTTCCTCTATTTCGTATGGGCAGGAAGGCTCGCCGTAGGGAGTTTTGATTGCGATTTTTTGTTTTTGGACTTCCGATTCACTTAAACCGCTTCCGCCGATTATTCCTATCTTCACCTTGATTTCTCTGCGCTGTTTTTTTAAAATGCGCCCAGGAGGATTTGAACCCCCGACCTGCGGATTCGTAGTCCGACGCTCTATCCTACTGAGCTATGGGCGCTAAAAATATTATAACAGATGCAAAAGCACTCTTAGAAGATAGAATATTAAGAGGATTTTCCAAGATTGAATCTTTCGATAACCTCATAAATCGAGCCATTGGGTGTAAGGGTGCTTTTCATTAGAACAAATTCCTCTACAGAGAACTCAAATTGTCTGTCCTCTATGGATAGTTGTCTGTATTTATCAACTAATTTTTCAAATACATATCTTCCATTTTTATAATTTTTAACTCTTGCAAGAGTGATGTGTGCCTTAAATTCTCTTGTCTCCTTTTGAAATCCTATAACACTAAGGCTTTCATCAATTCTTTTGGCAAGGTCTTTCAGAACTTCTTTATTTTCCGTGCCAATCCATATTACACGGGGTTTGTCTTTATCTGGAAAAACTCCTGGCCGAGTTATCTTAAGTTTAAACGGCGAGAACTCTCTTGATAGAGGATTTAGGATTTCTTTAATCTTAGGAATGAGCTTTTCCTCAACTTCTCCCAGAAATTTAATAGTGATGTGAAGGTTTTGTTTGCTTACAATGTTTATGCCATCAATGGTTTGTTTAGGCTCAATTAAACTTGCGAGAAATTCTCTTATGCTAAGGGGTATCTCAATGGCCAAAAAAAGTCTCATGAAAGTATTATACTCCCAATAGTATTCTTATCAAAAGATTTGTTATAAGTCCTGCCACTACATCATCCATCATTACACTTAATCCTCCCCGTAGTTTCCTCTCTATTTGTCTTATTGGAGGAGGCTTAAAAATGTCAAGAATGCGAAAGACTATGAAGGCTAAAAGTAGGGTATTGAGATTTATTGGAATAAAAAGCATTGCAGCCATATATCCTGCAAACTCATCAATTACTATACAGGACGGGTCTTTCTCGCCCTGTTTCCTTTCGATTTTCTCAGAAGCAAAAACTCCAAGTATAAGGGAGAGTGAAAATATTGCCAGAAGGGTGCTGTAAGATGGCTTCAGAAGCCAAAGAAATAGCAGGCCAAAGACGGTAGCAACAGTTCCAGGTGCGAGGGGGAAATAACCGATGAAAAAAACAGTGGCTATTATTTTATAAAACATGGATAATTTTAACACAGCTTGACAAGACAAACCCAATTCTCTTAAGCTCAAAATTGCTGGATTTTAAGGGAAGAGAGGTGAGAATCCTCCGCTGCCCCGCAGCCGTGTTGGGAACGAAAGCCCACGCATGCCACTGGAGAGCAACTCTCTGGGAAGGCGGGCAAGTAGGTTGAAGTGAGCCCAAAGTCGGAAGACCTATCCAGTCAGAGAGCCTTTGGCTTTCTGAAATGCCTCGTGGGAGGAGCAGATGAAGATTAAAACCACTGTCTTTGGCTATCCCCGTATCGGTCCGAAGAGAGAACTAAAAAAAGCTCTGGAAGACTACTGGAACGGGAAGATTTCAAAAGTAGAACTTTTAGAGACTGCCAATTCTTTAATAATCCAGAATGCTAAAGTCATTCAATCCTCTGGAGTTGACCTCATTCCATCTAATGAATTTTCCCTTTATGACTTTATTCTTGACCATTCAGTGATGTTTAACGCTGTACCTAAGAGATTTAACAGAATTTCAGACCCCTTGGATAGATATTTTGCTATGGCAAGGGGCACTCAAGAGCTTCCAGCACTTGAGATGACCAAGTGGTTTAATACGAATTATCACTACATTGTGCCAGAAATAGAGGATGAAGAGTTTGAGCTTATGGAAAACAAGCCCCTTAGGGAATTTGCTTTGCTAAGAGATAGTCTATCCGTAAAAACCAAACCTGTCATAGTGGGACCTTTTACCTATCTGAAGTCTGCGAAGTTAAATATGGATAGAGTGGAAAGATTATCGGAAAAAATATTGCCTGCCTATAAAAAGCTCCTCATAAAACTCGATGCAGCAGGAGTTGAAGAAATACAGATTGATGAACCTGCAATGGTAATGGATATGGAAGAGCGAGAGATAGAACTCTTAACAGGTCTTTACAGGGAGCTGACAAAGGGCCTTACTTTAAAAGTTTATATTCAAACTTATTATGAAGCGGTTTCAGCATATGAAAAACTTGTTTTCTCTCTGTCTGTCCATGGATTTGGATTTGACCTTGTAGACGGCAAGGAAAATCTTGAAAATATACTAACTCTTGGATTTCCATCCGATAAAGTTCTCATTGCTGGAGTTGTATCGGGAAGAGACCCTTGGAGGACAGACTTTACTGTTGTTATGAGCATGCTGGAGAGACTTTTCAGAGTTACCGATAAGATTATGCTTTCCAATTCATCTCCACTAATTCATCTTCCAATAACTGTTGAGGCAGAGAGAGGACATATTCAAGAGGATATACTTAACATGCTAAGCTTTGCCAATGAGAGACTTGAAGAGTTAACCATTCTCAAAAGAGCAATTAATGATGGAGCAGCCCTGCCCGCAAGGAAAAGTATAGTCCATGAGATATTTTCAAAGGCAGAGGTAAGGAGCAAAATCTCAAGCATTGATGAAAAAGCTATTTTAAGAAAACCCGAATTTAAAGAGAGATACAGAATGCAGATGGATTCTCTCAAGCTGCCTCTTTTCCCTACAACTACCATAGGAAGCTTTCCTCAGACAAAGGAAGTAAGAAAATTCAGGGCAGATTATAAAAATGGTAAGATAACTGAGGAGGAATACAAAAAGTTTATTTTTCAGGAGATTGAAAAGGCTGTAAAAATTCAGGAAGAACTTGACATAGATGTGCTTGTTCATGGAGAGTTTGAGAGAACAGACATGGTAGAGTTTTTTGCTGAAAAACTAAAAGGCTTTGCGATAACTAAAAATGGCTGGGTTCAGTCTTATGGTTCAAGATGTGTAAGACCACCGGTAATTTACGGAGATGTATGGAGGGACAAAGCTCTTACAGTTGAGGAAACCCTTTACGCTCAATCTCTCACCCCAAGACTAGTGAAGGGAATTATGACGGGTGCTGTGACAATTCTTCAGTGGTCCTATCCAAGAAAGGATATATCAAGGCGCGAGATTGCCTACCAGATAGCTCTTGCTCTAAAGGAGGAAGTGCTGGAACTTGAGAAGAGGGGTATAAAAATTATTCAGATTGACGAGCCTGCTTTCAGAGAAGGTTTGCCTCTTAAGAGAAACAAGCAGGATGAGTATTTTGATTGGGCCATAAATAGTTTTAGACTTACCACAGCCGATGTATCTCCCTTTACGCAGATTCATACTCACATGTGCTATTCAGACTTTAATGAGATAATTGACAGGATTTATGCTCTTGATGCTGATGTGATATCAATTGAGGCTTCAAGAAGCAAAGGAGAGATTTTATCTGCCTTTGAGAACTTCAGATACGACCATGGCATTGGATTGGGAGTTTATGATATTCACTCTCCAAGAGTACCCTCTGTTGAGGAGATGATTGAGATTATTGAGCGTTCTGTCAGTCTGATTGATAAGTCACTTTTTTGGATAAACCCAGACTGTGGACTCAAGACAAGAGGATGGCAGGAGACGGTGGCATCACTAAAAAATATGGTTTTAGCTGCAAAGGCTATGCGTAAAAGGGAGGTTTAGGATGTTTAAAAATATAATAAAGCGCGACGGCCGCATTGTCCCCTTTGACCCTGAAAAAATTACTGTAGCCATTTCAAAGGCGGGAAAAGCAACGGGCGAGTTTGATTATGATACGGCAAAAAGGCTTACGATAAAAGTCCTCTTGCTTGCGGAGGAATTAATCAGAGACCGAGACCCACATGTAGAGGAAATACAGGATATAGTTGAGGAGATACTTTTAAGCAGTCCCTACAGGAAAACAGCTAAGGCATATATAATATACCGCGACCAGCATGCGAGAATGCGTGAAATTGCCCGTCAGGGTGGACTTGAGCTCATAGACAACTATCTTAGCAAGGTTGACTGGCGAATTAGTGAAAACTCAAATATGAGTTTCAGTCTTCAGGGGCTTAACAATTATATCTCCTCTGAAATAAGCAAAAGCTACTGGCTACACAAAATATATCCTCCAGAGGTGAGGGAAGCCCATATAAATGGCGATATGCATATTCACGACCTGAATGCCCTTTCTGCCTATTGTGTTGGATGGGATTTGATGGACTTGCTTATCCGGGGCTTTGGTGGAGTTCCCGGTAAAGTTGAATCTCGGCCTGCTAAGCATCTTAGGCCTGCACTGGGTCAGATTGTCAATTTCTTGTATACAACCCAGGGAGAGACGGCAGGTGCGCAAGCTTTCAGCAACGTTGACACTCTTCTTGCACCCTTTATTGCCTATGACGGCTTGAATTATAAGCAAGTAAAACAGGCACTTCAGGAATGGGTCTTCAATCTCAATGTACCTACTCGCGTTGGTTTTCAGACCCCTTTCAGTAATATCACTCTTGACCTTAAAGTGCCTGAACATTTTGCCTCTCAGGCAGTGATAATCGGAGGAAAGCCTCAGGATGCCACATACGGAGACTTTCAGAAAGAGATGGACATGTTCAATCAAGCTCTCTTTGAGGTGCTTTCCGAGGGCGATGCAAAGGGAAGAGTGTTTACCTTCCCAATTCCTACAATCAACATAACAAAAGATTTTGAATGGAATAGCCCAGTTGTAGACCTAATAATGCAGGCAACGGCAAAGTATGGAATACCATATTTTGCAAACTATATAAACTCTGACCTTCGTCCTGAGGATGCTCGTTCAATGTGTTGTCGGCTAAGGCTTGAAACTAAAGAGCTAAAACACAGAGGCGGAGGACTTTTTGGTTCTAATCCGTTAACCGGTTCAATTGGCGTTGTAACAATTAGCCTTCCAAGAATTGGTTATCTAAGTAATAGCGAAGAGGAGTTTTTTGATAAGCTTTTATGGCTTATGGAGATAGCAAAAACCTCTCTTGAAATAAAGCGAAAGGTGCTTGAGAGATTTACAGAAGCAGGGCTTTATCCCTATTCAAGACATTATCTAAGCTCAGTAAAAGAGAAAACAGGAGCCTATTGGGCGAATCATTTCTCTACCATAGGCATAATTGGAATGAATGAGGCAATTGCAAATGCCCGGTGGCTCAAATCTAAGGGAATTTGGACAGAGGAGGGAAAGGCCTTTGCATTGAAAGTCATGGATTTTATGCGGGAGAGGCTTATTGATTTCCAAAAAGAAACCGGAAATCTATACAATCTTGAGGCAACACCAGCAGAGGGAACAAGTTACAGACTTGCGAAGATTGATAAGCAGAAATATCCAGACATTATAACACAGGGTAGTGAACACCCTTACTATACAAACTCCTCATGGCTTCCTGTAGGATTTACAGAGTCTATAAAGTATATTCTTGACCATCAAGACGAGCTACAGAGTAAGTATACAGGCGGAACGGTGCAACATCTATTTTTGGGACAAAATCCGAATCCTGAGAAACTCAAGGCCTTTATAGAACAAGTCTTCAAGCAATATAAACTCCCATATATTAGTATAACCCCAACCTTCAGCATCTGCTCAGAGTGCGGATATGTGGAAGGAGAACACTCCCAATGTCCCAAATGTGGTTCAAGCTGTGAGATTTACTCCAGAGTCGTAGGCTACTTAAGACCTGTTATGAACTGGAACGACGGTAAAAAGGAGGAGTTTAAAGAGAGACAATACTTGGAGTTTAAGGTTTAATAAGGTTTTTTTAAGGCTTTCATTAAAACTTTCTCCTCATCTTTTCTAAAGAGTTGACGGATTTTTTTGAAACGTTTTAAACTATTATTTCTGAATTTAATCGGAGGTTTTTAGCATATGGATGAGAAAAAAAATTTAAAATTAGGGCTTCCAAAGGGAAGTTTACAGGAGTCGACTTTAAAGCTTTTTAAGAAGGCGGGATTTAACATACATGTCTCCCATAGGTCTTATTATCCCATTATAGACGATGATGAAATATCATGTATGCTCTTGAGGGCACAGGAAATTCCCATATACGTTGAAGAGGGATATCTTGACTGTGGACTTACTGGCTATGACTGGCTACTTGAACAGAACGTAGATGTTGTTGAGGTCGCAGAGTTAAGATATGCAAAAGAGGGTTTTAGGCCTGTCAGATGGGTAATAGCTGTGCCAGAAGACTCACCAATAAAGACTGTTGATGACCTACAGGGCAAGAGAATAGCTACCGAACTGATGGGTTTTACAAAGAGATATTTAAAGGCAAAGGGAATTAAAGCGGATGTTTATTTTTCATGGGGAGCAACAGAAGTAAAGCCACCTTATCTTGCCGATGCAATTGTAGACCTTACTGAAACGGGTAGTTCATTGAAGGCCAATAAACTTCGCGTTATTGATACTATACTTGAATCGACAACACGTTTCATCTCGAATAAAAACTCGTGGCGTGACTCTTGGAAGAAAAAAAAGATGCAAAATTTGGCCATGCTTCTTCAGGGAGCTCTTCTTGCAGAGGAAAAAGTTGGACTTAAGATGAACGTGCCAAAAGATTCTCTAAAAAAGGTCTTAAGCCTGCTTAATTCACTACACTCTCCAACAATCTCGCAGCTTTATGATGAAAATTGGTATGCCTTAGAGGTTATAATAGATGAGAAGAAGGTAAGAGAAATACTGCCAAAACTCAAAGATGCAGGAGCATCAGGTTTTGTAGAATATCCGCTAAATAAAGTAATTCCCTGAGGGAGGTGACTCAGATGTATGCAATAATAGAAACAGGAGGCAAGCAGTACAGAGTAAAAGAGGGAGAACTTTTGCAGGTAGACAGACTCAATCTCGAGAAAGGGCAGGAAGTCATTTTTGATAGGGTTTTGTTTCTGCAATCTGAAAATGGAATAAGACTGGGAAATCCTTATCTTGACGGTATTAAGGTGAAGGCTGAAGTCGTTGATGAAGAGAAAGCAGACAAAGTTATGGTATACAGACCACCTTCAAAGAAGGCCATTAAGAAGCTTAAAGGACACAGACAATGGTATACTAAAATAAGGATAAAAGAGATTGTAGGAGGATAAAATGGCACATAAAAAGGGTGTTGGAAGTTCCCGTAATGGAAGAGACAGTAAAGCAAAAAGACTTGGTGTAAAAAGATTTGGTGGGCAAATCGTTAAAGCCGGAAACATTCTTGTAAGGCAAAGGGGAACGAAGTTTCATCCTGGCGCCAATGTGGGTGTTGGCTCTGATTACACCCTCTATGCCTTAATTGACGGTGTAGTTAAATTTGAAAGAAAAGACAAACAAAGACTTAAGGTAAGCGTCTATCCCGTTGTTCAACCCGCCCAGTAAAATCAGCGGGTGGTCTTTCCACCCGCTTTATCCTATATGCAATTTGTCGACTTTGTAAAAATATATGTTAAAGCAGGAGATGGTGGAAGAGGCTGCATAAGCTTCCGCAGGGAAAAATATGTCCCTCGTGGTGGTCCTGATGGTGGGGATGGAGGGAAAGGAGGCGATGTAATCCTTAGAGCTTCCTCAGAGTTGAATACCCTTCTTGACCACAGATATCAGAAAACTTACAAAGCGAAGCGGGGGCAGCATGGAAAAGGAAGCAATATGAAGGGCAAAGATGGCGAAGACCTCATAATTAAAGTGCCTGTAGGAACTGTAATAAAAGATGCTGAAACAGAAGAGCTTTTAGCTGACCTTGACGAAGAGGGAAAAGAGTTTATTGTTGCAAAGGGTGGAAGAGGGGGATTAGGAAATGCCCATTTTGCTACACCTACCAAACAAACACCAAGATTTGCTCAGCCCGGTGAGCCCGGAGAGGAAAGATGGATTATTCTTGAGCTCAAACTCATTGCCGATGTGGGGCTCATAGGTTTGCCAAATGCAGGAAAGTCTACTTTAATTTCTGTTATAAGTTCTGCCCGTCCGAAGATTGCCGACTATCCATTTACCACTCTAACACCAGTTTTAGGAGTTGTTAAACATAGAGACAACAGAAGCTTTGTTGTTGCTGACATACCTGGGCTGATTGAAGGGGCACATAGAGGAGCTGGATTAGGGCATCAGTTTCTGAGACATGTTGAGAGAACCTCGATGTTGCTTCATCTTGTTGATGTATCAGATTATGTTAACTCAAATCCTGTTGATGATTTTGAAAAAATTCAGTCAGAACTCAGACTTTATAATCCCGCCCTGCTCAAAAAACCCTTTGCTGTTGTAGGAACGAAAACCGATTTAGCCTTTGAAGGTAAAAGACTTATGAAATTAAAAAGCTACTGTGAAGAAAAAAATATTGATTTTTTCTCGATAAGTGCTGTAAAACAAGAAGGTATTGAAAAACTCTTAGACTACCTTGTTGAGAAAGTGAGTAGAAAATGAGGGTTGTAGTAAAAATAGGGAGTAATCTTCTGACAGATAAGTCCGGTAGAATAAACAGAAAGAGAATTCACTCTTTTGCAAGAGAAATCTCTGAGCTTGTTAATAAATCCCTTGAAATTGTTATGGTTTCTTCTGGTGCAATAGCCTCGGGATTGAAAAAATTGGGATGGAAAAGTAAGCCAAAGGAAATAAGAAAAAAACAGGCAACTGCTGCAGTAGGCCAGCCTCTTTTAATGTGGATGTATGAGCAGTATTTTCTGAAGTACAGGAAACATATAGCTCAGATTCTACTGACAAGAGATGATTTAAGCGATAGAGTAAGATATATAAATGCAAAAAATACTATTCTGACTCTTCTTGAGATGGGTGTTATACCAATTATCAATGAAAATGACACAGTGGCTACAGACGAAATAAAGTTTGGAGACAATGACCAGCTTGCTGCTCTGGTATCTGGTTTGATTGAAGCTAATCATTTAATAATTCTTTCAGATGTTCAAGGGCTTTATACTTCTGACCCTAAAAAAGATCCTGATGCGAAAATAATAAAGCATGTTAGAGAGTTTTCAAAGGAAATCGAGACCATTGCAAAACCTGCCTCTACAGGTTACGGAACAGGAGGGATGTATTCAAAGGTAATCGCAGCCAAAAAGGCTACCTCTTTCGGTATTCCCGTTCATATAGTAAGCGGAAGAAAATACGGAAGTATAAAAGCCGTTATAGAAGGAAAAGATGTAGGCACATATTTTGAGCCTGTAAAGGAGAGGGTAACCTCCCGTAAAGGATGGATTGCCTATGCAACACGGGCAAAGGGAAATGTAATTATTGACGACGGAGCGGTTAAAGCTCTTTTAAAGAACGGAAAGAGTCTGCTGCCTTCAGGTATTAAAAAAGTAGAGGGAGAATTTGATGTGGGAGATGCAGTCTACTGTATTGATGAAAGAGGAGATAAAATAGCTAAGGGATTGGTAAATTATTCTTCCTGTGAAATAAGGCTTATCAAAGGAAAAAAATCTTCGGAAATTGAGAAAATTCTTGGGTATAAATATGCTGATGAGGTAATACACCGCGATAATCTCGTAATTCTTTTATAAAAGTCTGTTTTAGTCTCCTTCATCATTTAACTATGAATTCTACTGAGTCGATGAGTTTATTTTCACTGTCAACTATGCTTATTCTATAACTTCCAGGTTTTGTTTGCCATAAAAATTGAGGGGTTTTTATACCTGTTTTTTCTCCATTGATTAACCACTCATATTTTTCTGTTAGTGGTTTATAACTAAGTGTTACATACTGATTTTCTTCTGGAATATCAGGGTCAATGGCAATGATTGTATCCGATGAAGGATAGACTATCTTTGGTGAATCTTGACCCCTATCTTTGAGTGTTAATACATGTTCAATTTCTGTACCCTTAAGAAAATATTCTTCTTTCTCTGCTTTAGAGTCATCGTTTAAAAGAACTCTTTTTTTAACTACTGTTTTGGGTGGATTAGCCTGACGGGATGGGATATTGCTGTGAAGATAATTCATAATCTCAAGCCATATAGGTGCAGCACCTGATACACCTGATACATTTTTCATAGGTGTGCCTATGAAATTGCCAACCCATACTCCAACTGTGTATTTTTCAGAAAAACCTATACACCAGTTATCCCTCATGTCTTTACTCGTTCCAGTTTTCACTGCAGTCCAGAACTTTGTTGATATGGGATTTTCAAATCCAAAGGTCTCACTCCTTGCCTCTCTGTCTGAAAGTATATGGGAGACTATAAATGTTGTATCTTCCTCCATCACTTTTCTCTGTTTTAAGGCTGTCCTATCAAAAGTTAGAGTTAAACTGCTCCATTTTCCTCTATTAGCAAGAGTTCTATAGGCATTCACAAGTTCATAGAGGCTTACATCCACTGTTCCAAGAGCCATAGATGGACCATAATATTCTCCATCCTTTACTCCTTCAAAACCCAATTCCCTGAGTCTCAAAGCAAAATTTTCCTCTCCCAGAAGCATCAATACTCTCACTGCAGGAATATTAATTGATGAGGCAAGGGCTGTTCTTACGGTAACTAATCCTCTGTATTCGTTGTCATAATTCTTTGGAGAATATATGCCCCTTTCTGTTGTAACGTTAAGAGGGGTATCCTCAATCAGTGAGGCTGCTGTAATAAGTCTTTTTTCGATAGCAAGACCGTAGAGAAATGGTTTAAGCGTTGAACCTGCCTGCCTTTTTGCCAGAACTCCGTCTACATGTATTGTGCTCGGATTTGTTCCAGAATTTCCTATGTAGGCAAGAATCTCACCTGTTTTATTGTCGACTATTAAGACTGCACCATCATTAACATTTTGAGCTCTAAGTTGATTAAGATGGTGTCTAAGAGTTTGTAATGCAAAAATTTGTAATTTTTTGTCTAATGTAGATTTAACATCCTTATTTTCTCTAATAAGTCTCCTTGCCACGTGAGGAGCAAGTGAGACAGTATGTTTTATGTGATAGGGACGGTATATAGAAGATTGAGCTAATACTTTTATTTCATCACATTTAATGTTCCACTTAAGAGATTCAGACAGCAAACATGCCCTTTTCTCAATTTTTTCTATTAATGAATTTGGAGAGGGTATTAATGATGCAAGTAAGAGGGATTCAATCTCTGTCAGTCCTGAAGGTTCTTTCCCAAATAATCCCTGTGAGGCTGAGGCTATTCCCTGAAGCTCTCCTCTAAAGGAGACTAAATTTAGATAGGCTTCAAGAATATGCTCCTTTGTCCAGCTTTTTTCTAATTCAAGGGCAGCTTTTATCTGTTCAATTTTTTGAGATAAGGTTCGCTTTTTTCCCTTTGGTTTTAAATTTTTATCTAATAATGATACAAGCTGCATAGTAATTGTGCTTGCTCCACGGCTTTTTTCGCCCAGTATATTTTCAATAAATGCGCTACCTAATGCTTTCCAGTCTACACCACTGTGTTCATAAAAATTTTTATCCTCCAATTTTATGACTGCCTTGATTAGTGATGGAGAGATATCTTTTAAATCAACCCATTCAAGTCTTCTAATTTTATGGTCAATCCTAAGTTCATGAATTATCTCTCCGTTTCGGTCAAGTAGATAGACATCAGACTTTTTATAGGAGCTTTTTACTTCTTCAAAAGTAGGAAGAGCATAGGCATTAATTGAAAAAGCTAAAAATGTAAGAATTAATAGGAATATCAACATAAAAATTCCTTCAAAATTTTATCATCAAGCAAATTTTTTTGCAAGCTCATAATAGATATAAAATTTTTTAATAATGCTATTAGATACATTGACGCTATTAAAACTTTTATATATACTCTGAATAACAATGGAAGGCTGTTCTATGAAAATTGATATCTTGAATTGTTATTAATGACATGTAGATGTTTGGATTTTCTACTAAATTAAAATGACAATTCGAGTCATTTTTTAGTAAACAGCTTATGCTTCCTTGAATTTCAAGAGGCTAAGTCTGAGAACAGTCTTAAATAAAAGATAAGGAGGCTCTATGAAAAATTAACCTTTTGCAGATTTTAGCAGTTTTTTATCTTTAAAATTCAGAAGAAAGGAGGATAAAAATGAAAGTATTTATAAAAATTTCTATTATTTTATTCTCAATTTTTATGATTTCCTCACTTTCCTTTGCACAGTCCTGTGATCCTAATACAAGAGAACCTAATGAAGATGAGGTGATATTTTTTGAACATATAAACTATGGTGGATGCTGGATGGGTGCTAAAATTGGTTCCAATTATTCAAGTTTAGTTGGTAATACTTATAATCCAATATGTAAAAAGACCATTAATTGGAATGATACAATAAGCTCTATCAAAGTAGGAGCAAAGGTAATGGTTACAGTTTATGAACATGTAAATTATGGAGGAAGATCACAAACTTGGAAGGGAAATTGTAAAGCTCCATTGTGTCTCAGAGACTTAAGAAATAGTAACTGGAATGATAAAATATCATCCTTTAGAGTTGACAGGAATCATGATTGTTACTAATTATCACTTGAAATTTAGTTTATTATAATAATTAAAACTTCCCGAGGGATTAAAAGAATCTCTTGGGAAGTTCTTTTAAACTTATTTCACAATCTCAAATCTTCCGTTAGGTAATTCTCCAAACATATCAGGAAAGTAGAGGGCTTCGATTCTTGTAGGAGGCAGATTGAAAAATCCAGCATTATTTAGTCTGATTATGTATTCGACAGTCCATTTTCCCTTTGGTAAATATTCATAGTATGCCCGATAAGCCTCAAAGGAACGTTCTTCATAGGCAGGAGATAGCCATCTTGATTTAATTTTGTCCGTTAGTATTCCCGAATCCCTTCCAAGTCCAACCCTTAAAATAGATGCTCCAGCAGGTATAGGGTCGTTTACAACTACCCAAGTCATATCTGACTTGGCTTCAAACTCAAGGGATACTTTAAGAGTATCGCCAACGCTCCATCTGTCTTTCAATTTCCTTTCAATTAGTATTACTCTCTTCTTGACAGTAAAACCATTCCACAGAGGCTCTTTTAAAGGTATTGCTGATAGACTGCTTATTGTAACCCATGGTTTTCCAGTTCCTTTGTGTTCAACTGAGAGATTTCTCTTTTCTTTATGCCAAGGGAAATTGATAGACTGTCCCTTGGGAGTTTTATCCCAAGAGACATTTTTTTGTTCTTTGTTTAATGAAATAATCGTCTCACCAGTTATAGCTGTTTTTTCATACTTTTCTGAAAACTTCTTTACTGCAAGAACTCCCCAGGCATTTGCAGTTGTTGTGTTCCAATGTCCAGACTTAAGCATTCCAATTGAACCATTGACAATCTTAGGAATGTCCTCTTCCCAATCCCTGAAATTTAAAAAGGTTAGGATAGTTCTTAGAGCATTTAAATCCTCTGAAATCATAAGCCACCAAAGATTATCCCTTGAAGCTGATGAGAAGCTTAGCTTAGTTCCTCTTAAATCAAGCCTTGAACGAATAATGTTTTGAGCCTCATTCAATTTCTTATCACGGTCTTGAAGAGCAGGCATTCTAATTAGAATATTAATCCAGTCAAGGACTGCTGATGTAGGTAAGAGATTAGGGTTCATGTTAAGAGTGCCCATGTGTTCAATTTTAACCTTACCAAATCTTGATAATGCTTCTAAAGCAGTCAGTTTACGTATAGTTAGGTCTACTGCTGAAATAGGAGAAGCTCTCTTTATTCTTCCCTCAACAAAGGCTAACAACGCTTCAAGCATTGATTCTTTCAGTTTCAAAGGAATTTCAAAACCTGATTCGTGTGATATAGATAAAACATAAGCAGTAAGATAATCACTACCATGAAGCATTGATGGAAAGTATTTAACAAGACCTTCTGAGTCTAAGTAAGAAGGTAATTCAGCCATTGTCTTTTGCCAAAGAGCTTGATCTTGAAGAGCAATTGCTTGAGATATTTTTTGTTCGAGACAGGTATAGGAATAATCCCTCATGAATTTCTCTACACCATAGAGTCCTTCTGATATTCTACTGCTCAAAGAGACTCTCAGCCCTCCTCTGTTAAGGAGAGCTTCTGCAGGTTTTTCAACTTCAATTGATAGTGGTTTATCTATTTGTCTCAGCGTTGCCTGATAAACTCTTACAGGAATTGCCTGACCAACAGTTTGTTTTACCTTTATTCTGTCTGATATATTAGCTGTTTTGTCCAAGGCTGAGACTTCCCATTGAAGATTATTTATAGAATTTGGAACTGTCACATTCCAGCCTATTTCCTTTGCCTCTCCAGGTTCAAGTTTTATTGATTGTTCACTTAGAGGATTAGCATTCATTGAGCCAGAAATCGTTAAATCCATAGGTTTATCTGATGTGTTTCTAAAAGTAAAGCCTGCGAAGAATTTATCTCCTTCTCTTACAAAGGGAGGCAGTCCTGAAAATATTATTAAATCTTGAGTTGTTCGTATTGAAGCCTCACCTGTTCCAAAGGCTGCCTTTCCACTATGGGCAACTGCAACAATTCTGAAGCTTGTGATAGAGTCATTGAGAGGTATTTCTACTGTTGCTTCGCCTTTATCGTCTAACGGAACTCTTCCTTTCCACAGAAGAAGCGTATCAAAGAGCTCTCTTGTAACCTGTTTTCCTCCTCCACCTCCCTGTGGAAGTGCTTTGAGTCCAAAATGTCTTTTGCCAACAACTTGCATCTGGGCAGTTGAAGTTTTAACTTCGATTGCCCTTTTCCCCATCATCGATTCAAGGAGTCTCCAACTCTTGTTTGGCATCAATTCAAGGAGTCCTTCATCAATAGCTGCTACTGTAACTTCACCCTTTTCACCTAAGGGAGTTCCATCTTTTTTGGTTACCCTGATTTTCGCATAGGCTTTTTCCCTTACTTTGTATACGGTTTTGTCAGTTGAAACATTCACTTTTAATTCATAGGAGTCCCAATCTACTTTTATCTCTGTATAACCAAGTTTGAATGCCGGTTTTCCAAGGTCTACAGTGGCAGTTGGTTTTATATCGGAAACTCTACCCCTTAAGCACAATAATGAAATAAAGACATTAGGTGCATAGTTATCTTTTATAGGAATCTCAACTACAGGATTTTTACTGCCTATTTTTTTTACAAATGCATCAATTATTCCTTCTCTCTCAACAGTAATAAGAGCTGTTGCCTGTCTGAAGGGCATTCGGACTTGTACCTTTGCCTTTTCTCCGGGAGAGTATCTTTTCTTCTCAGGAAGTATGTCAATTCTATCGCTGTCACTAATATCAAACCATGCATCTTCTTTATCTACAACCCATAAATCTCTGTGAACAACTGCGGGGTTTCCCTTTTCATCGTTAGCATAAGCCTGAAGTATTACGTTTCCAGCAACTGGAGATTTTACCTCACAGGTAAGAATTCCTAACTGGTCTGTTATACCTTTACATATCTCTCCATAGGACTTAATCTCAGTCATGTGCTCATAGGCGTAAAATCCACCGATTAATTTTTTTCTATGGGAGTAGTATTTTTTCTTAAGTAAGTTAACTCTTATAGGAACATTTGATAAAGGTTTTCCTTGAAGGTCTAAGGCTAAAACTTTAAATCTTAAATTTTCTTTTGAAGCTGCCCAGGATTCAGGACTTATGCCGAGTAAAATTGATGAGGAATAAATGGGTATTCTTGTTGATACAGTATTAATCTCACCATTAGGGTCTCTAAATTCTATCTCTACGTGCATGTCCTCGGGAGATAAAATTTTTGCAAGTCCCTCAATGGTAACTTTTGAACTGCCCGTATTATCTAAGACAATATGTCTGGAATAAATTTTTTGCTCTGCCCTTTCTATCTGAGATTCTTCGTCAGTGAAAGATTCATCTTTGAAAATTCCTTCTTTTAATTCTCCATTAGAAAAGACAAAGTCCTCATAATCATCAAAAAAAAGTCTCTTTTTATAGGGCTTAGCTCTGATTTTTATATTTCCATTGCTAAATCCTCCTCCAGCGAGATAGCCAACAAAAATGTCTAAATCTAATTTTGAGGGATTTATGAGAGGTGTTGAAGAAGGTTTGATTATTCCTTTCATTAGAGGCACTCTAAACTCTTCAATCCTAAAAATCCCTGATGAAAAAGTGTTTTCTTCAAAATTATCTCTACTCTTCTTGGGTTCTTTCCTATATAAAATTACTTCATAACTGCCGAGCTTAGCATCCTTTGGTATATGCCAAACTGATTCGGCAACACCATTTTTATCCCATTTAATTGGAAATTCATAGGACTGGTTACTGCCTAAATGCTGAATCTGTAATGTATTTGGTAATTCCCTTTCACTTAAGTATTCAAAACCTGAGATAGTTCTCTTTCGGATAATGTGTTTCATATGGAGAGTTTCACCTGCCCTAAGAAGCATTCTGTCAAATATAGTGTGTGCCTTTACCTTTTGATAATCCCACGCTTCTGTAAGTTTGAATCTCCAAGGTTCTATTCCATCGTCCCAACTTGAGTGAACAAAGCTTAAATCATTGTCTTTTCTTGCAAAAACAAAATATCCCTCATAAATATCTCTCAAAGACTTGAGTTGCTTTGAGTCTAAGTGACTTTCTTCATTTGGTTCTGGAGCTTTACAAGATTTAGGTTGTGGTAAGTTTTGTTTAACATAAGCCAATCCATTGGAATCGGTCTTGCCTGTCCATATGAGTTTACCTGAGCAATCTCTAATTTTTACCTCTGCATCCTTGACAGGTTCTGCTCCTTCAAGGGTAGTAACCCAGACAAGAGAGTTTTCTCTCCCCCATTTGAAATGGACTGATAAATTTGTGACCAATGCAGCTGTTTGAACATACATAGGCTTTTTCTCTCCAAGAAGGGATGCGCCAAGTATCTCACTTTCAAGCTCTACAACATAAAAACCTGCTTCTTTAAGGGGAATACCGACAACCTCAAAGTCCTTTGATGCATGCGGTTTTGGTAAGGAAAACTCTTTTGTTTCTGACACCTTTTTCAAAATAGGCTTTCTTCTGCTTGCATTTTCAACAATTTTAAGCCATTCAATTATTTTAGTTTCCCTCTCTAAATTTACTTTATGTACCTTTCCGTTTACTTGAGTCTTTTCTTTTTTGTCCTCATTTCCAATGCTGAGCAATCTTGTTTTAAGCTGAGACTCAATATTTCTAAGGGTTACGGGTAGTGTAGGTTCCTTGAGTTCAATAATTCCAAAGCGAGATGAAAATTTTGCCAGAGGTGGATACTCTTCTGTTTTAACTTTTAGGGGGAAACTTTTTATGTTTAGTGGTATCCTTCCGTCTTCATCTTTAATATCCTTTGGAATCTCCAATGTAAAGGTTTCTTTTTCAGGAAAGGGACCTTTGAAGATAACTTCCCTTACGAATTCAGGTTCTTTGTCATCTTCGTCAAAGGAATCACCTTCATACTTTGAGGGTTTGTATGTTTTCTTGGTACCCTTTAGTACTATCTTTTCAGCATACTTGATTGGTACCATTGAAGAGAAATAGACTCTAATCGGAAGCAAAGGGATACATCCAGAGTCTGGTTTTTCCCTTGAACATTTTAGATTTATTGTGAAGGCTTCTCTCGTCTTGAAATTAAGAACCTGTTCCTTTTGATTTTCAATTCCCGAGGAGGACTTTACTCCTTTTCCCCATATGAGTTTTACTCTTGAGTTATTGGGAAAGGTTCTTTTACATTGAACTATAATTCTGAATTGGTTTTTTAGTTCGGATTCTTTTAAACCATAGGATCTTAAAATCTTGTATCGCTCTTCTCCCTTGATGATTATTATTCCAACTCTTTCATTAATTCCTTCAATGGCACAGTAAACATTTGACAAGACTGAGCTTTCGTCTGGCTCTCCATCAAGATGAAGAATAAAAGCCTGATTCTCGTCAATTCCGTCAACTTCTCCTGGAAATGATTGAATTATTGATGGACCACCTGTATTGAATTGGAAATTTTTCTGCCCTACTATCTCTCTTCCTGAGAGAGTTTTGATATGAGCTCTCAAAGTAAATTCACATCTAACTCCTGCAGGAATTTCTCTCTCAAAATCATAAATCCATGTTTTTTCATCAAGCCAAGTTCCTTTACCTTTTATGTCACACTTTATGTCAAAAGGTTGAGGAGCATTTATATCGCCAAAAGTAACTATCTGTTCTGAAAATACAACTTTAACCTGCTTTACTCCATTGACATAACCTTGAGGAGAGAATAGTTTTATACTTGCTTGAGCATAGACGTAAATTGAGTGAAAGAGTAAAGTAAAAGTAAAAACGGTAAAATAAATTAAAAATTTTTTAAATTTCATTTAAAGAACCTTCGTTTGAATTTTAGCATTTGGGTGTTTCAAATTACAATCGATTAGATAAAATTCTAAATCCACATCATTTTTTCAAATTCTGGAAATGATAGGTTGATTTTAATGAAGCTATCGGAATGACAGATGGAGGTGATGGAAAAATTTTAGGGTTTGTAATTTATTGAATGTCAATAGGTTACAAGTTTTTAAATAGACTCGACAAACTCAGGAGGCTAAGTCAAAGTAAGAATTTTTAATAGTCTTCTCTGAGTATTAGTCTTGTCTTCTCTGTCAATTTTGGCCCTTTCTATAGCTTTTCTCATTACCTCAATGGTTCTATCGTAGACTTCTTTGTCAACAGGATAAGGAGTGCCATCTTTTCCTCCATGGGCAAAGCTATATCTGGCAGGGTCTCTAAAACTTAATGGAGTTCCGTAAATTAACTCTGCTGTTAGAGCGAGAGCTCTTAGAGTTTTTGCTCCTACTCCTTTTACTAAAAGAAGAGATTCAAAGTTGGAGACTCTCTGTTCATAGGTATTGAGTAAAACTTTATAAAGTTTTTCAGGGTTTATATCTGAAATTTTTATATTGTGTCTAAGTGGCATATGGAGTTGTTTGATTTTTATAACTTCTTTTATCACTTTTTCAGGTGTTTCTCTGGATATTTCAACAGAGGCATCTCTTAGAGGTGAGGCATCCTTTGTCGTAAAATTAAGCGTTTCTGTTCTGACATCGCAGCATACGGCGGTGTGGGGTTCTTCTACAAAGTTTTCAAGAGTTAGGCTCAACCAGTGATATCTTCTTGCCATGCCGAGAGTTTCATTCATTCCCTGTTGAATTACGCACCATTTGCCCTCGGAGGTAAAGAAAATCGTATGATGATAGAGATTAAATCCGTCCTGAACAGCGGCACTGTCAACCTTTGCAGAGAGCCTGCTTGCTCTGAGCAAATTTTCTGTATCAAGACCAAACTGTTCAGCATAGAGTAAAATCTCCTGAGGAGTCTGAATAGCTCTCTTTGCCTTACCACCTGCCACAAAGAGACCGAGTTCGCCTTCCATTCCTCTAATTCCCTCTTTAATAGCTCCGGTTACAGTAGTTGTAACACCACTGCTGTGCCAGTCAAATCCCAGCAGACATCCAATAGATTGAAACCAGAAGGGGTCTGAAAGTCTTTTTATCACCTCTACCTTTCCAAATTCCAAAACCATAAGTTCTATTAATGATTTTGCAAGCGCTTTCATTCTTTTGAATAGCCAATGCGGTGCTTTTCCAGAGTGAAGGGGAAGGTTGGCAACTCCTGTCTTGTGCATAGAATATTTTAGCAGAGATGTTATAATTTTAAACTATGCCTAAATTAAAATTAACAATTCAGTATGACGGAACCCTTTACTCTGGCTGGCAGAGACAGAAAAGGCATGAGACTGTTCAGTCCATTATAGAAGAGGCATTGAGTGAAATTTTTAAAAGGGAGATAAAAATTAGAGGAGCAGGAAGAACAGATGCTGGAGTGCATGCTCTTGGACAGATAGCTACATTTACAGTGAATAACTCTTTACCAATGAATGTCCTTAAAAAAGCCCTTAATGCTATTTTGCCTTCTGATATAAGAATAACAGATATTGAAGAGGTTGAGAATAATTTTCATCCCCAATATTCTGTGAAGAAGAAGGCTTATGTTTACTATATCTGTAATGATGAATTTTGTCCTGTATTTTTGCAGAGATTTGTATGGCACTTCAGAGGTAACCTTGATTTCTTTTTAATGCAGAAGGCAGCAGATATTTTTAAGGGAACTCACGATTTTACAGCTTTCTCTGGTAGCACCGAGGTTAAGGATAGGATTCGAACTATCCATAGCTTGACTGTCGAGCTTTTTAATGGTCTATACTTTTTAGATATGAAAATGGACGGAAACTTTATAAAATTTCGTATTGAAGCAGATGGCTTTTTAAAATACATGGTTAGAAATATAGTGGGTTGTCTCGTTGAGGTAGGAAGAGGAGCCTTGTCAGAGAATACAATAATGGAAGCTTTAAAGACAGGGAGGAGACCAAATCCGCTTAGAACTGCTCCTCCCCATGGTTTATTTCTTGAGAAAGTTTTTTATTAACCTTCTTCCGATTCGAATTTTTCCATTCTCTCTATATTTTCCTGACAGTCTCTGCAATAGATTGCGAAGGGAAGCACTTTAAGTCTTTCCTCTGATATTTCATCTCCACACATCTCACAGATGCCATATGTTCCTTCTTCAATTTTTCTTATAGCTTCTTCAATTTTTTTAAGAATATCTCTGTGAGTGCTTAATTGCTTAAGACTGATGTCTTCTGAAAGGTCTATGGCACTTAAGTCCGCATCATCCATTACTGCCTCAACAATCTGTCTTTTCTCTCCTGTCTGAAATTTTTTCATCTCCTCTCGAGCTTCCTGCAGAATCTGCTCTTTCATCTTGTTGAGCATCTTTTTAAGTCTATCTTTTCTCTCACTGTCAATTTTCATTTAGGTTTAAACCTCCATTATCTCTTTCTCTTTTTGTTCAAGAAGTTGGTCAATTTTTTCAATGAAAGAATTTGTTATTTTTTGTATCTCATCCTGCGCTCTACGAGATTCATCCTCACTGAGCTTTTTGTCTTTTTCCGCCTTTTTAATCTCTTCAATTATATCCCTTCTTATGTTTCTTATGGCGACTCTTGCCTCTTCTGCTCTCTTTTTTACAACCTTCACAAGTTGCTTTCTTCTCTCTTCTGTAAGTGGAGGAATGTTGATTTTTATTGTTTTTCCATCGTTTATTGGGGTAAGGCCTAAGTCAGATTTCATTATTGCCTTTTCTATCTCTCCAATCATTCTTTGTTCCCACGGTTGTATTGTTATCATTCTGGGCTCGGGAATTCCGAGAGTGGCCACCTGATTGAGAGGAACCATGCTTCCGTAGTAGTCTACTTTTATATTGTCAAGAATCGAAAGAGACGCTCTGCCTGTTCTAAAGGTAGAGAGGTCTTTTTTAAAAACCTCTACTGCATGAGTCATTTTTTCATTAGCTTTCTTCTTGAACTCCTGCATCATCTTTCACCTCTCTTAAAACAATGCTTCCTATTTTTTCTCCTAAAATTATCTTTTTAAGACTATCCTCTTTTCGTATGCTAAAAACTACAATAGGAAGATTATTATCCATGCAAAGTGTAATAGCAGTTGAGTCCATTACCTTCAAAGAGTTTCTAATTACGTCCATGTAGGTTAAACGCTCAAATTTCTTTGCTTTAGGGTCTTTCATCGGGTCTGAAGAGTAAATTCCATCAACTTTTGTTCCTTTGAGGATGATATCTGCACCTATCTCAATTGCTCTCAGGGCCGCGGCAGTATCAGTTGTAAAATAAGGATTTCCTGTGCCAGCTGCAAAAATTACCACCCTTCCCTTTTCAAGATGTCTAATTGCCTTTCTTCTTATATATGGCTCTGCAAGTTCTCGCATCTCAATGGCAGATTGAACTCTTGTGGTTACTCCTATTTTTTCAAGGGCATTCTGAAGGGCAAGAGCGTTTATCACAGTTGCAAGCATTCCCATGTAGTCAGCAGTAGCTCTCTCCATGCCTTGTTCTGCAGCTTCTATTCCTCTGAAAATATTTCCGCCACCTATAACAACAGCTATCTGTGCACCAGCTTCATAGGCCTTTTTAACTTCCTGAGCCATATAGTTAAGAGTGTTGGGGTCTATACCATAGCCCTTTTCTCCCATAAGGGCTTCGCCACTTAATTTTAGCAACACTCTTTTGTAGAAAAGATTACTCACTCTGTCCTACCTGGAAACGCACAAACCTTCTTACAACTATATTTTCTCCGAATTTAGCAATCTTTTCTGTTATGAGGTCTCCAATTTTTTTCTCGGGCTCTCTTATGAAAGGCTGATTGAGAAGACACATTTCTTCGAAAAACTTCTCGAGTTTTCCTTCAATAATTTTTTCTACCACCTGTGGTGGTTTATTCCCTGTTATCTGAGCTTTATATATGTCCTTTTCTTTTTCGATGACCTCTTGCGGTATGTCTTCTTTGCTTACATATTGTGGATTTGCTGCGGCAATGTGCATGGCAATATCCTTGGCAAGCTGTTTAAACTCTTCATTTCTTGCAACAAAGTCTGTTTCGCAGTTAAGCTCTAACATGACTCCGATTTTATCCATGTGAATATACGAAGCTATTATTCCTTCTGTGGCGCTTCGACCAGCTTTTTTCTGTGCTGTTGCAAGTCCCTTTTGTCTTAGATATTCTATGGCTTTATTAAAATCACCATCTGCCTGCTCAAGGGCTTTTTTACATTCCATCATTCCAGCCCCTGTTTTTTCTCTTAATTCTTTTACCATCTGTGAAGTTACCGCCATTTTATTACCTCCTTTACTGTTCTATGTAGTCATCCATTGATTTTTGATACTCCTCTTCTTGGAGTATTTTCTCTTTTATTGCAGCTTTCTCCGCCTCTTCTTCGAGTTTCTTTATGTAAATCTCTTTACCTTCAAGGATTGCATCTGCCATCTTTGCTGTTATTAACTTTATCGCTCTTATGGCATCATCATTACCTGGTATTACGTAGTCAACTAAGTCAGGGTCACAGTTGGTATCAACAATTGCTACAATGGGAATATTAAGCTTTATTGCTTCGGCTACAGCTATTTTCTCCTTTTTTATATCAATTATGAAAATAGCCTTTGGAAGTTCTAACATATCCTTAATTCCTATTAAGTTGGCTTCAAGTCTCTGTCTTTCCTTTTCTAATTTTGCTATTTCTTTTTTTGTATGCAGATATAAACTTCCATCTTCTTTCATCTGTTCTATTCTCTGCCACTTCTCAACGCTTTTTCTTACTGTAGAGAAATTGGTGAGCATTCCTCCGAGCCAGCGATGGTTTATGTAATATGCTCCAGCTCTTTTTGCCTCCTCTGCAACTGCCTCTTGAGCTTGTTTTTTGGTGCCTACGAACAACACTCCTTCTCCTCGAGAAGCTACCTCTTTAATAAATTCATAGGCTTCTTCAATCCCCTTAACAGTTTTTTGAAGGTCAATAATATGAATCCCGTTCCGCTCTGCGAAGATATACTTTTTCATTTTGGGATTCCAGCGTTTTACCTGATGTCCGAAGTGTGCTCCTGCTTCAAGAAGTTCTTTCATGCTTACTACTGCCATCTTTACCTCCTCATTTGGTTATTGCCTCCGCTCCTTCTCCTTAACCCTTTCGGGACCATCGGAGAGTCTTTGGAGCGTGTGTGGTGATAAGGTCAAAGACCTTTGCATTAAGTTTAAAATTTATCATATTTGGTTAATTTGTTTCAATTAGAAGTATGGAATCTTTTATTTTTTTAGCTTTCAGTAGTGTTTTGTCTACATCTTTATAGAATTCCTTATAGTCCCTGTAAAATTTAAAAGAAACTCCCTTGCCGATACATCCCACAGCTCCGCTAACGCTCACATTAGCTTTTAAATAAGAACTTTTTAATTCCTCCTTTATTCTCTCGGCATACTTTTTTGAACCATCAGCGGATGCACCAAAAATAATGCAGGCAAATTCGTCGCCACCAATGCGGCTCACAATGTCTTCTTTTCTCTTATTTTTCTTCAGAACTCTCGAGAAGGTTTTTATCAACCTGTCGCCCTCAAAGTGACCGTAGGTATCGTTTATGAATTTTAGATTGTCAAGGTCAAAAAGAATTAAACAGAAACTATTACCGTATCTTAGGAATTTTGAAAATTCTTCATCAAGCCTCTGGAAGAAAAATCTTCTGTTATTAAGTCCTGTAAGAGGGTCAGTGATGGAGGCTTTATAGAGTTCTTTATTTTTTTTCCTTAATTCGGCAGTTGTCCTGTCAACCTCTTTATTTAAGAGTTCATTAAAGCCTAATATCTCCTGGTATAGTTTGAAATTAGTCAGAATTACTGAAAATAAATTTGCTATTGAAACAAAAAAGAATATAGCTGCTTCATCAAAGGCATTTGCATGGGGATGGGAAAAGTTAATTACACCTATTATTTCATTTTTAATTTTTATCGGAACACTCACAACAGACCTGATTGGCAAATCGGATAACTTTTTATCAAATCTCATATCTTTTTCTGTGTTGGAAACATACATTGGTTCGCCTGCTTGAAAGGCTTTTCCTGCTAATGTAGTCTCTATGTTAAATATTTTCCCCTTGAATTTTCTGAATTTTAGCTTTCCTGAGGCAGCCTTTATTAAAAGCCAGTCAAAATCGGGATGTTTTTCCATGAATGAAATATTTTCTGCAGGAAGAAACTTAATGAACTCGTCGAAGCAGTAGGTGATAAACTCGTATAGATTTCTTTCAGAGTATATTTTTTCTACCACTCGACTTATTGTTGAGATTATCCTCACTGAAAGTTCAGCATTACAGGCAAAGGATTCACTTAGTTGAAAGAGAGATTGCTCAATGAGATGGTGTTTCTCAATTATTGATAGAATTGCTTCTTTAAGCTTACTGTCACTTAATTCTTCAGCCTGTTCAATATTCAAATTTTTTGCTAAGTTCAATAAAAAATCTCTCATAAATAGGCAACCTCTTTTAGAGGTTCTTTTAACTCATCGATTAATTTTTCTACGGAGGGGAGTTCGAGAATCTCCTTTATTTTTTCTTTGTTAATAAGGAATTTAGTCTTTGTAGCAAAGGGTGTATATTCCAGTTCATAGACTATGTAATTTGCAACTTGAACTAAGGCAACATTTTTTTTATAAAGCGGAGACTTATCAGGGTTGTCATCATGGTATAGGGCTACATCACGGAAAATTTCTGGTAATTCCCAGAAGTCTAAAAGCCATTTCCCTATTTCTCCATGGGTTGTTCCAAGAACTTTTTTTTCTGCTTCTTTCAGACTAAATCCCTCTGTCAATAGTTGCTCTATTTCGGAAAATTCCCTGTAGAATATAGCATAAAGAGCAAAAAGGCCTATGTCATGTAACATTCCTGCGGTGAAATTATCTTCTGGCATTTCTTTTAAGTATTTCTCTGCTATAATCTGGCAGGCCGATGCTGTAGCTATAGAGTGTCTGAAAAGTCTTTTGTAGCTTGCTTCCTTTTCCTTTGAATATTTGAAAAGGCTAAATATAGAGATACTTAAGGCAATATTTTTTAATGTATTAAAGCCTATTTTAAGAAGAGCATCTTTTATATTGGTTATAGGTTTTAGATTGCCAAGATATACGATGTTTGCAATACTGAGAACTTTTGACATGATAGGCGGGTCGTTTTCAATTATGGTTACAAGCTCATCAAGATGGGTTGTCTCCTTTGAAGTCATCTTGAGAATTTTCTCAGCAGTATGCGAAAGGGTAGGAATTTTTTTCAATTTTTGCACATCAAGTCTTATCTGGTTGTTTTCTCTCATTTTATTCTCGTAAAAATATTTTAAAATAATACAATATAAATTATGGAGCTTGCAACAAAAATAAGCAATCTTGTGGGAATTATAGCAGGAATAATAACAACTTCTGCTCTTTTACCTCAGGCAATAAAGATATACAGAACAAAGTCAGCACGAGATATCTCTCTTGCCATGTTCATATTTCTTGCAGTAGGCGTAACATTATGGCTCATCTATGGCATTTTGATAAAAGAAGTACCCGTTATTGCAGCGAATTTTTTCTCTTTACTGCTTATTATGGCAATAATAGCAATGAAGATTCGTTACCGCTGAGTTTTTCAGTTTAATGCCGCATATTTTTTAACCCTTCCCACTAAATTTGAAAAAGCATCGAAATTAAGAGACTGAGGTCCGTCAGAAAAAGCTTTTTCTGGCTGAGGGTGAACCTCTATCATTAATCCATCTGCACCAGCTGCAACAGCAGCGCACGCCATTGATACCACATATTTAGCATATCCTGTTGCATGGGATGGGTCTACAATAACGGGAAGATGGGTCTCCTCCTTAAGCACTGCCACTGCTGAGAGGTCGAGGGTATTTCTTGTAGCTGTCTCAAAGGTTCGTATCCCCCTTTCACAAAGAATCACATTCATGTTTCCTTCGCTAAGAATATACTCTGCGCTCATTAGCCATTCTTTAATAGTCATGGACATTCCTCTTTTCAAAATTACAGGTTTTTGAGATTGGCCCACCCTTTTTAGTAGTTCAAAATTCTGAGAGTTTCTCGTGCCTATCTGCAAAACATCAACATATTCACAGACAAGGTCAACATGCTCCGGGTTTACAACTTCTGTTACTACAGGCATACCTGCAAGTTTTCCAGCCTTCTGAAGAAGTTTGAGCCCCTCCTCGCCAAGACCCTGAAATGAATAGGGAGAAGTTCTTGGTTTGTATGCGCCGCCTCTTAAAATATGAGCACCCATTGACTTAACAGCCAGTGCTGTATTCACAATCTGTTCTTCGTTTTCAATAGCACAGGGGCCTGCTATTATTACAACTTCACTGCCTCCAATTACAACATCTCCCACTCTAATTAAAGTTTTCTCTTTTTTTACCTCTTTTGAAGCTAATTTGTAAGGCTTCAATATGGGGATTACTGCCTCAACGCCGTCCATAACTTCCAAGCTTTGAAGAATGAACTTGCCTCGCTCATCGCCTACTGCACCAATAACATTTCTCGTTGCGCCGTAGATAACATGAGGTTTGTATCCAAGTTCTTCAATTTTGGATATAACCTCCTTAAGTTGTTCTTCCGTTGCATCAGGTTTCATTACGATTACCATTTTTAAACCTCCTTTTTATGATTTTTAAATAAAAAAGGCAGACAAGACGAGGGGCTTTATCTGCCCCTGACCTGTCTGCCTTTAAAATTTTAGCGAGACTAAACTGCCAGAGGCAGATTAGTTAAAGTAAAAGCTAAACCAGAAATAATGAAACTTTTTAAACATTGAAGCTCTCCTTTTTTGTTTATCGGGGTGAGAGGATTTGAACCT
>DDKK01000008.1:0-52975 GCA_002339325.1 Nitrospiraceae bacterium UBA2600 | reverse complement strand
GTGAGAGGATTTGAACCTCCGACACCACGGTCCCGAACCGTGCGCGCTACCAGACTGCGCTACACCCCGTTTTTTGTTTATTATAACATTCCAATAAATCCATACTGTCTGCCTGCATCTTTTCCGTGAAATCTGTAAGAGGCATATTCATTGCTTTTACAATAAGTGCATTCATCTAATTTGAGAATGTTCTCTTGTTTTACTCCTTCTTCAATAGCCTGAATAATATTCGCTATTCCTAAATCGATATGGAATTTACCATTTTTGCTTATTATATAGTCATTATTAGATATCTGCGATTTCATAGCATCAATGACTTCTTCTCCTACTTCATAACAGCATCCTCTTATGTGAGGTCCTATGGCAATCAATAAGTTTTCCTTTTTACAGGAGTAAATTTCTACCATTTTTTTGATGGTCTTTCTTAATATGCCCTTTGCAGTTCCTCTCCAGCCTGCGTGAACAGCTCCTATTACTTTTTTGTCGGGACAATAGATTAAGATTGGCACGCAGTCCGCTGTTTTTATTCCTATTAAAACTGATTTTCTATTGGTTATGATAGCGTCTGCTATTTGAGGGATAAAGTTTCCCTCTAAAACATGCACCCAATCTGTATGTTTTTGGATGGGAAGATAAATTTTGAAGGGAAGAGATTTTTTAAAGGTTTCAAAATCTTCTAATTTCTTCGTAAAGAAAGCCTGAACTTGCTTGTCCTCAAAGACTGTAATAATATGATCCATAATTTTTTATTATACAGAAAAGGGATGTATATTCAGAAGAAAAATTGCAAGGAAAATATATGAAACTCTTGCTTTCGCTCCTTCTTGGTATTTTAAGCGGATTATTTTTTATCTATTTCCCTGTTATTTCTATTTCAACTGCTTTAATACCTTTTTTTGTAACTCTTTTAAATCGAAAGTATAAGATAGCAATTGTTTGTTTGATGTTGGCGTTTTTGGGCTTTCTCTACGGTATTAAAGGGAACGGAGAAAATCTATCAGAAGATAGAGATATTAATTTCACAGGATATTTTGCCTCAAGTTACCACAATATTTATCTTTTTAAAACTATTGATAGTAAAGCTATTAAAGTATACTCGATAGAAAAACTTAAGGAAGGAAGGCTTTATAGAGTTGAATGCAAAATCGTGAGAACAAATAAAAATCCATACTCTTTCAATAAAGAGAAATTTTGTTATGCCAATAGGATATTTGATGAAGGAGAAAGAAGAGCAGGCTTTTTCGAAAGGATTAAAGATAGAATTAACGAAGAATTAAGTAAAAAGCTTGCCGAGCCAGCATCTTCAGTGATGGTTGCAATGACCACAGGAGTAAGGCATGAGATTTCACGCGAAGTAAGAGAGGATTTCCAGAAAACAGGCCTGATTCATCTTTTGAGCATTTCTGGTGCTCATTTTAGCTTGCTTTTTACAGTATTTTTCATTATTTTCAAGATGGCTATTCGACTGATACCTTACAGATTGCTTGTCCAGATAACCCTTTACATTAAGCCCTATCAGTTAAGTATTATTCTCTGTTTTCCCGTTCTTTTGTTTTATTATCTCCTCGTAGAACCCAGTTATCCTTCCACGCGAGCGTTTATAATGGCATTATTTTTTATGGTAGGAGTTCTGTCTGAAAGGAAGTTTTTATGGATAGTGAGTGTCTGCATTGCTTGTTTTTTAATTCTAATAATAGAACCTTCGGCAGTGAAAGACATATCATTTCAGTTAAGTTTTCTGGCCACTTTTGCAATTGGTTTTGTAACGGACTTTTATAAAGACATTAGAAGCAAGATTAAAAACAAGCTTTTATCTTATATTATTTTAAGTTTACTTATAAGTTTATCGGCATCTTTTATTACTGCGCCAATTGTTATTTACAGATTTCACTATATTTCTCTTATCAGTCCTATTGCCAATTTAACAGCAGGACTCCTCATTGGAATGATACTGTTTCCAATAAATATAATTTTTGCTTTCATATATCTTGTTACAGGAATTTATCCTTTTCCAGAAATTGTAAATACAATTGCAGGTTTTTCTTTTAATCTAATCCATTTTCTTGGCTCTTTTAGCCTTTCTTTTACTTCAATTCCTCCCATAACCTTGGGTTCAGTAGTAATTTTTTATCTGTCGGTTTTTGTATTAATCTTTAGCCATTACATTTTTAAGGGGTCACTTAGAAAAGGGGCAATCGTTTTTGCACTGTTATTGATTTTTGCTTCAGTCTTTTTAAGTTTTATTTTAAATAGTTATCAGAGGAAACTCACAAAAATAACTTTTCTCGATGTAGGCCAGGCAGACTCTACTGTGATAGAGACATCTGAAGGAGTTTTTCTTATTGATACAGGTAAAACAGGCTTTGAAGTAGAAAATTATCTAAAAGCAAAGGGTTACAGAGAGTTACAGGCTCTAATTATTTCCCACGAACAGAAAGACCATGCCGGAGGTTTTTTAAGGATTTTAGAGAAAATTAACGTAAGAGAAATATGGGATAATGGCTATATCAAGTATAATCTTCCCTTTTCAGTTAATATACGCCATCTCGAAAGAGGGGATGTAATTAAATTTAGCAACTGCACTTTTATAGTATTGCATCCTTACAGAGAGTTCTATACTTCTTCTGTTTCAAAAGACAGTAATGAATTGAGCCTCGTTTTGAGTTTAAAATGTTATGATAAAACTTTTCTCTTTGGCTCCGATGCTGGCATAGAGGCATTGAGTAGCATACCTGCTTCATATCTTAAGGCAGACATAGTAAAAATACCACATCACGGAAGTAAGCGCTCTTTTTATGACGAATTATATAATGCTGTATCTCCGACTATCTGTATAATCTCAGCGGGCAAAAATAATCCTTATGGACATCCACACGAGGAAGTTGTGGAACATCTTAAGAATAAGTGTAAAATCTATAGAACAGACCTTGATGGAGCCATACAGATAGAAAAAAATAAGAATGGACAAATTAAGATAAAAACTTTTGAGGAAACAGAATTTAAGCCATACAGAGAGCTGGAAAATTTAAAAAAACTCTTTGTTTTATGGTAGAATTAACCCATGATTGCATTAGTTGACTACGGAATGGGCAATATTAAAAGCGTCACAAAGGCAATAGAAGCTGTAGGTGGAGAAGTTAGTGTTACCCAGTCAGCCGATGAAATAAGAAAAGCAAAAGCTATTGTTCTACCGGGTGTAGGTGCTTTTCAGGACTGTATGGCAAATCTTGAAAGGTTAGGACTTATCGAAATTATAAAAGAAGAAATTAGCAAAGGCAAGCCTTATCTGGGAATTTGCCTCGGAATGCAGATTTTATTTACAGAATCTGAAGAGTTTGGTCTTTGTAGAGGGCTTGATTTGATTAAAGGTAGGGTGATAAAATTTTCCCTTCCCAGAGAATACAAAATTCCGCACATGGGCTGGAATAATGTAAGATTCAGCAAAAAAAGTCCCCTTCTTAAAGAAATTCCTGATTCTTCATTTTTTTATTTTGTCCATTCCTACTATGTGGTTCCCGATGACAGCAAAGTTGTCGCAGGACAGACAGACTACGGAGTTTCCTTTGTTTCAATGCTCATACATGAAAATATCTATGCCACTCAGTTTCATCCTGAAAAATCTCAGAAGATGGGGTTAAAGCTACTTAGAAATTTTGTTGAACTTGTCAGATGAAAAGAGTAATCCTCGGAACAGCAGGACACATTGACCATGGAAAAAGCTCCGTAGTAAAGGCTCTCACAGGGGTAGACCCTGATAGACTAAAAGAAGAAAAAGAAAGAGGCATCACCATAGACCTCGGCTTTGCTAACATTGCCTATCCCGATGTTGTAGTTGGCATTGTTGATGTTCCAGGTCATGAAAGATTGATAAAGAACATGCTTGCTGGAGTAGGCGGTATGGACATGGTAATGCTTGTTGTTGCTGCTGACGAGGGAGTTATGCCACAGACAAAGGAACATCTTGCCATTTGTGACCTTCTTAAAATAAAGTCTGGAATAATTGTTCTCAATAAAGCAGACCTAATAGATGAAGAAACTTTAGAACTTGCTAAGGAAGATATAAGAGAAACAGTGAAGGATACTTTTCTTGAAGATGCCGAGATTGTGCCTGTATCTGCAAAGACAGGTTTTAACATAGAGGTGCTAAAAGAAAAAATAAGAGAACTTGCCCTTAGAGTTGTCGAAAAATCTACAAAGGGTATATTTAGAATGCCAATCGACAGGGTTTTTACCCTTAAGGGTTTCGGAACAGTTGTTACGGGAACAGTTCTCAGCGGAAAAGTAGCTGTTGAGACCAATGTGGAAATTCTGCCTACTGGCATTAAATCAAAAGTGCGAGGTTTGCAGAGTCATGGCCAGCCTCAAAAAGAGGTAAGTGCAGGTCAGAGGGTGGGGATTAATCTACAAGGCATCTCAAAAGAAGACCTAAAGAGAGGCGATATAGTTACAGTTCAGGGCAAGCTTAAGCCAACTAGTTACATTGAAGTAGAAATAAGGCTGCTCAAAGATGCTAAGCCACTAAAAAACAATGCTCCTGTCCATTTTTATCTTACAACTTCAGAGACTATCGGTAAGGTAAAACTTATAGGACGAGAAGAAATTGCTCCGGGCGAGTCTGCCTTCGCCCATTTGAAATTAGAAAGTCCTGTAGTTGCTATGGCAAAGGATAGATTTATAATAAGGAGATTTTCTCCACTTGAAACACTCGGAGGCGGAATAGTTCTTGACCCTGAGCCACCAAGAAGAAAAAAGGACATCCCCTATGAACATCTCGAAATTCTATCTAAAGGAGACCTTGCCGATTGCATAGAAATAAAAATAAAAAGAAAGGGAATGAACGGTATTGCACTGAATGAACTTGAAGGATGGATTAGTGCAGACATTGATGATATAAAAAGTTCATTAGAGAAGCTTCTTGGAGGAAGAAAAATTGTAAGAGTAAATAATCATTTCTTCCATACAGATGTTTTTAAAGATTTCAAGTCTTCGGTTATTAGTTTTTTAAATGATTTTCATCGTGATAATCCCTTTAAAGAGGGAGTTCCAAAGGAAGAATTAAGAGTAAAACTAAGGGTTGAAAGGTTTCCTGAAATACTTTTGCTCTTATCGAAGATAGAAGAAATATCATTGGATGGAAATACGGTTAGACTGAAATCTGCTGGTAAAGAAGAAATTGATGAGGCATTAGAAAGAAGCTTAATAAGGCAAATCACAGCAGGAAAATTTCAACCACCTTTTAAGGAAGAGCTTGCAAAAATCCTAAAAATTCCCGAATCGAGACTAACAGATATTCTAAAAGTTTTGGTCAAACAGGGCAAAATTGTGCGAATTAATGATTCTCTCTATATTACAAAAGAGCAATATGAGGAAATGCTTAAACTCCTTAAAGAATTCTTCCTTCAAAAACAGGAAATGACTGTATCAGAGTTTAGAACTCTTCTGAATACAACGAGAAAATATTCGCTCGATTTTCTTGAATATCTCGATTCAAATAAGATTACACTTAGAGTTGGAGACGTGAGAAAACTCGTCAAAAGAGGATGAGATGAGAAATAGAAAAATAATAGCACTTTTGATTTTCTCCGCAGGAATTATAGCAGGATTATTGATTTTTTATACACTTAACGCTCCTAAACAATCCATTCCAATATACAGAGACATTGTAGAGCCAGTAAAAAGTTTTTCCGAAATAGTTAAAGCTGTATCGCCATCGGTTGTAAACATTTCAACAACAAGAACTGTTCAGAACCCGCCAACTCTTGATGAACTTTTTGAATTCCTTGCTCCTTTCGGAAACTCTCATGGAAAGAAATTTAAGGAGATGAGCATGGGCTCTGGAGTAGTGGTATCATCAGATGGATATCTGCTTACAAACTTTCATGTCATAGAACAGGCAGATGATATCAGGGTTACTCTTTATGATAGGAGGACTTTTAAGGCAACCGTAATAGGCGTTGACCCCAAAACAGACCTGGCAGTTATCAAAATTGGAGCAAAGGATTTGCCTGTTGCTCCCTGGGGAGACTCAGACAAGCTTCAGGTGGGAGATTTTGTTTTAGCTATTGGTAATCCTTACGGCTTGACTCATACTGTAACTATGGGAATAATAAGCGCTACAGGCAGGGCAGACGTGGGAATTGCCGATTATGAGGATTTTATTCAGACCGATGCTGCCATTAATCCCGGCAACTCAGGTGGTCCTCTTGTAAACATAAGAGGTGAGATAATTGGTATAAATACAGCTATATTTTCGAGAACAGGTGGATATCAAGGAATAGGATTTGCTGTTCCAAGTAACATGGCAAAAGTTATTAAAGATAGCCTCATTAAAGAGGGGAGGGTAATAAGAGGATGGATTGGTATCATGGTTCAGGACCTTACCGCTGAATTGGCAGAGAGATTTAATCTTAAGGAACCAAAAGGCGCTATTATAACTGACGTAACAAAGAACAGCCCTGCCTACAAGGCTGGACTTAAAAGAGGCGACATAATAATTGAGTTTGATGGAAGGGAAGTCTCTGAAAGTGCTTTGTTAAGGAATTTAGTAGCCCAGAGTAAAATAGGTTCAGTAGTTAACATAAAAATATGGCGAGACAATCAGATTTTCACTGTTACTGCTTCTATTGCTCAACTTCCCTTTGATGCATCATATGAGACAAAAACTGCGAAGAAAAATCAGGGAACTTCAGAAAGTCCCTTTAAGGGTTTGTCTGTGGTTGACCTTGACCCTTCTATGGCAAAACAGATTGGTGTAGACCCTGAAGAGCGAGGAGTTGTAATATACAGAATTGATTCTGGTTCTCCCGCTGAAAATTCTGGTTTAAGAAAGGGAGATTTAATTATGGAAATTGAAAGACAAAGAATTTCAACTGTCTCAGACTTCCAAAGAGCGATACAGAAAATCACAAGAACCGATGTGTTAGTCCTAATCAACAGGGCTGGAAAAAAATTTTATACAATTATCTCTTCGTCATGAGCATACTAATTCTGCTTTTTCTTATAACAGTCGGAGCTACTTTTTTTAGCTGGATATTTAAAGGAGTAGATATAGTAAATTTTGATGGTATGCTAATTGTCTTAGGAAGCTTAATCTTATCAATTCTAATCTTCAAAAGCATTAAAAAGATGTCTTCGTCACAGCTTTTTTTTACGTTTGTTGGAGTTTTTTCGGGCTTTCTTGTGGGAACACTCCTTAGTATACCTCTTCTTATTTTTTCAACAAATTTAAAGACCGTAGCATTTTTCATCACAACTGGTTTTATCTATGGTTGTGGTATCTATGGTTATAAAAAAGCTGAAAAAATAAAACTCACAGACCTTTTAACAGTAATAAAAAAAGAATCGCTATGGGATGAGCCTAAAGTTTTGGATACTAATGTGCTTATCGACGGTAGAATTGCAGACTTGGTGGAGCTGGGTTTTATCAAAGGGACTATTTTAATACCTCGATTTATTTTAAGGGAGATTCAGTATATTGCCGACTCCCCAGACCCTTTAAGGAGAGCAAAAGGTAAAAGAGCTCTTGACATACTCCAGAGAATTCAGAGAGCAGAGAGGATAAAATTTGAAGTAATTGAAAAGGATATTCCAGAAATAAAAGAAGTTGACATAAAACTTGTAGAACTTACAAGAGGACTTAAAGGAACGCTCATAACAAACGACCTTAACCTCATAAAAATTGCGCAACTCAGAGGAGTGCCTGTGCTAAACCTAAATGAACTTGCTCAAGCCATGAGACCGCCAGTGTTGCCAGGAGAAGTTTTAAGGCTTTTCATTATAAAGGAAGGAAAAGAGCCAGACCAGGGAGTTGCCTATTTAGATGATGGCACAATGGTTGTTGTTGAGGAAGGACGACCATACATAGGTAAGAGCATTGATATTCTAATTCATAGCATTTTACAGACAGGCACTGGAAGGATGATTTTCGGTAAACCCCGAACAGATAGTCAGGAAGAAGATACTGAGTAGATGTTGAGAATGAAAGTTAGAGCCATAATCGTTGCTGCTGGCAAGGGAAAAAGATTTGGTTCCTCCAATAAAGTTTTCACCGAAATACAGGATAAACCCTTATTTATCTGGGCTATTGAGCCATTTGAAGTCTCAGAAAAAATTGACCACATCTGGATAGTCACAAGAAAGGAGATGTTTGACAGAGTTGAAAATGAGATAAAGAGATTCAACATAACAAAGGTTGAGAGAATCATAGAAGGAGGCAAAGAGAGGCAGGATTCTGTTTACAATGCTTTGAAATTGTTACCAGAGGATACTGAAATTGTCCTAATTCATGATGCCGCAAGACCCCTTCTCAAAAAGGAGCTCTTAGATAGAGTAGTCAACGCTCTTGACCTTTCTGTTGATGGTGTAATCCCGGGCATTTCTCTTACAGATACGATAAAATGGCTTAAAAACAAAAAGATTGTTGGCGGAACTTTAAACAGAGAAGTCTTAATTGCTGTGCAGACGCCTCAGGCATTCTGGTATAAGAAACTACTTAAGGCCTATGAGCAGGCTTACAGAGAGGGATTTTTCGGCACCGATGATGCTTCTTTAATAGAGAGATACGGTGGAAAAATAGCCTTAGCTGAGGGAGACTTGGACAACCTTAAAATAACAAAAAAGGAAGATTTAGACAGAATGAAAAGCCTAATTAACAAAAAAACAAACCTTTTTGATTCTCTGCGGATAGGTATAGGTTACGACAGCCACAGATTTGAAAAAGGAAGGAAACTAATAATTGGCGGAGTTGAAATTCCCTATGAAAAGGGACTTGTAGGACATTCCGATGCCGACGTTCTTACCCATGCAATTATAGATTCTCTCTTAGGTTCTGCAGGAGTTGGAGACATTGGTAGACATTTCCCCGATACAGACCCCTCTTACAAAGACATATCAAGCCTTCTTTTACTTGAGAAAACCCTAAACCTCTTGAGATTAAACAATATTGAACCCTTATGGATTGACTGCACCATATTTGCAGAAAAGCCCAAAATGGCAAGGTATATACCTGAGATGGAAAAAAACTTTGCAAAAATCGGACTAAAAGTAAATATAAAAGCCAAGACAAACGAAGGTATGGGATTTATCGGAAGACAGGAGGGAATAGCTGCCCAGGCAATATGCCTGAGCAAAGATTTATCAGACCCTTAAAATATCCCTCGGTACATTCGTTACAGAACTTACACCTGTAAGAAGCATAGCCTGAGCGAGTTCATTTTTAATGTTATTAAAATAAAGCTTTAGCCCTTCTCTACCATTACCAAACACAGCAACCACAACGGGTCTGCCAATTAACACTGCCTCTGCACCAAGAGCCAGCATTTTGAGCACATCAACGCCACTTCTAACTCCTCCATCAGCGATAATTGTGAGTTTACCTTTTAGGCTATCAGCGATTTCAGGCAAAACCTCGGCTACGCCAGGTGTATGGTCAAGTATTCTTCCGCCGTGATTGGATACGACAATAGCTTTTGCACCAATTTCATAGGCAATCTTAGCTTCCCTAAGAGTCATTATGCCTTTCAGAATAAATGGGAGACTGGTTGACTTTACAAGTTCTTCAAGTTCTTTCGGAGACTTAGGACTTACAGGTTGTCCTTTCAATGCCATTGTAATTAAGCCAGCTCCATCAATATCTACTCCTACTGCAATGGCACCTGCCTCTTCGGCAAGTTTTATTCTCCTTATAATCTCACCCTGTGCTCTTGGCTTGATTATCGGAATCCCCTTTCCGTTATTCTTCTTTATGGCTTCTATTCCGCTTCCATACATAAGAGGGTCTGCTCCATCGCCTGTCCACCCAATAGTGCCAGCCATTAGAGAACCTGCAACTACCTCTTCGCAGTAGACTTCCTCAGTAATTGCACCACCCATATTGTATGTAGAGCCTGTAATAGGAGCTGCCATAACAGGAATAGAAAGAGTCTCATTAAAAAGTTTAAAGGTTGTATCAGGCTGTCTTACCTCGTGAATTGTTGATAGATTAAGTTTGTAACGATTTAGTGCCTCAATATTCGCCTTAAAAGAAGAACCAGTGCCAACGCCTCCCATTCCGGGCACTTCTCCAGCACACACGACACCATTGCAGACGGGACAGACACGACAGTAGGGTTTTAGTTTTTCCTTAGCAACTTTTTTTACTTCCTGCCAGTTCATTCAAAGCTCCTCCCTTTAAATTTTTCAAATATGATATTATAAAACAAATCGGGCAAATCGGGGCTGTAGCTCAGTTGGGAGAGCGCCAGAATCGCACTCTGGAGGTCGGGGGTTCAACTCCCCTCAGCTCCATTAGTATTTTCAAGGGTTTTTAAAGGTTGGATAATCTCACTTATAGCCCACTGTGATAAAATTGTGATAAAAATTGTGATAAACTGCCTTATCAAGCAACTTTACAGCTTCTTTTTTGTGTGATTGTGAAAGATGGGAATACCTAAGGGTCATTGCTAAGGTTCTATGCCCTAAAAGCTCCTGCACCGTTTTTAAATCAGCTCCCTTCATGATAAGTTGGCTTGCGAATGTATGTCTTAAATCGTGGAATCTGAAATCCCTTATTTTAGCCTTCTTAAGTGCAGTGGCAAAGCTTCTTTTAAATTCCGTTAGCCTTGTTCCTGTTTTAGGGTTAATGAATATGTAATCAGTATCAAGCCTTCTTTGAGTGTAAAGTTGCCTCATGAGTGCTTTTAAGCTTTCATTCATGGGTATTTCCCTACGGTATCCGTTCTTTGTTTTCTCCAGATAGATAAATCCAGTTCTGAAATCTACATTATCCCACTTTAGATTAAGAATTTCTCCTCTTCTCATGCCTGTATTAAGTGCAGTGAAAACGATAGGGTAGAGGTAGTTATCACAGTGTGATAAAAGATTCTGAATTTCTTCTTCAGAAAGAAACCTAAGCCTGCTTACCTCTCCTTTAAGTGGTTTCACTTTCCGAACTGCCTTAAGCTGTTGTTCAGTGATTAATCCCCACTCCTCAGCTTTGGTAAAGGAAGCTTTAACTATGCTTATGTATCTGTTACAGGTAGCAACGGATAGGTTTTTCTCCATATAGTAGTTCTGAAGTAGTTCCACTTCCTTAGTTCCTATATCGGTTAGCTTCAGCTTTTTAAACCATTCTGGCATTCTGTTGAGTGCATATTTTTTCATCTTGTTATAAAAGGCCTGCCTGCCGTTACACCATTTAAGATAATGTTCTTCATAGTATTCGGCATAGGTAAGCTTTGGCTTTTCTGGTTTACTTTCCCTTTTCCTTACATTGCCTTGCTTAAGTTCCAATAACACTTTAGCATATACGGCTTGAGCTTCTGATTTATCGGAAGTTTTACAGCTGAAACGATACTGTTTGCCATCATGAACAACAGAAGCCCACCATACATTGCCACGCTTAAATAAACCCATTGGTTACCCCCTTTCAATGGCAATGCAAGGCTTCCTGAGCTTTTCAAAGAACAGTGGTTTAATCATAATTTAACCCCTGCTTAGAATTTTTTCAAGAACTTTTTTTGCCACTTCTTCAGTTCTTTCAGTTGGTTCATAAATGATGGTGTTTTCTGTGATAAGATTCATGATATCCACTTCTTTAATTCTCACTGCTCTATTTGAAAGCTTAACAAAGGGAAGCTTACCATCCTTAAGGTAGCGATAAAGGGTTTTTTGGGAGACCTTAAGAAGACTGCAAGCTTCCCTTATGGTTAATAATCTTTGCATATCATGTTATCTGTAAGAGTCAATTGGGGGAATATCCTTCATAAATGGTCCAAAATTAGTGTGATATTCATACCATACGATAGTAGGATACCGTGAATGAGCATTTTTAGCTCTTGTATAGGCTACCCAGAATCTGAGCATCTCAATTACATCAGTGCAGTAAAAACCATCTGGTGTCTGCTCACATGGCATTTTAGGATACCTGTGTTTAAGATCAAGAATTGTAACTGGTGATACATTGAAAAACTTGCTAAGAGATTCAATATCTCTTAAAGGGAAAGTTTTTTCAATCCAAGCCTTTTTCTCTTGAAGTTCCTCCGAGAGTGCAATTTTTGCTTTCATTGTTAACCCCCTTGTTTTTTTATTTAGCATCCAATGGATGCGTTTTAAAAACATTGTTATCCCTCATCATGGATAAAGCAAACTTGCATTATTTCTTCAATATCTCTTAAAGCTTCAGTGAATGCCTCATAATCAAAAGTAAGCCATGCCTCATCCATCTTTACTTCAAGCTCTCTTAGTTTTTGATAAAGTTCTGGATAAAGCTCCTTGATTATTGATGCTGTAAGTGGCATTTCAGAAAGCCTCTGGATGTGTTCAGCATAAATTTTTTCAAATTCAGCTTTAAGAAATGGCAACTCATCTTCTGAAACATCGGGTAAGTAGGGTTTAACAAGCCCTTTAAGACTCAATTTGTTAAATGCTGAAACAGGAATTTCTGTTACCTCATCTTTTTTAAACTCTCTACCATAAAGATTGAAGCTTTTTAGAATTAAAGCTTTCATAGCTATTCATCCAAAATTTCTATATCATCAAAGTTTGCCCTTAACCAAAATTCATCATATATATAGTTTTCCGTTTCCGATTTTCCGATTTGCATTTTTTCTTTATATTTCAATGAATTAGACGGGAAATTGCCATTTTTCCCAAAATTTCCCGTTTTCCCGTTTTTGGGGTCTTCAGATTGATTTTGAGAAAATCGGAAATTATCGGAAATTTCACAATTTCCCGTATAAGTATTTGAATTTTCTAAAGAATTTGAATTTGGGAAATTGGGAAACGGAAATATAATATTAGGGTGTGGAAGTGGTTTTTGGTTTTCTGGAATGTAAACTGATTTGATTTTTTGTTCACTTCCCTTGCCTTCAATTTCTATGAAATCTTTAAGTTCCTTACAGTAGTTCAAAATAGTTTTTTCTGTCTTTCCAAGTAGTCTTGCAATATCTGCTCTTGTTATCCAATCTTCACATGCTTTGAGAAATTCCACATGGTGGGTTCTTAATTCTGAGAATGATTCAATAACTAAATCGGAAATTTCGTAAATTGCTTTGTAATCCTCTTCGTTGGCTATTATTTTGCCATGTTTTATTTCACGCTGATGTTGATTCAGTAAAGCGTGAGCTTTGATTAAAGCTAAAATTTTTTGAAAATCTCTTGTTATTCTTGTTTTGCTTTTATCTAAGTGTTTCTGTATTTCCTTTGCAAAAGGAATCTTCACTTGATAGGGTTTTACATTTTTGTAAATTTCTTTCAACAGTTCATAATCGCAACTTTCAATTATATTACCATTAGCTTTTTCGGCTTGAAGCCTTGTTATAGCTTCAATGATTTCAGCATTTGCTTTAAGATTCAGTATGAAAGCCCTGTTTGCTAATTCTTCTGGAAAAGTCTCCCGTGTTGAGGTTATAAAACAAGTCAAACCATCGGCTTTTATTGAAAGCTGTTGATACTTTTTGCCTATTTTTGAGTCGTTCACAGTTCCGTGAGAAGCTTGTTTTTCTGTCATAAGCCCTTTTAGAAGTTCAATAATCTCACTTGCTCCTGAAAGTTCATTTATCCAGAGAACCGTTTTTGACAAGTCCTTATTTCTGTATAGTAAAGCCTTTGATGATGCTGAATGAAAAACCAGCTTAAAAGCTTCTGGTATAGATTTAAACACAGTTGAAACCAAAGATGATTTACCAACAGCACTCTCACCAGTAACAATAACGGTATAGTTTTCACCAAGCTTTGGAAGTAGGCAAGCAAGATAACACAAATTTAATTCCTTTTGTCTTAAAACATAATTTTTTGAAAGTTCCGAAATAATGAAAGAAAGAACATCTCCGCTTTTAAGTATATGAATAGCTTTCTTGTAATTTTCAGCATTTAAAACAATTTGCTTTATGGGTAATTCTTTAAACTTCTCTAAAGAATACTTACATAAGAAATCATCAAGTCCCACCTTTTCATCCGATTGTGGAAGCTCCACCAGATAAACCTCAGCTCCTCTTTCAATAAGTTTTAATGCGAGTCTCTGCAAAGCCTGCTCAAGATTTTTCTTGTAACCGTGCTTATTTTGCTTCGTAAAATCATTATCTGGAACTAAGAAGATAGTTCTACTTTTAAGCTCAATCTGGTCAAAATCAGTTATAAGCTCCCCCTTTCCATTGCTCCAGTTCCAAAGCCCAGATATTGCAATGCATGGCAAACCCTCTTGGTATGCTTTTAAAGCCTTCTTTTCCCCCTCTGTTATGTATAATGGAATTTCAGAATTTCTTAAAGCTGAAACATCTAAATCTGGTGGAATGTAAATGTGGCTTCCAGATTCTTTCTTTTGCAAGTATTTAGCCCCTGAGTAACCATCTTCATAGAAGCAACGAAGCCTGAAAAAACCTTTAGTGTTCTGATATGGGATTATGTATGCCGAAATTAATTTTTGTGGCTCAAAACCAAGTAGTTTCTTTATTTCAGCTGGTGGAACGCTCTTGATGTCAGCCCTTAGGATGGTCTCATCAAATAAACCGCTCTTTCTTAAATCTTCTAAATGCTGATGATGCAATGAAAGTTCTTGATTTTTAATGCTATTTCCGTTATAATTGTAAGTAGCCACTTACTTATCCCCCTTTCACTTAGGCAGGTGCTGAGCCTGCCCTTAATTTTTTCAAGTTCATCATTTGGTGTTTAAGATTTCTGAATTTTTCAGAATAGCTGATGTAGTCAAACTTTATCTCTCCAGTGCTTAATCCATCTAAAGCTTTTAATGTTTCCACCGTAAAAGGAAAATTAAAAACAACTTTATCGCCATCGGTGGTAAGTTCTGGGTCAACTTTTAAAGTGAGAGCTAAAGCTGAGGCAAGCCAAAGGTCGGCAATTTTGAAGTTTTTTGGGTTGGTTTTTTGCTTCATCCATTCCTCCTGTCCCGTTTTTTTGATTTTAAAAAAGAAATAAATTAAGGAAGTATGGACGAAAAATTGAAAAAACTTTTAAAAAATGATGTTTTTTGTCTGAGTTTTATATAGTTCTATATAATGAGTAGGTTAATCAAAAAATATGAATCTCGTTCCTAAGTAGTTACCTTTCTCATCAAAAACAGGCTTACCACTTGGCATTGGAAGTTTTGCAAAAGGAAATTCCCCATGTGGGAATGTATCATAAATGTAAGAATAAACAGCTGATATATGAACCCCATATCTTTTTAGTGTTTTTAAGATTTCTTCTTTATCTCTCTCAATTCCTAATTGTTCGTAAATAAAACCGATGACAATAATCCACTTTTTATTTTCTCTTGAATCTTTATGGTCATTTTTATCAAGAAAGATTCCTACATCCAGTTCTATATACGGAACTTTATCAAAAGGGTCAAACTCAAAGCCTTGTGATATCTCTATCTGTTTTATTCTCTCCTTAAGTTCAGATGAATTTATAAATTCAGGAAGCTCATAATGAAAGAAATAAAACAAACACGCTAAAGCAAAATTAGCCCTGTTTTTTGCCTCTGAAAGAATTGTTTCAGGGAAATTATATCTGTATGAAAAATCATATCTTCTTAGGCTCTTAACTTTTCTGTATTCTTTAGCAAATGCTGTTTGCTTATTGATTGCTTTATTTATTTTAATTTCAATAAATTCTAATATCTCTTTTTTATCCTGAAAACTTAAATATCTAACTCTGTCAAGTTCTTTTTGGAAGGTATTCAATGCCTTAACTGGAAATAGATAAACAGGAAGCTCTGAAAGCATAAATCTTAAAGTGCAAAAAATATTCCACATCGTGATTAACTTAATCTCTGATATGTAAGTCAAGATTATTTTAGTTGCGATTCCTTCAGCATTAAGTGGCTTGTAATATTCTTTTATTTTCTGTTTCCAGTATTGGATTATGTCCTTTGCCTCAGCCTTCTCCAATTCCCTTTTCCCTCTTCCTCTCAGCTGTTCTGAGAGGTTACTACAAAATTATAGCAAAAAGCTTTTAATCAAGTCTTACATATGCAAAATTTAGATTTCTAAGATAATATCACAACTTTCATACATCTTTAAGCCCACTTAAAAATTTAAAGCTCCGTAGAGGCACTGAATTAACCTAACCCATATGAGAATATGGTTCACCCTTTAAAAGAGGCTTATTTTGGCTTTTAATCGTTCAAATTGATGAGGCTAAATGTAAAGCATGCTAAGAGAAACGATTTCAGTAAAGCTGTTATAATCAAGCTATGGTCATATTTGGCATTGAAAAGTTATCAAGAATGGTCAAGCTAAGCAGGAAAACTTTACTCAAATACCACAAAAAAAATGGATTGCCGATAAGAAAACTTGGAAAAAGATGGGTTACTACGAAAGAGCTTGCTCTGGAGTGGTTTAAAGAGAATCTTGAGCTTTACACAAACGCACTCGAACATAGTCGCTTGATTAAAGAAGGTAAAAGATTCAAAGATACTTAACTTTTTTGCTCATTCTCTTTAAGTATCTCCTCTACAATGCCGATGTAATCAATATCATCAGAGGCTTTTCTTTTTAACTTTTCCGTATGTCTAAGTATCAAGCTTATAGCTCTTATTTTAAGCTTAGGGTCAGAACTTCTGAGAAGCTTTCTTAGTTCATCAACTGCCTCTTCTGTGATTGATTTCTCTTCAACTTCTCTGTTTGTTTCGGCTTTAAGTATCTTTTTACTTGCTCTGTTTCCCATTTTCAAACCCCCAAAATCGTAAACAAACGCTGCGGGCTTGCCCGCCCGCACGCTAAAGCTCTGAAAAGGACCCAAACACTTTTTAATCGGCAATCTCGCTTATGCATATAACCAAAGCAACAACTAAGCTAACAAACATCAGAGCAAGAATCACTTACTAACTCCTTAATTTGACTGCTTACAAACTTAACTGAGTTATGAAAGTAAATACTTAAGTTCTTAAGAGTAACAGCTTTGACATTGAAGTCCTCAATAAGTTCATCAATAAGTGCTTTATTGTAGTCATCATCTGTGAAATCTCTCATTTCTTCAAGTATCGCTTTTGCTTCTTGAAAGTCTTCAATTGCTTTATTAGTTTTTCCACTAATCGAACGAGATAAAGAAGAGAGTAACCCACAAGCAGAGATAAGATTTTCTTTGGCTTCATCAACAGCTTTAACAACTTCAGCATAAGCATTTTTTAAATCCCCTTCAATAAAAAGAGTTTTCATAGTTCAAACTCTCCTTTCTTCTTTTCTCTTTCAAGCTGGTTAATAATGAGTAGCCTTACGAATGCACTAACAGAGATACCTCTTCTTTCAGCAGATTCTTTTAACTTGAGTAGAGTTTCCTCTGGTAACCTTACCTGTAAGTATCTGATTTTCCTTTGCTTTTTCATGTTTAAATTATACCAAAATATATAATGCATTTTCAATTAATTGTGCATTATATAAAGTTAACTAAAAAATTTTTCTGACAGTAACGAATTCTCGCAGGCTTGCTCGCCCGCAGTGAAACCCGCAGGAAGAACCTACAAATTCGTAGAATCGATTTAGAGCCACTTTTTCACACTTACCCATATAAAAATCCCATTGCATAAAGTAAGCTTATTTTGGCTTATAGTGAACGAAAGCCTCATTCATCGGCAAATCAACTTCTTTAACAACTTCTTTAACATCTTCTGGAAGTGATTCGGCTATGCGAATGTAGTTTTGTATTTGCCTTTGGGTAAGATTGGATTTTTTAGCTGTGTCTTCTGTAAATGTAGGTTGTTCTTCCCGTAGCGAAATTGTTTCGTCACGGAACTGTTTCAATCCCTTTCTTTCTTTGTTCTTCTGGCTTAGATAGTGGATGCAATGCTTCGTAAATTTCTTTTCTTCTTTTAAGTAAGTTAGCCCTATCAATGTAATGCAGTTCAGCACGGATTAAGTTTTCATCTATTTCTGCAAGTTCGGAGATAATAAAAACTTTTCTTATGAAATCAAAAATCAGAAAATCGGAAATGAAAATCTATATACAAATAGCCTTAGCCAGTTCTGGCAATCTGGCAAAAGCTGGCAAAATACACTTTGCCAGTGTAAACGATTGATTTATAAAGTGATTTTGCATTTTGGCAATTTGGCAATCAAAAACTATAATAACATTAAGGCATAATGGATTCATCTTCTAAAGCTTCAAATATTTCTTTTACTATTTTTGGGATGTAAGATTTTTCCAGAGTGGAATGGGATAACTACTCTCCTTTTTTCTTTCATGTAGATTCTATGGCTTCCTTTGGTTCTTAAAAGTTGAAAGCCTGCTTTAAGTAAAAGGGATTCGGCTTCCTGTGGAGTTAACCGTGGAAGCTTTGGCAACCTAAACCTCTACGGTAGAGGTATGGATTTCTTTTCTTAAGAGTTCTTGTTTTTCTTCTTCTGTAAGTGTTTCAAGATATAGTTCAATTGCTTCTTTTATGTTTGCCATAGCTTCATCAAAAGTATCTCCCTGAGTATGGCATCCTTTGAGTTCTGGACAGTAAGCAAAATATCCGTGTTCATCCTTTTCTATGATTACGGTTAGCTTCATGTAAAAAGTATAGCAAACAGGGATGGATTTTTTAAAGCCGATGAGGCTCGGGATAACCCCATCGGCTTATCTTGTTACTTCTTGTTAAGAATGTTGTAAGCTTCTGTCAGAGCATCAAGCCCTTTAATTGATAATCTTACTATGTATCCGTTATCAAGTGGGTCTGGGTCATCTGGATTAAGTGCTGTAAAGATTCCAAGTATGGCTTCAACATCTGTAAGAAGTTCGTTAAGCCTATCAAACTCATCAAAGGTAAAAGAACAAACCACTTCATTACTTTGGTTCTTAACTGCTAAGGTTTCCATTTTAAACCCCCTTTTTGGTTATTAAGTGAACTAATGTTCACTGTGATAAAAATTGTGATAAACTGTCCCAAAAATGGATTTTCTTACACTCAGGAAACCTTGCATTTAAGCCATTTTCAATTTTTAAGAATTCAATCGCACTCTGGAGGTCGTGGGTTCAAATCCCATCAGCTCCATATAATAAAATCAAAGGTTTGCTCAGGGTAGGCATCTTAATTAAGAACCAAAAATGTGTAGTTTTTGTATAGTTGATTTTCCGCCCACTATCTGACTTATAACCTGAACTGCATTTTTCTTGTGAGCTGGTGCAATATAAGAGTATCTGAGGGTTATCTTTCAGTCCTTGATTCTTAAACTTTCTTTTACATTTATAAGATAAACTTCGACAATTAAAAAATTGCTCGTAAAGATATTTCTATGTTTTAAAATTAAAATCTCGGATACCTGTTTTTAATCTTTCCTTGAAATTAAGTTTTTAGGTTATTTTGAAGCGAAGTCTTTAACAGAATGAAAATCTACTGAAACAGTATTAGTAGGTTTTTAGCAAGATGTCCTTTATTAAAAACTCTTAAAAACATTAATGGAGCTGAGGGGAGTCGAACCCCCGCCCTCTTGAATGCCATAAAACAACAAAACTCAGAACATGGCTTATTTGCTTGATTTTTGATTGTGAAAAATCACAGTTTTTGGATAAGTTTATCACAGTTTTATCACACTATCTTACCTAAATAATTGAGCATGTTTTGAAAAGTTAATAAATTTTTAATCTTTTTTATAAAGACCCTCCGTTGAAATAATTTCAACAACCTTATGGTAAATTGCTATAAGGTTAATATAAATTCAAAATTAATTTGTAAGAATTCTCTTAAAGTTATTATTTTTATATCTTTATGCTCGCCGAGTGATAACAATTCTTTATCTCCAGATACAATTACATCTGCCCTTGCTGCCACTGCACATTCAATAATTTTATTGTCTCCTTTATCCTTAAGAATATCAATTTTCTCTGTTGGCTGAACAACTTCTGCTATTTCAGAGAGAAACAAGGCAGTTCTGCTTAAATACTCTCTATCATAACTAAATTTTTTTGCAAACACTGAAAGAATCTCGTCAATTATTTCCTTCGAAATAAATAGACTATAATTCTCTCTCAATATCTTTAGAATAGCCTTCTCAGCTAAGCTACCGTTTATAACAAAAGCTGAAATATAAACATTGGTATCAAAAACTACTTTCAACTAAGATACCTTTCTAAATCTTCTTCGGTAAGAATCCCCTGCTCTTTTGCCTTCTCAGTCCAGAAATTTTGAATTTCATAAAATTCTTTTTTAAATTTCTCTTTTTTAATTAATCTTATTGCCTCCTGAATTACTGCACTAACTGTTTTATTCTCCTCTTTAGCAATTCTCTCAACATCTTCCGCTAAATCATTAGGTAATGAAATTGTCTTTTTTACTACACTTGCCATAGTAAACCTCCATAATGGTATGAAATAATCATACCAAATTTCAAAAAATCATATCAAATTTTGTTGAAATTATTTCAACAACCGTATGGTAATTTGCAATAAGGATGTTTATTGAATTTTTTAGAAAGTTTTTGAGATACACAAAAAAATGATATAATATGTGTATAAAATATAAAGGAGCTTTAAATGCACAGGACAAACATTGAATTAGATGAGCAAATTTTAAAAGAAGCAATGGAATTAACAAAGATGAAAACTAAAAAAGATGTGGTTAATTTTGCAATCAGTGAACTTGTAAAAAAACTAAAGAGGAAAAAAATACTTGAACTTGAAGGTAAAGTTCAATGGGAAGGGAATCTTGAGGAAATGAGAGAGGGAAGGTTTTGTTAATTGTTGATACAAGTGTCTGGATTGATTTTCTCAGAGGAGAAAAAACAAACGCCTGTAAAACTTTGCGTGAACTTATCAATTCTGAAGAGGAAATTTATATAACAGAAATAATATTGACTGAAATTCTTCAGGGCATCAAAGACGATAAACTTTACAATCTTACAAAGGAATATCTTCTTTATTTCCCAGTATTGAAACCAAAAGGAATAGAAACCTATATTAGAGCATCAGAAATTTTCAGAAGTTGTAAAAAACAGGGTAATACTGTAAGAAAAACAATAGACTGTATTATTGCTTCTATTGCCGTAGAAAATAAAGCTACAATTATTCATAAAGATATGGATTTTGAAAAAATTAAAGAATCCTTAGAGCTCAAAACACTATATACAGGATGATTCAGGCAAAATGGTGGAAAAATTTTCCACCAAACAATCCACCATTGCGTAGAATCGTTTTAGAGACGATTTTTGCTTTGACCTATATCTTAATTATTTTCTTTTTTGCCCCCTATTTATAAAGAAACCCGGTTGAAATTATTTCAACTACCCTATGACAATTTGCACTAAGGTTATTTCAATGTTTATTTTTTATAAAGAAAACTCACTTATATTTTTCTCTTTTATAAATAATAATTTTAAAATTTCTTGCATTTTAAACATCTTTTAAGTATAATTATGATTATACTAAACAGGATTATACTATGGGAGAATTAAAATTTGTTAACAGAAAAAATGAATTAGAATCACTTAATAGATTATACTCTAAAATGGTAAAAGGCAGAAAAACAAATACATTTTATTTAGCAAAAATGGATTTACTGATAGGGTCAAAGATTTGGCAAAGAGGGATGGTGTAATTTTAATAGACTGTAGCGGTTCTTCTATTTTATCTTTAACTTTCCTGCCGGGAAGTCCCCTTCCGTAAGGAAACATTACTTCACCGATAAATTAGCTAATTGGAAGATTGAGTTAATCTCAACCAGTGGTTTGCGATCACTTATGAGCGGAAGAGTAATTTTCCGCTCACTTTTTTGATTTTCTGAGCGGATTGTAATATAATTAAACTATGATAAAGCATCATCACCCATCCAAGTTACCTGTTGGAATAAATCCAACAGAATTTTATAAAGAGCTTACGGAAGCTGCTTTAGAATTAGGGAATTTAAATGGATTACAAAATAATCTTCCAAATCCTACCATACTGATTGCTCCTTTAATTACAAAGGAAGCTACAGTTAGCTCAAAAATTGAAGGGACACAAAGTACTGTATCAGATGTATTTGAGTTTGAAGCAACAGGTTTGCCCAAATATGCAGATACAAAGGAAGTAGCAAATTATAAAAAAGCAATGTTATTAGCGACTAATGAAATAGACAAGGGACTACCAATAACTTTAAATCTTATTAGAGCGACTCATCAGATTTTACTCGAAGGGACAAGAGGAGAACAATATAGAGGTAAATTCAGAGAGAATATTGTTTGGGTTGGAGTAGAAAATGCCCCTATTGATAAGGCAGATTATGTCCCTCCTGAACCAATATTAGTGCAGGAATATATGGAAAACCTTGAAAAATATCTCTTAGAAAATAAGGAACATCCATTGATAAAAATTGGAATAATTCATTATCAATTTGAAGCAATACATCCTTTTAATGATGGAAATGGAAGGATAGGAAGATTATTAATTCCCCTGTATTTATATTGGAAAAAAATTTTATTTCAACCAATTTTATACATAAGCGGTTATTTTGAGAAATACAGGAATGAATATATTAATCACCTAAAAAAAGTTGATAAAACAGGAAAATACGAAGAATGGCTGAGATTTTTCTTTATTTCACTTAAAAATCAAGCCAAAGAGACTCAAGGATTAATTTATAAAATTCTTTACCTCAGAGAACAGATAAAAGAAAAAACTGAAAAAATGAAATCACCTTATACAGATAAAGTTTTAGAAACAATGTTTTCAAAGCCTATTTTTAAAAGTAAAGATTTGCATATAGAAGAACCTACTGCAAGACGATTACTCTCTAAGTTTGTTGGGATGGGAATTTTAAAATCCTTTGCTATTAAGGGAGTAAAGGGAAAGATTTACCTGTTTCCAGATTTAATAGATATTTTATCACATTGAAATTCATTCGTTATCACATTTGTCCAAAATAGTTTTTAGACTTTTTACCTTTAACCTTATAAGTAGCTTTTCTGATATGCTCTTTTTCAGTAGCCAATTTATTTGGATATCACCTGTTCATAAAAACCCGTGGGAGATTTTTTGCCCTTAAAAATTATTGTAAAATCAAATATAAGCTCTGGGTATTTTTCCATTATTTGCTGTTCTATTTCATACACTGAAAATTGTATGTATTTATCTGGTTTATTAATAAATGTCCAGATGGTAATTACATTTCCTTTTGGCTTATAAGCTATCTTTTTTACACCAGGAATTTTTGAAACCTTTGATATAAACTCTATTGTGGCATTTGTGACTCTATCAGCTATTTCCTGAGTTACAATCGGAGTTATAAAAGGATCTGAAGACTCTCTTTTGTTTAATATAGATGACGATAATGTCATTTTTTTTTTACCTTTTATTTATTTTGATTATATTTTATCCAACTATACAGGAAAAATTAATGGCTACACCATTGCATATAACCGCTTTAGAGACACTTTTTGCCCTTCACCTATATTTTATATCCCCCTCTTTAAACCTTTTTATAAAAAACCCCCTGTTGAAATTATTTCAACAACCTTATAGTAACATTTTGACATCTTTTCAAAATAGAAAACACTATTTAAAATTTTCTCAATTGTAGTTAAAATTTTTAACAAAATATTGACATAAATTTTAACATTTATTATACTTATAATAATGAAAAACATAAACAAAATAACAGGTAAAAAGATTAAGGAATTAAGAGAAAAATTAGGTTTAACTCAGGAACAGTTAGCAAAGCAGATGGGGATATCAAGATCATCCATATCACTTATAGAGAATGGAGAGAAAAATTTAACTTTAGAAGAAGTTTTAAAGTTATCTAAAATTTTAAATACTGATTTAAATACTTTAACTGGAAAAGCAAAAATGCCTGAAGTTATTCTACCTCAGACTGAAAATAATAAATCATCTAAATCAGACATTAGAATAAGCGTTCCTCAGAAAAATCTTAAAAAATTTAAAGAAGTTTTGTTATACATTTTAAATAAAGTTGGTTCAAAGCCTAATATTGGAGAGACTGTTTTATATAAACTCTTGTATTTTATTGACTTCAATTTTTATGAAAAATACGAAGAGCAGTTAATAGGTGCTACTTATATAAAAAATCATTACGGTCCAACTCCAGTTGAATTTAAAAAAATCGTTGATAACATGATTGAAAATAAGGAAATAGTGAAAGTTGAACATGAATATTTTCAGTATCCTCAAACCAAATATTTACCACTGAGACAACCTGATCTATCAGTTCTTAAAGCTCATGAACTTGAAATGATAGACAGTGTTTTAGATAGGCTATCTGACTTAAATGCTTTTCAAATTAGTGAGTATTCTCATAAAGACGTACCGTGGTTAGTAACCAAAGACAATGAAATAATAGATTATGAAACAGTATTCTATAGAACCCCTGAATTTTCAGTTAGAGATTATGGAGAGGATACTTTTAATTGATTTATAGCTTAAATGAGATCCTAAAGAAAATTAAACTATTTAAAGAAATTTATGCCACTCCTGAATTTGAAAGTGATTTTAAAAATCTTCTCAAAAAATATAAAACTCTCATAGAGGATTTTGAAATATTTATAAAAGCCCAATTATTTCTTTTTCATAAAAAACAGATTGATAATAAAGGAATTGTTTTGATTTCTGATACAGGCATAATATCACCAAAAATTTATAAAGCAAAAAAATTTTCCTGTAAAGCCTTAAAAGGCAAAGGTGTTCAATCAGGCATAAGAGTTATTTATGCTTATTTTGAAGAAGAAGATAGGATAGAATTTTTAGAAATTTATTATAAGGGAGATAAAGATTCAGAAAATCGTAAAAGGTTTATAAGATATAAACAGTGAATTAAATCAACATTGCGTATAATCGATTTAGAGACGATTTTTTGCCTTGACCTATATTCATTTATCTTTTGCCTTTATGTTAATATTAAAAATTAAAACTCAGAGGGTAAAAAATTGGACATCAAATTAGAAGGAGCAGATATCGTATTAATTGCCAATGCTCATAATCCCAGTATAGTGACACATCAGTGGCTTCAAAATAATAAATTAATTAAAGAAGAGCCACAAAATTTTACTCATACTCCTGGTTTTTCAATTTTTGAATCTGAAAATTTATTTCTTACAGTTGATTATCAGAGATTGCAAATTGCTGCTAAGAATTATAACGAGGAAATAATTAACTCGTTAAACAATTTTGTAGTAGGTTATATAGAATTGCTACCACAAATACCTTATGTAGCTTTAGGGCTAAATTTTATGTGGAAAGCTATATTTACAGAAGATGAAAAACTACCCGAAATTAACATTGTAATAAATGACAAAAAAATTAATTCTCTGCTTGATAAAACAGAAACCAAGTGTGGCGGAATTATCTATATGAAAAAGTTTCCATACGTTCTCAAAATAGTTTTCGAACCAGTTCATGATAATATAATATTGTTTAATTTTAACTTCCATCACGAGATTAAAGACAAAGCAATTAAAGAAATATTAGATTACGTAAACAGTTTTATAAACAGAAAAGCAGAATCTTTAGAAATTATAGAAAAATTTTTTAATTAAAAAAAGAAATGAATACAATGTATGTAACCCAAAATTCGTCATCAACAGAAAAGATTATATATCAATTTGATAAAGAAGTTAAAAATACTCAATCTTCTATTTTTAAAAAAGATATTTTGGATTTATACATAAATTCATACTATAAATGTTTTCCACAGGCTTCCCTCAATAAAATCACAGTAGATGCCCTAAAATCTGTTTTTAAATTCTTCTTAATTCAAAGTAAAATAATTGAAAAAAGCAATGAAACTTTTACAGAGAGCGATTTTGAAAATAAAATTAAAATAGAATCTTTAAAAAACATGTATTTTATTCCTGATGAATTAGAAGTTTATCAATATCTCTATAAAAACTTATCACTTTATGAATATTTAGAACAAGCAAATATAAATATAAAAAAGATATTTGGAGACTCAACAAATTTGCTTCTTAAAGTCGATACCGATCCTGAAGTACCCGACTATAAAAAAATACTTATCATAATTCAAACTAATTTATATCCTGATGAAGTATATATTAAAATAAAACAACTTAATTCAAAATGGTTCTTGAATCTCCCCTTTGATATCCTAAAAAGATTATCAATAAATGTTGAATTTGAGTAATTTTAACTGGGAAGAGTATTTAAGCTTAGCAATAGAACTTGAAAGTCAATCAAAAGATCCTAATCAAACTATTAAACACGCAAGGTTACGTTCTTCCATAAGTAGAGCATACTATTCTGCATTCTGTATTTGCAGAAACTATCTAAAACATAAAGAAGGGAAAAAATTGCCAAAGGATCAATCAATTCATAAAATTGTAATAGAAGATTTTTTAAATAGCAATGACATAACCAAAAGAGAAATTGGAGATTTTCTTAAAAAATTAAGACAACAAAGAAATAAAGCTGATTACGATGACACTTTTAGTAATCCAGAAAAGACTACCAGTTATTCCATACTTTTAGCTTCAGATATTATAGAAAAAATCAAATTGCTATACCATTTATAGACTATGTTTATCTAATTGCGTAGAATCGTTTTAGAGACGCTTTTTGCCTTAAAATTTCCTTGTAAAAATTCTTCATGGCGAAATTTCATCAATTTTTGTTTGATTTCTTTTTCATATCCTCATAGATAGCTACAAAATTAATCGGGTCAAGAATTAATGGAGGAACGCCAGCTTTTCTTGTTAAATCTGCTATTGATTCTCTTATAAAGGGAAACATTATAGAGGCACAATTTATATGAACTATTTTTTCTAATTCTTCACTTTTTGGTACAGTTTCAAAATCAAATATTCCCTGTTGTATTATTCTAAAAACAAACGGCTGATTTTTTTCTTCAGAGAAAAATTTAAAAATAACAGCAATCTTTTTTCTTTGTTTTTTGAAAGAAATGTCAAATCCTAATGCAATTCCATACTTTTTGCCCTTTTCAGGTTTAAATTCAGGATTAAGAGCGAAAAAACACTCAATCTGTCTTATCGTTTCTATTTTAAATTTAACCTGCAATAGCTTCTCCTGTAATAATGGAGTTTATATCTTTATTACCTAATTTTACAGCTTTATATGAAAATTCAGATTTATTTTTTGGGATCCATGTGATATAAATAACATCTCCCTCTTTTTTAGGAATAAATTCATCCTGAATTTGTTCCTTTTTCTCTCTCAGTGAGACAATAAGCTCTAAATCTAAAACCTTGGCTACTTTCCTTAAAGTGTTTAAAGAATAGTTTTCATAAAAAGGATCCTCGAGCCTTGCTACTGTAGATTGAGAAGTTCCAAGCAGTTTTGCAAACTGAGCCTGAGTAATCCCTCTTTTTTCTCTGTAATAAGCAATTTCAGCAGCAATTCTTGTTTTTTCAAGCCCTTTGTAAAATTCTTCTTTGAATTTCTTATCCTTAAATTGTTTGTCTAAAAGTTCTTTTAGACTTTTCATCTTATCCCCTCTTTCATTCTTTTTGTGGCTAATTCTATTTCTTTTTTTGGAATTCTCATACTTTTTTTTGTGAATCCATTCCAGATTGTAAATATATCATCCTCAATTGAACCAAGAAAACGAAAATTTTTTACTCTCAATTCCCATAGGTTTTCAGTCACTTTTTTCAACCATTCTGAAGAAACTTTTAAATTTCGTTCTTCTACTATAGTTAGTACTTGAAAAATTTTATTTCTGTCTCTTTCTTGCAAATTTAGGATAAAACTCTCCACTTTCTTGTGGAATATTATTCTAACCTTCTTTTTCATAATTTTATCTCAATTTTAAGATATTGTCAATAAAAATTTTTAATTAATTGAAATATAATATCAAACTAAAAATTTGCTTTTCAATAATTTTCTAATAATTATCTGATTTCATAAAATCGATTAAAAGATGCTTTTTTTTATCAAACCTATACCTCACATACCTCCCTTTGCTTCTTTTTTAGCTTTGAAGGTATAAATCCCACTTTTTCCATAAAAATTATCTTAAATTGCTTAAGATAATTTATATTATCTTAAATTTATCCTTTTGCCTATCAATTTTGTATAGTCAAAAATGGATAGTTAAATTTGATAGTCAAAAGAGGAGATAAAGGAATTCCTTTTTGTCGTCTTTCATCATACCAGTATCGCCTTTTATAATACCATCATCGATTTTTGTAATAACATTTTTACTCTCATAGCTCGCAGAGAAGTCTCTCTTAAGAGAGTCATAAGCGGGCTTTTTTTATTGGTGGAAAAATTTTCCACTAAGGGAATTGTTGAACAAAATAGTTTGAATATCGTTTGATATTTTCTTTGAAAAATAGAGGTATGTTGTATTTGTTTGATTGTTTGATAATTTCATTTATCCATTCTGTTTTAGGAATAAAAGGATTTTTACCTGTTTGAGCACCTATTATTATCCAATCTATCCCTTTTAGGTCAAAGGTAACAGGTCCAAGTAGAGGTTCAATACTTAAATATTTTATCTTTACATTCTACGCCTGGACTGGGCGGAAGTAACGCCTGTGGAGTGGATAACCTCTGCACGGATATTAGGACATAATCCCTATATTCATGTAAGTTACCACGTTGAAGCAGGAAGCTCACGGATTCATCCGTGAGAGGATGTCACCTTTAAAGGTTCATCAAGCCTGTGGGGATAAAAGGTGGGGTCATATCCGTAAGGATAAATTTCTCCCTTCTCTGCTATGTGGCACTGTCCTGTCTCCCTACTTTTCCAGTCTTTCTCATAGACTAAAGAACCATTTTTAGTTTTATATTTTGCTCCAAATCTATTCAATGGAGAAGTAGCTTTCATTGTATTGTAGCAGTAAGTATTCCTACAGGGATGAAAACATCCTGTTATAGGGTTCCATGTATAATCACACCACTCAATAGAAGTTTTATTCATAGAACGCCTCCGAAATTTGTTTTTATTAGATTACTAATTTTAAATATTATAACAATTTATTGCTAAATTATAATATTGAAATAAAACTAAATATTGAATTTTTTTATTTTTAGTTCTATAATAGAACCATGCAAAACATAAAAAGTCTTATAGAAAAACTTGAATTAATTCATCACAGGCTTAAACTTACAATTCCTAAAAATCTTAGACCTTATTATGAAAATTTAGACATTGACCATTCAAGAGGCTTAATTATCTATGGACAGAGAGGAGTTGGTAAAACCACTTTTTTGCTATATAGAACTTTAAATAAGCCATTTCTGTATGTATCAGTTGACCATCCGTTAGTTACGGATATAAGCATTTATGAACTTACTGAAGCAGTATTTAAAGCAGGATATCAAGGTATAGTTTTAGATGAAGTTCAATATGCAAAGGATTGGGCAGTGCAACTTAAAGCTCTTTATGATTCTTTTCCTGACCTTTATATCTGGGCAAGTGGAAGTAGTAGTCTTATGCTAAAATCAGGTTCAGCTGATTTTTCACGCAGGTTTGTTTTTAAGAGAATTCCCTTACTTTCATTCAGAGAGTATTTGTGTCTAAAACATTCAATTTCAATTGAACCTATAGACTTATTTGAACAACAATTTGATTTTTTCTCTAAAGTTCAATCAAGGGAACTCCTTAGAGCTTTTAGGGAATACCTCAATTCAGGCACAAGACCTTTTTTCTTTGAGGGAGATTATTGTGAAAGACTTAAATTAGTTTTAGATAAAGCTTTATTTCACGATATACCTCTGTTTTTGCAAACTATCGGAGAGAGACATTTAAAGCTAATGAGAGCTGTTCTTGGTCATCTTCTTTATAGTTCAGTGCCAACTCTTAATATATCTTCCCTTTGTAGAGACTGGCAGATAAGTAAGGAAAAACTTTACGAACTGCTTTTAGTAATGGAACAAACAGAAATTTTAAAACTTATAAAAAGAAAAACAAAAGAAAACGGTTTTAAAAGAGGTTCAAAAATTCTACTTACCGATCCAGCTTATTATTACTGTTTTGATGGTGATGTAGGAACTGCGAGAGAAGCCTTTGCTGTCTATAACCTCTCTGAAAGATATGGTGAAATTTTTGCCTGCTATGATGAAAGAGAATGTGATTACATAGTTAAAGGAATTAAGATTGAAATAGGAGGAAAAAGTAAGAAAATTAAAAATTCAGATATAGTATTAACTGATGAAATTGACTTGCCTGTAAGAAATAAAATTCCTCTTTATTTTGCAGGATTGGTTTATTGAGTGCTGTTGAAATTATTTCAACCAATGTAGAAGAAACAGAATTTGCGATTATATTTCTTTCATGACAACAAAACACTCAAGGGAATTGCCCAGAGTTTTTCACCAAGCCTTATTATATTGTTTCCATTATAAGCGACTATACCTGCAATGCAGTTTTCTGTGTTACTTACAAAAGCCTTAAGACCTGCAAGTTCTCTGTCTTCCCATTTCTCCCCTGCTTTGACTTCAATAGCTATACATCTGTTTTGAGCTTCAACTACAAAGTCAACTTCATATCTTCCCTGTATATGCCAAAAATACAGATTTGCTTCCTGCCATTTCGATTCTATTATTGACAGCAAGTTTTGAGCAACATAGGTTTCAAAAATTGCTCCCTTTAGAGGTTCTCTGTCAAGAGAATCAACATTTGCAAGATAACAGGCTAATCCTGAATCACTCATGTATATCTTTGGCGATTTAATTTGTCTTGAGGCTTTACTTTTTAGATAAGGATGAATTCTTCTTATTATGAATGATGCTTCAAGTAAAGAAAGATATCTTGAGGTAGTTGAGACATTAAGTTTTGCATCTCTTGCAATCTCGCTTAAACTAAGGATACTCCCAGTTCTTAAAGCAACAAGGCTCAGTAGATGCCTGAATGCAATTAAATTCACTATTTGACTAAACTGTCTTATGTCTCTTTCAAGATAGGTCTGCTCATAACCCTTAAACCATAAGACTCTTTCAGATAGCCCAAGGGCAACAGGTGGTAATCCTCCTTTTATTATGTCTTCATTCTTTATTTTTTCTGTAACAGTGAAGCTTTCGATTTTTTGTGTTCTAAAAAACCTCATTAAAAATGGCTCTTCTTTTGTTTTAAAAAATATCTCTCTTCGGGACATGGGAGACATGTTTAAATAAACTGCTCTTCCTGCAAGACTTTCGGTAAGATTCTTAAGTAAAGCAAAATTTGCAGAACCAGAAAGTAAAAATCTTCCGGGTACTCTATCTTTATCCACAATTTTTTTTATTACCGTGAATATCTCAGGACACCTTTGGGCCTCATCTATTGTCATAATTTTACTCTGAGTTAGAAAATGCTCAGGTTCTCTTTTTGCAGATTCAAGATAAACAAATTCATCAAAACTAAAATAAGGACGCTCTTTCAAAAAAGGTTCATTGAGTAAAAAGGTGCTTTTTCCTGTTTGCCTCATGCCCGTAATTACTACAACAGGCATCTCTCTTAAAGCCTTTTGAACAATATTTCCTAAATCTCTTGGAATGTATGTCATATTTTTTCATAGTATAGTGACATTTTGACACTATGTCAAGAAAAAATTAAAAAGCCGCTGTTGAAATAATTTCAACAGTTATTTAGTCTGCAAAATATATTCAAACTCTTTAGAAAGATTAGGTCTTTTAATTTTGTCTTCTGTAAGAACTCCTTCCTCAATTAATACATCTGCTATTTTATTAGCTATAAAATAGCAGTTAGCATCATATAAACCTATAGGATTTCCTACACGCAATGGTCCTGCTTGATAAGTACCTGTTTTAAAAGGTATTTCTTTATTTAAAGTTTTAATTTGTCCATGTATTTCAACAAAATAACTGGAAAAAGGACTGTTTTCAAGTTCACTTCGCTTTACAAGTAAAGCATCTCCTCCAATTTTGATTTTTACTGCTTTATACTTCAAATGTGATTTATTTTGTATGTCATATCCATCAAACAAAATAACCGCTGTTGGTATCACATTTCTCATTGCTTTTGCAACACAAACATCCAAATTACCTCTTTTCCCCGGTTGTATAAAACTGGGAGAAGCAGAAATATCAAAGTAGTAAGGCTCAATACTTATAACTACATCAGGTTTTTCAGGATTTTTATCAAGCCCTAATGCTTTTATATAGGCTTCTCTTGACTCTAAAACTTCTCCATCAGGAAGTAAAGCCTGATCCATGTTTGAAGCAAAGATTCCACCTTTAGGAGCACAGCCTGTTAGAGATATTAAAATTAATAAACAAGAAATTAAAAATGATTTAATTCTCATGTTTCCTCCAGAAAAATTAATTATATCAAACCCTTGCTTTTCATCAATCCCTGTATCTCAATATTACTGTATCTCAAATACATTGCAGTTGTATTTAAACTTGCATGTCCCATAAGTTGCTGGACCGCTGTAACAGGAATACCTGCTCTTAGTAGCTCTATCGCTCTTGTATGCCTTAAAACATGTGGATGTGCTATCTGCTGAGGTATTCCTGCTTTTAGACAAAGAGTTCTAAATACAGTGAAAAAATTATTTCTCTCTATTTTAAAAATCTTACCTTCTAAAGAGGGATATATTTTCACAGTTCTCAGATATTCAGAGATAAGCCTGTCAGGAATAGGGATAATTCTATACTGTCCTTTTTTCTTGCCTGTTCTTTTAAGTGTAACAAGCCTTACTGTCGAGTTTCTGAAATCTATATCACGAGTTTCATCAATATTTAAAACTTCTGAGATTCTCGCTCCTGTGTATCTCAGGAATAAAAATACAAGCCAGTATCTTACCCTTACGATGCCTCTCTTTTCCTCAAACCATTTCTGAAATTCTACGGTAAGCCTGTTAAGTTCATCCTCAGTAAGATGGTATATCTCTCCTTCCTGTGGAGATGGTATAAGTGAGGAATTATTTTTTATAGCAAGCATTGCAATATGTTAACAGAAATGTTATAAATAGTCAAGAATTTAGAAATAAAATTGCTTATTTTAAGGCTAAAAATTATTATTATTTATAACAAAATTAAAATTTTGTTATAAATAGTTGAAATTATTTCAACAACCTCCAGCCCCGGACCTTATGGCAATTTGCTATAAGGTCTAACCAGATTTGCCAAGATTTGTCAGGATTTGCCAAAAGTTGACAGATTTGACAGCATTTGCCAAAAGTTGTCAAAAGAGATTTGACAGATTTGACAGATTTGACAAGATTTGTCAAAAGTTGACAAAAATTGACATGAGTTTTTAGTTTTAGACAAAGCCAAATCTATCGATATAAGTTTTTTTTGCAAAAGTGATAAATTTATAGTATTTTTCAAAATACTCTAATGTTTGGCTAAAAATTTTAAACTGCTCTTTTTCAAAATATAATTCAATAATAAAACCCTCATCACAAACTTTTCTGAATAAGTATTGTATTGAACCTTCTGCATTGATACGAGAAATCACAAAATTACCTACTCTGTATTCTCTATTCTCCTGTTCTTTTTCTTGTGTTTTAAAAATTTTTTTAAGTAATAAAATAAACTCAACTAAGTCAAAAATTGTCATATGTATGTATATTTGCTTCTCTTTTAGTTTTAGACTATACGCTCCATAATTATATTTAGAATTTAAATTTTCTGCAGTAGCCCATATCTGTATTTCAAATTCTTTTTCTTGTTTTAGTTTTGGAATATCAATTTTTTCTAAAATTATATTTGTTTCTACATCTTCTATATTTATATCCATGTCTATACTACTAATTTTTCTTTGCTTTTTATCTTCAACATAAGATAATCCAACATAATACCCCCATGGCAGTAAAAGAGAGCTGATAGTTTCACAATCCTTTTTAGATAATTCAAACTCACCATCTCTAAATAAAACAACTAATTTATCTGCTATATACGTTTTAGAATCTTTGACGGTTTTTGGTATGTTTGGATTAGTAATAAAATCAACAAAATATTTATCACCACCAAGAAAGTTTATATTTTTTATTTTGCAATTTTTATACACATATTCAAATATGGAAATTAAATTCTTGATGAAAATAGGATTTGCAGGCAAAGAGCCGCCAGTAGACCAAGATAATTGAATGAGATTCAAAATAAATTCAATTTCGTATTTAGAGAGTGTTTCATTTAAATTAATTTTTTCTCTAATTTTTGCTAAGCCTTTTCTGTAATCAGAAAAAATAAGCCCACGCCCAGTTTCAAGCCAATCTTTGGATACGCCTGTTTCTTTTTCCAAAACCAACAGAGTCTGCTCAGAGGGTTTTCTTATGCCAGTTTCTATCTGAGCTAAAAAGCTACGATTTACTTTAAGAAAGTTAGCCAGTTTTTCTTGGGATAAACTTAGAATATTTCTAATTTCTCTCAACCTCTCAGCTATTGTCATCTTCATCACCTCCTACTATATATAATGCAAAAGTATAACATATTTGTTACATCGTAACATAATTTTATAGCTTTATAAAAATTTTAAATTAAAAATTTTATAAAATCCACTTGACATGTTGCTTAGTAACATAATAAACTAAAGTTACTAAGTAACAGTAATTTCTGAAAACATTGAAAATACTAAGTTTTTGAAAAGGTAATTAAATATGAGGAGGTAAAAATGAAAGGTGGAATAAAAATAGGAGACTTCAAGAGGCTACAGAAATACCTCAACGCTGCACTTTGTAGATGCGAATGTAGTCTCGACGAGGATAGAAAAAGCGAAATAGAACTTTTTCTCATCGAAAAATTTTGGCTACAAGGAAAAAACATCCCCACCCAAGCAGGCAAGAAAAAAGATGTAGGAGTCAAATGGGCACTTCGGACAAAACTTCGTGACATAGGCTTCAAAAATCATACGATTTCAAGCATTTGCAATGAAGATGGCGAGGAAGTGGATATTTTTGAATGCATCGGAGAAAACGAACAGAGATACACCGAAATCGAGCAGTGGCATGATATCTGTCGCACAGTAGGACCCGAACCCGCAAAAGCAATGCTGTTCGGACTGTACGAAGAGCAGGAAGAGCAGGAAAAAGAGACATCTGAGGAAAAAGAAAAGTGGGAAAGCAGGCAGGGAGTGCTTTTTTGAAAAAATTTCCCTTGCAAAATAAAGGAGAATTTTGAACCCCTATATATAGAAAAGTAAAACATTGAAATACAGGAGGTATAAAAATGAAGAGAAAAGGAACAAATATTAGGATGAAAGAGGAAGTAAGAAACAAGATATTCGATATAGCTCAGAAATCAGGCAGAACTCTATCGGAAATAGTTCGGGAAGCTGTAGAGGAATGGCTTAAAAAAAGGGAAAAAAGAGAAAGGAGTGTAAAATGATAGAGTTTGAAATTATATCAAGTTCTGTTGAAAAATTGAATGATTTTTTAAGACAAGTAAAGCAAGCTCAAGCAGAGAAAAATATTCATATAGTTTTTTCATCCCTAAGCCAGAAACTAAGAGAATCAGGCTATATAATAATTCCTTCTAATGGTAAAATTCCGATTCACAAATATAATTCTGAAAGCGACAAAAAGATAGCAAACGCTAAAAAAATAGAGAACAGTGCTCTATTACTTCTTCCAAGCTGGCTGGCTGTAATTGATATAGATGATGTAAACCTATTTTGCGAGAAGTTTTCTGTAGATATAGACGAAATTGAAAAAGTAGCCAACGTTAGAACGGGTAAAGGGTATCATATATATATAAATGACCCACAAAAAACACTTAAAAGTGTTAACTTGATCAAAAAATTTGGTTTCGAAATATTGCGAAGTGAGAATGATCTTGTAATGTTGCCAGGCAGCAGGATATATCACGAAAGATTACAGAAAAACGTAATTTACGAAGTGGTTAATCCCGAAGTTTTAGAAATAGATGATATTGGTATGCATCTTTTTTTAAAGAATTGCCTAAGTGTTGCAGGTATAGCAGAACAAGGGAATGGCAATGGACACGGAAACAATATAAGCAGAGAGAAAAGAATAACACAAAAAATAGATTTAGATAGACTCAGCAAAATAATAAAAAGGCATTACAAGCACGGTGACAGACAGAATATATGTATATACACAGCTGGACTACTCGCAAAGAATGGAATTGACATAGACACAGCAATAGCGATTGTATCTGAGATAGCTTCAGGAGATACTGAACTTCGTATGCGGATAGCTGGAGTAAGACATACATATCAGGACTTTGAGGCCGGAAAAGAAGTTAAGGGCATTTCAGGTTTAAAAGAGCTTGGAATTGAGGAGATTGAAGAAGTATTTTCCGAGAGCAAAGAAAAAGAAATAAAAATAACAATTCCTACAGTGACCGAACTTTTATTTGAATTTTGTACAGAAAACAACATAAAAATAGATTATGATGAATTTTACATTAAAATATTTATTAACGACAGGGAAATCAGTAGAGAAGTAGAAATATATATTCAATCAAAACTCGAAAAACGAATAAACAAGAGAATTCCAGATGATGTATTCCAGAAGTCTATAGAAAGTATAGCATACTCTAATAAAAGAGACCGACTAATAGAGTTCCTTAAACTATGCAAACATCAATGGGACGGAATTCCGAGAATTCATACATTCTTCTACGATGTATTTAAAACGCCTTTATCTCAGTATAGTATCACTGTCTCAAAAAACTTTTTTGTTTCTGCTGTTGCCAGGGCTTTTTGCCCTGGGTGCTTCCAGAAAAACATAGTAGTTATTCAGGGTGCTCAAAACATAGGGAAATCAAGGGCTTTGATGGCTTTAGGTAAAGAGTTTCATCGTGAAATCAATGTCTCAATCACCACTGAAAAAGACTTCTACATGGCGATTCAGGGAGTATGGCTTGCCGAGATTCCTGAGATGGATGCCTTGCGTAAGGCAGACAGAAATCGGATCAAGGCAATAATATCAAGTACGGTGGATAGATTTCGACCGCCATATTCAAGACACATGAAAGACTTCCCGAGAAGAAGCGTTTTTACGTGCACAACGAATGACCAGACTATATATGACGACCCCACAGGAGGAACAAGATTTTGGATTCTTGAGGCTCGGGGAAAAGCAAATATAGAATACATAGAAAAGTATAGAGAACAGCTTTTTGGCGAAGCGGTATGGGAGCTTGAGAAAGGCTACAAATATTGGGAAGTCGATGAGCAAGAAGCTCAAGAGATCCAAGAAAACGCACGCAGGCATGATGAATGGGAAGAAATTATATCGGAGTATATAGAAAAAAACAAAATAGAAAAAACAACGGTAGTTGAGATAGCCGAAAAAGCTCTCTATATTCCACCGAAAGACCTCGATAAAACCAAACAAATGCGAATCGCAGAATGTCTTACTGTTATGGGATTCGCCAAAAGAACAGTCAGAGAAGCAAGTAAGATAAAAAAGGTTTGGTTTAAAATTTTAGATTCAATTCAGCCCCAGGAAACTGACCCCTTTTAAGAGGTGGTAACACTAAAAAACTTTTGAGTTTCAACGAGTTAGCCTTATTATTCCCCATTTGTTACTACCGTTTCCACCATTTTCGTATATTTTTCTTTTTTCAGTTTTTTTAAAAAAATTTTTTTTTGGGAAAATTTTACCCCTATTTTTTGTCATTACGTGGTAACAATCCAGTAGTATCAATGTGTTACCACCTGTTACCACCTTATACCCTTAAAAATAGAGGTGGTAACAATATAGAAATATCAAGGGCAAAAATGTTACCACCCCTGTTACCACCATAGGAATTCTTGATTTTGCTTGATGTATAGGGGTAGGGACTATATTAAAATGCTTGAAAAATATAAATTTGTAAGAACAAAATTATAAAAAACCTTTTGCAAGCCTTCCCCAAGTGTCACCTTTTTTAAAAAAAAAGTGAAAAACCCCTTTTTTTGCAATCCTAATAATATCAATCATTTATGCAAGAGATATGCTCTAAACTATTGATTTTTCTACTTCCCCAAGTGTCACCTTTTCCTTCCCCAAGTGTCACCCCCCCATTCGTGCAATCCCTTGATTTTTCTACTTCCCCAAGTGTCACCCTATCGCCCCCGTCCGAGGGAGTGGGATTGTTCAGCTGCTGCAGCTGAACGAGAGTGTTCTGTTTGAGTCTTTGATTCCCTTTCCAGTGAGCTTGTTTTCTCTTGTTCTCTTTGCATGCTTTTATACATTTCTTGTTTATTTGCAGTGTAGATGCTATATCCCTCTTTTCCTCTTGTCATTGCAGTATACATTTCATTATAGTTTGTCTTTTCTGATACGGAATATATCACTTTTTTCGTTGTCATACCCTGACTTTTGTGCACGGTTGAGGCATAGCCATGATCTATGTAGTTGTAGCTCTTGATGTTGAAACTCTTTTCCTTGTTGTTATTCTTGATTGTGATATTTCCATCTTTGTCAACTGATTTCACTTCCCACATTTCACCATTTTTGACCCCGAATTTTTTGTCATTCTTGAGAGTCATGACTTTATCGCCCTTAGAAATTTCTATTTGCTTTTGAGAATACACTGAAAGCTTATCGCCCCAATCTTTTAGATTGACCCGAAAATCATTTTTGCCATTGCTTATTGTTATTGTGTTTTCTTTGCTATTTATGCCTTTGACCTGAAACTCATTCACTTTTGAAGATATACCCATTTCTTTCATGTCTTGCCTTGCTATATGCACTGAATCGCCTATTTGGTATGAAAAAGCATACCTCTTTTCCTCTGCACTGAGATTTTTGCTTTCTTTCACAGTGAAAACATACCCCTCTTTGTTTACTTTGCCTTGATTCTTCAATTCATCTCGAATGACCGCATTTAGCTCATTCTTTTCCCTGTTTGTAGCCGATACTATATGAGTTTTTTTGTAGTCACTTTTGAAATATTCCTGTTTGATTGCCTCTATCCTATCCTGTTTATTTTGAACCTCATGCACTTTTCCAGAGCTATCAAGCCTTTCAATTGCTTCCTGAAATCTTTTTTCACTGAATTCTTTTACCACTTCTTTGTATCTTTCCTCAGTTTGCCTTACTTTCTGGGTCATTTCTATTGTATTCATACCTCTTTTTTGCATTTCCTCAAATATCTTACCTTGAGCCACAGACTGCATCTGTTTTGTATCCCCCGCCACCACTACCCTTGCCCCAGCTTCCTTTGCAGTTTTCATTAGTTCAGACATTTTTTTTGAACCCAGCATTGATGCCTCGTCAACTATCCAGACTTCTTTGCCATGTTGAATGACCCGTTCAGGAGATTGATATTCCTTCTGATGCTCTTTTATGCTTATGCCAGCACCTACAGGAACAAATCTTGTATGGCTTATTTTTCCAGACTGAACATCCTTGAGATATACATTTACCTCTCTATATGTCTGAAACCTTTGTCCATACTCAACTATCATTTGTCCTTTCCAGCCATCCTTCTCAATCACATATACCTTGTCTTTGTATTCATACCCCCACCCACCTTTCTGTTCTGTTTTTAGCCCGAAAGTTTGTTTTATGTCATTGACTATATAGTTCTTTATCTGAGATTGCCATGTTTCAGACTTATCGAACAAACTTGGTGGTGCAGACCAAGACCGATTCTCAAACTTTTGATTGAGTTTTTCATACTCTTGACGATACTTCTCTATGTCTTTCACTATCTGAGTCTTTTCAAACTGCATGAGAAAGCTATCCACGGTTTGAGAGTTTATTCCAACCTTAGACAACTCTTCCGCAGCCTTGCCAGTTGGTGCAAGTCCACGAACTACAAAACCTTCTTTTTCTAGGAGAGGTTTGATGCACTCAAAAGAAGTTGTCTTCCCCACGCCAGCATCGCCTTGAATGCCTATTACCTTATCCTTTGACATTGCTATATGATATACTGCTTTTTTCTGATCCTCAGTCATTTGAAAACCCTTCTGAGTTTCATAGTCCTTAATTGCTTTGTCTATCACTTCTTTGTTTGAAACAAATTCCTTCTCAGTTCCATTTGTCTTCCTCACGAAATCTATTACACTTTTCTCTATCTTTTGCATGTCTTGAGTTGTGAAATATTCAGTGCCTTTGACCTGTATTATTTCTCTTTCTTTTTGCAACTGATTGAATGCTTTTTCTATATCTGAAACAGTCATTACTTTTTGACCTTTTACCGCATCATTCATTGATTGCCTGAGTGCAATTTCAAAGAGTTTTGTTTTAGTGAATGCAGATTCATTTTCATGTATGATTGAATACGATTGTCTAACATAGTCCTTTGTAGCTTCAAACTGCTTTTTCTCTGAGAGTTCTTTTATGTCTTGTCTTGCACTTTCTACACTCTCTTTTATTTGCTCTCTTGTTATGCCAAGTTCAGAGAGTTTCTCATCCCAAATTTGATTTAGTTCCTCTTTTGAAAGAAATTCCTTTGATTGTCTTGAGTCTATTCTTGCTATATCCCTTAATTCATTCTCATTTAACCCCTGAAATTTTCCATTCTCTTTTAACTCTTTCAAAGTTTGTTCAACTTGCTCTCTTCTTTCTGAAAATTTGTCTAATACCTCTTGACTGAATCCTACAATTTCAAAATTGCCATTCCTATCTATCATTTCAATTTTGTATCCCAGTTCCTGCAGATTCCTCGCAAGCTCATTTTTGTATATCTGATCCAGTGCTTTCTGATGTTCAAAAATCACACGTGGTTCAAGTGCAGTTATCTTTCCATCACTACTACGGATTACTGAGTTCAATACCACCGAATGAGTATGAAGTTGAGGGTCATGTTCACGACTCGTGAAATGAGTGAAGTTTGCTATTGCTACCCCACTTGCCTGAACATCCTCTTTCCCACCCTGACCTTGCCTTGTCCAAGCGAGATTTTTTTCAAGATATTCATTTGCTTTCATAACTGCTTTCTCATGTGCTTCTTTGATTCTTTCATCACCGATTAAGCTATATGCAAGTGATACGGATTTTGATGCAGAATAAGTTACATCCAGACCCAACCTTTCACTGTTAGAAAGTCCCTTGATTTTTTCCATATCCTGCTCAGTTACTTCCTTACCCTCTAAGCCCTCTCTCTTAGCAAGTTCACCTTGCCAGAATCCTTTAACTGAATCCTTTTCTGAGTAGTATTCAAGACCATGAGAATCCTCTTTTAAGTGAGTGTAATATTTGCTATCATTTACAACTGTTAAAGTTACCATATTTTACCCCCTAAAAATGTTATATCCTCATGTATGTATTAATGCAGTTCCTCTCGCCCGCTTCTAATGGCATACACCACGCACCGCCCTGGTGCAAAAAGCCTTGATAGTATTAAATGTCTTTGTCTACATTCCTTATTTTTAATCCCTGATTTGATTAGAATTAGCAAGCTTTTAGATATGTAGACAACTTCTTTCAGTCAAAATGTAGCCATTTGTCTACACCCTGAAACTGCATTATTTATAAGTAGGTAATTAATAAAAAAGGGGGTAATAAATATGTCGCAAGTAATCAGAGCAAGAGTAACAGATGAACTTTATGACTTACTTGAAAAATTAAGCAAATCACAAGGTAAAAGTTTGTCAAAGTTTGCGGCAGAACTTTTGCAAAACTCAATCAAGCAAGAAATGAAAGACACACAATTGTTAAACAAGCTCATCCAGAAGATTGAAAGCCTCTCAGAACCACAGCCAGCAAAACCGCAAAATTCAACACTTTCTGAGTAGGTAATTCTATTTATGATGAAGCAAAACACAGCAGCAGTAATTGAGTGTCTTCTTGCTTTGTCAAATGAATTCTTTTTTGACAAAAAGAAGCATGAAAATTTTGAAAAAGTTGCAAAGCAAATTTTGCAGAAAATTCTGAATGAATAAGTTGCATTAATAAATATAGAGGTGCTCATGAGAGCACTTAAAAAAAACAAAAAGGAGGGCAAAAATGGAGAAAAAAATCGAGGAGTTTTTGAGGGAAGTGGAAGGGATAGCGAAAGAAATTGCAGCGGATAGCAGTATCACAGAAAAAGAGAATCAGTTGAAAAAACGCATACACGAACTTGCAGCAGAAAAGAACGATGTTGAAATCCAAAAATTTCTGCAAAAAAATTTTGATTTTATGCACAGTTTTTTTTGTATCGCATACTTTTTTGATTCTGAAAATTTCATGAAACATGAAACCGAGAAAATACAGGAGGTAGTATGAAAAAAAACGTCAAAAGCATCAAGGAAAAAATGAAGCAATTGGAGAGGGTTCTGAGGGAGACAGAAAGGGATTTCTACGCAGAATTCGGCAAGGAGGTGGAGAGGGAAATCGCAGCAGGAAACGCAGACGGAAAAATGAAAGAAATCTATGAAAAACTGAAAGAAAAATACGGGATTTAAAAGGAGGTAGATGATGGTAATTGATGAAATCATCAAACGATACAAAACACTTGAAAGCAGTGATAGGGAGTTACTCCTGGAAGTGAGAAACAGACTTGACGACACAATCACACTGATAGACGCTATGCTTTTTCAGCTCAATGAAATAGAAGAACACACGCTTGAACTCCAGAAAGAACTTGAAAGCTTGAGACGATACACGAAAAAGATACAAAAAAAACAAAAAGGAGAGGAACAAGATGAGTAAAGATATAGAAAAAATAGAAAAAAAGAAAAGAAAAAAAGAAAGAAGAGAAAGAGCAATACAGCAATTGAAAAAACACTTGAACAATCTTTTTTGGCTTTTTTCCAGTTTTTCAAGAAAAACACTCATAGTGATAGCTCTGATTGTAGTCGCTTTTATCACCGTTTTGCTTCTTTTTTCAGTTTTTCACAACGACAACGATTTTGAAACACATCTTGCACTGTTGCAAAAAAATCAAGCTACAGATGAAAGCAGAGAAAAAGCAATGAAATACGCATTTGAAAAACACAAGAAAAAACTGGAAATAGAGAAAATAGTTGAAGAGGAGAAAAAAGTAGTTTTCATCTGTGACAGAGATGTACCGGAATGGAAAGAAAAAATCAAGCTAGAAAAATACCCAAAAATGAATAGTTTTAACCAGATAATTCAAATCTTGCAGAAGAAATATCGACATTTTAACACTGAAAAACTTTTATTCAACACCAACGACGAGACGAAAAGAGCTATACTGTATTTCTTTTGTGACCCCAAAAATGACTTTCAGAAACTGTATGAATACGTGAAAACTATTGAATATCTTGACCCCCCAAGCAATGATATCGAAAAGATGAAAAGAACAGATTACCTTTTTGAAAGAGAGTTTTAAATTTAAAAAGGAGGCTGAAAATGAGGAAAATAATAGTGTTTTTAAGGCAGTTTGGTATAGTGGTTTACGAGTTTTTGGCTTCAATTCTTTTTGCCATTACGGTTTTTCTTACGTTTGCGACCGAGACGAAAAAAAGATTTCTATTTTTCTTTGTCGTGGGAGTACTGATTTTTTCATATCTTGCAGGTGGAGTAATCATAAAAGACACACAATATTCAATTTGTCATGAAAAAGCTTTTTCTTCTGATGACAAAAAGTTTCTTCTACGGGTACCGTTATTTGATAGACATATTCCCGTCGATAAATCATGTTTAGAGCATATATATGCATATGCCTATTTCCAAAAGTATGTAGCAGCAGACAAGTTTAAGGATCCCCGACGTTCTGAAATGTACCAAATTCAATATGATGCACTCATGAAAGACATATATGAAAAAGAAAACAACTACATAGAGCAGCAAAATGAAAGTGTATTCAAGAAAGTTTCAAGACGAATTATCTTGGGTTTGTTTGCGTTACCGCTTCCTCTGCTTCCTTTTTACGAGTCTATTTTTGGGAGGTAATGCATGCACAAATATAGAGGCTTTGAAAAACTTTCTACTGAGTTTAGGCTTGAGGTTAACCGCGTCAAACAAACGGTTATAACGAGCTTGTGGATGCAGCAACTGTTTATTCTGCTTTTTGCTTTTGTTTTTCACTTTTTCAGTAGCAAAGGTTTTTTTGGATATCTTTTTTCGAACTACATATACTTATTTTTGCTCACGATTCCAATTTTGATATACACATATAGACGTATATCAAGAATGTCAGAAGAAGCTACACAACAGATTGACGAGCAGCAATACAGCCGAGGCAGTTTGATGATTCATGAAGTGCAGCTCAATGAAATGGTCGCAAATGAGATTTTGCACAACGACATTGAACTTGCTCGAATTGCCAAAAACTCACTACTGAACATAGGAAAAATAGTAGTCCTCCATGGGCAGAGACAAGACATTTCCTAATCACAGGCAGACCCGGGACGGGCAAAACTACATTGCTCAATCAAGTGTTAGAAGTGTTGAGAGAAAGAGGAGCCAAGGCAATCATCCACGATTTTAAAGGAGACTATCTTTCATATTTTTACGATCCAGCAACTGATATAATTTTTAATCCGCTTGACCGCCGTAGTGTCAATTGGTGCCTCTTTTCTGAAATTGAAATGCAGCCTGATGTTGATTCTATTGCTACATCAATGATACCCGAGTCCTTCCAAAACGACAAATTTTGGGTTGATGCGGCGAGAGACGTTTTTTCAAGTATTTTGTATTTTTTGAAAGTCACAGGAAATGAATCAAATCAAGCTATATGGGAACATGTCACAAAAACAGAACCTGAGATGATTCAACTCATGCAGCAGGCAGTAGCAAGCGGAATTGAAGCGGCTAAAAGGGCTCAAGGCTACCTCCAGGGCTATGAACAAGGTTCAAAAGTGGCTTCAGATGTGCTTTCAACCATGCGTCAGTATACAAACTGTTTTCAATATATGACTCATTTAAGTAGTGAATTTTCAATCAAAAAATGGCTTGAAAATGACCAGCCAGGTTTTATTTTCATCACAAATTATGCAAATCTGAGAGACACTTTAAAGCCAGCCCTTAGCTTGTTTATCGATATTGCTTTAAAACATTTATTGTCAATGACTGAATCGCAAGACAGACGTGTTTTTTTCATTCTTGACGAGTTTGCAGCACTTCAAAGGTTGCCTTCTGTAGTCAGAACCTTAGAGCAAGGTAGGTCCAAGGGAGCATCAGTTTGGATAGCTACACAAGATATATCACAGCTACAGAAACTATATTCAAGAGAGACTACCTACACGATCACAAACAACTGCAACACAATCGTGAGTTTTGCATTGAACGATCCAAATAGTTGTGAATACATGTCCAAAGTGTTCGGAGATGTTGAAATTTTGGAGAACACTCAAAATCTCAGTATGGGACCGCACGACATGAGGGATGGCTTTTCAATTTCAAAAACGGAAAAAATCAAACGGCTCATTATGCCTTCAGAGTTTGCAAGCCTTCCAGATTTGCATTTTTTCATCAAGATGCTCTCTTATCCCGCAGCAATGTCATCGCTTGTTTTTTCAAAGATGACAACAAAATACAATAGTTTTGAAGTAAATGACATTTTCAGGTTTTCTAAAAATGATGAACAGAAAAAAAATTGAGTAAATATAGATTAAAAAAAGGGGGATAAAGATGAGAAAAAGAACAATTTTAATCGTAACAATCTTAGTAGTAGTTTTGTTAGCTATCATAAGTCTATATAAAAATACAAACAGGGTGGTATGTGTACTGTTATGCGAAGATTCAACATATTCCACGGTTCTTTTTTTTAGGAACGTAGATGAAGCAAACGAAAAATTTAACTCTATAGAATTTAGAAAGAGATTATTTAATATCGTTTTTCTTTTGCCTGAGTTTCAACAAAGTTCAGTAAAAAACATAAAAATGTTTTGCAAAAATGAAAACGAAACGATAAAAACTTACGATGCTAATTTAGAAACAGAATAATTTGCATTATATATATTAGAAACCAAAAAGGAGGTAAAACTATGAAAAAGAAAATTTTAACCGCAGTCGCAGCAGTTGCAGTAGTTTTTTTAATTGCAACTGCACAGGCAGAAACAGGAAAAAACGCACAACTTGGAGTAGGAATGGCAAAGTCAACTTCAATAGTATGTCCGGTCACGTATGAGTTCAACAATCCAATATACTCGAATTCGTATGTCTATGAAACTACGATAACAGCAGAAAACATTGAAAAGGCAAGAAAAAAGCTACTTTCTGAAGAATTCCTCAGAAAAATCGCAGACGAAATGGATCAACAAGAAAATGCTCAGAAAATTCAGTTGAAAAAAGGCTCTAACTCTTTCTACAGCGAAAAAATTACGATGACATGCAGGGATGAGAAACAGCAGACGCATATATATGAAATTTCCGCCGTTATAAAAAAATAAGGAAAGGAGGGTTAAAAAATGAAAAGATACTGGATAAATGAAGCTACAGCAGAACTCGACAGGGCGGCTACGGCTTTGGAACTTTCTGTAACTCTTGATTATGCGATCACGGCTTTAGTGATGCTTGTTGTTGTATATGTTTTTTTTCTCATATATCAAAATGAGATACAAAATACCTAATGAGTTTTAAAGCTCAGAAAGTTGTCTTACTCCACCCATGCGAGTGTGATGCCTGCACTCGCATGGGTAATGTTTTTTTCATCATTTTTAGAAAAAAAGAAAAAGAAAATCAATACAAAATACTACACAAATTGTGTTTTTTTTGTTTTCAATACTATTCAAAAACTTTTCAAGTTGAGATAGTCGAAAACGAACTCAATACGCATGTTTTGAATTGTATTTTTTGTTTTTTTAAAAATGATGCCTCATAAATGCCTCATAAATGCCTCATAAACTTGTTGAAACAATTTCAACAAGTTTATAGCAATTTGCACTAAGGTAGTTTTTAAAATTTTTTTAAAAAACGGGACAAAAATGAAAAAAAGTAGTCTATATGTAATTAGAACTGCATTAAATATATTAGAAAACAAATGAAAGGAGGAAATAAAAAATGAAAGTTTATGACCTTTTGGCAAAAGTTGACAGCACAGTAACTGAAAATGGAGAAAAAGCAAAATGGGCTAAGATTGGAGTGTTATTAGAAAAGGAAAAGGGATTTTCGATAAAACTTGATTGTATCCCTATAAGTTCAAGCTGGGACGGGTGGCTAACTGTAAAAGAGAGAAAAGAAAAGGAACAGACTGAAGAACCTTTCTAAGAAATTAATAGAGGAGGGCAAATGAAAGAGTATCTTTGTTATTGGATTTACAGAAGCAGTTTGCCAGCAGAGGAATGCCGAGAGTTCACATGGGAGAAATACTGTCAGTTACTGAACATTGACCCAGTGGCCACGAAGTTGAAAGCGAAAAAGACTTTTGGAATAGCATTCATATTTTTATTTCTTTTATTACTTTTCATGTGAGGTTTTTAAAATGAACCAAAAAGCCTTTGCTATCGCAAACGCTTTAGCCAGATACTACGGCATACCTGAGCCAGAGTTTGCCTCTGCTCAGGAATGCCACCAGTGGATTAAGTCAGTGCTTAATAAAAGCAATGCTCAACTAAGGAAGTGTCCACATTGTCAAACTGTTATGGCACGGAAGTTAGTGAATGGCAGGCTTAGATATGTTTGCAAGGCCTGCAATAAAACCTTTTCACTTAAGGGAGTGTAAATGGAACTACTTACTCCAAATGAAGTAACTCAAATTCTCAAAATCACAAAAAGAACCCTCTACCACTATATCAAACAGGGAATTATTCCATACGTTAGACTGCAGAAAAGAATCCGATTCAGAAAAGAAGACATTGACCAATTTATTCAGAACCGACTGAGTAGAAATCCTGAAGTTGACGATATTGTTGTCACTATTAAAAGAAAAATCCAAAAAGCACTCAAGGAGTCTTGACCCGCCTGATGATTTTTTTCTATCCTACCTTATCCCAGTTCATTGACAAGCAGGTAGGCCATGTTCTGAGCCGAAAGGAGGCAGAACATGGGATTGTATAAGCGAGGCAATATCTGGTGGTTTTCTATCGCAGTTAATGGAAAACAATTCAGATTCTCAACCAAAACCTCAGATAGAAAAAAAGCCACAGAGATTTATGCCAGAGCACTTCTTGAACTTGACAATCCTGTTAAGGAAGTTGAAAATCAGATTTCTTTTTGTGAATTCTTTGAGAATCATTATTTACCTTTTTCAGAGAGGCAGGCTTCTCACCAGAGTAAAAAATATTACTTCAAAGTTATCCCTGAGTGGTTTAAAAAACTACCTGTCAACCAGATTACCACCAGAGACCTTGAACTCCTTCAGGGAGACCTCCTGAAAGGCAGAACTCCAGCCAGTGTAAACAGAATTATTGCCACTATCAAACACTCACTGAGAAAAGCTTACGAATGGGAATTGACAGGAGAGGAAGCCCTTAAGAGAGTGCAAAGAGTAAAACCCCTTAAAGGAGAAATTCAAAGATTGAGGTTCCTATCCCTTGAGGAATGCCAGAAGCTAATTGATGCAGCTGAACCACACTTAAAGCCTATCATTATCACTGCCTTGAATACTGGCATGAGAAAGGGAGAAATTCTGGGCATCACATGGAGTCAGATTGACCTCAAGCATGGTTATATCCACCTTGAGAAGACCAAAAACGGAGAGAGAAGAGACATTCCTCTAAATGATACTCTTAAGTTCTTATTCAGAGACCTCATTAAAAGCAGAAGGCTTGACTCTGATTATGTATTCTTGAACCCTGACACAGGAAAGAGATTGACTGACATTAAAAGAAGCTTCAGGACAGCCTGCAAGAGAGCAGGAATTACTGATTTCAGATTTCATGACTTAAGACACACCTTTGCCAGCCATCTTGTAATGAACGGAGTTGACCTGAAAACTGTTCAGGAACTTTTAGGACACAAAACCATTAAAATGACCTTAAAATACAGCCACTTATCAAAGGCACATAAGGAAAAGGCAGTTAATTCGTTGAATATCACAATTTATCACAATTTTATCACAGTCAGGCAGGAGAGGGGATAGTTGAAAATTCAAAAAACCTTGATTTTACTTGGTGGAGCTGAGGGGAGTCGAACCCCCGACCTCTTGAATGCCATTCAAGCGCTCTCCCAACTGAGCTACAGCCCCAAATAAAAGTCGATAGATAAAAATAACATACAATAGCATCAGTTTGTCAATTAGTATTAATTTTTAATACTTCTTTAAGGTATAATTAAAAAATTGCCAGTTTGCGAGGTATTTATGTCGAAATTTTTAATTTTTCTTATACTTCTCTTTCTCACTATTATCGGACTTTTTGCAATGGAAAATAAAGAAGCCGTTGTTCTTAAAATTCCCTTTGGCGCTTCCTATGAAATGCCTAAAATAGGTCTTGTACTCTTATCAATAAGTTTTGGTGCTTTTTTTGTTTTTATAGTATTTTTCATAAGAGACACTTCAAATCTTATAAATAGATTGCAGATTCAGAAGAAACATAAAAGAGAGGAGAAAATAAAAGAATTTTATGCAAAAGCCCTTAATGCTATTATGAGGGAAAAGATTACTGAAGCTAAAGAGGCGTTGCAGGAGATACTTAAAGAGGAGCCAGACCACATTGATGCGATAATAAGGCTTGGAGACTTAGCAGTAAAAGAGGAAGATTATAAAACAGCATTAAAATACTACAGAAAGGCCTATGAGTTAGACCCTAAAAACATTGTTCCGCTTTTTTCTTTAGAGAATGTTATGGAAAAAATTAATGAAAATGAAATGGCTCTCAAGTATATAGAGCAAATAACAAATCTCGAACCAGACAATCTTACTGCTCACTATAAGATGCGAACAATTCTTGAAAAGCTTGAAAGATGGAGTGACCTCATAAATCTTCAGAAAAAAATTTTAAAACTCATACCTGAATTTAAAAAGACAGAGGAGGAAAGAAGACTTATAGGATATAGCTACGAGTATGCGAGAACAAATCTTGAATCTGGAGACTTGGAACAGGCAGGAAGGATATTTGAAAGCATAATTAAATCTAATCCAGATTTCATACCTGCTCAATTAGGAATGGCAGAGGTAATGATAGCAAGAGGAGAAATGGAGGAAGCCATAGAATTTTTACAAAAATCTTTTAGAGAATTAAAGTCTAATCTTCTCTTAATCAGACTGGAAGACCTTTTAATAAGTATGGGAGACCCAAAGCGTTTAATTCAGTTCTACATAAAAGCCATTAATGAACAACAACAAAACATAGAGCTCAAATTTTTGCTGGGAAGGCTTTACTACAGGCTTGAAATGATAGATGATGCAATAGATACACTTTCTTCTATTGACCCTGCTGTATGCTCAACGCCAAAACTTCATTGTATAAAGGGATATCTATATCTTAGAAGAAATCAAGTTACCAAAGCAGTGGCAGAATTTAAGTCCCTCTGCCCCGAAGCAAAGGTTTCGAATTTAACTTACATATGTAAAGAATGTAGTTCTTCCTTTGATGAGTGGTCAGGAAGATGCAGTATATGCAATCAATGGAATAGTTTTGATGTTGACCTTCGGGGCTGTGAGATTAAATGATATCTTTTTTTTCCCGTAAACGTAAAATTGTTCTCGATACAAGCGTTTTCATAAATCCTGATGTAAGAAAATATTTTGGCAAAAGTCCTGAAAATGCCATTGAAGAATTCACCAGGCTTGCAAAAGAGAATAAAAAATTTGATTTCTACATGCCTTCCTCTGTTTTCAAAGAGCTGTTAAATTTTATTGATGAAAAAAAAATTCCCTCGGATTTTTACTCTATTTTACGAATTAAATCTCCCAATAAACACAGAATTGTTTGTCCTTCAATATTTTTCTATGACTTAGTTGAAGAAATCAGAACAAGAGTAAACAAAGGATTGAGGGTTGCCGAAAATGCTGTAAAAAGTGTTTCTCAAAAGGGAATTGATGAAACTATAAAGGATGTTAGAAAAAAATACAGAGAAGCACTCAGAGAAGGAATTATTGACAGTAAAGAGGATGTGGACTTAATATTTCTATCCTTTGAGCTTAAAGGAACACTGGTTACCGGAGACCAAGGACTTATCATTTGGGCTGATAAATTGGGGGTTGAATGGATTTTGCCGGATAAATTCAGAGATTTTTTGCTTTACAAGTAGATATTATTACCAAAAATTACCAATTTTCCTAAATTTTTTGTATCTTCTCTGTATAAGCTCGTCAACAGATACTTTCTGAAGCTCATTAATTGTTGTTAAAATTTTATTTTTAATTCGTTTTGCCATTTCTTGTGGTTCTCTGTGAGCACCTCCCAGAGGTTCTGGAATTATGTCGTCAATTATGCCATACTCTTTAAGGTCTTCTGCCGTCAGTTTCAGTTCAGAAGCAGCTCTGGCGTAATCTTCCACGCCAACGTCACTGTTTTTTTTCCAGAGTATTGCAGCGCAACCCTCAGGAGATATGACCGAGTATATTGAGTGTTCAAGCATGAAAATTCTGTCACATACGCTCAGTGCTAAAGCTCCACCACTTCCACCTTCACCTATTACAATGCTTATTATAGGTGTTTTAAGTAGGGAGATTTCCATTAAATTGTTTGCTATGGCTTCGGCCTGTCCTCTTTCTTCCGCACCTATTCCTGGAAATGCACCGGGCGTATCTATTAAGGTAACAATGGGTATTTTAAACCTCTCGGCAATTTTCATTACCCTCAGAGCTTTCCTGTAACCTTCTGGATGGGCCTGTCCAAAGTTACGATATATTCTTTCTTTTATTGTCCTGCCTTTCTGATGTCCAACGATTATAACTGAGCAGTTGTCAATCTTGCCTATTCCTGCAACAACTGCAGGGTCATCTCCAAATCTTCGGTCTCCATGAAGCTCTATGAAATCATCCATCATCATAGAGATATAATCAAGGGTATATGGTCTTTCTGGATGTCTTGCCAGTTGCGTTTTCTGCCAGGGCGTTAAATTTGAGAATATTTCGGTTTTGAGGTCTTTGAGTTTTTTGTTTATTCTCTTAATTTCCTGAGTTAAATCAATATCACCTCCGTCAGAGAGTTTCTTTAGCTCTTCAATTTTTGTCTCAAGTTCTTGAATTGGTTTTTCAAAATCAAGATAGTAGGTCATATTATCCTCATATTACAGTTTTTAATTTTCTCTAATTTTGCATCAAAATCTATGCATGGTTCAAGAGGACTTAAAATAGTAACATAATGTTCTGATAAATTTAAACGGATGAATACACTACCTTCTCCATTAATTCGGTCTGTTAAGTACTGTCTTATCTCTCTCAGAGTCTGCTGTGCTTCTTTTTCATCGGAACAGTCAACGGTAATCTCGTATTTTATTTTCAAGTCTGCTCTATTGAGGTCTTCGATATCTCTTGCAAGAAATTTCGTGGTATCATTTGACTTAAAAATAAGACCCTTTATTAATATGGTATTTTTCTCTTTTAAAATTTCGCTGTATTTCTTGAAAAGCTCTGGATGAATAACAACCTCTAACCTTCCTGTTTCATCTTCAATTGTTATGTAGCCTGTAATTCCCTTTTCCTTTGCTTTGCTTTTCACTTCATCAATAATTCCTGCAATGGTTACCTCTTGTGAGTTTTCAACTTCATCTTCAAAATCCTCTTCTGCCGCCTCAAAAATATCGGCAATCGTAGATATGTTTTTCTTATTAAGCGCTGGTCTTATGGGTTTTAGAGGATGTCCAGAAAGATAAAATCCAAGGGATGCTTTTTCCTCACTGAGAAGTACTGCTGTATCCCACTCTTCTACATTCTCCTGAATAGAGAACAATCCTGTTTTCGACGTGTTATTTTTTATGGATAAAAATTCGTCCATTGCCAATGCTCTTGCCTGGGCAACTCTCGCTGATGGATACAGGGAGTCAAAAGCTCCCGCTTTGATTAGAGACTCTACCACTTTTTTATTAACCTTTTTTGTATCCACTCTCTTAAGGAATTCGGCCATTGAGTTAAATCTACCTTTCTGCCTTTCTTTAAGAATAGACTCTAAAGCAGCACCACCAACACCCTTTACTGCCTCAAGGCCAAATCTTATAGAATCTCCGCTTACGGTAAAGAATCTTTGCGATTCATTTATATCCGGTCCCAAAATCTCAATTCCCCAAGATTTACACTCATTTATAAATTTCACTATTTTGTTGCTGTCTCCCATTTCATTTGAGAGGTTTGCTGCAAAGAACTCTACAGGAAAATGAGCTTTTAAATATGCTGTAACGTATGAAAGATATGCGTATGCGGCAGAGTGAGATTTATTAAAGCCGTACTCACCGAAAGCTGCCATTAGATTAAAGAGGGAATCAGCAGCTTCCTTGGAAATTCCATTTTTTAGAGCTCCGTTTATAAACTCTTCCTTTAGGCTGGCCATAAGTTC
>DDKK01000033.1 GCA_002339325.1 Nitrospiraceae bacterium UBA2600 | reverse complement strand
CTTAGAAGGCAGTTGCTCTATCCGACTGAGCTACAGGCGCAGACATTATATTTTAAAAATTTTATCTCTTTTATTGCAATATCTGCTATAATCATCTATGGAAAAAACTAAAATTTACGAAATTGAAGAAAAATGCACGATAAAGCAACGATACGGAAAATGTCTTATCCCCCTCAGAAATGCTCTTTTCTGTATGGACTGTTTTGCCATCCACATTCAAGACAAATGCCCAAATTGTCTATCGAGAAATTCCGTTAGGCTCATGGAACTTTTCCTCTCTGAGCCAGATGCCTCTGACGAACAAATCAGAGAAACAATTAGAAAAAAATTCCTTCAACTCTAATAATTTTCCAATTTTAAACAAACTTTGTTGAAAACTCTGTTAATGATTGCAAAAAGCTTCGATAAAAATTAAAAAATTTTTCTTTTGCCCAAAATTGAAGCAACTAATTTTTTCTGATTTTCTCATACCACAAAGAATGTCTATGCTTTGCATAATCTTCATCTACATAACCTGTAAACATGCTTTTAAGAAGCGGCCAGTTTGATTTGAACAGGATGACCGTGCCTACATGAACGATGAGTGCAAGTATGAAAATAAAACCCGTTAAGGTGTGAATGAGGGTATTTATAGATTCAAAAGTCGGAGAAAGTATAATCCACTGGAGATTTTTCAATACTTTTATAATGCCTGTTACTGTCAAAATGAGAACAACAATGCCAATTCCGACATAGGCAATTCTTTGCTCTGGGAGATATTTATCCGATGGTGGTTCTTTGCCAATTCCAAGCATTGCACCAATAACTTTTATGCTTTTTGATAAATCTCCTTTTTTCGGCAAAATGGAAAAGTCCCTTCTTAAGCCATGATAAAAAATATGAAAAATAACGGCGGAGACAAAGATTATCGAGGCAATGTAATGCACTACAGTTACGTTGTAAAAGTCAGCTGTCCATGCAAAACCAGGTATCTCGGAGATATAATATCTCTTATACAGGGGTAAGCATCCCAACCCTGTAAAGAGTAAGACTATCCCTGAAATAGCAATGCTCCAGTGCTCTATTATCTCAATTAAGCTGTGTCTTTTAATTTTCCTTTTCATTGCCTTCCTCCTCTTTCTTCGTCTTTCTTGATGAGAGAGCACCTAAAATTCCTCCTGCCATAGAAACTACTGCAGAAGCTAAAACTATTTTTCCGATTGGATTAAATTTTGACTCAATCTTGTTTTCTACTTTTATAGGCATCTGAAATCTCTCTTTTTTCTCCTTAAGAGTTTGCTCAATCTTATCAAAGGGCACTTTTGAAAGATAAAGAGTTGAAGTGCCACCATTCTGTTTGTCTCCATAGATATAAAGTCTTTCTTCTTTAGCTCTTTTCATGGCTGTTTCAAAAATCTTTTTTCTCTCGTCAAAAACAAATACTGATTTATCTCCCAGCCTTTCTCTGCAAGCCACAACACACGCAGGCTCTTCACCTTTTTTAATCTTATCCTTACAGAGGTCACACTTATACATAACCCCTCCACCTGCGTATTTAGGCAAAAGCTCAAGATATATTCCAACTCCAGCCTGACGCTGCGGAATGTGCCAAGGGCAGACATCTCTACACTTTGCACCACCAAAACATATCTTATCACTTATGACCGAATTGCCCTCCGGTTGCTTTGTAAGAGCGCCGAATGGACATTCTCGCACACATGGAGGGTTATCACAATGCATACATCTTCTTGGAATATAGATTTTCTCTCCCTCTAATGTTAGTTTCTGAACAAAAATCCAGTTGTAGGGAGTAAGGGTATCAATCTTATCTCTTTTGTCTGACCAATCTTCATAGGTTTTTCGAGGCCAATAAGGCAGAATTGGCTTTTTAGGCTCAGGAAATCTATCTTTGTTATAATCCCTACAGGCCTTAACACAGAGCGGAATAGGCTCATCCTTACATCCATCACATTTTGTAATATCTATAATCGTAGCGTATTTACCTTCTGCTGCTTCTGCCTTATTTCCCAATAAAAAATTTCCGCATAAAGCGGTAGACATGGCAAGGAAACCTCTCCTTGAAATTTTCATCTTTCTCCTCCCTCGGTAACCTACCGATTATCTTATCCTTCAGCCACCAGAACTGAATGAAGTGCTACAATTTTTGATATTACTTGCAAATGTAGAGATAACCCTTTCGGTCTCACTACTTCCACATACAGGACAAATCTCTTTTTCATCTCTGCTGGAGATTGATTTGAACTTCCCAAAAACGCTCATGCATTTTTTGCACCTGTATTCATAAATTGGCATAGCTTTACCTCCTATACAGCTGAAATATAAGTTTTTATTACTCTTTCAATATCTTTCTCAATTTTTTCTACGGAGCCCTCATTTCTGGTAAGACAATCCCGAAGATAAAACTTTACAATTAAAAAGCCTGCTCCCTTCAGTGCTCCATTTATCGAGGAAAACTGGGTTATTATCTCTTCACAACCCCTTCCAGCTTCAATCATTCTCTGCAATCCCCTAATCTGACCTTCAATCC
>DDKK01000011.1 GCA_002339325.1 Nitrospiraceae bacterium UBA2600 | reverse complement strand
ATGAACTAAAAGAAGCAATTGTTGAGAAGCTTGAAAAAGAAAATGGTCTCAAATATGGCAAAGAAAACATCCTTGTCTCATGTGGAGCAAAGCATTCCCTCTATAATATTGCTCAAGCCTTATTTGGACCTGGTGATGAAGTAATTATACCTGCACCTTACTGGGTTTCCTATCCTGACCAGGTTTTAATAAATGATGCCCAACCGGTAATTGTTGAGACCTATGAAGAAGACAACTTCACCATTAGACCCGAATTATTGAAGGAAAAGATTACAAAAAAAACAAAAGCCCTTATTTTGAACTCACCCTCAAATCCCACAGGCTTTATTTATGATAGAAAAACTCTTGAGAGAATTGCAGAAATTGCATTGCAGCATAATATTTACATAATCTCTGATGAAATCTACGAAAAACTCATATATGACGGAGAAAGTCATGTAAGCATAGCCTCTCTTGGAGATGAGATAAAGGAAAAAACAATTGTTGTAAATGGTTTGAGTAAATCCCATGCCATGACAGGCTGGAGAATTGGTTATGCCGCAGGACCAGTGGAGATAATAAAAACTATGACAAAAATCCAAAGCCAGTCTACATCAAATCCTACGTCAATTGCTCAAAAAGCTGCTGTGGCAGCTTTAAAGGGACCTCAGGACAGTGTAGAGGGCATGAGAAAGGAATTTGAAAAAAGAAGGAATTATCTTGTAAATGAATTAAACAATATTAACGGAATATCATGCCGAATGCCAAAAGGTGCTTTCTATGCATTTCCAAATATAAGCAAAGTTTTAGGAAAGAAAAACGACGGCAAAAACATAGAAAACTCTATGGAATTAAGCATATATCTACTTGAAAAGGCTCTTGTTGCCTTGGTGCCCGGTTCAGCTTTTGGAGCAGAGGGATTTATAAGGATATCTTATGCCACATCAATGGAAAATCTTAAAAAAGGTATTGAGCGAATTAAAGAAGCCGTGGATGACTTAAAATGAGTAATTTTAAGTGTGGATATGTAGCTTTAATTGGCAAACCTAATGTTGGGAAATCTACTCTTCTTAATACTATTTTAGGCGAGAAGATTTCTATCGTATCGGAAAAGCCCCAGACTACCAGAAACAGAATAATAGGAATTAAAAATCTACCGGAATCTCAAATTATATTCGTAGACACTCCAGGTATTCATAAACCAAAAAACAAACTCGGTGAGTTCATGGTCAAGCAGTCCTATGATGCTATGGAGATGGTTGACCTTATTGTTTTAATGGTTGAACCAGAGAAGCCTGCTGAGGCAGAACTTGTTATAATCAATAAGCTAAAAAAATTTAAAAAACCTGTAGTTCTTGTAATAAATAAAATTGATAGTGTCTCGAAGCAGAGCCTTCTTCCATTAATAGACCAATACAAAGACCTATTTAACTTCAAGGAGATAATACCTATTTCTGCTTTAAAAAAAGACGGAATTGATAGATTGATTGAGAGTGTCAACCTCTATTTACCCCAATCTCCCAAACTCTATCCCGATGACATGGTAACAGACCAGGCTGAGAGATTTATGGTTGCCGAACTTATTAGAGAAAAAATAATGAAAAATACCCAACAAGAAATTCCATATGCCGTTGCCGTTGATATAGAAAGATGGGAAGAAACGGAAAAATTAATCAGTATTGGAGCGAACATATATGTTGAAAGAGAAGGTCAAAAAATTATTATAATAGGTAAAAAGGGCGAGCGACTCAAGAAGATTGCAACAGAAGCAAGGCTTGATATTGAGAGATTTCTTGGAATTAAAGTGTTCCTTGAGGTATGGGTAAAGGTAAGAAAAAAGTGGAGACAAAGGGATATGCTATTAAAATCACTGGGGTATTAGTATGTTAATAGAGATGAAAGTAGAGGGATTACTCTTTGACCCAAGAAGTGGAATGTATATACTGCTCCTTCAGCAGATTGACGGAGAGGAGACCCTTCCTATATGGATTGGCAAACCCGAAGCTGACTCTATAGCCCTTGCACTTGGTAAAGTTATTACTCCAAGGCCTCTAACACATGATTTAATAAAGAACATACTCGATGAGCTTGAAGTCAGAATTACAAAGATAGTAATAACCGATTTAATTGACAACACTTATTATGCCCTCATCTATGCCCATGATGGTGTAAGAGAGAAAACCATTGACTCAAGGCCTTCCGATGCTGTTGCTATAGCCTTACGTGTTCAGGCGCCAATTTTTGTCGATGAGGGTATTTTTGAGTTAAGAAAAGGCGACGAACTCGAGGAATGGCTTAAAAATCTAAAACCTGAAGACTTCGGCAACATAATGTAGTTAATGCAATACAGCACAGAGGCCATTGTCATTAAAAGCACACCTTACGGTGAAGCGGACTTAATTGTAACCTATCTGACCAAAGATTTTGGACTTATAAATCTCTTCGCTAAAAGCCCCAGGAAAATAAAAAGCAGATTTGGCAGTTCTCTTGAACCGCTTACATACTCACGAATATCCTTTATTGGCAGGGAAGAAAATCTTCAAAGAATTATTCAGTCAGATATAATAAGGTCATTTCAAACTCTTAGAGAAAATTTTAGCTTATTTCTTAAAATTTGCGATATATTAAGGCTTTTGATAAATATTGTTCCACATAGAGAACCTCATCCTGAACTCTTTTCACTTATTCTTGCCACTTCCCATTGTCTTGAAAATAAGAGTAAAACAGCAAATTATTTACTATATCTAAAGGTTCAGACATTAAACATGCTCGGCTACTTTCCAGATTTCCGTAATTGCGGAATATGCAGAAGAACTCTGTTTGAAAAATTTTTCTATTCTCAAGGTTTTATAGTATGTGAACGATGTTTAAGAGAAAAGGAATTAGTGCCGAAACCTTTGACAAAAGGAGTTATAAAAATCCTGAAAGAACTTTCATCATGGAAGATTGAATTTCTTGAGAGGGTAAGAATTTCAAGCAGTCTTATTGATGAGGCAGAGAGTTTTCTTCAAATTCACACTCAAACTGTCTTGGGTTATAATAAATCATGACATATGGAGAGAAATATCACAACCTTATAGATAAATTCTCTAAAAAGTGAAAATATGGGGTTTGTAATCGAAAAAAGAGGATGGGAGGAAGAAAATGAAAGACCAACAAAAACCAATGTGCTTAGTATGTGCATGGAGGTCAACCTGTCAGAAACAGTTTTCTCTTAAAGCAGGGCAGAAATGTCCTGATTTTGTGAAAGATGTTACAGTTAAAACCGAAGATAACGAAGAAGAAAGGGAAGAGAAAAACAAATAGAAACGGAGAGGGAGGGATTTGAACCCTCGGTGAGGATAAACCCCACAGCGGTTTTCGAGACCGCCCCAATCGGCCACTCTGGCACCTCTCCGTGTATTAATATTATAACATCCTTAGAATTTCTTGATAATGCCCTCTATTTCAGTTAAAAACCCTATATAAAGCTTATTCTTAGTTTTCATAAGCTCCTCGGGAAGTGACTTATAAAGTTCTTTTGCTTTTTTATCTTTTCAGTCTTTCCATAAAAAAGTGGTTTTGTGAGCATATTAAGCCTGCTATTATAATCCTTATCTATTCTTTCTAAAAGTTCTATTGCTCCTTCTGAGTTTCCTGTATCTGCCCTTAAAGGAAATCTCCCATCCCCGCATATATAAAAGAAAGATAGATTAAATGGAGTTTTTATTTTTTCTCCAGCCATATAGCAGAAAAAATCGTGAGAAGCTAAGTAATAGTTTACCTGCATATATAGCCTACCGATGCTTTTATGTTAACAGCTTTATCTTCCTTTTTAGGCTCTGGAGCCTCAATGGAAGCTTTCTCCATAACAGGTGCTGCTCTGTATAAGAAAGGAGGTTCCCAGGTAGGTCTTCGCACATCGTAATTAATGCTTGAAATAGAACATTTTTTGCCAAGTCTTTCACCTGCTCTCTTTGCGAAATTAATTGCCGTATCAATCATATCAAGTTTAAGCTCATTTTCTGTTTCTTTTGTCTTTTTCTCTGAGATAATCCATTGAGGATGGGATACTGTGTAATTAAGTCTTTCTCCATACTTTTCTTTAAACTCGTCAATCACTTCAAGAACCTTATTTTGCTCTTTTGAATCCTTTAACTCAAAGGAATAACCAATCTCACCTTTATATCCCGAGCATTTTCTTTTATCTTTTTCCCACCAGCAGTTTTTATAGACTGAATAACTTCCGCCTTTGTAGTTCAAATTAAGAGTCCTAATTGCTTTATCAACGCTACCAAGCATATTTATAACATCTGCCTCCTTAACTGCATTGGCGTTAACTCCTAAAGTCATACTTAGAATATCAGGGGTAAGCTCCTTTCTTTCCTCAAGAGTTACGGAAATACGAGTAAATTCATACTCTTTCTCCTCTGCATACAGGGATGTAAAAGCTGTTAATAATAAAAGAAAACCAATTGAAAATATCATGCCTTTCATCTTCTCCTCCTTTTTGATAAAAAGCTATCTTTGCGCAAGCAAAGAATTTAGCATTCTGATTAAAGGTAAATTTAACTATCTTGACCAAAGAGACATTACCACTCAATCTTCGGTGAAACAATAAAAAATTCATCGTCTTCCTTCAAAATTCCTCTAAATTTCAATATCTTAAAAGCCTTTGTTACAGCCTCTCTTGAAGCACCAGTGCATGAGGCAAGCTGTCGGTGAGTCATCTTTTTTATCTTAATTCTTCCATCATCAGTTTTTATTCCTTCCCTTTCTGCAAGTTTTAATAGATATTTTATTATTCTTTTACTTACATCTAAAAAAGCCATTGCCCCAAGCATCTCATCGGTCATTCTAAGTCTTTCCACAATAGCAGAAAGCATAGAAACCGCAATTGACGGAGTTTTCTCAAGAAGTTTTATAAACTTTTCCCTCTTTAAAATTCCAACAGTAGAGTCTTCAACTGCTATGAGAGTGGCAGAACGAGGTCTTCCATCAAGAAGACTTAACTCGCCAAAGAAATCTCCCCTTTTAAAAATATGCAGTATTAACTCCTTGCCTTCAAGGTCTAAAAGACAGGCCTTGACAGAACCTCTTAGAATTACATATAGTTCGGTGCTTTTTTCGTATTGATAAAAAATAATTTTATCCTTTTCGAATTTTTTCGTTATAAAACCATCAGAAATCATAGAGAGATGTTCTTCAGAAAGAGCTTGAAAAAGCGGAATTTCTTTAAGAATTTTTAAAATTTCTAAATTAGACATATTAAAATTTATCAAAAAAGCTTTACTCCGTCAAGTTACACTTCGCCTCTAACCGATTTTAATTTGCTTAAAGAAAGCCTTAATAAAAATTTTTGAAAAGCCTTTAGATATAACGGTAGCAACTGTCTGCCATGTTCTTTCCTTAACCACAAAGCCATAGCTAATTGCTGAATTTCTCTATCTCTATGCAGATTTAACCATTCGTCAATTTTTCTGTCATCTCCAAACATTCTATCCTGAAAATTCTTCATAATGTTGAATTCTCTTAGAAAACGCTTATTCCATAACTTTGCATATATCTCGGGATTGTCTTTTCCAATAGCTTCAGCAGCAAACTGGCCAGACTTCATAGCATAGTATATTCCTTCAAAAGACACAGGCATGGTAAATCCCATTGCATCTCCGCAAAAAAGAATTCTATCTTTAAAGAATTCTCTTTTTTTCCACCTCGGGATTCTATATGCCCTCAGTCTTACGGAACAGTTATTTTTTATTTCCTGAAAGCTAACAGAAAATCTCTTCTGAATAAAGTTTTCTATGAGAAGACTAACTTTACGAATGTTTTCCGAGCCAGTTCCTACTGATAAATATCCCCTTCCTGGAAACACCCACGAATAAAAATAGGAAGCATGGGAACTTCCAAACCAAAACTCTACGGTATCTCTTTGACTGATTAAAATTTCTGGTAGTTGAAGACTGACTGTCCAATAAAAATCAGGCTTTTCCATAGCCAGAAGCGAACACACTCTCGAATTAACACCGTCAGCTGCAATTATGTATTTTGAGATAATCTTAAAGTTCTCGCCATTCTTATTTTTTACAGTGGAAGCAAAACTGTCTTTTAATTGTCTTATATCTAAGAGCTCAGCCTCTATTACCTCTGCACCACTGTCTTTTGCTTTTTGTCTCAAAAAATTATCAAAATCTGCACGATTAAAGATTAATATTTCTCCTCCTACAAAGTCGACCTCTATTGGTGAAGAAAATGGTGGAACTATTTTGATTTTTTTAATTCTGTTGAAGGAAATTGATTTTTCAATATCCTCAAGTAAACCGAGTTCTTTTAACCCTGCAGAGGGTATTCCTCCTCCACAGGGTTTATGGAAAGAAAAATTTTTCTCAACTAAAGCAGTCCTTATTCCCTTTACTGAGAGAAATCTTGCCGCAGAGGCTCCTGCAGGCCCTCCGCCAACAACTAAAACATCAACATTCATTACATCTATTTTTTAGTAACCACAAGCACAGGACATGGAGCATTTCTTATTACTCTTTGAGTTGTGCTGCCCACGAAAAATCTCTCCACTCCGCTTCTTGGAAGTGTTCCAATTATTATTAAATCGACATTGTTAGCTGTGGCAAATTGAATTATCTCCTCATAGGGAATACCTCTCTTTACAACAGTCTCTACGTTTTTCAGGTCCTCACGCATGTCGATACCAAAGGAATCCAGATTTCTCTTTGCATGGGTTTCAAGGTCTTTGTAAAGCTCTGTTATTGATGGATGTGGAATGTGAAGATTTGATGCCTTCTCAATATCGTAGATGATATGGAGAAGATAGAGCTTTGCATTGAACATTTTCGCAAGGTCTACGGCATAGGAAAGAGCATACAAAGACTCGTCAGAAAAATCGGTAGGCAGAAGAATTCTTTGAAACTTCATAACACCCTCCTAAATTTATTAATGTTTTTTAAGTATATCAATCTCATACCCTCAAATACAAGAGAGGGTTGTAAAATATGAGGGATTGTTAGATAGTGTGTAATAAGATTAAAATTACCGCCAGTTACAACAACTTTCAGATTTTTATTTAAAGAATTTTCAATTTCTTCTATCAAACCTTCAACAGCCCGAGCAGTTCCTAATATTATTCCTCCTTTAATGGCTGACTCGGTATTCCTGCCAGGAACTTCAAATTTATCATCTAAAGTCACCATAGGCAAAAGAGCTGTATTTTCCCTTAATGCTCTGGTCATTGTCTGAAGACCAGGCATAATTGTTCCACCTAATATTTCCCCTCTGTCCGATACAATGGTTATGGTAGTTGCTGTGCCTAAATCTACAACAGCTGTTGAATCTTTAAATAATTCATAAGCAGCCACACAACAGGCAATTCGGTCTGCTCCAAGTTTTTCAGGATTGTCAACCAGTAAAATCAGACCTGTAGTTACTTTATGACTGACAATCAAAATTTCTGTGAAATAATTGCTAACCTTATCTAAAAACTTTTCTGTTACGCTGGGCACAACAGAACATATGACACATGGCTTTTTAAGCTCAATTTTACTCTTTAAATTATGCCAGTCAAAAGTAGCGATAGGTTCATTAATAAGGAGAATAGAGTTTCTCTCAAGGGGATTTTGAAAAAGGGAGATTGCTATATTTGAATTTCCTATTTTTACAGCATAGAGCATTACTTAGCTCTAAGAAGAGTCACATCACCAGCACTTATTTTTTCATAAGTTCCATCGGATAGTTTCACTATTAGCCTGCCTTCTTCATCTATTGCCTCAGCAGTTGCTATTATTTCTCTTTCAGTCAAAACAATTTTTACCTGTCTTCCAATGGTGCCACTCAATTGCATCCATCTGTCTATAATGGTCTTTCTGTTTTTCTTTTCAAGAAGTTGATACCATTTGTCAAACTCTTTTATAATTTCTACTGCTAAAAGCGCCCGAGAAAATTCTTCTCCCTTGCAAATTCTGAGCGATGTGGCTATGTCTTTTATCTCTTCGGGAATGTCCTCTTCGGTCATGTTGACGTTTATACCAATACCTACAACAGCGGCCTTTATTTTTTCACCTTCGATTTTAATCTCCGAAAGGATACCGCCTACTTTTTTGTGGTCAACAAGCATATCATTTGGCCACTTAATTAGCACCGCAATATCTGTGTGTCTTCTTAAAGCTGTGGTGCAGGCCACTACGCTTGTGAGAGTTATCATGGTAGCATATTTAGGAGTAATGTTTGGCTTGACAGCTATGCTCATATACAGATTTTTTCCAGCTGGAGATATCCATTTCCTTCCAAGCCTGCCTTTTCCTTTGGTCTGCCTATCTGCAATTACAACTGTTCCAGAAGGATATCCTTTCTTTAAAAGCTCATAGGCAACGCTATTCGTTGACTCCACTTCGTCGTATATGAAAATCTCTTTTCCCACTTCAGAAATTTTTGAATTAAGCTCTTTCTTTAAATTCTCTGCTGTGAATTCCATAAAATTACCTCTCTGGTGTTAGAATTATTACTTCTACTTTACCTTTTAACTTATCAGCGAAATATTGGGCATCTTTTTCAGAACCCACTATACTACCATAATGCATAGGAATAGCAATCTTAGGTTTAATATCAAGGGCAGCTTGCACAGCTTCTTCAGCATCCATTACGTACGTCCCAGACACTGGCAGTAAGGCTATGTCTATATCCTTAAAATCTTTCATTTCAGGAATATAATCGGTATCTCCAGCGATATATACTCTTTTACCTCCGACTTTAAAAATATACCCCACCCAACCTTTTTCCTTAGGATGAAACTTTTTGTTTGTGTTGTAAGAAGGTACTACTTCTATTTCAACTCCCTTTACCGTTAATCTGTCTCCTGGTTTTACGACAGCTTCCTTAGCATCAATCTTGCCCGAACAGTCCTCAGGAATAACAACAACCGTTTCAGGTCCTATCAATTTTTTTATATCCTCAGGGCTGAAATGGTCATAATGTTCGTGGGTAATTAAAATTATATCAGCCCTGTCATTATGTTTAATTTTAAACGGGTCTGTATATATCACTATCTCGCCAGTAATTTTAAAGGTGTCATGTCCCAACCATTTAATGTTTTCTATCATTACACACCTCCTGAGAATGCTTTTGCATATATGATACAAAATTTTTAAGTGAGGTCACAACAAATTTTCTGTTCTTTTACTCGGCTTGCATGGATATTCCATTACAAAGGCATCTTCTTCAGGAAATAGATAGTATTTTTTTCTTAACCCCGCTATTTTAAATCCTACTTTTGCATAAAGCCCTATTGCCTCTTTATTTGAAACCCTTACTTCAAGAAAACACACATTTGCAGTTTTTTCTATGTCCCTTAATGCCTCTTTAAGTAAAGCTGTGGCAATTCCTTTTTTTCTCTTTTCTGGTTTAACTGCTATAGAGAGAATTTCTGCCTCATCAGTAACAGTCCTGTATAAAACATATCCTACGACTTCACCGCTCAGCTCAGCTACTTTTAATTGAGAAATTCTACTTGCAATCTCTTCTTGAAAAGACTTAAGAGACCATGGTAAAGAGAAACTTTCTTCGGCGATTTTTAAAATAGCCGGGAGGTCTGTTTCTTGAAAAGCTCTTATTTTCATCCAAACTTAATTTCCGCTTCTGACTTTCTTAGATAAAGGGGAGCAAGAGTTTTTGCCGATAATAATTCACCTCTCTTAGCTTTTTCTTCTCCCATAAGCGCCACTATTGCTGGCAAGGGAACATTGTAGATAGAATCAGTAAAAAAGACTTTGTCGGACAAAGTATTAAGAAGTTTGTCTCTGTACAGAGAAGCACCATCTCCTATAAAGACCGTTTTTTCGCTTATCCATTCAGCAAGTCTTTCAGGCTTAAGGACTGAATCTTCCCTTAATCTAATTAAAACACCATCTTTCCATTTAAAAAGCGCCGCATATACCTCATTTTTTCTGGCATCAAGCATAGGACAAATACAGAAATCAGTAAGTGGTAAACCTCTTGCCATAACCTCAAGAGTAGAAAGAGGCGCAATTTTTTTTCCGGTAACAAAGGATAGCCCCTTTACAGTGCTTATGGCAACCCTAAGCCCTGTGAAAGAACCCGGGCCTATGGTAACGGCATAAATGTCAATGCTTTCCAGTGGTATTTTCATGATTTCAAGGGTATGAGCTATCTCAGGAATAAGCTTCTCCGAGTGCGATGCCATAAACTGAAGGGAAGCTTGAGCTAATAATTTACCCTCCTCAACCACTGCAACTCCAGCATATTTTGTAGATGTATCTAAACCTAAAACTCTCATTTTCCTATCTTGATTATAAATCTTTTATGTTCTCTACATGAAACTTCTGTAGCTGGAAGAATAAACTCCTTTATTTCAAACCTATATTCTTCAGATAGCTCTTTTATTTCCTCCTCATATCTCCATGACTTACTCACGATAAAATATCCTTCCTCTTTGAGCAAGGCATTACATCTCTTAACGAAATCCTTTATGCTCCACAATGCTCTGGTAGTTATGATATCGTAAGTTTTATCAACCTCTTCTGCCTTTCCCTGAAGGACGTCAACATTTTTTATACCTATTTTTCTTTTGATGTTTTTTAGAAAGGCACATTTTTTCCATGATGGTTCAATAAGTGTAACATGAAGATAAGGTCTTGCAATAGCTATTGGCATCCCTGGAAATCCTGCACCTGAGCCTATATCAGCAATATAAGCAAATTTCTGAGGAATATAACACAGATAAAGCAAAGAATCCAAGAAATGCTTGATAATTATTTCTCTTTCATTATCTATTGATGTAAGATTGTATGACTTATTCCATTTTTTCAACTCTTTCAGATAAATCATGAATTTATCAATTAAAGTATTCATCTCTTCTTGATTGACCGGCAGCTTTAACTCTAAAAAATTCTCGCTATTAATATGCTCTCTAAAAAATTCTTCTATCTTCTGCATGCCATGCCTTTTTGTAGGGCTACCATGAGAATTGAAATTGCCGCAGGCGTTACGCCGGGTATTCTCATTGCTTGACCAATAGTTCGGGGAGATACTTCATTAAGCTTTTGAATAACCTCCCTTGAAAGGCCGGGGATATTAAAATCAAAACCTTCAGGTATGAGTTTCTCCTCAAACTGTTTCATTCTCTCAACAAGTTCCATCTGCTTTGCAATATAGCCCTCATACTTTATGTGAATTTCTACAAGCTCTTCTATTTCTCTTTCTATCTCTATTTCGGGTGGAGTAAATTTTTTTATGAAGCCATAATCTATCTCGGGTCTTTTAAGAATTTTGTCAATAAAAACAGCCTCTTCAATAGGAGTTGTTCCTGCTTCAATTAGAGCTCTGTTAAGCTCCTCCGAAGGTTTTATCGTCGTTGTCTTGAGTCTTTTTATCTCTGTCTCAAGAGTTTCCTTTTTTCTTCTAAAGCAGTCGTATGTTTCTTCATCTAAAAGGCCTAATCTGTATCCGTAGTCTCTTAATCTTAAGTCTGCATTGTCGTGTCTGAGAAGCAACCTGTATTCTGCCCTTGACGTAAACATTCTGTAAGGTTCTTGCGTTCCTTTTGTCACAAGGTCATCAATGAGAACACCAATGTATGCTTCATCTCGTCTTAGTATAAAAGGTGGCTGTCCTTTTATTTTGAGGGCAGCATTTATACCTGCCATAAGCCCCTGTGCAGCGGCCTCCTCATAACCACTCGTTCCGTTTATCTGTCCTGCCAGATAAAGGCCTTCTATCCCTTTCACTTCAAGCGTATGCCTTATCTGCGTAGGATAGACAAAGTCATACTCAATTGCATATCCGGGTCTCATTATATCGGCCTCTTCAAGCCCCGGAATACTCCTCACAAGCGAGACCTGCACATCGTAGGGCAAAGAGGTTGATATGCCGTTTGCATAATACTCTTTTCTGCTTAAACCTTCCGGCTCTAAAAAAACTTGGTGTCTCGGTTTTTCTCTGAATTTAACTACTTTATCCTCTATTGAAGGGCAATATCTCGGTCCTATACCCTTTATCTTTCCTCCATAAAGGGGCGAACGGTCAAGGTTATTAATTATTATCTCATGTGTTCTTTCGTTGGTATATGTTATGTAGCAGGGAACCTGCGGATTGGTAATCTCCTTTGTGGAGTAGGAAAATGGTATAGGTGGAAGGTCTCCCCACTGCTGTTCTGTTTTAGAAAAATCTATTGTTTTTGCATCTATCCTTGGTGGCGTGCCTGTCTTAAGGCGTCCCATTTTTAGCCCGATTTTTCTTATTGACTCGGATAATCTTTTGGAAGCGAACTCTCCTGCTCTGCCAGCTTCGAAAGATTCAGAACCTATATGAATGAGACCATTTAAAAAAGTGCCCGGCGTTATTATTACTGCCTTAGCTCCATAAAATACTCCAAGAGAAGTGGTAACTCCCTTTACTCTTCCTCCCTCCACTAAAATCTCCTCAACCATTGCTTGCTTTATCGCAAGATTTTCTGTCTCCTCCAAAAGCTTTCGCATATAGACATTGTAAAGTATTCGGTCTGCCTGCGCCCTTAGAGACCATACGGCAGGACCTTTTGAGCGGTTGAGCATTCTGAACTGTATTCCAGCCATGTCTGTAACCTTTGCCATTATCCCACCAAGAGCGTCAATCTCTCTTACCAGATGTCCCTTTGCAAGTCCGCCTATAGCCGGATTACAGCTTAGTTGGGCAATTGTCTCAAGATAAATCGTAAAGAGAGCTGTCTGAAGCCCCATTTTAGCAGATGCAACTGCTGCTTCACAGCCTGCATGCCCTGCTCCTACAACTATTACATCGAAATCTTTCTCTTTATACATCGTTCCTCCGTTAAAATTCTGAAACCTTCTTATTTAAAAGCCTACCATTCTTGTTAGACTTTATTTTGATAAGCACTTATAAAATGGCGAAAATTTCAACTCTTTACCTTTATTTTTGTATCTTATTTTATTATAATATATGCATGAGTTTACCAGTTTTTAGGCATACTATTGCCAGATTTAGAGAGCTTCTTGAAGAAAATCCTGAGAAGTTTTCTTCTCTTATCAAATATGACCCTATGATTGCCTACCGTATTTTTCATACAGTCAATTCTCCCTGCGGTAAGACAGAGATAACGAATTTTTCTCAGATGATAAATTATCTTGGAACAAAGAAAATAGAGCAGATAATTCTTGAAAGTGACCTTTTTTTAGATGAGGAAGAGCTAAATATATGGATATATGGAATTCTCAGCGCAGAGACAGCAACTCTCATAGTTCAAAAACTTCCCCATATTCACAAAGACGAAGCCTTCTTCGCAGGTCTTCTTCCCTGCCTTGGAATGCTTTTTATGATAAATGAATTCCCCGCATACAGAAGCATAATTCCTTTTCTCATTAAACTTCCCCTTGAAGACAGGGTATTTCTCGAACAATCTGTTTTTGGTACAAATAATATCGAAGCGCTTAAGAGAAACATATTATGTCCACCTTTCAGAGAGGTTGTGAATATTTTAAATAGAATTTTCCCCGAAGATGGAGGAAAAGACTTAAAAAGCTCAGTGCCTCCGAGAGGTTCGTCACTTCAGAGTTGTTTTGATTTGGCCTTAATCTCAGACCTGGCAACCTATGGCTGTCAGGCATTGATGTTTCCCTCAGTAGTTGACAACCGAGAGCTTTTTCTTGAACTTTCAAAAAGATACTTTCGCATAAAAGAAACAGATTCGCTCGAATTTTTACAAAGCGCCATGGATAGATTTTTAGCCGTTGCAAAAGAGTTGAATGTTATTGAAGACATACAATTCTCAACAGAAAGCGTATATGTATTTAGACAATTCAAATTCGAAAGCAAAAACTCTATTTTTGCCTCAATGCTCAAAAATCTATTTGAAGAAAACGCAAAAGACAGAAATATCTATATCTACGGAGAAAGGGCTGTCGGAAAAAGGCTACTTGCAGCAGCCCTTCACTCAGCTCCTGACAATCCCCGAAAGGACAAGCCGTTTGTAATGATTTTCTCTGACATAGAACAGGAAACATTAGAGGAGGAATTCTTCGGAATTAAAGAAGGATATATGGGAAGAAAAGGCAAGAAAGGGGCACTTAAAAACGCTGAAGGCGGAACTCTTGTTATTAAAAACTTTGACATAATGCCCCGAGAATTTCAGGACAAGTTCTTACGGGCACTTAAGACTAAAAAATTCTATCGAGTGGGAGATATTACACCTGTTGAGTTTGAGGACATTAAATTTATCCTTGTAGGAAAGGAAGACTTGAGAGTCAAAGTCGCTCAGGAAGCTTTTTCAGGAGAACTAATCAAGCTTCTCAATCCTGTTTTCTTCAGAATTCCTCCTTTAAGGGAAAGAAGAGAGGATGTCTTTTACATAGCAAACGAGATTGTGAAGAAGTATAATTTAAGCATAGAAGAAGACCTTGGAAAAGCGGAAATAGCAGAAAAGTTGAAAAAAGACCTGTTTCCTAACAATCTCCGCGATTTGAAGCGCTTTTTATTTCTTAGGCATATCAAAAAAATTCTTAAATCTTAGATACTCTATCCCACCTAAAAGAGAGGCAAAAGCTACAGAGAGAAACCATAAGAAAGCTACAGCTACTGCCTTTTCATTGCCTAAAGCTCCTCCAAAAAACAGAACAAAGCTCCACTCTCTTACTCCAAGTCCCGATATTGATATGGGCAGTGTTGTAAGAACAATGATAACGGGAAGATAAATAACAACTTCGTAAAATCTGACAGAAGCATCTATGCTCAAAAAGATTAGGTAAACTGAAAACATTACTATCAACTGAATAATAAAGGAGTATAAGAAAGCCTTCGAAAAAGCTTTGCTGTTAAATTTGTAGAAATAATCAATTAGCAAACGAAAAAAAGAGAATTTTCTTAGAGCAAAAATGAAGATTGATAAAGAAGAAAAAATTAAAAATAACAGAGGAACAAGAAATATCAACTCGTTTTTAGGCATATAACTGTAAAACAACAGAAAAAAGATAAAACCTAAAAATAATAAGGCAAAAAAGCCAATATATCTCTCAAGAAAAACAGAAGCTACCGCATCTCCTATGCCAGTTATTTTTCTCAATATAATTATCCTCATTAAGTCGCCGCCCATAATTCCAGGTAAAAATATATTAAAAAAAGTTCCTACCATGTAAATAGAGAAAAGTTTTCTTATTGCTAAAGAACAATCAGTGCAAACAAATAGCTTCCATCTAAGGGTAGACAGATAAGATGAAAACAGATATAGCAATGATGCAATAAATAAAAATAGAATATTTGCTTCAACTATAATATCTGATAATTTCTTGATGTCCGTCTTAAATATAAGATAGGAAACGAGAATTAGAGTTACAGAAAGCCTAAGGATGAATTTAAACTTTTTCAATCCCCCGGTCCTAGGATTTTCTTGAGGATGTAAATCGGCTTTTTCTGCGTTTCATGATATACTCTGACTATCATCTCTCCGAGAAGACCCATGCCAATAAAATTAAGCCCGATTAGTACAGAGAAAAATCCTCCCAGTAACAACGGTCTTCCACCTATCGAAACACCATGAAAGAATTTAAGAAAGAGTAAGTAAGAGACTATGGCAACTCCGGCAAGCATGAAAAGAACTCCAATTGGTCCGAAAAACTGAATGGGCTTCGTTGAGAAACTATGGAGAAATTTAACAGTCACAAGGTCAAGAAGGACTTTTATTGTTCTGCCTATTCCGTATTTTGACTTACCTCTGTATCTCGGTTGGTGGGTAACCTCAACTTCTTTTATCTTTACTCCATACCAGCTTGCAAGGGCAGGAATAAATCTGTGCATCTCTCCGTAAAGTCTCAAATTCTTAACAACTTCTCTTCTGTAAGCTTTCAAAGAACAACCATAGTCATGAATTCTTACTCCCGTTACTTTGCCAATTAACCAGTTTGCTATTATTGAGGGCAGTCTTCTCGAGAGAAATGGGTCTTTTCTCCTCTTTCTCCAACCACTTACCAAATCAGCATCTTTTATTGCCTCGAGAAGCTTGGGTATATCAACAGGGTCATTTTGCAGGTCTCCATCCATCGTAATAACTACATCACCTCTTGCAAAATCAAAGCCTGCAGCAAAGGCAGCGGTTTGTCCGAAATTTCTCCTAAAGCTAAGAACTACTACGTGAGCGTCATTTTTTTGAATTTCTTCAAGAAGTTTTAACGTGTTATCCATACTTCCGTCGTCGACATAGATAATTTCATAGGAGATTGAAAGACTAATGAGAGCATCCGATAGTTTTTTGTGAAGCTCCTCAATGTTTTCTTCTTCGTTGTAAAGAGGTATGACTACTGATAATTCCACGATTACTCCCTCAATAACTCTCTGGTCTTTTCAAATTCATGCCTTTGAAGTCAAAACATTTAAAAATCGTATAATCTCTAATTTTAACATTTTTCCGAAAGACCGTAAAATTTTCATGCTCGCATCTTGCAAAAGCAGATAGAACTTCTGGTTCAGGTTCCTTTTTTATCCCGTAAACAACGTAAATGCCATGGACTTTTTTGCTTCCTTCCAGTTCCCCGTTGATTGAATTCCATAGGTCGTATTGGTTCATTCTTCTTCCAAGATTGATACAGTAAACAAAAGGATGTCCCTTGACATAAAAAGCCAGTTCACTTGAGATTTGATATCTATCAGAAAATATTATCACTTTTTCATTTCCTTTAATCTCCTCTTTTATTGAATATACCTTTTGCCCAAGTTCCCTCCAGCCTTTTAGTCTTGAAGAAGGGTCAAGCTTAGCGGGAAGATTGATGTATGGGATTGCATAACTGAGAATTGTAAGAAGAGAAGCAATCACAAATGAGGCAGTTATTATTTTTTTAAAAACTCCTTTGTTAAAAGCGTAAGCAACAATAAAAATAAACGGCACATATGCAGTCATTGCCCAGTTTGCCTGAACTTTGCCCTGAATGCTTTTGAGTAGAAAAAAAGCTAAAATAGGCATAGAAAAGGAGAACATAAACCAATATTTTTTCTTCTCAAGCTTTAAAAGTGAAGGCTTGACAAGCAAATAAAGGCCAATGATAAATAACAGTGGAGATATAACTATTAACTGACTGCCGATGAACTCAAGCAAATATCTTATAGAAATCGTCAATCCATCTTGGATATGAGCCTGACCGGCAGTATGTTTAAGTGTTACCCAGTCATGCTGGAAGTTCCATATTATCACCGGCAAAAAAACTACTACAGAAATAACTACTGAGAGATATAAAGACAAATTCTTAAAAACGCTTATTCTATGAGCTTGATTTAATTTGGAAGGGTCATCCTTTGCCTTAATCAAGTATAAAATCATCGATAAATAAAAAAAGGCCATCGTATACTTGGTAAGAAGCCCAACTCCTATGAACAAGCCAAGAAATACCCAATATCTTCCTCCTCTTTCAAGGGCGAGTAAAAATACATACATTGATACTGTCCAGAGTAAAATAAAGGGGCTGTCAATAGTAAATATAACTCCTAAAGCAGAAAATAATGGGATTATCTGAAAAAGAATCCCACTAAGAAATCCAACCCTTTCATTGAATAATCTTTTACCCGTCTTGTAAACAAACATACTACTCAAAAAGGAGAATAAAACGGCAAAAATCCTTACTCCAAAAGGAGTAGCACCAAACAACCAAGTAGACAGAGCAATAAGATAGGCAATAACAGGTCCTTTTGAATAGTAACTAAGGTCAAGCCTTCTGCTCCACTCCCAATAATGAGCTTCATCAGGAGAAAGGTCAATTGGTCCGTGAAGAATGAAATAAATCCTAAACAGGCTTATGACAATTATAGAAAGATAAAACAAATCTTTCAATGAATTAACCCTTAAGATTACCTTGTAAGATATTGTTCCTACAGCTATTCCAATTAAAGCAGCACCAATAACATCAGATGGATAATGAACACCCAGATAGACCCTGGAAATAGATACTGAGATAACTACTACAGAGATATAGATATAAAAAATTTTTCTAAGAAAACTATTAGATACATATCTTCTCAGAAAAAAAAGGAAAATAGTTGCAATTGTAAATCCATTGGAGACATGATTTGAAGGAAAACTATATGAACCTGTGCATCCCACTATGTGTCTAAAATCTATTTCCCAGCAAGGTCTTGTTCTGTGAAATATAAACTTTATCTCATCAGAAAGCCAGTCGGAGATAAAAATACCGACTGTCATAGAAGAGATTAGATATAAAGCAACAAGATAATTTTTCTGTCTCAAAAGAAAGACCATTAAGAATAAAAAAACAGGGATGCTAAGCATCCAACCCTTGTCAGTAAAGAAATACATTATAGAGTCCAGAAGGGGATTAGCGATTGTTTTATGAAAAAAAAGTAGAACTTCCCTTTCCATTATCAATCTGAAATTATAACATGTTATAATTTCACTATGCCTGTCTTCGTAAAGGATGCTAACAAGTGCGTGGGCTGTCTCATCTGCATGTTTGCCTGTGGAAGGGCACATCTTGCCGTAGGTGTTGAAAGTTCCTGCATAAAAGTTCGGTCTCAAGGTGGAATTTCAAGGGGCTTTTCGGTATTTGTATGCAGAGGGTGCGAAGACCCACCCTGTGGACGTGCTTGTCCCGAAGACGCTTTAATAACGAGAAAAGGCGGTGGTGTCTTACTCAAAGAGGACAAATGCACAGGATGCGGCAGTTGCGTTAAAGCTTGCATTCTTGATGCTATTGGCTGGAATAAAGAAAAAAACAAACCTGTAATATGTATTCAATGCGGCGAGTGTGCCAGAAGTTGTCATTACAAGGTTTTGGAGTATAAAAGAACATGATAAAAGAGGACAGCTTAAAGAAAGTCTTATATATCGACCTCTCAAAAAGGAAGTTCTGGACGGAAAACCGAGAGGACTTATTTGAGAAATACATTGGCGGCACAGCAGTAGCAATTAAACTTTTACATGAAAACTGTAAATACGACATTGACCCTCTTTCTCCAGATAACGCCATAGTTTTTGCTGTTGGTCCCCTAAATGGCCTTTTTCCTATTGCATCTAAGACAGTTGCTCTTTTCAAGTCTCCCCACACAGGAAATCTCGGTGAATCTCATGCAGGAGGTAGAAGCGCAATTGCCATAAGAATGGCTGGATATGGTGCAATAGTTATTAAGGGAAGAAGTATCCGACCCTGCTATATTGCAATTCACGGTGATAGAGTTTCCTTCAAAGATGCAACAACGCTTTGGGGATTAGATGAGGGCATGTCTTCTGGAAGCCTCATCAGAAGACAAGAGCCCGGTGCAGGGCTTAGAACAATAATGAGGATAGGACCTGCTGGAGAAAGACAGGTTACCTATTCATGCGTTACTCTTGAAACCTATAGACATTTTGGCAGATTAGGTTTAGGCGCTGTTTTTGGAAGCAAAAACCTAAAAGCCCTTGTTATATCTGGCAAAAGAGACTTAAAGGTCACAGATTTCAAGGAATACAAAGATTTCTATCTAAGCCTTCTTGAACAACTTGCTAAATCTGACAAAATGAAAAAATACCACGAACTTGGCACTCCTGCCAATGTTCTTCCTCTGAGTTTTTCAAAGGGCATACCTGTAAAAAATCTTACAGAACTTCAACTTGAAGGCATTGAGTGTATCTCGGGAGAGAGCTTTGCAGAAAAACATCTTGGAAGAAGAGTTGCCTGCTCCCACTGTCCTGTTGCCTGTATTCATTTAGCTTCTCTGAGAAAGCCTTACGAAGACGAACCCTACTTTTACAGAACAGTGTATCTATCCTATGATTATGAGTTAATTTATGCACTCGGCACAATGCTTGGTATATCTTCAGCAGAGGGAGTTTTAGCCCTAATTGAGACAGTTGAAGACATGGGGCTTGATGCTATATCAACAGGAGTTGTTCTTGCCTGGATAACGGAAGCCTTTGAGAAAGGCATAATTAATGAAAAATTAACAGAAGGAGTAATTCCCCAATGGGGAAATGTAGCCAATTACATTGAGCTTATAAGAAAAATCGTCTTCAGTGAGGGCGAATTTTATAAAGCTGTACAAAAAGGTGCTCATTATGCCTCTTCAATATACGGAGGAGAAGACTTTGCCCTTACCTTCGGAAAAAACGAAATGCCTGGTTATCATACAGGTTACGGTGCTCATGTTGGCTATCTTCTTGGGGCAAGACACAGCCATCTTGACTCTGCTGGCTATGCTATTGACAGAGAAGCTATGGTTAAATCTTATAGCGAAGAAGATTTTGCCGAAAAGATATTCAATGAAGAGGTATGGAGACAGATTCTATCAAGCCTTGTTATCTGTTTCTTTGGAAGAGAAATTTATACGCCCGAGGTTGTTATAAAGAGTCTAAAGCTTGCTGGTTATGAATTTAATCAAGAGAAATTAATTGAAGTTGGAAAAGAGGTTTATGTAGAAAAATATCGATTTAAAATAAAATGCGGCTTTGACCTTGAAAAACTGAAACTGCCAGAGAGAGTATTTGAGATTAACTCATCGACAGGTAAATTAAGCCCCGAAGTAGCACAAAAAATTATTGACCTTCTAAAAGAAAAAATCAAAAGTTTGTTATAATTTCACATGAAGAAAAGTCTATTGATATTATCCTTACTTATTTTGCTGATATCTCCAGTGGGAGTTTCGGCAAAGGAGATTTTAGTCCTTACTGTAGATGGTGTCATAAATCCCCCCCACTCAGCCTATGTGGTAAAGGGAATTAAAAAGGCACATGAAATAAAAGCAGAAGCTGTGATAATTCAGCTTGATACTCCAGGCGGTCTCGATACTTCCATGAGGGATATGGTAAAAGAGATTCTTAACTCCCAGATTCCCATAGTTGTCTATGTAGCACCAAAAGGTGCTCGTGCAGCCAGTGCAGGTGCTTTTATAACGCTTTCTGCCCATATTGCAGCAATGGCTCCAGGAACGAATATCGGTGCGGCAAGTCCTGTGGCAATGGGAGGCGAAAAAATGGATAAAACAATGGCTGAAAAAGTAAAAAATGACGCTGTCGCTTACATAAAATCTATTGCTCAGCAAAGAGGAAGAAATACAGAATGGGCAGAACAGGCAGTCAGAAAAAGTATCTCCTCTACAGAAACAGAAGCTCTGAAAAAGGGAGTTATAGACCTTATAGCCGATGACTTACAGACACTTTTAAAGGAAATTCACGGCAAGAAGGTAAAGACAGTCATTGGAGAAAAAATTTTAACTACAAAAGATGCCAAAATAAATGAAGTTAAAATGAATTTTAGGGAAAGGCTTCTGAACTTTCTCAGCAATCCAAACATTGCATACATTCTGCTTATGATAGGAATTTACGGAATTATTTTTGAATTGAGCAATCCGGGAGCAATATTTCCGGGAGTAATAGGAGCTGTTTCCCTTATCCTTGCCTTTTACAGCCTTCAGACGCTTCCAATTAACTATGCTGCAGCAGGGCTTATTCTGCTGGGTATTGTTCTGTTTATACTCGAACTCAAATTTACCTCTTATGGACTTCTCACCTTAGGTGGGATAATATGCTTTGTGCTGGGGTCCCTTATGTTAATAGATACGGATAATCCTTTATTTAAGCTATCCTTTTCTGTTGTAATACCAGTCGCAGTAGTTACGGCTTTGTTTTTTGCGTTCCTCTTAAGGCTTGCTTACAAAGCTCACAAAAGAAAGCCTGTCACAGGAGTAGAAGAGCTTGTAGGGCTAAGAGGCATAGCTAAGACAGACATTGACAGTCGAAGTGGTATGGTAATGATTCATGGTGAGTTATGGCAGGCCATATCTGAAGAGAAAATAAACAAGGATGAAGAAATAGTAGTCCAAGAAGTGAGAGGACTAACCTTAAAGGTGAGGAAAGCTGAGTGAAGGCTCTGGTTACAGGTGGCACAGGATTTATCGGTAGCCATCTCGTAGAGTCTCTAATCAGAAAAAATTATGAAGTATATTGCATAGTCAGAAACCCCTCGAAGCTCCGATTTCTTGAGGGTTTAAAAGTAAAAATCATTCAGGCAGACCTTTCAAACAATGAGACATTGAGAGAAATAAAATGGGAGCATGATTTAGTATTTAATCTTTCGGGTATCACCAAGACAGCTAATTACGAAGAGTTTTTTAAAGCAAACTATATGGGAACTAAAAATCTGATAGAAGCGATTATAGAAGCTGGATATGTTCCCAAAAGATTTGTCCATGTAAGCAGTCTCGCCGCTACAGGTCCATGCAGGGACAACAAACCGGTCGATGAAGATACAGAGCCAAATCCAGTTTCAGAATACGGCAAAAGCAAGCTAATGGGAGAGAGGGCTGTTATTTTTTATAAAGATAGATTGCCCATTACAATAATAAGACCTCCTGCTGTTTATGGTCCCAGAGACAGTGATTTTCTGACTTTCTTTAAAATGATTAAAACCGGTTTTGTGTTTTATCTAACAGAGGGGGTATACTCTACCATATATGTAGATGACCTCATTGAAGGAATGTTGCTGGCATCGGAAAATGAAAAGGCTATTGGAGAAATTTTCTTCTTATCAGAGCCTGAACCTTACAGCACTCAACAGATTATAGCAGCCATATCAGAGGCTATCGGAAAAAATCCTCTCAAGTTAAAAATTCCTAAGTCAATAGGAGAGTTTTTCATGAAAGTATTTCAAAAATTTGACAAAAACAGTATAATAAATAGCGATAAACTTAAAGAGCTTACCGAGCCCTGCTGGGTATGCTCCTCTGACAAAGCCGAGCAAATGCTCGGTTTTAAAGCTAAAACTAATTTGAAGGAAGGGATGGAATGGACAGCAAATTGGTACAGACAGAACAAGTGGCTATAAGAAAAGACATATTTGAAAAATGCTTTAAATTTACAGCAGCCTACGAGCTTCAAAAAGTAGGAATGTATCCATACTTCAGGGTAATTGAGTCTGCCCAGGGACCAGAAGTCATAATGAACGGCAAGAAAATGATAATGATTGGCTCAAACAACTATCTTGGCCTTACCAATCACCCGAAAGTAAAAGAAGCAGCCATAAATGCCATAAAAAAATACGGAACAGGCTGCGCAGGCTCAAGATTTCTTAATGGCACTCTTGACATCCATGTGGAGCTTGAAGAAAAACTTGCCTGGTTCATGCGTAAAGAGGCAGCCCTTGTATTCTCCACAGGTTTTCAAGTAAACCTCGGTGTTATCGCCTCACTTGTTGGAAAAGACGATGTGGTAATAATAGATAAAATGGACCACGCAAGCATTGTAGATGGTTGCAGACTATCTTTTGGTGAGGTCAAAAGATACAAACACAATGACACAGAAGACCTTGAGAGAGTGCTTAGGGAGTGTGAGGAAAAGACAAAGCTTGTTGTAGTTGACGGTGTTTTCAGCATGGAGGGAGATATTGTAAAACTTCCTGAAGTTTATGAACTATGCAAAAAATACGATGCTCGCTTGATGGTTGATGATGCCCATGGAATTGGTGTCCTTGGCGAGACAGGAAGGGGAACAGCAGAGCATTTTGGACTTGAAAAGGAAGTTGATTTAATTATGGGAACATACAGTAAATCCCTTGCTTCAATCGGCGGTTTTATTGCTGGAGAGAGAGATGTAATAAACTACATAAAACACTTTGGCAGAGCCTTCATATTCAGTGCAAGCCCTCCACCAGCCTCAGTTGCCTCTGTATCTGCAGCAATAGACATAATCGTAAGCGAACCAGAAAGAAGAGAACAGCTCTGGAAGAATACAAACAAAATGCTCAAGGGCTTCAAAGAGCTTGGATTTAACATAGGAGTAGCAGAGACTCCGATTATCCCTGTTATTGTTGGTGATGACGAGCTTGCATTCAAGTTTGTCATGATGCTTCAGGAAGAAGGAATTTTTGCTAATGTAGCTGTATCTCCTGCTGTACCACCTGGTAAGGCATTAATAAGAACAAGCTATATGGCAACTCACACAGACGAACACCTCGACAGAGTTCTTGAAGCATTCCAAAAGGTAGGCAAGACATTAGGTGTAATTTGAAAATCAGTGAAAATAAAATTTACAGAACATGCACTCTTTAAAATTGATATTTTACATAGACACGGTTTCAACGTTGAAATCTCAATGATTGAAAATGCCATTTTATCTCCGGATAAAATTGAAAAAGGCTACAAAGACAGATTTATAGCTCAGAAGATTTATGATTCAGAGCATGTTTTAAGAGTAGTATATGAAATTAAAGCTCAAGAAATACATGTTGTAACAGTTTATCCAGGAAGGATAAAAAGATATGGCTAAAATTAGATATAGTAAAGACGTTGACATTCTCCTCATAGAAATATCAGAAAAACCAATTGACTATGCTCAAGAGGAAGGACCTATAATTATCCATTTCTCTAAGCAAGGAGAGCCTGTTCTTATTGAAATACTTGAGGCTAAAGAATTTATTCTTAAAACTCTCTCGGGCATGTTAGAAGAAAAAGAATTAGTATACTAAGTATAGACGTAATGCCCATAATTATCAAAGAAGTAATCGACAAAGAAGACCTTAAAAAATTCATTACTCTGCCTCTTTCTCTTTACAAAAACGACCCCTTCTATGCTTCACATCTCACAAGAGACATGCTCGAACATTTAAGCGATAAAAATCCTTTTTTCAAGAGAGCAAAGGCAAAATTTTTTATTGCCTACAGAGATGGAAAAGCTGTTGGCAGAATAGCTGGAATTGTTAATTATGGTCATTTAGAGTTCCACAGGGACAAAACAGGATTTTTCGGTCTCTTTGAATGCATTGAAGACAAAGAAATTGCCAATGCTCTTTTCGATAGGGTGAAGGATTTTCTTAAAGAAAATAATCTCAAAGGCATGCGAGGTCCGATGAATATGTCAACCAATGAAGAATGTGGTTTTCTCTATGAAGGATTTGATACTCCTTCGATGATAATGATTCCCTATAACCCTCCATATTACAACAAACTTGCTGAAGGATATGGTATGGAAAAGGCAAAAGACCTTTACTGTTACATTGTAGATGTGCCAGCCGAGCTTCCTGCAAAAATTGAAAGAGTTGCTCGTTTTGCTGAAAAGCAAGGGATAAGAGCGAGAAAAGTGAACTTAAAAAACTTCAAAGAGGAGCTCTATGCCTTTATGGAAGTATACAATGAAGCATGGAGAGAAAACTGGGGCTTTATTCCGATAACTAAAGAAGAAATTGACTACATGGCTGATAAACTGAAGCCTGTGGCAATATCAGACTTGGTAATAGTGGCTGAGAAGGACTCCCAACCAATAGGTTTCTTTGGTGCCATCCCCGATTTCAATGAAGTTTTACGGAAGCTTAACGGAAAACTTACACCACTGAATATCCTCAAAGCACTATATTACCGCCGAAGAATCAAGTCTATACGTCTACTTCTTTTTGGCGTAAAAAAGGAGTTCAGACACAGAGGAGTTGAATCAATAATGATTCGCGAAGCCTTCAAAGGAGCAAGAAAATACGGCTTTGAAAAATGCGAATTTTCGTGGATACTCGAAGACAACTACGACACAATAAATCTAACTCAAATTATGGGTGCAAAAAAATATAAAACTCTGAGAATCTACGAAAAAGAAATATAAAAAATCTCTACTTACTCCACTCAATCTCAATTTCAACTTTGCACTTTGTTTTTTCATCTTTTTGTTCTTCCTCATATTCAAGCTCAACTTCAAAGTTATCGGGAAGTTTGACTTTAATGTCATCAATTTCTATGTAGCCGTTACGTAACTCTGCCAGTTTCTTCTCAAGCAGTTCAACTAAGGATGCTTTGTCAGAAGTCCTCTTTACTTCTCTTTTCATAGCACACCTCCTATTATTTACGGAAGCTTTACTTTGTCCTTGTTTATAAACTCTAAATACTCCCCACCAAGCTGTAACACTAACCACTTCTTCTTATTGGCAAGCTTTATTATTTCTTCATCAAAATAAAATGACGCTATCACTACTACTTCCTTAAACCCTCTATACTCAGGAAAATACTCAAAAAAATCTGCCTTTATCTCTTCAAACTCTTCTATATACAATCTTCTATACTTCGACTTCACATCCGTTAAAAATACATACTTACCTGCAACCACTATTACATCATACTCCCTGCTTCTGCCCTTTATGCTTCTTTTCCTCCTCACTGAAAGCTCACTCACTTCCAGACCAAAGGCTCTCTTTATTGCATAGGGTATGCCAGGAGCAACTATGTCTTCTGAGATAGTCCCAAGCTTGTTTGCAAGCTCTCCCATCTTTTTGTTCATCTCTACTTTAAATGCTCGCATCTCTTCTCTAAAAGCCTGCATCTCTTGCTCAGAACGCTCTCTATATGCTCGCATCTCCTCTCTAAAAGCCTGCATCTCTTGCTCAGAACGCTCTCTATATGCTCGCATCTCTTCTTTGAAAGCTCGCATTTCCGCCTCAGTGCGCATCTGAGAATTGTAAAGCTTGTTAAACTCTATGCCTACGCTTCTTATGAATTCCTCTAATACTTCCTCAAGTCTTGATACTTTCTCTGCTACTTCTGGCATAACTTACCTCTGTGGATTGCTTTTTTTAATTATACCAAAAATAAATTTCTCTGTTATAGGTATTCCATAGGGTCAGAGATTCCTCGGAGCGTCGCGCCCCTCGGAATAACAAAAAAGACCACTGATGGTGTTCGGAATGACAATTAGTAGTGTCATGCAATGCTTCCTTCTCTGTCATTCCGAACCGAGCAAAGCGAGCCATGAGCCGTAGGCGAAAGGTCTGCGAGGAATTCCCTCCTCTCCCTACTCTGTCATTCCGAGGAGCGTAAGCGACGAGGAATCTCCTCCTTTTATGAGACCCCTCGCTACCGCTCGGGGGGACAGAATTGTTAAAAACTTTAAATTACTTTCAGCGAATTTTTGGCCGTTCTTATCTGTCTACCTTCTTTATCACTTATTGTGGTTATTAGAGTGTAGTCACCTTTCTCAATATCCTTAGGCATTGTAAATCTCATAGTAGAAAGATGAGTTCCCTGAGCTCTTGTGACTTCTCTTTTTGCCAGTTCAATCCTTTCGCTACCCTTTACGAGTGTTCTTGTCTCAATTACGGTAATCTGAGATACATCTGATGGTGCGAGAATAGTATACTGAACCTGCGCATCCACGGTAGAATTCGCTTTTACAGACTGAGGATTTACAGAGGAACTATCTATGTCTATATTAAGCGTATTTAGCTTGCTTACCTTGTGTTTGCTCAAAGCTTCCTCTCTCGTAGCGACCTGATTGTCATAGTAATTTCCCACTACAGCACCTATCACTGCACCAGCGAGAGCTCCTATGATTGCTCCCTTCGTATCACCTACCAGAGCTCCAACTCCTGCACCAACACCAGCACCGATTAGAGCTCCCTTCTCAGTGCCAGACATGCTTGCACAACCTGAAAATTGTGCAAACAAAAGAACAATTAGTAATAAAGCGACTATTTTCTTCATGCTATCCTCCTCGTATTGTTCATTCAACTATAAAAACTGAATCCTTAATCCTATGCACTTTGAATTTTCTTACAAGCTCAAAAGCTCGCTCCTTCTCCTTACTGCTACTCACTGTTCCTTTTAAAGTAACCTCAAGGTCTTTGTTTACCAAAGCTGTTACATTTTGAATATTTGCGTGTCTTAATGCTTTGTTTATATCATCTTCAAGCTTTAAGGGGTCTATTTTAGGAGGTGGAGGAACGACTTCCTGCTTTCTTTCTTGCTTTTCTTTTTCCTTTGGTATCTCAATCTTAGCTGTCTGGATGTTTTCCTCTCCTGCTTTTTCCTTACCTCTTTGTTCTTCCTTTGTTTCTGACGAACTGGCTGGTAACCTTACATTCTCTTCTTTCGCAGTTGTTTCCTGCTTTTTAGCAAAAATTTTTGGATAAAGCAAATATCCACCTACCCCAGCTATTATCAGTAAAAATCCAACAATTAGAATAATCAGAAGATTTTTTGAAGACTTATTTGGTCTTACAGATTCATAGGCTGAAGGGGGTATTGTTGTCTTATCCTGAGCAGAGAATTTACTTATGCTCTTAATCTCAAGAGGTGTGCCATCTTTTGTGCAGAATTTTATATTATCCTCGAAAGTCTGCCCGCATTTAGGACAAACCTTTATGGAAGATTCTTCAACTGACTTTTCGGGCTGCTTTAATTCAACAGGGCTACCACATTTCACACAGAACTTAGAATTATCGGGAATCTCTTCTCCACAGATGCTACATTTCATTAATTCCTCCCGAGAAATTGTTACTGGAGCTTATTTTTAATCTCCCGCAGATAGTCGGCAACTTTAAAGATAACAATAAGAATTTCGCAGTAAATTCTGTGAATCAGAACCATAAAAAAGAAAAAAACAGGGGATAAAATCAGCATTAAAAGTCCGCTTGTAGTGCCTCCCTGAAAGCTACTGAAAACTATAGCAATTGTTGCAAGTCCTATAATCACGAGGCCGATTATAAAAATGAACTTAACTATCTTTAGCGTTATGAAATCTGTGAATGACCAATCAAAAAGAGTAGAGAAAAAGCCTTTTGCCTGCGATTTAATCTCAGAAGGAGAAACGCCTTTTACTCTGTAGCCACACTCAGGGCAAAACTCTACATTGTTGTCAACCTGTTTTCCACAACTTGGACAAAACATATTTGACCTCCCTTAAAAGTTTTGCATGAATATTAATATCATAAGCGAGCCTTTGTCAATAGTTTTTTTCATTAACGTTATTTAAATACATCCGAAGCTTATGGCTCGCATTCACCTAAATTATTCCGAGACAATTACATATACGGAAGAGACCCCTCGCTATTGCTCGGGGTGACAGAGTGGGTTGTCATTCCGAGCCCCTTTTTTCTGTCATTCCGATTTTTTGTGATTCCGATGCTTCCTTCTCTGTCATTCCGAGCCGAAGGCGAGGAGTCTCCTCTTTTTTGGAGACCCTTCGGCTTACGCCTCGGGATGACTTCCTAAGCTG
>DDKK01000017.1 GCA_002339325.1 Nitrospiraceae bacterium UBA2600 | reverse complement strand
GATTTATCACCTTGGGAAAATGTGGTAGATAAGATTAAAAATCCTAAGACAGAGGTAAATATAGCTGTAGTAGGTAAATACGTTGGTTTAAAAGACTCATACAAAAGCCTAACAGAAGCCCTAATTCACGGCGGAATAGCTAACAATGCAAGAGTAAATATAATCTGGATTAGTTCGGAAGATATAGAAAAAGAGGGAGCTAAGACCCTTTTGGGTGAAGCAAATGGAATTCTAATTCCCGGTGGATTTGGAGTGAGGGGAATAGAGGGAAAGATTGAAGCAATCAGATATGCAAGGGAAAACAAGATACCCTTTTTCGGAATATGTCTTGGAATGCAGTGTGCTGTAATCGAGCTCAGCAGAAATCTTGCTAAGTTAAATGCAAATTCAACAGAGTTTGACCCCGAAACAGAGCATCCTGTGATTTATCTCATGGAAAGATGGTATAATCCCAGGACAGACAGATACGAAATTCGTTCAAACGAATCTCAAAAAGGTGGAACAATGAGGCTTGGCGCTTATCCATGTACAATTAAGGAGGGAACAAAGGCTTTTGAGGCATATAAAACCAAGGAAATTTCAGAGAGACACAGGCACAGATACGAGTTTAACAATAAATATGTGGCTTTACTTGAAGAAAAAGGAGCCGTGTTCAGTGGCACTTCTCCCGATGGACAGTTAGTTGAGATAATTGAACTTAGAGAACATCCCTGGTTTTTGGGGTGTCAGTTCCATCCAGAATTTAAATCTAAACCTTTTAAACCTCATCCACTTTTCAGAGAGTTCATAAAGGCTTCATTAAACGCAAAGAAAACACTTTTTAGTTTTTAAAAAGTTAATAAGGAAGTTTTGAATCGCTCTTTATGAAGCAAAAAATCGGGTAAAAATAGGTTAAAATATATAAAAATTTGAGGTGAAGTATGCAGTTTGACCCGACAATATTTTTCTGGATTTTTCTCATAATCATTGCCATACAGCCTGTTATCAGGCAGAGACTTCTTGAAAATGCCCGTATGAAGCTGATTGCTGAGATAGAAAAACAAAGAGGAAGTAGAGTAATTTTACTTGTTCACCGGCAGGAAACAATGAGTTTTCTCGGCTTTCCTATCATGCGATTTATTGATATACACGACTCTGAAGAAGTTTTAAGGGCAATACACATGACAGACGATGACATGCCCATTGACCTTGTAGTTCATACTCCTGGCGGCCTTGCCATTGCAGCAACACAGATTGCAAGGGCCCTTTCAAGACATAAAGGTAAGGTTACAGTTTTCGTGCCACACTATGCCATGTCTGGTGGAACTCTCATTGCCCTCTCGGCCGATGAAATTGTAATGTGCGAGCATGCAGTGCTCGGTCCCCTTGACCCGCAAATTGGTCAGATGCCTGCTGTGTCAGTGCTTAATGTGCTTCAGAAAAAAACTATCAATGAAATTGATGACAACACGCTAATTTTAGCAGACCAGGCTGAGAAGGCAATAAGGCAGATGAAAGAGACCATTGTTGAGATTGTATCAAGAAGTCATCCTTCTGATAAAGCAAAAGAGATTGCTGAAAAGCTTGTTTCTGGAAAGTGGACACATGACTATCCAATCAGTGCAGAGGAAGCTAAAGAGATGGGATTACCGGTCTCAACAGAGATGCCCAAGGAGATAATGCTTCTTATGAATCTCTATCCTCAGCCTGTCAGGCAGTCTGTTGAGTATATCCCCGTTAAAAAGAGCAAGGTTTAGGCTATCGCTTCCAGAAAGCAGGAGTAAGCAGAATAAGAACCGTATAATACTCAAGCCTTCCTGCGAGCATGCAGAATATTAATATCCATTTGCCAAAAAGGGGAATAGAGGAATAATTCCCGGCTGGTCCAGCCTCACCGAGAGCAGGCCCAACGTTGTTCATGGCTGATACGACCGTTGAAACAGAGGTGAGTATATCAAGCCCTGTGGCTGTCATTGCAATGCTTGCAATGGCACATAGAAAAAGGGCAAGAAATACAAAACCCCAGATACTTCCAAGAGTTTCCTTTGTGAGAAACTTATCATCAAGTTTCAAAGCAAGCACAGCCCTGGGATGAATAAGCTGATAAAACTCTCGGAATATCTGCTTTATCATGAGATAAACTCTAACTTGTTTAAGTCCACCAGCAGTAGAGCCTATCATTCCTCCAAAAAACATGATTATCAGTAATATGAGCTGGCAGAAAGAACTCCATTTAAGATAATCGGCTGTGGCATATCCCGTAGTGGTCATTATAGAGACAATTTGAAAAACAGCGAATCTGAGCGATTCAGAGACTGAATTGTAAGAGTAAATCAAAAGATTTAATGTAAGCAAAGCTACGGTGACGAGGATAACAGAGAGATAAAACTTAAATTCCGCATTTCTGAGAAATACCCCGAAATCACCTCTCATGAAGTAAAAGTAAAGGGCAAAATTTACTCCTCCAAGAAACATTCCAAAACTCACAACATAATCAATGAGGGGACTGTTATAATGTCCTATGCTTGCATTCTTTGTGGAAAATCCACCCGTTGAAATGGTTGTAAAGGCATGGCATACGGCATCATATAAATCCATGCCAGCTATGAAATACAGAATTACTATTATTACTGTTATCCCAGTGTAAATTAACCACAATGCCTTTGCTGTATCTATAATCCTTGGTCTTAGTTTATCTACACTGATTTCAGGGACTTCTGCTTTAAACAGCTGCATGCCGCCAGTTCCAATAATTGGGAGAACAGCTAAGGCAAAGACAATAATTCCCATGCCGCCAATCCACTGAGTCATGCATCTCCAAAAAAGAAGTCCTGCCGGTAAACTCTCCACATCTGCAAAAATACTTGCACCAGTTGTTGTAAATCCAGACATTGCCTCAAAAAAAGCATCAGTAAGGGAAGACACTGTGCCTGTAAAGATGTATGGTAAAGCACCAAAAAAAGTAACACTAATCCATGATAGTGTGACAGCCATGAAAGACTCTCTGTACATGAGGTCAACGTGTTTGTATTGCTTTGTGAGAGCAAGCATGACTGAACCGGAAAATAATGTGACCAGAAAGGAAATGCTCAGGGCTAAAATATCAGAGGAATTGTTTAATACTGACACTCCGACGGGAACAAGCATAAAAATAGATAGAATTATGAGGATGATACCAACAATATTGAAAACTGTTTTGAAGTTCATGTGAGGAGCTTTTCCACTTCCTTTATCGAATCTTTGAGGGCGAAGATTATGAGTTTGTCTCTCTCTCTTATTAAATCATCGCCAGATGGGATTATTATCCTGTCATCTCTTATTATAGCGCCAAGTATTGAATTTTTAGGGAAAATACCTTCTTTCAGAGTCCTACCAACGAGAGAAGATTTATTAGAAACTTCAATTTCCATTATTTCTGCTTTATTTTCTGCTATTGCTGTCAGGGATATTACCTCTCCACGCCTTAGATATCTTAGGATAATGCTGGCTGTTATAAGTCTGGGACTTAAAACAGACTGTATTCCCAGATTATGAGCAAGGGGGACATAGTCTGTTCTGTTTACAAGAGATATGACTTTTTTAGCGCCGAGTTTTTTGGCCAGCAGAGATGCCATTATGTTTAATTCATCATTGTTTGAACAGGCAATATAAGTGTCTGTATTCTGTATGTTTTCTTCCAAAAGAATCTGCTTGTCTGCTCCATCACCGTGGAGAATTAGAGTTTTACCAAGATGCTTGCTTAAGAATTTGCATCTTTCCGAGTCTTTCTCTATTATCTTGATATCAGCTTTATTTTCCATTTTATTGGCTATATAATAGCCTATTCTTCCTCCTCCAAGTATCATTATTTTTTTTGAGGGTGTTGCTACTACTCCGAGACTCTGGGCAACCTCCTGTATTTTTTCTCTTGGAATGGGCATGTAAACAATATCACCTTCCTGAATAATATCATCTCCCGAGGGAACTATAACGTTTTCATCTCTTTCAATAACTCCTATAATAAATTCTTGATTTATCAAGGACCTTACAGACTTAAGTTTTTTACCATTTACTGGACTGTCCTTTGGAATTTTAAACCCGATTACCAAAATCTTACCCTGCTCAAAACCTATTACCTCACTGGCAAAAGGATTTTCAATCAGTCTTGCAACTGCCTCCGCTGCTTCAAGCTCAGGATTAATGGCTGGGTCAATGTCAAGATTTGATTTTCCGAGAAGTTCCTTGTTAAAGAAATAGTCAGGATTTCTAATCCTTGCTATTTTACGTTTTATATTAAACATTGCCTTGCCAAGAAGACAGGCAATCATGTTTGTCTCATCACTATTTGTCACGGCAAGAAGGAGGTCTGCTTTGTCTGCTCCTGCCTCTTTGAAAGCGGATGGGTCACTTCCTTCCGCTTCAATTGTGGCAATATCGAGCTCTTCGGATATTCTTCTTAATTTAGCTCCATCTCTGTCGATGATTACAACATCCGCTCCTTCATAGGTGAGAAATTTTGCAATTTGATATCCTACTTCTCCAGCGCCAACTATTATTATTCTCATGTTTTCCCCTATTCAATTTGTGAAAAATTATATCATTTTTTTTACTTATTTTCCATATGCTGCGGTTCTAATTGAATGTGTCTCAAATAGATTAATTGATTTTTCAACTTTAAATCAAAGCAAGGGCATGTTTTGTATTCGCTGTGAGTTCATAGATAGCAAATTTTCACATAGAATAAGAAAGAAGATTTGCGTTTGGAAATATCTTCAGAAATTTAGTAAACTAACAGGATAGAATAAAATAAAAACTCTCATAAATTTAGTGTATCTTTAAGGAGGCAATAAGATGCAAATTCAGTATGCCGAGAGGATTAGGACGCTTCCTCCCTATCTTTTTGCTGCAATTGACCAGATGAAAAGAGAAGCCCTTGCAAAGGGCGCAGATTTAATTGACTTAAGTATTGGCGATCCAGATATTCCAACGCCGAAGCATATTGTTGAGGCAATGAAAAAGGCAGTGGAGAATCCTGAACATCATCGTTATCCAAGCTATGAGGGCATGTTTAGTTACAGGCAGGCAGTTTCGAGATGGTATAAAAGAAGATTTAATGTAGAGCTTGACCCTGAAAAGGAAGTTCTATCTTTAATTGGTTCTAAGGAAGGCATAGGACACATACCTTTAGCTTTTATTGACCCTGGAGACGTAGTTTTAGTGCCTTCTCCTGGCTATCCTGTTTATCCCGTAGGCACAAAGTTTGCTGGAGGAATTCCTTATTTTATGCCACTAAGGGAGGAAAATAATTTTCTTCCTGACCTTAAGGCTATTCCTGAAGATGTATGTTCAAGGGCAAAATTAATGTTTATAAACTATCCTAACAATCCTACCTCCGCAGGAGCGACTATTGATTTTTACAAAGAAGTTATATATTTTGCCAGAAAATATAACATTATTGTATGTCACGATGCTGCCTATTCAGAGGTTTATTATGAAGAAAGACCCGTAAGCTTTTTGGAGATTGAAGGAGCAAAAGAAGTGGGCATTGAATTTCACTCTCTCTCTAAAACTTATAACATGACAGGATGGCGCATAGGTTATGCAGTTGGTAACAGGGATATAATTGCTGGACTTGGCAAAGTAAAGACAAATCTTGATTCGGGAGTTTTTCAAGCCATTCAAGAGGCAAGTATAGTGGCTCTTGACACGGATGACCAAATTCTCAAAGAAATCAGAGATATCTATAAGGAAAGAAGGGACATACTATATGAAGGTCTTAAATCAAAGGGTTTTGACCTCAGGAAGCCTAATGCTACATTTTATCTATGGGTAAAAGTTCCACGTGGAACAAATTCCATAGAGTTTGTAGGAAGGCTTCTTAAAGAGGCAGAGGTGTTATGTACGCCAGGTGTTGGTTTTGGAGAATACGGAGAAGGATACATTAGATTCGCCCTTACTCAGCCAAAAGAGAGAATTCGGGAAGCGGTGAACAGAATCGGGAGGCTCATCATATGATAAAGACCCTTACAGTGAAGACCTCTGTAAGAGAAGAGTTTGTTGATATAAGAGTGGAAGTTGAAAGAGTGGTTAAGGACTCGGGAATTAAAGCGGGTATATGTTATCTTTATGTTCCCCACACTACTGCAGGAATAACAATAAACGAGGGTGCAGACCCTTCAGTAAAGAAAGATATTATTAATGCTTTAAGAAAAATAGCGCCTCAAGGAGCAGGTTATGCTCATATGGAGGGAAACACAGACAGCCATATAAAGGCAACATTAGTAGGTTCTTCCGTAACAATTTTTATTGAAAGCGGAAGGCTTATATTGGGTCAGTGGCAGAGTATTTTTTTCTGCGAATTCGATGGGCCAAGAACAAGAAAAGTATACATGAAAATAATTAAAGAGGAGGAATAATGTTAAACATTAATGCAATTGCTCCTGAGGAGCTAACGCTTGAATCAACTTTTAAGTTTCGCTGCTATCCTGGAATATCTTGTTATAAAAGCTGCTGTAAAAACATAGATATAATGCTTACTCCTTATGACATCTTAAGACTTAAAAACAGATTTGGTATATCTTCGGGTGAGTTTTTGATGAAATATACTTATGTTTTTGTTGAGCCAAAAAGTGGCTATCCTTTTGTTTTTCTTAATAAAAATGAAGATGAACAGAAAACTTGCCCTTTCCTTGTTGATGCAGGATGTTCGGTATATGAAGACAGGCCTGCCACATGCAGATATTATCCAATTGGTCAGGCATCGCTTAAGAAATTTGACCTTACCGATGGCATTTCTGAAGAACATTACTTTTTTGTAAGAGAGCCTCATTGTAAGGGTTTTCAGGAAGAAAAGGAATGGACTGTGGAGGGATGGAGAAAAGACCAGGGCGTTGACCTTTATGACGATATGAATAGAGGATGGCGTGAACTTTTCTTTACAAGAAATCTTAAAGCAGAAAAGCTTGACGATAAAAAGCAAAAAGCTTTCTATACGGCATGCTACGATGTCGATGCATTTAGAAGATTTATTTTTGAAAGTAAATTTCTTGAAGTCTTTGATGTGGAAGAAGAGCGACTTAATAAAATTAAAAATGACGAGGCAGAGCTTTTGAATTTTGCCTTTGATTATGTTAAGTTTTTGCTCATGATAAAAGAGACGCTTAAACTGAAAAAGAGGTAAAAATAGTTTATTTTTTTATAATACCCTTCAAAGGACTTATTATGCTTTTGATTGGTGAGGATATACTTCGCTCGGTCTCTTCAGATATTTTTTTCTTCAGAGAATCTTTAAAGTCTGAGTGAAGATTGTCCCATCTGCCCCATATGTTAAAATTGACTGTCACTTCATTATTTTTTTGAAGTATTTTTATTAGAACTGAACCAGCAATGCCCATAAAAAAACCTTTTGAAGCTATCTCAACATTCCTTGCCTTTAAAAAAGAGGGAGCATTAATATAGCCATTTTTAATCGTAAAATTCGATTGGAAACTCATTGTCCCACTGCTTATCTTTAAATCTGTATTTATATACGGCATGACTGTCTTAATTGGTAATTCAGTTACTTTTAGAGTGCCCTCAAAATATTCGGCAATGTAGTTTCCTTTAGAGTTAAACTCAATGCTACCGCCTTTTTCTACCTTTGCATTGGCTTTAATTGAGAGATTTTTGTTTTCAAGGTCGTTGTTAAGTTCGAGTTCTAAGCTATTGAATTTTGTCTTAGCACCCTTTAATTCATCTATAATTTCTATTTCGCCTTCTGTTATTCTGAGAGTCTCTACGGGTAGATATGACGGAGACTTGGTTTCATCTCCTTTTAATTTAGCAATATGCCATCTTTTGTTTCGGTCTCTTTTGAGGGTTAATTTAGGATTTTTAAATGATATCTCTTTGATTTGAAAATTACCCTTAAGTAGAGACAGTAGATATGGTTTAATTTTAATAACAGAAACATCCAGAAAGTTGTCTCCTTCCATACTGTATATCTTGACATTCTCAGCGCATAATGAATCGACACATAAGAACAGTTTTCCTATCTTGACAGAAGGACCTAATTTCTTCTCAATTCTATCTCTGATAAAATTATCGATAATATATTCATTGGCAAAAAGAATTACTGCGAGCAGTATGATGATAAAAAGTGACAAAAAAATAACTATTTTTTTCTTTGTGTTCATAATGTTTTAAGTTTTTGGATATAAAAATTACCCATACGTTTATAGGCTATAATAAATTATTATAACCTTAATCGGGAAGGAGTAAAATGGAAAGAGAAAAACTTGTAGAATGGGATAAAAAATATATATGGCATCCATTCACTCAAATGAAGGAGTGGTTAAAAGAAGAACCTACGATTTTTGTAGAAGGTAGAGATTGTTTTTTAAAAGATACTGAGGGAAATTGGTATCTCGACGGAGTTTCCTCTCTTTGGGTGAATATTCACGGACACAGAAGAGCCGAGATAGATGAAGCAGTAAAGCTTCAATTGGAGAAACTCGCTCACTCCACTCTTTTGGGAGCTTGCAATGAGCCCAGTATAATTCTTGCAAAAGAACTTGCTGAACTTCTTATTGAAAAACTTCCCTGGGGAGAACACCTTACAAAAATATTTTATTCGGACAATGGTTCAACTGCTGTAGAAATTGCCATGAAAATTGCTTATCAATACTGGGTCAATAAGAGAATAAATGAAAAAGATACTTTCGTTAGTCTCAAAGAAGGGTATCATGGCGATACAATTGGAGCTGTAAGTGTCGGTGGAGTAGAGCTTTTTCATGAAGTTTATAAGCCTCTTTTAAATAAATCCATTCAGTCTCCTGCTCCCTACTGTTACAGATGTGAACTTAATCTTAAATATCCCTCCTGTGGGATAGCTTGTCTTAGTGAAATGGAGAAAATTTTAAAGGAAAACCATGAAAGAATAATTGCCGTTGTTGTTGAACCTCTTGTTCAGTGTGCAGGCGGTATTATCGTCTGGCCAGAGGGATACTTGAAAGGTCTTAGAAAGCTATGCAATGAATATAACCTAATTTTTATTGCCGATGAGGTTGCCACAGGTTTTGGAAGAACAGGAAAAATGTTTGCCTGTGAACACGAACAAGTAACTCCAGATATCATATGTCTTAGCAAAGGATTAACAAATGGTTACCTGCCTCTTGCTGTCACTGTTGTAAACGAGAGAATATTTAATGCCTTTTTGGGTGAGATTGAAGAGAGAAAAACTTTCTATCATGGCCATTCCTATACGGGAAATCCTCTTGGATGTGCTGCGGCTATCGCATCTTTGGAAGTTTTTAAGAAAGATGATACTCTTCGCAAGCTTCCGGCAAAAATTAATTTAATGGCTGAAATTTTTCGGGAGATTTCTCAACTCAAGCATGTTGGCGATGTAAGGCAAAAGGGAATGATTGGAGGAATTGAAATTGTGGAGAATAAGAAAACGGGGCAACCTTTTCCCTACCCAATGCAAATGGGATGGAAAGTTGTTAAGGCAGCAAGAAAATATGGGGTATGGCTTAGACCCCTCGGGGATGTGATTGTGGTGATGCCTCCTCTTATAATTTCTGAAGAAAATCTGGAAAGGTTGCTTACAGTGATAAAACGTTGTATAATTGAAATAACTTCGTAGAATAAGGAGGGAATATGTTCGCATATTTTAGAAGCTCTTTAGTGAGGGGGAGAAGGTATCTTGGTCTTTTCATAGGATTTATCCTATGCTTTCTATGTGCCTGCACAGAACAGGTGAAAATGGATATAACAGGAAGCAATGAAAACTTACCTACAGGTCCTTCTGCAATCACATGGGATGGTAAAAATCTTTTAATTGCAAAGGACGGTTTAATAGTTTTTATTGACAACATAGATACCGCTACGGCAGGGTCTATATACAAATATGAAGGCCATTATTTTCTCAATAGACAGCCAATAACTGTTTCTTCGCAAGAAAAGCCTTCTTATATCTCGGGCATTGCTTGGCAGAAAACTTCAAGCAATGGAGGATACATCTGGATTGCTGACAACTCAAACAGAAGGCTTATGCAGATTACTCCTCAGGGAGAAGTTATTAGAAAAATAGCATATTCAAAGTTCTTTGTTGATGACATGACTTTTGACGGAGAAACTCTATGGATAGCAGACTCAAAAAGAGAGAAAATATTCAGAATATCTTTAGAAGATGGTTCTATCTTAGAGCAGTTTCAATCTCCCGTTAAAACTCCTACTGCTCTTGCCTGGGATGGAAAACAGCTTTATATAGCTGGCCTAAAAGATTTAGACTCTCCTTCGTATTCTTCCGATAACATAAGGATTGTAAAACTTTCTCCTAAGACAGGAAAAGTTACAGAAGAGATTCCTCCTTCAAGGTATCTTTCACAGCCTACTGGTATGGTCTGGATTGAGGGTAAATTGTGGATTGCCGATAGAAACTATGGAGGCATTATTATAACCTCTGACTGGGGTAGTCCTTCTGAAGATACAAAGGATTACAGAATAGCAACCTTACCTGTGAGCTCAAAGAAAATACAACAAGTAGAGAAAAAAGCTGAAAAGCAGGATATTGACGAAGCAAAGAGGGCTGCAGAGGAAGCAAGACAGGCTGCTGAAGAGGCAAAGAAAGCCGCTGAGGCTGCTAAGAAAGCCTTTGAACTACAGCAGAAGAAATGATTTTTTCTAAGTTTTCCATAATAGCAGGTCCTTGCGTTATTGAAAGCGAGGATATAGTATTAAAAACTGCGGAGACCTTAAAAGAAATCACAAGTAACCTAAATGTTCCTTTTATTTTTAAATCATCCTATGATAAAGCAAACCGTTCTTCCATAAGCTCTTTCAGAGGACCTGGTATAAGGGAGGGGCTTAGGATACTAAAAAAGGTTAAGGATAATTTCAGTATACCTGTTTTAACGGATGCTCATTCGGTAGAGGAGATTGCCATTGTTAGTGAAGTTGTTGATGTAATTCAAATTCCCGCTTTTCTGTGTAGACAGACAGACTTAATTGTTGAGGCAGGAAGAAGCGGTAAGCCTGTTAACATTAAAAAGGGGCAATTCATTGCTCCATGGGATGTGAAAAACATAATTGAAAAATTTTACTCCACTGGCAATAAAACCCTTGCCATAACGGAGAGGGGAACAACCTTCGGTTACAATAATCTTGTCGTTGACTTCAGGAGCTTTCCTATTATTCGCTCAATGGGTGTGCCTGTCATATTCGATGCTACCCACTCTGTTCAACTTCCAGGGGCAGCAGGTGTTTGCTCTTCTGGTCAGAGAGAGTTTATCCCCTATCTTGCAAGGGCTGCTGTTGCCTGCGGAGTAGACGGACTTTTCTTTGAAGTCCATCCAAAGCCAGACAATGCCTTATGTGACGGACCTAATATGCTCCCCCTCAATGAGTTCAAGACTCTTCTTGAGACGCTTCTTGAGATTCGGGAAGTCGTAAAAAAGCTTTATTAATTTTTTAAATCAAAATGAAAAGAATAGAAATTAGCATTAAATGGCTTTTTGTAATTGTAATAGTACTTCTCATTGCTGGAACTTCAATAAGTAACTACATTTTTTCCTATCATCTTTACAAAAAAAACATAGCTGAAAACATAAATAATATTGCTGAAAACTTAAAACTAAATACAGATAAATTTACTACAACCATTGAGACCTTTCTTTATAATATGCAAGGACTTGTATGCTGCGGAATAATAAATTTCAACGAAGTGGAGAAAACAAACAACTTCTTAATTCATTTCATGCAGAAGTTTACCTATGTGACCTCTATAAATTATGGAGATGGAAGAGGCAATGGCTATCTAATCTTGCACGATGGCGACAGATGGCTTAATAGAATTAAAAGAGTAGATAAAAAAGGCTATGTTTACTGGCATAGCTTAAACAGAGAAGGAAAAATTATTAACACTGAGATAAAAGCGGATGATTATGACCCGAGAAGTACCACATGGTATGGACAGGCATTGAATTCTGATGGAATACAATGGAGTAGAGAATATATCTTCAGAACCACTAAAGACCCCGGTATAACAGCTTCTATGCTTCTTTGTTCAAAGAACGGAGAGGTAATAGGAGTTGATGTGATGATAAAGGATTTTTCCCTTTTTCTAAATGAAACAAGTAAAAAACTTATTACAGGTTCAGAACTTTATCTTCTTTCAAATGGTAAGCATATTGTAGCTTTTGTAAACAATATCTTTCCGGAAAAAGGCAGAATATACGAAGTTAATGAAAGAGAGTTCCCTCATCTTTACAGTGCTCTGTATGCTATAGAAAAGGATAGAAAATTAAAAATTTTTGAATTTAAAGGGAAAAAGTGGTTTCTAAACGTTAACAAGTGGTATTTAGGAAGTCGTGAAATGTCTCTTGTTGTATTAATACCTCATTCATCTGTTATAGCAAGTTTAAATTTATACTCATTCTATCAGATACTGCTTTCTCTATTTATTGCCTTTTTAATTCTTATTTATCTAACTAAAAACTATACCTACCCAATGATAGAGATGTCAGAGGAAATTAAAAATTTAGGAACAAAACCGATTAATCTTGAAAATTACGCTAACAGGAAAGATGAGATAGGTATTCTAAGCCGTGCAATAGTTGATGCATCTTATCAACTCATAGAAAAAAGAGAACTCGAACAAAAATTAACAAAAGCAGGTCAGTTCGAGGCGGTAAAACGTTCTCTTCACGAAGCGGTTCATCGATTTAAGGATTTAATAAACGCAATTCAGGGTTTTGCAATTCTTGCAAGAAATAAAATTACTGATAGCTTTGCTATAAACTCGGTTGACCAGATAATTAATGCCTCAAAAAAGGCTATTTATCTAACAAAAGAGATTTTAACGCTCACTGCAGAAAGAAAATACGAAATAAAGAAAACCGATTTAAATTCTCTACTTTCTACTATGAAAAGCAAAATTGAATCATTTATGGGAGACGAGATTAAAACAGAGTTTGTTCTATATGAAGGAGCATTAATAGCGGGTATAGACACTGAGGCATTCTCTGAGGCGATAATCAACATTTTAGCAAATGCTAAAGAGGCTATGCCCGAAGGAGGAACTCTTACAATAAAAACAGAAATGACCAATATTTCTGATAAAAGTTATGCCTTGATAGTTATCAAAGACACAGGAATTGGCATGGATAAAGAGACAAAAGAGAGAGTTTTTGAGCCTTTCTTTACTACAAAGGGTGCAAAAGGAACGGGACTTGGTCTTCCTATAACATACAGAATTATTCTTGACCATGGAGGATTTATTGAATTAGACAGTGAGACTAATATAGGTACAACATTTAGAATTTATCTGCCTCTCTACTCAGAGGAAGTTTAAAGCCTCACAGATATTCCTTTCTGCCTCAAGAACTCTTTTGCCTCCCTTACTGAATACTCTCTGAAATGAAATATGGATGCTGCAAGTGCTGCATCTGCCTTTGCAAAGGCAAAAGCTTCATAAAGATGTTCAAGTGTGCCTGCACCGCCTGAGGCAATAACAGGAATACTCACTGCCTCTGAAATCGCCCTTGTTAGTTCTATGTCGTAGCCTTCTTTAGTGCCATCTCTATCCATACTTGTAAGCAGAATCTCTCCTGCTCCGAATTCTTCCATCTTCTTTGCCCAGGCGATTGCATCAATGGGTCTCATTAATCTTCCGCCATGGGTGGAAAGAACAAAACGGGAGTTTTCTCTGTAAAGCACGTCACTAAGCTCGCTGTCACCAAACCATGTCTCTGGGGGATAGGCTTTTGGATTAAAGGCTTTGTCAACTCTTTTTGCATCTATGGCAATCACTATGCACTGAGAACCAAAGCGCGTTGATGCTTTTTGAATGAAATAGGGGTCTTTTACTGCTGTTGTGTTTATTGATACTTTGTCTGCACCTGCATTAAGCAAATCCCTTATATCATCAAGGGTCTTTATGCCACCACCTACAGTAAGAGGCATGAACACAACAGAGGCTGTTCTTTCAACAACATCAATGATTATTTTTCTTTTTTCATGGGACGCTGTAACATCAAGAAAAACAAGCTCATCTGCCTCTTCTTCATCGTAGTAAAGGGCATTTTCAACAGGGTCTCCTGCGTCCCTGAGATTTAGAAAATTAACACCCTTTACAACTCGCCCATCTTTCACATCAAGGCAGGGAATTATACGTTTTGCAAGCATAGCTTACTCCAAAATTTGTCTTTTGTTAATATATTGTATTATTCCTTTATAAATATCTAAAAGTCTTTTTGAAATTTCGTATAATTTATTTATTCCATTCACTATCTCCTCAATTTTTTCACTGTATTCTTGAGTTAAAAGATTTCTTAACTCCCTTAAAGTAATCCAATCATGAGCACTATCTATTATGCCAAGTTTTTCAGCTTTATTTAAAATATCAATGAAAGGAAGATGAGAAACATCCTCTTCAATAGTTAAAAGGATTGCTCTTAATAATCTTCCGCTTAAATCTTGAAGTTTACCGAAACGATAAGACATTTGATCCAAAAAAGAAAGCTCCTGTTCATTTAGCAATTTGTATTGTAACACTGAAAGAGGGATTAGTTTTTCTAAGTTTCTAAGAGAACTTTTTAATCTTTCTGAATGGATGTTACATATTGAGATATATGAGAGAATTCTTTGTTTGTTCATATTTTTATTCCTGTTGTTCTTGCCGTTTCATATATAGGGCTTTTTTCAGGATTATCATTACGTTCCACAAGAAGGTCTATTTTTTGGTCACCGATTGTCATTTTTAGCTCAGCAAGAAAACTGGCTTTTCTTTCAAGAATATCCACATTTAAATCTGTTTTTATGTAAATATCAATGTCTCCTCCTTTTTGAGTATCATCAACTCTTGAACCAAAAATACGAACTTCGCAATATTTACCAAAATATTGCTCGGCTAATTTTTTTATTGTTTTCAGTGTGTTTTCGTCTAATCTCATTAGAAATATCTCTTCTGTGAGGTAATTTCTATTCTACTCTTTTTTTACAGCATCAATTGCTTTTTTTAGTGTTATTGCTCCTGTATAGATTGCCTTTCCAGTTATTACGCCCCAAAGTTTTGGAATTTCTGCAAGTCTCTTTATGTCCTCAAGAGAAGAAACGCCTCCGGATGCTATTACAGGTACTTTAACTGCTTCAACAAGGGCTTTTGTTGCGTCAATATTAGGTCCTATAAGCATTCCATCTCTTGAGATGTCAGTGTAAATTATTCCCCAGATACCATGCTCCTGCATCTTTAAGGCAAGCTCTATTGCTCTTATTTCAGTAACCTCAACCCATCCTTTTACTGCTACGAGCCCGTCTTTAGCATCAATGCCTACAATTATTCTTTCAGGGAACTTTTTGCAAACCTCTTTTACAAACTCAGGTGACTGAACAGCAATTGTGCCAAGAATAACTCGGTCAATTCCTGCAGAAAAGAGCAGTTCAATATCTTCAATTCTTCTTATACCTCCTCCAACTTCTATTTCTCCTCTGAAAGCTTCCCGGATTTTTTTTATTGAGGGAAGATTATTGATTTTTCCTTCTTTTGCACCATCAAGGTCAACTACATGAAGAACTTCTGCGCCCTCATTCTGCCATCTTAATGCTGCCTCTTCAGGATTATCGTAATAAACGGTAATTTCGCTAAATTTGCCTTGACGAAGTCTTACACATTTGCCGTCTTTTAAGTCAATTGCTGGAATTATCTGCATTTTTTAGTATAACATAACAGCATGGATGAGCTTTCGAAAGAGTATATTATAGATTTTTTTACAAAAAGACTAATTCATTTTAAGGACGCTCCTGAGTCAGTGGGATGGACAAAGAAAGGGCAAATTCTTCGTTACGAGGTGGTCTTAAAATTCATAGAGCATAATCCTCTAAGTATACTTGACTTTGGATGTGGAAAAGGAGATTTTTTGAGTTTTCTAAAAAACAGAGGTATCAATTGCCAATACACAGGAATAGATATTAATCCTTCTCTCATAGAGTTGGCAAGAAAAAATCATAGCAACGCAAAATTTTATGTTCAGGACATTGAAACAGAGCCATTAGAGAGAAGTTTTCAGTATGTCATTGCTAT
>DDKK01000043.1 GCA_002339325.1 Nitrospiraceae bacterium UBA2600 | reverse complement strand
TGTTATCCGGTGGGGGAACAATAAAAACTTTTATTAATTTTCCATCTTTTGTATCCCAAAGTCTGAGAGTTTTGTCATAGGAGCTTGTAAGAAAGTATTTGCTGTTTTTATCAGCAGAAATTGATGTTATCAAAGAAGTATGCATATCTGTTTCTACTGTTATGATATTTTTTGAAAGGGTTTCAGCTGTTAAAGTAGTATTTAAAAAGAACGCTAAAAATAGAACAGTCTGAATGCTAAACCCAAATTTTTTCATTTTCTCAAGATTAGAGAGCATCTGCGATAAAACTCCTTAGTGGTAGCATTTTTATCTCTAACTCAGCTTCTTTATCTGAAGTGTTATTAGTTTTTTATGAGAAATGCTGTATTTAACTAAATTCATCATTTTTCTACCTCTGCTATGTAAACGTAGTAATTTGGAATAAATCCGAAGTATTCTCTTTTGTAAACTAAATAGAGTTTCATTCTATATCGTCCCTGCTTTAGTTCTTTAGCTATATCTATATTTTCATTTATTCCTGCAATATGGTAAAAAGGACCAGATTTTGTCATGGTTGTGAGTTTGAGTATTGAACCAATTTTAAGAGGCTCTTCTATAATAGCTTCTACCTGTCTATGAATCGGAGGCATTAGAGGACCGTAGGTGAACATCTCCATAGAAGATTCAGCACCATTAGGATAGCCTAAAATATAATCTTCAGGCTTCATTTTATTGAATTTTTCAATTTCATTCCTAAGCCTATCAATCTTATCCTCTTTATCCCTCTGCTGACTTGTCTCATATCTTTTTATCTCCATTTCAATCGCCCTGACAGTTGCTTTTATCAGATGCTCTTTTAGAGACATATCTTCTTCAACAGGCTTTGGTTTCTCCTCTTTTTTAGGGAAAAATTGAAAGTATGGTTCATCAGTGATGAGCGGGTAGATTGGATTTTTAACTGTTACTGTATATGGGAGTTTTGTATTTATCCCAAATTCTTCCTTTAAGTCATAGACAATTGTAGTTCCCTCAGAAATAAGTGCCTTACATCTGTCTGGCTTTTCCCTTATGAGCGTAATTTCATAGTGAGGCACTTCCCTGTCAAGTCCCTCTGATTTTTTAATAAGAGATTTTAAAGCTTTTTTATCTGTGCAGCCGTTTGAGCTCAGCTTGATTGAGAGTTTATGTTCCCTTAAATCTATTGCTCTTAAAACTACCACCCCCGTATCCTGAGCAAGAAAGCTGTATTTAGCTTGAGGCTTAATGTCTGAATTGGGGCTATTTTCTAATATGCCTCCCCACTCAACAGCTGTGAAGCCCTTTCTTACAGTTGTAATTATCGCAGGTTCTTCTAACTTTGAGGGAGTATCTGTTCCTTTGAAGTGTAGTATTACTCTTATGACTGTCTCAGGTTTTGGATTTATCTTAATGGTAAGATTTTCCTCTACGAACTGAGTATCCAGTGGTCTGATTTCGTAGTATGGAAATTGAGGAAGTTCATTAAGCCAGTATGCTTTGAAATCTCTAATCTCTCTTTTATTTAAACCAAATTTCGTTAGAGTTTCATCAAACCATCGGGAGAGTTCTTTATGACTTACTACCCATCCCCTTTGATATTCGGGAATAGGAGCATTCAAGGTTGTTTCATAAAAAAGATAGTTGTATTTACCGTTAATTTTACCATTCTTTGTTACATATACTTTCCATTTTTCTCTATACTCTGGAATTGTTTTTAAAACTTTGCCTTTAGGATTTATCTCAACTTCTACTTCTTGATTTTTGATTGGATAAAGATATAAAGCAGGTTTTTTTACTACAGGTGGCTCTGGAGCTTCCTTACATGGTATGAGTTTGTTTTTATGTATAGTGAAACATTCTATTGTAGGTTCTGTTGGACAACAGGCAGGGTCATTAGGTTTATGTTTAAGCATGTAAATCAATATCTCGAAGTTTTGCTTAATTAGTCCTAACTCTGGAGGACTATGCGCCTCTGGACTGTGCACTTGAATTTTCTTTATATTGATTCTGTCTCCAATGACTATTGAGTTTGTCTGAACCAAGCCAGAGCTTGTTGAAAGCAGAGCTGTAAGCTCATAGAAGCCTCCACTTCCTCCATAGTTTCCAACTGTAACAAGCACAGCATCATCCAAGCCATCTCCGTTTAAGTCCTTAATAACTATCTTTTCAATCGAGACATTTGCAAAATCTTGAGGAGATGTTCTACCGGAGTATTTTCCATCTTTGAGCTGAAAATGTTTTTCAGGGAAAGAAAGATATATATTGAAATTTTTGGCCATTTTTTCTACGTCTACTTGGGCAAAAGCAGAAACAGTTGAAAGAATAAAGGAAAATAGGATAAAAATAAAAAATTTGATAATAAAAACCTTTGTCATTTTAGCCCCCTTTTATATCATTTTTTTAAGCTATTCCTCCCGTTACTTATAAAGTTAAAACTTTTTTATTTCAATTCTATCAAATACATGAAGCCCTATCAAGTTATTTTTCACAGCTCCCTTCATATTCAGCTTTCAACTATAATAGCGGATTTCAACTTGCTTAGTTTTTATAGAATTACAAAAAATGGGGGCAAAGATAAAATAGATTAAGCTCTGTCGCAGGAGCGTCTTGAAATAAGCTCCCATGTTTCTTCATCTATGTCGTTCATATACTCGGAAACCTTAAATTCTGCTCCGCATTCACTACAGCAGAGCACTACTCTACTTCAATAGAAAAAAACTAAGATTTGATTTTTACAGTATTTACATTTCGCTTTTTTAAGAGCTTTTTTTCTCAAAAATAACTCCTTGAAAGACTTTTAGGGAACAACTTCTACATAAGTCTCTATAAAACTTCCTTTGTTTCCTGAAATTTCTATCTTATGATTTCCAGGCTTTGCAGTTATGGGTATTCCTGTTTCAATAAGGAAATTACCATTCGAGTCAGTCTTTATTACATCATCTCTTTCCGTTCCAAGGACTGCTTTCTCGTCTTCGCTTACAACGAAGACAATTTCGATTTCCTCCTGAGGTTTAAATCCCTTCCCTTCTATAGTTATTATTTCAGCTGGTTTACCCTTCGAAGGTTTTACAACTACAGTTGGTTCAGCGAAAGAATAGGAAAATATGCTTAGATTGATAATTAGCACCATAAGACTCTTTAAAAAAAAGTTCATCTTTTTCCTCCTGATTTTTCAAACAAAAATTTAGAAATAAACAATATGTCGCTCTTGAGAGTTTGAAAAATGTTATTATTTTCCCTTATCTTACTTTCATCTCTGGAGGCAGTAATTTCCTCGGAATATTTAATTTTAATACATCTCTGTAAAATTTAACAGCTCCAGCATGAAAGGGGACATTGCTATATTTAACTGCCATACCAAACATATCTTCAAAATCACCTTCTTTTAGGGTGGAGTTTGAGCCTGCAATTTTTTGTCTGTTTTCCCATACTGCCTTTACTATTTTGAATACAACATCCTCTGGCACGTCTTTATCTATAAAATCAGTTACTATAAAAGCGAGACTCATTTGGGGTTTTTTGACGCTTTTAAATAATCCTGCGGGAATTTTAATTGAATGTCCGTAGCCAGGATAGGTGTTATTGAATTGGTCAATCATCTGTTGTGTTACGGGAAGAATTCTTATGTCCATACTTGATTCAAGTTCAACTATTGCCTTGTCCCTAAAGCCTGATTTATACCAGCCTTTTACTGTTCCTGCTTTCATAGCATCTACACTTTCTGCAAGACTAATCATTTTGTAAGAGGGGTAGATATTTAAAGATTTAAAGAAAAAATCAACCAGTCTTCCCGTTGATGTTCCAGGATTCATGGCAAATTCAACTCCATTTAATTGTCTTATGTCAGTTATTCCACTTTTTTCTGAGACTATTATATGTATAGGAGTAATATAACCTCCCCACATTATTCGGAGATTTGGATTAGCTTTACCTCTATAATCGAGTAAACCAAGATAGTTAGCATATCCTGCAGTAATATCAGAAGGCCCCATATGTACTGTTTTCTTTTGTATACGATTAAGATTGTCAGTATATCCTCCTGTCTCTACAACTCTTATTTCTATTTCATTGGGATAAGCTTTGTTTACAACTCTTGCCATATCTGCGGTAATGGCATAAAGCCCAGAACGAACAGAAGTAGCACCCCATCTTAGAACTAACTTTTCCTTTGCATCAGATATCTGATAGTAAAGTATGGTAAAAGTGAAAGTTATAGCGACAAACAGTAGCATTTGAAGTATTCTTCTCATATTGACCCCCCAATTTTTTTTATTTGAAATGATAATATTAAGAGACAAAAAAGTCAACATTTTTGTTATAGAAAATCTCCTTTACTCCATATAGTCTCAACTGCCGAGTATCGAATTGCCCTTTTGATTACTTCTTCAAAGTTTATTGGGCTTTTACCTTTGACAGCAATGGCATACTGAAAGTTACCAAGAAGACGGGAATTAAGATAAAGGGGTTTAAGTGTCTCGGCTACAATTGCTTTTGTAGTTTTTGAATCTATGTTTATCGTTTGCTCATTCGGAAGTTTCAGCTGAAAACTAAGCGGCGTAACTCCTTCAAAGACTGTTCCTGGGAGGAGAGGCTCTGTGAAAATATGGACTTCACTGAAACCAACTTTTTTAAGGGCATAGTGAAGTGTCCAAGGTTTCCAACGAGTTACGTGATGGGGTGGGTAATCATTATACCACCACTTGTATTTTCTGTAACCTCTTGCTGTGTTTTCAAACTTGTAGAAGGGAGGACAGCTAAGTATAAGCATTCCTCCATCATTGAGTAATGAGAAAGCCTCACTTAAAAAATTAATGGGGCTAACTAAGTGTTCAAGAACTTCAAAGGCAGTAATCAGGTCATACTGTTTTTTAAGCTCTTCTGGCAATTGAGCAAAAGTATTTGCTTTAACAACATTTAATTTAAATTTTTCCTGGGCAATTTTAACAGCCTTCTCAGAGGCTTCTATTCCATAGACATCAAATCCCCATTTTCTTGCAATCAGCATAAAGAAACCAGTAGAACATCCTACATCAAGAAGTTTTCCCTTTGGAATCTGAGTAAGCAGAGGAATTAAAACATTAAACCTTGGCAAGTTACTCCAAGACTCTATCTCTGCTTTTTCATCCTTTATCTCTTGATAGGATTCATAGGCAAGGGATGAACCGAATTTCAATAGATTATCATAATCCTTTTCATAGGCTTTTTCATAATCCATTGTTTTCATTGGATAGGCAAAATGAACACCGCAAGATGGACACTCGAAAATTCTTGAAGAGTTGATTACTTCAAAAAGGGGTATTTCTCCCTCAAAATCGCAAACTATGCATTTTGAAGGTTTCTCGTATTCTTTCTGAATGAGCAACTCAGCATCTTTTAGGGCAAAGTAAATTACCTTTGGAGGTATTGCCGAAATACAGGGACTATAAAACTGTCTTTTTACCTGTGCCTCAATGCATGGTTCATTTATGGCGTGTCTCATACAGGGAGACACACAGGTATCACCTCTGTAATTTGGTGAAACAGGAATTACAGTAGGATAATTTCCAACCCTCAATTCAGCATCAATAGGACCAGCTACAAGCACAGTTGGTTTTTCAAGTCCAGCTGCAATGTGAAGTGTTGCCGTGTCTGCCGTAATCACTGCATCAGAGAGGGCAACAGAGGCAATCAAGTATCGAATATCTTTCATAAAAACTGATAGATTTGCAGCCCTAATCCCATAGGCATCAAGGGCTGTCTCAACAGTAATATCCTCTTCGGGAAGCGAACATATGACAGGCACATATTCATCCCATATTAAGTCCTCAATCTCTTTTAGAAGCCTTGGCGGAAGGGTTCTATGGACTGAAGAGGCAAGATAGTGAAAGAGCAAGACCTTTTTTCCGCCCGATGCTTCTCTAATCTTATCGAAAGCCTCTTTCATTTCAGTAAAAATATTCTGGTCAACAATCACATCAGGAGTTTCCTTCTCAGCTTTATATATGTAAAGTTTCCAAAGATAGTAATCAACAAGGGAGAGGTTGTCAAACTGGGGAGTATTAACCATTTCAATTACTTTTACAATATAGTCTGCCCTTGAAACTTCTTTAAATGACACTGGCATAGGCAGGAGATTGTCAATATAGGGAAGTCCCTCAAGAACAGGTCTTGCCCTTCCTGAAATTGTTACATTCAGGGTCATCTCTGGATACTTTTTCTTTATCTCCCTTAGGGCTGGAGTCATGCATAGGGCATCACCGAATGCAGCCTGAGCAATAACGAGAAGGGTTTTACCATTTAGGTTTTCACCTTTGTAAAAGGGAGGAAGGACACTGTGAGCCTGCTCAAAGAGGTTTCTTATGTTTTCTGGCATGAGATTAAAAACATCATCGGCAAAGAGGAATTTATCGCCCGGCTTTATGTTGAAGTCGTATCCGTTGAAACTTAAGTCAAACTTTGTCTTTGCTTTCCATACTTTCATTTATGAGACCTCACTTTTTTATGAGTTCTTTAAAGCTGTAATGGTCATCTTCGAGAAGAATCTGCACCCCTATCTTCTTATTTTTATTTATCACAAACGGAGATTTAAGATTTGCTGCTACTCCGTCCTCGTGTTTTAGAAGTGAGACATATATCTCAAGTTCTTCCTCACTTTTGGCATCAAGTACTGTTACAATTTCATCGTTTAACTCAAAACTATACTCTGGAAAATATTTAAACGGTGAAATAATGAGCATGGCTATATCTGTATCATCAATCGCTATAAGCCATTTTACTGGCTCAATTAAATCTCTTATTATAAATCTATCAAAGGGCACACCGGGTATGCCGAGGGGAAAATGAATTATCTCATTTTCTTCAATCTGTATTTCTCCGAATCTTTCTGATTTAAGGGTTATCATTGCCTGTCTCCTTGCTTTGATATACTTCGGTCTTTTTCAAAGAAGTTTCAGAATTAAAGATTAATTCATCAAGTTTGAGTTCTTTCGCTGTGGTAACTGCTTCTATATTGCTCTCTCTTAGCTTTTCGTAGAGTTCTTCTCTGAATATTGCTATCCCCTTCGGTGCTTCTATGCCTATTTTTACTTGAGAACCATCAACGCTGACTATCTTGATAACTATACTATCGCCAATTCGGATTGACTGACCTGCTTTTCTCGTGAGAACTAACAATTAATTTATCTCCTTTAAAAATTTCTCCTTAGATAATTTATATGACTTAAACAAAAAATGCAACTCTCAGCTCAATGAAATTTTATCTTCGCAAGTCAGGTAAATTGAAATTAATCTCTTCTTAAGGTATATTAAATCTATGAGACTAAAAGAGAAGTTTTCCGCACAAATTTTTCTTTATGCCATAGGTTTTGCCCTCACAACAATAGAATTACTTTTGAATGTCTATGGTAAAAGCATTTGCAGGACTGAGGGATGTAGAATTGTTGAAAGCTTTGTAAGGGGTGGGGAAGCTATCTTACTTTTGGGAGGAGTTTTGCTGTTTGGAGCTCTAATTTTTCTTACATTCAGTAAGAAGTTACAGTCTCTACATTCAATTTTGCTAATATCTGCTCTTTCCGTGGAGGGATATCTATTAGGTTTTCAGAGTTTTATACTTAAGGAGTTCTGTTTGTTTTGTATTACTATTTTTGTAATTCTTTTCTTCTCAGCATTAATTAGATTTCTCCGGGGTAGAAGAGAACTTGCTTATGCCTTTATTAGCTTTATTTCGGTGTTTTTTATTACTTATATTGTCAATCCACAACTGAATGAAATACCCTCTTCAAAGTATGTGCTTGTTTATTCAAGTAATTGCCCTAAATGCAAGGAAGTTATTCAGTATTGTGAGCAAATGTCGATACCTGTTCAAAAAATTGATGTAAAGGAAGTTACAGCTATACTAAGAGCTTTAAATATAAACTCTGTTCCCATATTGTTTTGTGATGAAGGGGTGGAGAAGAAATTTATAGTTGGAGCAGATAAAATAAAAAACTATCTTCTTGTAAAAGCTGTTCCTAAACAGGAGGCAGGAGAAGTGTGTCCAATATTTTCACCTGCCGATTGTAAGTAGTTAATTAACAGCGAAGCTTCTTCATTTTTAATCTTCCCTGTAAAGCTTGCTCCATAGGTCTTCGTAATAGAAAAGTTTTTTGAAAAGCCACATTCTGTTGTTTAAATTCCAATCAATAGTTATTTTTAATCCTGACTCAAATTTTGTGGTAGGTGTCCAACCGAGTTTGTTTTTTATTTTTTCACTGCAAATGGCAAATCTTTTCTCGTGTCCTGGACGGTCAGGAACAAATTTGATTAAGCTTTCTGGCTTGTCAAGTAATTTAAGAATATGCTTAACAATATCGATGACCTGAAATCTCTCTCCACTTCCTACATTAAAAACTTCTCCTGGTTTTCCTTTTTCTAAAACCGCAAAAACCGCTCTTATACAATCGCATAAGTATAACCATTCACGAATTATGTCTCCTGTTCCATATATAGGTATCGGTTCGTTTCTCAAGGCTTTTAGAACGGTCATAGGTATGAGTCTCTCAGGATTTTGCCAAGGGCCATAGATGCTACATAGCCTTAAAGTAATCACAGGTAATTGAAGAGCTCGCCAGTAAACCTGTCCGAGCATGTCAGCAGAAGTCTTACTTACTGCATAGGGAGAACGAGGATTAAGGGGACAGTCTTCATCTCTTTCTCCTTCTTTAATCTCACCATATTCTTCATAAGAGGTGATATTTATAAATTTCTTAACATTGAATTCTCTGGCAAGTTCAAGGAGATAGATAGTTCCAATGATATTAGTTTCCATAAATATGCTTGGTTCAATTACAGACCTATCTATGTTTGTCTCTGATGCAAAGTGTAGAACTGCTTCAGGAGAGTGTTTTTCAAATATTTTTCTCATCTCATCTCTGTCAAGGATATCGGCATTATAGAAGTCAAGCCTATCCTGAATAGGTTTAAGTCTCTCAAGGTCACCTGCATAGGTAAGTTTGTCCACCACAGTAACTTTCCAGCCCTTTCTGGCTGCTAATCTTACGAAATCACTACCTATGAAACCAGCACCGCCTGTTACAAGGACTTTCATTATGAGTGCCTCCTAAGACTTTTTTGTTATTATACCAAAATTTAGAGGGTATATTTTAAAATATTTCTATAGAAGACTTCATAAAATAACAGAAGGAGGTGCTACCTATGCCCATCTATGAGTACGAATGTCTGAATTGCAACAAAATTCATGAGTTTATCCAGAAGTTTAGCGATGAGCCCCTGAAAAGTTGTCCTATATGTGGAGGAGAGCTGAGAAAGTTAATCTCTCAGTCTTCTTTTATTTTAAAGGGAAGTGGTTGGTATGTTACAGACTATGTAAGAAAAAATAATTCAAATAATGGCTCAAACGGAAAAAAGTCGAAAGATACAGAAAAAACAAATGTTTCACAAGAAAAATCTGATGGAAAGGTAAATTCATAGATGATTATCAAACCTCATGTCCATATTCCTTACCGTAAATTTTATGACTATATTGATATTATTCAGAGGGAGAAATTAAATCTTGAGATATATTTTGACGGAGTAAGCCTTGATGAGATTGATAAAAAGGCTATATTAAGGCTCAAAGATTCTCTCTCTTATAATCCTTTTCTGTCTTTTCATGGTCCATTCTTGGACCTTTCACCCGGTGCTGTTGACCCAAGAGTAAGAGATATAACTATTGAGAGATTTAATCAGGTCTTGGATATTGCTGAAATTCTCTATCCTAAGTGTATAGTTTTTCACTCTGGCTATGATAAATGGAAATATGCCTTTAAGGTTAATATTTGGCTTGAACAGAGTCTTTTTACATGGGAGAGGATTTTAAAGAAAGCGGAAAGTTTAAAGATAAAAATTGCCATAGAAAACATATTTGAAGAGGAACCGGAGAGTTTAAAATTGCTCATGGATAAATTTTCTTCTCCTTTCTTTGGTATTTGTTTTGATACAGGCCATTTTAACTTATTTTCAAAGAAAGCTCTCGAAGAATGGATATCAACGCTTGGTCCTTTCATATTTGAATTTCATCTCCACGACAACAACGGCGGTTTCGATGAGCATCTATCAATAGGCAGTGGTTCTTTTGATTTTAAAAAACTTTTCAGTCTCTTCGATAAGAGAGATTATGTCTACACAATAGAAGCTCATAATGCTGAAGAAGTTTTCAAAAGTATAAAAAAATTCAATGAATTGATTAATTTAGATTAACTGTGTTATTTTATCCTTTAAAATATATTAAAGTAAGGGTATAGCCATGGCAAAAATGAAGGGTGCAGAAATTTTAATTGAGTGTCTTAAAAGAGAAGGTGTAAAGCACATTTTTGGTTACCCCGGCGGGGTAATTCTTGATATTTTCGACCTTCTTTACGATGACCCTGATATTAAACTGATCCTCACAAGACATGAACAGGGAGCAACTCATGCAGCCGATGGTTACGCAAGAGTTACAGGTAAACCTGGAGTAGTTTTGGTTACAAGCGGTCCTGGTGCTACAAATACGGTAACGGGAATTGCCACTGCATTTATGGATTCTGTCCCTCTTGTAATTTTCACAGGTCAAGTGCCTACTTTTCTTATAGGAAATGATGCCTTCCAAGAGGCTGACATTGTTGGAATTACAAGACCTTGCACAAAATACAATATTTTAGTGAAAGATGTGAAAGACCTTGCAAGGCAAGTAAGAGAAGCTTTTTACATAGCCACATCAGGAAGACCTGGGCCTGTTTTAATAGATTTGCCAAAAGATGTGACACAGGGAAGGGCAGAATTTGTATGGCCTGAAAAGATTCATATCAGAAGTTATAATCCCACATATGAAGGCAATGTTTACATGATAAAAAAGGCTGCCAGTGAAATTGCTAAGGCTAAAAAGCCTGTAATCATAGCCGGCGGCGGATGTGTTATATCAGAAGCTCACGAACATTTAAGAGAACTTGCCGAATTCACTCAAATTCCTGTCACGAATACTCTTATGGGGCTTGGAAGTTTCCCTGGAACCCATGAACTTTCTCTTGGAATGCTTGGAATGCATGGCACATATTATGCAAACATGGCTGTTCAAAATTCAGACCTCATAATAGCTATTGGAATGAGATTTGATGACAGAGTTACCGGAAAAACAGATGCATTTGCACCTAATGCAAAGATTATTCACATAGACATAGACCCTACTTCCATTCGTAAAAATGTAAGAGTTGACATTCCTATAGTTGGCGATGTGAGTAGAGTTTTAGAGGTTTTGAATAAGATTCTAAAGGAAGAGGTGAAGCCCCAATGGGATGAAGTCAGAAAGGCTTGGCTAAAACAGATAGCTCAGTGGAAAAAAGAGAGACCTCTAACCTATGAATTTGACCCTGAAGTCATAAAGCCCCAATATGTAATTGAAAAAATTTATGAACTAACACAGGGTGAGGCAATTATCACAACAGAAGTTGGTCAGAATCAGATGTGGGCAGCACAGTTTTATAAATACAATAAACCAAGAAGATGGGTTAGCTCTGGAGGGCTTGGCACAATGGGTTACGGATTTCCTGCTGCCATAGGTGCACAGCTTGCCCATCCTGACAAGATTGTTATAGATATTGCTGGAGACGGTAGTATTCAGATGAACATACAGGAGCTTGCTACTGCTGTAATATATGACTTGCCTGTCAAAGTTGCGATAATAAACAACAGCTATCTTGGTATGGTGAGGCAGTGGCAAGAGTTATTTTATAGCGAGAGGTATTCTCATACATACCTGAGTACTGCTCCAGACTTTGTAAAGGTAGCAGAAGCTTACGGAGCAGTAGGACTAAGAGCAACAAAGCCAAGCGAAGTTGAGCCGGTAATAAAAGAAGCTTTATCAATTAGAAAACCCGTATTCATGGATTTTGTTGTAGACTGGAAGGAGAAGGTCTATCCTATGGTTCCGCCTGGTGCTCCTATTGACCAGATGATTTTTGAAGAGAAGAAAAAAGAAAGAAAGCTCAAGGCTGTTAAATAGGAGGGTGTTGTGAGACACACTATATCTGTGCTTGTAGAGAACAAGTTTGGGGTATTGGCCAGAATAGCAGGGCTTTTCAGTGGTAGAGGCTACAACATTGAAAGTCTATCCGTAGGAGAGACTATAGACCCTCAAATATCCGTAATGACCATTGTTACAACTGGAGATGATAGGGTAATTGAACAGATAACCAAACAGCTTAACAGACTTGTTGATGTTATAAAAGTAGTTGATTTAACTGAGATAGACCATGTTGAAAGAGAGATGGTGCTCATGAAAGTAGCTCCAAGAAAGGAAAACAGACTTGAATTGCTTAAGACTGTTGAGATATTTAGAGGTAGAGTGGTGGATTCAGGTCCAACAACTTATACGATAGAAGTAACGGGTGATGAAAAGAAAATTCAGGCATTTATAGAATTAATGAAGCCTTTAGGTATAAAAGAATTTGTCAGAACAGGCAAGGTAGCCATTCCAAGAGAGATTTCTCAAAAGAAATAACAAAAAAGTTAAAGAAGGAGGAATAAATGGCAAACAGAGGGAAAGTTTACCTTATTGACGTAACAAATAGAGATGGTGTTCAGACATCAAGAATTTTACTTCCAAAGCTTTCAAAAACATTACTTAATCTCTATCTTGATGAGATGGGAGTATATCAGAGTGAGATTGGATTTCCAACACTTAAGCATGAGGTCAACTATATCAATGCTAATCTTGAGCTTGCTGAGGTAGGAGCTTTCAAAAGAATCCATCTTGAAGGATGGGCAAGGGCAATTCCAGAGGATGTTGAATTGGCATTTAAAAACTGCCCTAAAATAAAACATTTAAATCTATCTGTATCAACTTCTGAAATAATGATACAGGGTAAGTTCCAGGGAAGAAAGACATGGGATGATATTGTAAAGGGTATGTATAATGCTGTAAAGCTCGCAAAGGAACTCGGTGCAGAAACTGTTGGCTTTAATGCAGAAGATGCTTCCCGGACAGAGCTTAGCAGATTAATTGAATTTATTTTTGCTGGAAAAGAAGCAGGGGGGGACAGATTTCGTTATTGCGACACTCTTGGATGCGAAGACCCTATAACAATTTACGAGAGGATTCACACTCTTGCTCTTGCTACAAGATTTCCTATAGAGATGCACTGTCACAATGACCTCGGAATGGCTGAAGCAGTCTCTGTGGCAGGTGCTCAGGGTACTATTGAAGCAGGCGTAGACAGCTATATAAACACCACCGTAAATGGCTACGGTGAAAGAGCAGGAAATGCTGACCTGGTCTCAACTATTCTTGCGCTTAAATTCTCCCATGGCTTAAGAGAAAAATGCCCTCTCGATGAGAACATTAATCTACATATGGCATGGAAAATAGCAAAATACGCATCCTATGCCTTTAACATTCCAATTCCCATAAACCAGCCCGGTGTCGGTGCTAATGCTTTTGCTCATGAATCAGGCATACATGCAGATGGAGTATTAAAAGACCGTTCCAACTACGAACTTTACTCTCCAGAAGACGTTGGTAGGGGAGAACCAGAACTTCTTGAGACAGGCAGAATTATTACAACAGGAGAGTACGGCGGAATTAAAGGATTTAGATATGTTTACAGCAAGCTTGGAATAGAATTCCACGATGACAATGAGGCAAGAAACATACTTGAACTCGTTCAGTATGCCAATTTACACACACAGAAGCCTCTTACTGACGATGAGTTAAAACTCATTGCTACCTATCCTGACATTGTCAGGCAGATTCTAACAGTAACACCATAGGAGGATAATATTAAATGTATAATGTTACTCTTATTCCCGGAGACGGCATAGGACCTGAAATTTCAGAAGCCATGATAAAAGTGGTTGAAGCCACAGGTGTAAAGATTGACTGGCAAGTTCAGAATGCCGGAGAAGAGGTTTACTTAAAGGAAGGAAATCCTCTTCCCGATAGAGTAATTGATTCCATAAAAAAGAATAAGATTGCCATAAAGGGACCGATAACAACCCCTGTGGGAACAGGTTTTAGAAGTGTCAATGTAACTCTTAGACAGGCACTTGACCTTTATGCCTGTGTGAGACCTTGCAAAAGTTTCAAGGGAGCAAACACAAAATATGAAAATGTTGACCTTGTAATAGTTAGAGAAAACACAGAAGACCTATACGCTGGTATAGAATTCAAAAAGGGTGAAAGAGAAACTTTAGAACTTATAGATTTTATTGCCTCAAAATCTGGTAAAAAAATCAGGGAAGACTCCGGTATTAGTATAAAGCCTATATCTGTTTTTGGCACTGAGAGAATTGTAAAGTTTGCTTTTGAGTATGCAAGGAAAAACGGAAGAAAAAAAGTTACAGCTGTGCATAAAGCTAATATTATGAAATTTAGTGATGGACTTTTTCTTGAAGTAGCAAGAGAAGTGGCAACTCGTTATCCTGATATTGAATTTGAAGACAAAATTGTTGATAATATGTGTATGCAGTTGGTTCAAAAGCCAGAACTTTATGATGTGCTTGTTTTACCAAACCTATATGGAGATATCATAAGCGACCTTGCAGCCGGACTTATCGGAGGACTTGGACTTGCTCCTGGAGCAAATATCGGAGATGATTACGCTGTTTTTGAGCCAACCCACGGAAGTGCTCCGAAATATAAGGGATTGAATAAAGTTAATCCCTTTGCAATAATTCTATCTGCAGTGATGATGCTGAGACATTTAGGGGAGGCTGAAGCGGCAGACAAAATTGAAAAGGCAGTTGCTCATGTGATAGAAGAAGGAAAATACGTTACATACGATTTAAAATCTAAGGATGACCCAAATCCTCCCGTTGGAACACAGGAGGTTGCAGAGGCTCTGGCAAGAATTATAAAAAATTACTGAGTTGTTTGCGAGGTTCAAAGCAGATAAACTTTTATTATGAATGACATTTTTCTGATACTGTTGCTAATTTTTCTTAATAGCATCTTTTCTGCTGCAGAAATCGGAGTTGTAACATTAAGAAGGTCGAGACTGCGACAACTTATCGAAGAAAATAATCCAAATGCTCTGATTGTAGAAAAATTCAAAGAAAATCCAGATAGATTTCTTGCCACAATTCAGGTTGGAATTACTCTCATCGGAAGTTTAGCCTCAGCAATAGCTGGCGCATATGCGGTTACAAATATTAAACCCCTCATTGAAAATATTCCTGTAAGGTTTTTATCAGCCTCGGCAGAGGCAATTTCAATTGCCTTAGTTGTAATAATCGTTACTTACGTTTCTGTTGTTATAGGAGAGCTAATTCCGAAGTCCATTGCCCTTTCAAATCCTGAATGGATAAGTCTTAGAACATCGAGGTTTATAGATTTTTTCTCTAAAATAACCTCTGTGTTAGTTAAAATTCTTACGGTATCAACAAACTGGCTGTTAAAACCTTTTGGGCTTAAGGCATTTTCAGAAAGAGGTTTTGTCTCGCAAGAGGAGTTAAAGCTGTTAATTGAAGAGGGTGAAGAGAAGGGTATATTTGAACCTGAGGAAAGGCAGCTAATTCACAGTGCCTTTGGATTTGCTGATATAATGGTAAGGGAAATAATGGTGCCTGCACCTCAGATGATAACTGTAAGTGTTTATATGAGCGTTGAAGAAATAAAACAGATAATAATGGAGGAGCAGTTTTCTCGTTACCCTGTAATCGGAAAAGACCTAAATGATATAAGAGGTGTGTTGTTCGCTAAAGATTTCTATAATCTTTTAATTAAAAATCCTGAAACCAAAATTGATATAAAGAAAATCCTTAAACCACCGATGTTTGTTCCAGAAACAATGAAGATAAACATTCTTCTAAATGAAATGCAGAAGAAGCGCGTTCACATGGCAATTGTGGTTGACGAATATGGCGTTGTAACCGGTCTTGTGACACTTGAAGATATTTTAGAGGAACTTGTAGGAGAGATTAGAGATGAGTATGACATTGAAACACCTGTCTTAAGCCTACCAGATGGCTCGATGATAATAGACGCTGGCATTTCAATAAGAGATTTAAGAGAAGACTATGGCATAGAGATTGAGGAGTCTGAGGAGTATGAAACGCTTGGAGGATTTATTCTTACCTCACTTCAGCGAATTCCTGTTGTTGGTGATACGGTAGTTCTTGATGGAAAACTCTTTCGTGTTATTGAAATGGTAGGACAGCGAATTTCAAAGATAAAATATGAAGTAAGCAAACAAACGGATACCTCAAATAGTGAAAAACCCTAAGAGTTTAATTTAACTCAGAATGGCCATTCTTCTCACAATAAATCGGTAAAATAGAATTATTAGAGTTACAACTCCCATAGATAGAGCTACTTCCATCCAGGTAGGATAGTATTTTTCACTGAAAGGAATATACCAGTTGTAAGCAATGAGTGAGACATTAAATCTATTTAAGACAACTCCAACAACTACCAAAACAGCCGAGATTCTCACAAGTTTTGGAGCTTTTTGTTTTACCGAATAAATTATAACTAATGCAGGAATTAAGACAAAGCCTATTAGTTCAAATGCGTACAAATAGCCAAATTCATTGGCAAGATAATGCCAGTTGTTATGATGAGACAGGTCAAGTATTTTTAGGAGAAAATATGCAAATAAAAGCACTAAAAGAGCTTTACCAAGACCGATAGTTTTTTCTGCAAAATCTTCGTCACTGAAGTTTTTAATTCTGTCTTTAAATACCCGATGAGCTAAGCTGCTTTCTATGATTACCATTGAAATTCCAGCAAATAAGGCAGACATAAGAAAAAAGATTGGCAGTAGTGGTGAATACCAGAGAGGATATATTTTTGTAGGTGCTACCAAGAACAGTCCTCCCAGTGCTGATTGATGTCCACCGGCGATTATGACACCAAAAATAGTAGCCCATATTCCAAGTTTTGAGAAAAATTCTTTTAGTTTTTCCTTGCCAATCCATTCAAAGAGTGAAGGCGACCACTCAATGAGACATATTATGATATACAAGAAGAAATGCCAAGCAATTAGAAATAAAATTGAGTCCAGTCCCCATGACCAGCCTATGACATAAAATATTCTATAATACCTTCCGAGGTCAAACATCAGAGCAAATACTGCAAAAATATAGCCAAGTAAACTTGAGAGTATTGCCGGTTTTGCAAAATGTTTATAATCTGTTGCACCAAAAAGATATACTGCTGTACCCACTGTTAGACCAGGTGCGGCAAGGGCAATTCCTGCGAGTATATCGAAGCTAATCCATAAACCCCATGGATAAGTATCGGAAAGGTTAGTTGCAGGACCAAGGCCGTAAAGAAGTCTGTAAATCATGGCATAGAAGGATAGGGCAAGTATTACAAGGGCAACAAAATTCCAAGCTGTTGCATGAGACTTTAAATAATCCTTAAAACTCATTCCTAACAATACTTTTTCTCTGAAAAAACTATTTGCTCTCATTTTTGCTCTTTTTATCCTCTGTATCTGCTTTTGAATTTTTCTCTTTTTCCTTTTTACTCTTTGCAATCATATAGTATGCCCCCCACACCAGTGGAGCAGCAGCCAGAATCTCAAATATTTTCACCGAATATAGAAAGTTTTTACTTAAAGTAGGTATCGGAATTTTGTTTAGTTTCGGAAATCCCAGTTTTTCAAATGGAACAGAAGATATATAAAGCCAGCTTGTTCCACCTCCTTCATGTTCTCCATATACGTGGGGAATGTATCTTTCCGGATATGTATTAATTTTTTCATGGGCGAGCTTTAAAATTTGGCTTCTATTTCCTACAATCATCACATCAGCAGAACATACTTCTACGCAGGCTGGAATTTTTCCCTCCGATATTCTGTCAAAGCACATGGTGCATTTAGTAATCTGTGGCGTAAGAGGGTCATAGTATTCATATGCAGGGATGTCAAAAGGACAGGCTATCATACAGTAGCGACATCCTACGCAAAGAGATGGATTGTATAGCACTGCTCCCTGAGGTGTTTTGCTGAAAGCATTTACAAAACAAGCACTTAAACAAGCTGGTTCAAGACAGTGCATGCACTGTTTCTTAACATAGACAGTTTGTTTTTCCAAACTAAATCTGTTTACCACCGTAAAGTTACCTGCATGGGGTCTTCTAATTCTGTCAAATACAGAGGGTGATTTGTCTTTTGATTCTTCGAACTCAACGAGAGGAGAATTGGGATTTTTATTCCACTCATTACATGCCCATTCACATCTTCGGCATCCGATACATTTTGTCAAATCAACAAGAATAGCATAAGGCTCATCAATTTTTACGCCTTTGCTCTTCAATTCTTCATACTTCAACCAGTTTTTTCTGTTTGCCACATTGCCAGTTGAATAAACTGAGTTTTCTGCAAAGGCTTTGCTTCCCAAAACTGTCATTCCTGTTGATGCAAGAAATTTTTTAATAAATTCTCTTCTATCCATGACTTCCTCAGTATTTCCTTTTCTCTCCAAGCATATTAAAAATAACAATAAAGACAAATATTGAAAGCACAGCTATTAAATATTCAAATCCGTGATTTGAAAAAAGTTGTTCAATTGCGTACATTTGCTATAACCTTCCTTTCATGGCAGTCAGTGCATTTTTTAGGTTTTTCAAGTTGCATACTTTCGTGACATTTTATACACATACCGTGATAAGAAGCCTCTAACCTCGGTCTTGTTTTGTCCCTTTCGCTAAATTGTATTCCATGACAACTTATACAAAGCGGGGGTTTTTCACTCTCTCTTTCTGCTTTCTCCTTGCTTTTGTGGTGACATCCCCTACAAAGAGTATCTGAATTTCCATGAAATAATTTAGCAAGTCTGCTTTGTTCGGAGATTTCATACAACTTTCTTATCATCTTTCCATGGGGCATTTTTACAGATTCAAATTCCTTTTCAAGATGTTTTATGACTACTTCCTCTTTGAATTTAATTTTTCCATCTCCTTTAAGACTTGAAGCTGAGACTTTTTTATCCTCTTGTCTGCCCCTATGACATTTATCGCAAATATCTTTTCTACCAATCTCTACCTTTATCGGAGCTATGAAATAATGACAGCCAATGCATTCTTTCCTATTTAGAAGCTCTTTGTGGCATCCTTGACAGCTTATCTCTGACTGAAGAGAGTGATATGCTGTTGTAAGATTTACAAATCCTCCATCAACACTACCTTCGAGTGTATGACAATCTCTACAGGGCTTTAATGTCTCGTGATGACAACTCCTACAGGTTTTGTTGTTTTGTTCATGAAAACTATGCTTAAAGGAGACTCCTCTCATCTTTCCTTCATCAATCGATATGAAAACCACTTCAGGTTGATTAACCTCTGGTCTTGGAACATTTTTTAGGTCTGATAAGGTTTTGTATTTTCCTGTGTGACATTTTGAACAGACAATCGGCCCTCCATCTTTTCCTTCTTGCTTATTATGCATGTGACAGTTCACGCAGAGCTGATGAGATGCTTTCTGCACATTTAGGTTTTTTTGTTTTGCCACCTCAGTAATTTTTGTAAGTTCGGGACCTCTCTTTTTACTGAAGTCATGACAGTAATAACAACTCTGTTCTTTACCCTTTTCATAGACAAGAGCAAGTTCTTTATTTTTCTCTTCCACATCATATATGTGATGACAGAGACTACAGTCCTTTGCAAGTTTATTTACATGTTTGTCGTGTATACTGAAATCAAATTCAAAATAAGGATATTTGACTTCTGCTCTCTTATACTCTTTTTTATGACAGTCTCTACATGACAGAATTTCTGGTCCTCCTTTTTTACCCTCTGCACTAAGCTTTTGATGACACCGCAGACATTCTTTATGATAAATATCCTTGAGCTCTTCTGGATTTTTTTTAAATTCTTCCGCCATAAAATAAAAAGTATAATCGTCAGAATTACTTTTTTTATGGCATTCTATACAGGTCTGCTGTTGAGACTTATTTGTAATAGCAGCAATAGATTCAATATGTTTTTGGTGTTTAAAAAGGACTTTTCCATATTCAAGCTTTCCGAAAATCTCTTCATGGGCAATAGGAATAATGTTTTCTTCATAGCTTTTTCCAGCTGAGTTTTTTGAATACAGCTTATTTACACTAATCAGGGCAATAGATATTAGGGCGAGTAAAAATAACGTCTTTTTCATGGTCTCATCTCTTCCGGTATTTCCATTGTCTCTGCAATTAGGTCTGTGAGAAATTTAACATGTACGTCTAATTTGTAAAAATCATTCAAGTCTTCAATTCCTTTATGACAGGTATGACACGGAGCTATTACTATTTTTGCTCCCGTGTCTTTTATTTGTTCTGCCTTAACCTTTCCCCCTTCAATTCTTGCAGATTTCCATACAGGTCCTGCGTCAATCATTCCTCCACCAGCAGAGCAACAGTAGTTGTGGTCTTCCTTGGGAGTCATTTCAATTACATTTTCGCATATTTGTTTAACTATATCTCTTAACATTTTCCCCATCCCTCTGTATCTTACAATATTGCAGGGGTCTTGAATTGTAACAGGCTCTTTGATTTTATGTGCAATAGTTATTCTTCCTTCTTTTAAAAGTTCGTAGAAAAACTGCACGCCATGAATATATGGTATCGGTGGTTCTTTCCAGCCCAAATATCTTACTCCTTCATAAACACCTGTTCTGAAGGCATGTCCGCATTCTCCCATTACAATTCTCTTTACATTAAGTTTTGAGGCAACCTCATAGTGAGTCCTTACGACTTTGCCAAGCGTTTCAAAATCATGTGCATAGAAAGCCTTATTTGTATAATCCCAGCCATCCATATCAGGCATTGTCCAGTCTAATCTTGCCACATTCATTATCTTTGCCATGTTGGTGAGAAGACCTGTCATGTATTTTGCCTCAAGTCCGTGGGCAAGATATAGAATTTCTGCATCCTTTTTGCCTAAAGGAATTCTTGCATTTTTTATCTCACCTCTTAATTCATCTTCAAGCCATTGAATCGTATCTAACCACTCATCCTGCCTGAACCACAGCATATTTGTTGTTTGCATATGGCTTAAAGCCTGGTCTTGTATGTATTGAGGAACAGCGCCGATTAAACAGCATATTCTTCTTATAAGAGAGATGAGATAGGCAATGTCTATACCAAAAGGGCAGAACTGAACACATCTACGGCATAGATTGCATTCAGTAAACGCTATTCTTGCATATTTTTTTATGTCCTCTTTAGTTACATTTCCTTTTTTACTTAAAATGTCCCATACGGTCTGCTTTACCTTTGCTGCAGGTGCATAAGTTGGGTCATTTTCATGACTTAGATAGTGATGACAGGAAGTAGTGCACATTCCACATCTCAAGCATGTCTCAACAAAGACCTTCAATCTTGCTGAAGCTTCCTTATTTAAAACCCAGTCGATAGCTTTTTTTATCTTAGCTGAATCAACTTTATCGAGTGTCTGGTCAATCCCAATATCTGTAACAGGTTTTCTTTTAAATTCCATTTATTGCCTCAATAATCCCTCGAATGTCTTACGGCGCCAAATTCACTTCCCGTATGAGACCTTGTAAGGAAAAACATAATCATGTGATTGAGTTTTGTAAAGGGAATTGCCATAAGCATAATCTCTCCAGTGAACATATGTATAGTTAACATAGTTTTATATTCAAGCAAGAGTTCATGATGGGCAAGAAAACCTGTAAGGAAGGGCAGGGCAACGAGACCAAGTATTAAATAATCTGAAGAAGAGGTTAAAAATTTTACATCCTCCTGAACTGTTCTTCTGATTAAGAGCAGAGATAGACAGATAAGGACTATAATGGTCATAGCATCACCAAGGGATACTGGTAGTGTCCACCAATTTATTCCCCAAGATTCCTGCCAGAGTTCCATGTGGCCAGTCAAAAAAATTGAAGTGGTTATTAAGAATATGTGAAAGACAAAAGTAATTAATGTAAACCAGGGATGCCTTCTCATGCTGATGCTTCCAAAAGGAGTGAGCCATACAAATATAGAGCGTAGCGAATATTTGAGACTCAGGTATGGATATATTATTTTTTCTCTCTTTGCCATTTGTAATGTCTTTAGGACTTTGTAAAAACTTCCAGTGAAAAATACTATAAAAGCAAGCCATACAAGAGGCCCCCGAACAAGTGTATAAATTGAAGGGTCTCTTAAAAAGTGCTCCATCAGCCTAATACCTCACTTAATTTAACTACCTTTCTTATATATTTTCCATCTCTGATGCCCCTTATGAGAATTTTGTCTCCGTCAGGATTGAAAGTAGGCTCCCACAATTTTTCATAATTTTCCCTAAGAGGTTTTCCATCAAGGACAACGAAGAAATTTCCATTTTTTTCAACCTTTGCAATACAATGATTTCCATCGGCGCTAAATTTGGGATTCCAAACTCTGTCAAACCAATTATTCCAAGGGACTCCATCTATAGCTACTGTGCACTGATTGTTTTCTTTAACAACAGCTCCTACTTTTTTACCATCTTCACTGAAGAATGGAGAGATAACGGCCTGAGAAAAGGTTTTACTCCAAGGATTACCATTTACAGCTACTGTCCATTTTCCAAACTCTGTAGAGACAACCGCTGCTATTTTACCGTCTGCACTTAATTTTTGCTGCCACAACTGATTGAAAAAAGGCCAGACAATCTCGCCATTTATGGCCAAGCTCCATCCCTTTTCAGTTCTGACAGGAACGGCAATTTCATTTTCATTTATGAATAGCGTCTCCCAGGCATTTAGAAAGTTTCTATCCCATAGATTTCCATCTACACATACTGTGAATTCCTGCTGAGAAAGCCTCACAGTTGCTGCAACTTTTTTGTTGTCTGGACTGAAGGAGAGGCCATACACAGATATAAAGCTCTTTTCCCAGGCATCTCCATTTACAGCTACAGTCCACACTCCCTCTTTGAAGCTAAAAATGTCAAGAAGGGGAGGATTTTTCACTCTTACATAGGAGGCTGTCAGTTTTCCGTCGTCAGATATTAATAGGTCTCTGGCATCAAAAAATAGATTATGCCAGATATTGCCATTAAGACAAACACCGTAAGAGTCTTCCTTTTTAATATTAAAGGCTATAGATTTGCCAGCATTAACACTTTTAAGATTCCAAGCATAATCAAAAGCTTGTTCTATCAATGAATCATCTTTTGCTAAAGTCCATTCGTAATTCTGAAGAACAAGGCATATAATGCTGTCCTCTTCAGTGAACTGAGCAAAACAGACTCTTTCAAAAATATTTTCCCATGTATTTTCATTTACTGCTATCGTTACCTTTTTGTCTTCTATTTCGACGGGTGCTGAAATTTTCTGTCCATCTGGACTAACAATAAAATCATGGACAAGAGAAAATTTCTCTTTCCATTTTCCCAAGTCGCAAACTATCTTTTCCCCTAAATCCCAGTCCCAATTTTTCATAACGATTGTAATTTATTAAATAAAACTTTACCAAAAAAGTCAAGTAAAAGGTGTCTGAGAAATTTGACAGAGATTGTTTTTTTGTGATAAATTTAGCATGTTGGCTAACGTAAAAGCAGTTTGCATTTAAGGAATTAAAAGAGTTAAAATTAATAAATAGTGCGGGTGTAGCTCAGCTGGTAGAGCACAACCTTGCCAAGGTTGGGGTCGCGGGTTCAAATCCCGTCGCCCGCTTTTTTTATTGGCGACGTACCCAAGTGGCTAAGGGAGCGGTCTGCAAAACCGCCATTCGCCGGTTCGAATCCGGCCGTCGCCTTTTTCTTTTATGAGACCTATCGGTGTTCATACTTCTATAAAAAATACTCTTCTTAATTCAATTGCCGAGGCAGTTGAATTAAAGTGCGAGACTTTTCAGATTTTTCTCCATAGCCCTCAAGTATGGCAGATTCCAGAGTTTGAACAAAATACAATTGATGAATTCAAGAGAAATAGACAATTCTATAGACTCAATCCCTTGATTGTTCATGCATCTTATCTTATAAATCTAATATCTTCTACTCCGAAAACCATTTCTTCATCAAGGTATTTACTGAAGAGAGAGGTTCAAACTGCTGATTTACTGAATGCTGATTACTATGTAATTCATCTAAAGGACAATAAGGATATGGAAAAAGAAGAAATTTATTCTAAGACAAAGGAAGGATTTAACAAGATAGATGTGACTGTTTCATGTAAGATTCTTCTGGAAAATACGGCAAAAAGTAAAATTACTGCTAATATTGTCGACTTATTTGAAACTTTTGAAAGGGTTAGAACAGAGAATGTTGCAGGGGTATGTATTGATACGTGTCATCTTTTTGCTGCTGGATATGATTTGACAAAGGATGAGGGAATTGAAAGATTCACAGAAGAGGTTAGAAAATACGGAGATTTTGGTTTGATAAAGCTTATTCATCTAAATGACTCTAAAACACCAGCTGGCTCAGGAATTGACAGACACGAAAATATAGGAAAAGGGTTTATTGGAGAGGAAGGATTTAAGAAATTTCTAAAAATTAAAGAACTATCTTCAGTCCCCCTCATACTTGAGACTCCAAAGAAAAGTTTACAAGATGACGTTAAAAATCTACTGTCTGTTAGAAATATTCTTAAGACGTTAGAATCTTGAATATCTCTTCATATCTTTCGGCTGTTTTCTTAACTATGTCTTCAGGGAGTGTTGGTGCAGGAGGTTTTTTGTCCCATTTTATTGAAAGTAGATAGTCTCTTACTATTTGTTTGTCATAGCTGTCTTGAGGCTTTCCAGGAGCATAATCTTTCATTGACCAGAATCTTGAAGAGTCGGGAGTAAGAAGCTCGTCTATTAAAATTAATTTACCATCAAAAAAGCCAAACTCCATCTTTGTATCAGCTATTATTATTCCCTTTTTTTCAGCTATCTCTGAAGCTCTTTTGTATATTGATAAAGTAAGCTCTTTTACTCGATTTGCCGTTTCCTCTCCAAGAATCTCTATGGTCTCTTCGAAGCTGATGTTTATATCGTGACCTTCTTCTGCTTTTGTGCTTGGTGTATAAATCGGCTCTGGAAGCTTCTGGGACTCTAAGAGACCTTCGGGAAGTTTAATTCCACATACATTTCCTGTTTTTTGATAGTCCTTCCACCCTGAACCTGTAATGTATCCACGAACTATACATTCCACAGGCAGTGGTTTTGCTTTTTTCACGAGCATGCTTCTTCCTTCAAGAATTTCTCTGTATTTTCTGAGAGGTTCTGGAAATTCATCTACATTTGCTGTGACAATATGATTTTCTACTAAATCTTTTACTTGATTGAACCAGAAAAGGGATATTTGTGTTAGTACTCTCCCTTTGCCAGGAATGCCATTAGGCAGGACTACATCAAAGGCAGAAACTCTGTCTGTGGCAATTATGAGTAGATAATCCTCTATTTCATATATATCTCTTACCTTACCACTTCTTAAGAATTTTACGCCTTCAAGATTTGTTTTAAGCACTACTTTGTCGGTCATTTTTGTCCTCCTCTATATTTTTAGTAAATACATTCCTTTTCCCAGTTTCATGGCGTTTCTTATTGCATTTTTAACAAAGTTTTTTGAAGCTTTAAGAGCATCTTTTGACGAATAACCAAGACATAGAAAAGAGAGAAAAGCCGATGAAAAAGCACATCCTGTCCCATGATATATACCTGAGAATTTTTCATCTTCTTCAATATGGATTTCTTTTCCGTCGTATAGAAAATCAGAAGCTTTATCCTCTAAGTGTCCGCCTTTTATTATAACAGTCTGAACACCCATCTTGTGAATAGTTTTGGCTGCTTCAATAATACTTTCTTTGGAGTTAATTTGTATTCCAGACAGAATTTCAGCTTCTGGAATATTTGCTGTTATTACCTCTGCCATTGGAATAGCCTCTTCTTTAAGTTTTTTTAAAGTATCCTTGCGTATTAGTTCCGTTCCTGTGGAGGATTTTATTATGGGGTCAATTATTAGCCTTTTAATTCCATACTTCTTACAATTTTCAATGATACAATCTAACGCTTCAGAAGTGTATATCATTCCAATCTTTGCTCCATATGGATTTATATCATTTAAAAGAGCCTTAAACTGACTGTCAATCAATTGGGGTGATAGGGGATGAATATTTTCTACAGCAGTTGTGTTTTGCGCTGTTATAGCTGTTACTACGCTTACTCCGTAAACACCAAGAGCTTGAAAAACTTTGATGTCCATCTGAACTCCCGCTCCTCCTGTTGGATCAGAACCACCTATTGTTAATGCTACTTTCATTATTTTCTCTCCAGATTGTTTATCAGCTCAGCACCATATAAAAATACTGCCCAAGCATAAAATAACCACATCAAAAGGGCAAGAAAAGTAGATACTGAACCGTATAAGGTGCTAATTTTAATAATTTCTGTCACGTAGAAGGCAAATAAATATTTGGCAATTTCTATCAATACGGTTGTAATAAAGCTACCCAGCAGAATAGAAGAGGTCTTGATTTTCTTGTTTGGTAAAAACTTATAAAGGAAGGCAATAATTGTAAATATTAACAAAAAGGTGATTACATACTTAAGAAAAAATCTTGTGATAAAGCCTACTTCAGCAATAAGCAGATTACCCGAGAGTCTTATTATGTATGAGAGAGCAAAGGATATACCTACTGCAAATATTATTAATAGGACAATAAATGCGGAAAGTAAAAAGGACAGAAAAAAGTGCCTTTTTTTAGGGGCTTTGAAGATTTTATTCAGCGAGAATTCAATGGCTGCGAAAAGTTGAATTGAGAAAATTCCGTAAAGAAGGAGAGATATTTCGTTAATCCCTTTAAGCATTAGCATTTTTTTTATTTCCTTTACCATGTGTATTTCTATATCTGGAAATAGAAAAACAAGTTTGTTGTATACAAAACGTATAACTGTCTCTTCTTTAGTGAACGTTATTAGAATATTTACTATAAACATGCTCAATGGAATTAGAGAAAGTATGGAAAAAAAAGCAAGGGCAGCACTTAAAAAAATGCCTTCGTCTTTGTAGAAATCCTTAAAACTTAAAAAAATTGACTTAGGAATTTTTAAAATCATTTATTTCGAGCAGTTTTTCTGCATTTTTGCAGAGGATTTTATGGATTAATTCTTCAGGTAAAGATAGGTTTTTCAAGTTTTCTATTTCTTGACTCTGGTCTGCCCAGGGAGAGTCTGTTCCAAAAAGTATAAAATCTGATGGATGTTTTAGCAGGAACTCTTTTATTTTATGCTCTGATAGCCAGCCAAAGGAGAACGAGATTTCCATGTATATATTTTTACCAAGTATGAGCTTTTCCACCTCGTCCCACTGTTTCCATGCTCCGAGATGGGTGGTTATAAATTTAAGCTGGGGAAATTTATTAATAACGTTAATAATTCTTTGAGGTGATGCTATGTCCCATTGGGGAAAACTTATGTCGTATCCACAGTGCATTATAATAAGTAATTGCCTTTCTGTCAGTTCTTCGTAAAGTGGAAAAATTTTCTCGTCATCAATAGCAAAATCCTGATAAAAAGGGTGCATCTTTATTCCTGGAAAACCCTCTTCTTTAATAATTTTTACGTGTTCTTTTATTTCCCTGTCGAGTGGATGAATAGATAAAAGGGGTATTATCCTTTCTGAACGTATTTTTTGACTCCATTTCAGGATAGAATAAAACTGCTCTGGTTTTGTGGCTATATTACAGATAACTGCTCTTTCAACTCCGCTTTTATCCATTGATTTTATAAGGGAGTCCAAAGTTCCATCCAGACAGGCTTTTACCACACAGTTTTCTTGAAGTTTTGCCATGGCTCTCTCAGCTATTTCTTCAGGAAAAGCATGCGTATGGAAATCAACTATTGACATGAAGATATTTTATATTTTCATTTCCTTTTTTAGCAAATTTTGATTAATCCTCATCTGCTGAGGATAGAAGCCCATGGTTTTTCATTTTAGTGCGAAGTTGTTTTCTTGAAATACCAAGAATTTCAGCAGCTTTTGTTTGATTCCAGCCAGTGGAATTTAATGCTTTTAGGATTAGAGATTTTTCAACTTCAAGAAGATTAAGGGTGCTCTCTTCTTTTACTGGCCAGCCAGTTTTTTCCTGGATTTTTTTGGGAAGATATTTTATTGATATAACTCCTGAAGGTGATAGAACCACGGCTCTTTCTATTATGTTTGCAAGTTCCCTTATATTCCCTGGCCAATCATAATTTATGAGTGCCTCTAATACTTCTTGTTCAAGTTGAGGAAGAGGCTTATTGTTTTCTTTTGAGAACTTATTAAGGAAGTGGTTTACAAGTAAGGGAATATCCTCCTTTCTCTCTCTTAAAGGAGGGAGATTGATTCTCACCACATTTAATCGCCAGTAAAGGTCTTCTCTGAAAGTCCCCTCTTTAACTGCCTTTTCAAGGTCTCTGTTGGTGGCGGAAATCACTCTTACGTCGATTTTTATTCTGTGAGTGCTTCCAATTCTTTGAATTTCCCTTTCCTGAAGAAATCGGAGAAGTTTTTTCTGTAGGAACATTGGAAGCTCTCCGATTTCATCGAGAAAAACAGTTCCTTCATGGGCAAGCTCTATGAGACCGGTCTTTCTTTCGGTAGCTCCTGTAAAAGCTCCCTTCTCATGACCAAAAAGTTCGCTTTCGAGAAGATTCTCAGGAATTGTTGTGCAGTCCACAATAACAAAAGGTTTTGAGTTTCTTAAGGATTTTTTATGAATTGCTCTTGCTATCAATTCCTTACCCGTCCCTGACTCTCCCGTAATTAAAACGTTTGCATTGCTCTCTGCTACCATTTCCATTATGTAGAATACATCTTGCATGACCTTGCTTTTTCCTATTATTTCTGGAAAAGGAGCATCGATTTTTTCAAATCTATGAATCCCTTTTGATTTTTCAATAGCTTCTTTTATGACGTTTACTAACAGTTCTGTATCGACCGGTTTTATTAGATAGTGATGGGCACCAAGCTTCATGGCTTCCACTGCTTTCTCGATAGTGCCATAGGCTGTTAGCATAATTGTGGGAACAGAGATTTCACTAACCCTTATCCATTTAAGCAAATCTATTCCATTCATCCCCGGAAGTCTGTAGTCCAGTAAAATGCAGTCAATTGGGTTTTTCTTAAGCACTTCAATACCTTCTTCAGCTGTTGTAGCTGTATAGACTGAATAGCCTTCTTTTTTTAGAATTGCTGAAATCGCCCGAAGGGCGCTTATTTCATCGTCTATGTATAAGATATAGGCCATTGTTAACCTTTTATTGGTATTTCAATTATGAATTCAGTGCCTTCATCTATTTTACTTTTTATATCGATTGTGCCTTCATGCTCTTTTATTATTCTCTCTACGCAGGCTAAGCCTAATCCTGACCCAGTAGTTTTTGTAGTGAAAAAGGGTTCGAATATTTTATCCATAATTTCTTCAGGAATTCCTGTTCCCGTATCTTTTATTATAATTCTTACTTTTCCATCTATCTTTTCGGTTTTAACTGTTATTATGTCACCCTCATTGGTAGCATCTGTGGCATTTACTAATAAATTAAGAACAGCCTGTTTTAGTTGATGATTATCAAAATAAAATTCCGGTATTGATTGGTCAAACTCGGTTTTTAGTATCTTTTTTTCTTCCTTTATCTCTGTCTCCACCAGCTTTATAACATCCCTTAAGGCATGATTTATATTTCCTTTCTCATACTTAAGTGGAACAGGTCTTGCATAAGAAAGAAAGCTCGTTATAAGTTCATTCAGTCTTTCTGTTTCTCGGTCAATTATGGACAAAAACTCTCTTAGAACTTCACCATGAAAATTAGCCTTTAAATAAGATGTCGATGCTTTTATGGCATTTAGAGGATTTTTTATCTCGTGAGCAACGGTCATTGCCATTTCAGCCATTGCAGAGGATTTTTCAAGCCTTAATTTCTCTTTTGTTGTTCTGTCAAGCTCTCGTAAAGAATCTCTCAATTTAACTATCATCTCATTGAAAGTTTCAATTAAATAGCCTATTTCATCACCACAGGAGATTTTATAAACATAACATTCTTTACAGTCAATGTTATGGCACTGTTTGCAATTTTCTTTTGCTTCTTTTATGAACCAGCATCTTTCCTTACCATAGGCAGGACAGTCTGTTTTTTCACATTTGAAAACATCTTTACACAGAACATTTGTAGGATTTTCGCACAGTTCAAGCTTGTCCGTCCCTATGTTTGCCATTTTATTTTTTAGACTTTGAAGTGGTTTTATTAGGGTTTTAGAAAGCATGAAAGAGAGTAAAACAGTTAGGGCAAAGGAGAGAGAACTTATTATGTAAATGTAGTTTTCTAAATTTTTTGTTGATTTTTCTATGTAGTCATTTATTTTAATGTTTGATACCCCAGCTCTTAGTATTCCAAAATAGTTATCTCCTGAGACAACGGGTAAATTTATATGAAGAATTCTGTCATAGTCTATTTTTCGCCATCTATTATAATCTAAGTTTACGTATTTACCAAGTTGGCTTCTATCACTATGACCTATTACCCTACCATTGTTGTCAGTGAGCATTATATACTCCATTCCGGGATTGCTCATGGCAGAGTTTATTTTTTCGTCAATTGCGAGAGGGTCAAAGAAAATAAAATTATCTACTACTTCTTTTGATAGATTTTCAAGAAGCAAAGAGATATTTGCATCTATCTGGTTTCTCAATGATTTTTTTTGATAGTTGAGAATGAGAAGGTTTATCGACAGCATTATTACAAAAAAGAGAATGAGAAAAGAGAAAAATATCTTCCAGCCTATACTCAATCTATGTATGGATACGAGAGCTTTTTTAGTAACTGAGTTTCTTAAGTAGTTCCATATCTTCATTTGATGCCTCTTTAAAGGCTTTTACCTTTGCTCTGTTTAATATTGTAACGTCTTCTATTTTTGTGATTATTTTTTTTACCTTTGCTGTTAGCTCTGGATTTTGATTGTTCACCACTGCAAAAGGCCAGTTTGGTAAATATTCACCGTAGTCAAGAATTTTGATTTTTGAGATGTCAACTTCTTTTGCCCACACGCTTAATGCAGCTTC
>DDKK01000046.1 GCA_002339325.1 Nitrospiraceae bacterium UBA2600 | reverse complement strand
AGAAAGTGGCAAGCGGAGTAGAGTTAAGCAACAGGTCAGCGGAGATACTTGGGCAGATACTGAGCAAAGCGCAGGAGCTACAGGGGATGATACAGCAGATAGCCTCTGCGACAGAAGAGATGTCTTCAGTGACAGACCACATAACGCAGGACATAGGAAGCATAGCAGAGGGTTCAAAGGAGATATCCCTTGCAGTGGATCAGTCAGCGCAGACAGCCAGTGATATAGCAAGACTTGGCGGAGAACTCCAGACAGCTATAGGAAGGTTTAGGGTATAAGGAGAGGGGGTATATCCCCCCTCTCCCACAATAATAGAGAATTTTAAAAAACTTGGTAACTTATTGAAATTCAATAAATTACAAGCCCTAAAATTTTTTAAGCACTTCCATCTGTCATTCCAATTAATTTTACCCGATAATTTTGGTATTGCTATTTTAATTTTATCGTATTAAAATAGAAGTATGATAAAAAGAAAGCTTATGGAAGACATAAGAAAACATCTTGCAAAGCCAGAGATTACTCTTATTGTCGGTCCAAGACAGGCAGGAAAAACGACTATAATGAAAGCCCTTGAAGAAGAGCTAAAAAGAAAAGGCGAAAGAACTCTTTATCTTAATCTTGATATTGAACATGACAAGGAACATTTTCACTCTCAAACATCGCTTCTTAGACGTATTGAGCTTGAGTTTGGCAAAAATAAAGGATATGTTTTTATTGATGAAATTCAGCGAAAGGAAGATGCTGGTTTATTTCTTAAGGGAATTTATGATATGAACTTTCCCTATAAATTTATTGTTTCAGGTTCTGGAAGTGTAGAGTTAAAGGAGAGGATTCACGAGTCTTTAGTGGGCAGAAAAAGAGTTTTTGAGCTTTTAACTTTGAGTTTTGACGAGTTTATTAATTATAAAACAGGCTATAAATATGAAGAAAGACTTGCTGATTTCTTTGAGATAGAGCAAACAAAGGCTTTTACATTATTTGAGGAGTATATGAACTTCGGAGGTTATCCGAGAATTACTCTTGAAGAGGAACTATCAGAAAAGCTGAGTCTGATGAATGAGATTTATCAAAGTTACATTGAAAGGGACATTTACTATTTACTTAAAATTCAAAAACTGCCTGAATTTAGCAAACTTGTTAAATTTCTCGCTGATTCGGTAGGCAAAACAATAAATCTAAGTGAAATATCAACAACCATAGGAGTTTCATTAAAAACGCTCAAGGAGTATCTTTGGTATCTTGAAAAGACTTTCATAGTTTCAAAAATTACTCCTTTTTTTAGAAATCTAAGAAAAGAATTAAGTAAATCTCCTGTTTACTACTTTTATGACATCGGATTGAGAAACTTCTCCATTGGAGAATTTGGTAAAGTAAGAGATTATAGCTTTATTTTTCAGAACTTCGTTTATTTAGTTTTGCTTGAAAAAATTAAGAATACCGCTTTTCAGATTCACTTTTGGAGGACGAAGGACAAAGCAGAGATAGATTTTGTTCTTGATACAGGAGTTTCCTTGCTACCTGTAGAGGTAAAATATAAGAGATTAAAACATCCCGAGATACCCCGAGCATTAAGAAGCTTTATGGAAAGATACAATCCCCCAGAGGCTTTGATTGTCAATCTATCTCTTTATGAAAAGAGCTTAATAAATAACACGGAGGTTATAACAATACCATTTTATAAACTTATCGATTATAGGCTTCAAACAGTTATATAAACAAACGAATTTAAAACTTTTTTCTTGACTTAAAGGCTAAAAATGTAGTTTAATATCCTTTATGATACCGAAGACAGAAAAAATCTGGATGGATGGTAAATTCGTAAATTGGGATGATGCTAAGGTTCATGTCCTCACTCATTCGCTGCATTACGGACTTGCTGTATTTGAAGGAATAAGGTGCTACAAAACAGACAAAGGCCCCGCTGTTTTCAGATTAAAAGAACACGTAGAGAGACTCTTTAAATCTGCCCACATTTTTACTCTAAAAATTCCTTTTTCTGAAGAAGAGATTTTCGAGGCAATAAAAGAAACCATAAGGGTTAATAAAATAGATTCATGCTACATAAGACCCATTGTTTACGTAGGTTACGGTAACATGGGGCTTTATCCTAAAAACAATCCTGTGCAGGTTGCCATAGCTGTATGGAGCTGGGGAGCATATCTGGGTGAAGAGGGTCTTCAGAAGGGCATAAGAGTTAAAACATCGTCTTTTATCAGAAATCATGTAAATTCAAATATGTCCAGAGGAAAAGTTGCAGGCTACTATGTAAACAGCCAGCTTGCAAAAATTGAAGCCATATCTTGCGGATTTGACGAAGCAGTTCTTCTTGACACGGAGGGATATGTTTCGGAGGGAAGTGGTGAAAATATTTTTCTCGTTAGAAAGGGATATTTAAAAACAACTCCTCTGACTTCTATTCTTGAGGGAATAACAAGAGACTCGGTCATTACAATCGCAAAAGATTTAGGGATAGAGGTTAAAGAAGAACGGTTTACAAGAGATGAACTTTATATCTGCGACGAAGCATTTTTCACCGGAACTGCAGCAGAGATTACGCCTATAAGAGAGGTAGATGGTAGAGTCGTAGGACAGGGAAGCAGAGGGCCTGTAACAGAGAAAATTCAGAGTTTATTTTTTGATATAGTAAAGGGTAAGTCTCCGAAGTATATTCACTGGCTTGATTTTGTCTAATCTATTTTAAGTTCAGTATTTTTGATGCTTCAGAAATTTCTTGGTCGGTTAGATTCTTATGAAGTTTAGAAAATTTCCCTTTTCTCAAGAGATAAAACAACTCTTCTTTTGTCTTAATCTCTCTTTCTTGAATGAGTTTGCCGAGAGCTTTGTCATCTCTGTGGCATTTATCACATTTAAAGGCATAAACATCTCCTGCAATAATCAAAAGGACAACTAAAATTGCCATAAAACGCAAATTCTTACTCCTTAAGGGCTTTTAAAACCAGTTCATTCACCATCTTAGGATTGGCCTTTCCTTTGGTTATTTTCATAACCTGTCCTACGAAAAATCCTATTAGCTTTTCTTCTCCCTGTTTGAATCTTTCAACCTCTTTGGGATTTTTAGCAATAACTTCTTTTATGGCCTCCATTAGAATCGAATCATCAGATATCTGAGTGAGTCCCTTTTCTTGAACAATGGCAGTGGCAGACTTTCCTGTTTTGTATACTTCCTCAAAAACTTCTTTTGCCGTATTTCTGTTTATTGTTCCTTTTTCAACAAGTTCCAAGAGTTCAACAAGTTGTTGAGGTTTTAGAGAAGATTCGGTAATTTCTTTGCCTTCTTCATTGAGAATCCTTAGTAGTTCCACCATTATCCAGTTTGCTACTTCCTTTGGCTTTCCTCCAAGCCTCACTGCTTCTTCAAACCATTCAGAGAGAGCTTTCTCTTCTGTTAGGATTTCTGCATCGTAAAGAGGAAGACCATAGTCTTTCATAAGTCTATCAATCTTAGAGTCTGGAAGTTCGGGCATTTCGGTCTTTATTTTTTCTATCCATTCTTCTGAAACACTAACTGGCACAAGGTCTGGCTCTGGAAAATATCTGTAGTCGTGAGCTTCTTCTTTAGAACGCATTGATTGAGTTGTACCTGTTACAGCATCCCAGAGTCTCGTCTCCTGTATTATCTTCTCCCCCCTTTCAATTAGCTTTATTTGTCTTTTTATCTCATACTCAAGTGCTTTTTCAACAAATCGGAAGGAGTTGATGTTTTTAATCTCTGTTTTAACTCCGAATTCTTTTGAACCTACAGGTCTTACTGAGACATTGGCATCGCAGCGTAATGAGCCTTGTTCAAGATTGCCATCACATACCCCGAGATATCTTAATATAGTTCTAAGCTTTTTCATGTAAAGGGATGCTTCTTTTGGTGACCGTATATCTGGTTCTGACACTATCTCCATTAGAGGCACACCAGTGCGGTTAAAATCGACAAAACTGTATCCGGAGGCATCGTGAATGTTCTTGCCTGCATCTTCCTCGAGGTGTATTCTTTTTATTCTGATTTTTCTTTTCTCTCCATCAACATTTATCTCAAGAAAACCGTCTTCGCAGAGAGGAAGCTCATACTGGCTTATTTGATAGCCTTTGGGAAGGTCTGGATAGAAGTAGTTTTTTCTGGCAAATCTGCTGTAGGGAGTAATTTTACAGTTCATTGCAAGACCTGTTTTTATTGTGTATTCTACAGCTTTTTTATTGAGAACAGGCAGCACACCTGGCATTCCAAGACAAACTGGACAGACTTGTGTATTTGGCTCTGAGCCAAATTGAGTTGAACAACTGCAAAATATTTTGCTTTCTGTTAAGAGTTGAGCATGAACTTCAAGTCCAATTACTGCTTCGTATTGCATCTGTCTCTCTCCTATAAATTTGGTTTCATTTTATGCCACGGAGTTGATTGTTCATAGGCATATGCTAACTGAAGTAAGCCTGCCTCGTCAAAGGGTTTACCGATTATCTGAAGGCCGATGGGGAGTCCCTGATTATTAAAACCACATGGTATTGATATAGCCGGCACTCCTGCAAGATTAACGGAAATCGTAAATATGTCTGACAGATACATCTGAAGGGGGTCGTCTATCTTCTCTCCAATTTTGAATGCCGGAGAGGGTGCTGTGGGAGTTACAATATAGTCAACATCTTCAAAGGCTTTTTCAAAGTCTCTCTTTATGAGAGTTCTTACCTGTAATGCCTTCTTGTAATAGGCATCGTAATAACCTGCTGATAGGGAATAAGTGCCGAGCATGATTCTTCTTTTTACTTCGTGACCAAAGCCTTTGGAGCGAGTTTTCAAATACATATCAAGGAGGTCGTTACCCCTTGCTCTTAAACCGTACTTAACGCCGTCATATCTCGCAAGATTTGAAGAGGCTTCAGAGGTTGCAACTATGTAGTAAGTGGCTACAGCATACTCTGTATGGGGCAGTGAAACTTCAACAGGAATACATCCAAGAGTTTCTAACTGCTTTATAGCTTCTTTAATTCGCTCTTGAACTTCTTCATCCATTCCTTCTATGAAGTATTCCTTTGGAATCCCTATTTTCAAGCCTCTTACTTCCTGGCCAATATACTCTGTAAAATTCGTTGCCTCAATGGGTGCAGAGGTAGAGTCCATCGGGTCATGACCTGAGATAACATTCATCATCAAGGCTGCATCAGCTACACACTTTGTGATAGGACCTATCTGGTCAAGAGATGAGGCAAATGCAACAAGACCAAAACGGGATACTCTACCATAAGTTGGTTTTAATCCTACTACTCCACAAAAAGATGCAGGCTGTCTTATGGAGCCTCCTGTGTCAGAGCCAAGAGCGGCTATACATTCATCGGCTGCCACTGCTGCGGCACTTCCACCGGAGCTACCACCGGGAACTCTATCTAAGTCCCAAGGATTTTTTGTTATGTGAAATCCAGAGTTTTCAGTGGATGAACCCATTGCAAATTCATCCATGTTTGTTTTCCCAGTTAGGATGTATTTTTGCCTGAGAAGTTTTGAAGTAACGGTGCTTTCGTATGGTGGATAGAAGTTGTAGAGAATTTTTGATGCACAAGTAGTAAGAATGCCTTTTGTGCAGATGTTGTCTTTTACAGCTATTGGTATGCCAGTGAGTAAGCTTTTCTTACCGGTAAAAATTGCATTTTCCGCTTCTCTGGCCATTTCGTATGCCTTATCGGTGGTTAAGGTGATGTATGCCCTTACTTTAGGCTCAACTTGTTGAATCCGTTTAAACACGTCGATTATAACTTCATGAGGTCTTACCTCATCCTTACTAATCATTTTTGATATCTCAGTCAGTGTTAATTTATGGAGTTCCAAAATCAACCTCCTTTGATTTTATCAGAGACTGTTCAAAAACCTGTAACCTATTGAGATTCAATAAATTACAAGCTCTAAAATTTTTCAATTACCTCCATCTGTCATTCCGAGCTCTTCTTCTCTGTCATTCCGAGCCGAAGGCGAGGAATCTCCTCTTTCCGATTTAAGGAGAAGACCCTTCGGCTTCGCCTCAGG
>DDKK01000049.1:2615-2812 GCA_002339325.1 Nitrospiraceae bacterium UBA2600 | reverse complement strand
GTTCTTCGCTCTCTTTAAGCTTTCTCCAAAGCAAATTGAAGGGGTCAGTTAGAGCTGTTTTTATTAAAGCCTTATAAATAAAGAAATATGAGATTGCTTTTAAGATATGGCCGATAAAATTAAAACTTCCATAAACACTTACATACTGAGTGAAAGAGAGTTCTGCCAGGATTGTCGTAATAATAGCTAACTGGAGG
>DDKK01000049.1:0-2287 GCA_002339325.1 Nitrospiraceae bacterium UBA2600 | reverse complement strand
ATTGAAAGGTAGCTGAAGGGAAAAAGTTTTTATTTTTCCTAAGAAGTATAAGAGCCACAGCTAAAATTAAACATATCAGATATTCACTGTATATTTTGAAACTTGTAAGTCCATGTCCTTCAATGTAACAATCGGGAAAATTTTTAAGTAAGAAGAGTGATATAAAGACAATTACTGTTATTACCGAGTATATCAACATGACCAGATAGAAACTAAATTGTCTTTTAATAAAAAGAACGGCAAAGAGAAAACTCAGACTTTCTAAATATCTCGCAGCAATCCAGAGTTGAGTTGGTAAATCGGCATCAAATCCCACGAATATATTCATGCCCTTGTATGAAAGGGTGTGAACAAGGTCGATTATTATCAAAAATAAATAGGCAACTCCTAAGAGTCGCACATAGCCAAGTTCAATCTTATCTCTTAAAGCAAAAGTTATGATGAATACTGTTCCACCAATTATTATGCTGTAGAGTTCTACAAGGGTATGAAAAAGCAGATAACTGTAGGTGACAGTAAGAGATATAATGACTAAGGCAAGAAAGAAAAAGATAAAATCTTCGTATTTTCTCAAAAAATTAATTATCATTTACAAATTATATCACAAAGCCTGTTATGATAAAATAAAGTATGACCGAAAAGGAAAAACCAAATCCCAATGTCTCTGGCTACAAAAATTGTCTTTTTTGGAGTTTAAAAGATGATACCTTATCCTAATATTAACCCTGAAATACTGAAAATAGGACCACTTTCAATACGATGGTATGGCCTCATGTATCTGCTTGGATTTATCTGTTCTTATCTCATAGTAAAAAGAGAAATAAATCGACGAAAATTAAGTGTAGAAAAAGATTTCATCGAAAATCTATATTTCTATCTCATTTTAGGTCTTCTTGTTGGAGCAAGACTTGGCTATGTTGTCTTTTACAATCTTAACTACTATCTATCTCATCCTCTCGAAATTTTTGCCCTATGGCATGGCGGTATGTCCTTTCACGGTGGTCTCATAGGTGTAATAATTGCTGCACTTTTGTTCACAAAAATGAAAAAATTTGATTTTTTCACACTTACAGATATGCTTGTTCTTACAGCTCCGATTGGACTTGGGCTCGGAAGGATTGGCAACTTTATAAACGGCGAACTCTATGGAAGAATTTCAAACGTTCCCTGGGCTATGATTTTTCCTGAAGGAGGGCCTCTTCCAAGACATCCCAGTCAGCTTTATGAAGCTTTTCTTGAAGGGTTTCTGCTGTTCGTGATACTTTGGTTTTTAAAAGATAAATTCAGTAAATCAGGCATATTATCCGCTATTTTTTTAATTCTCTATGGATTTTTCAGATTCATTGCTGAATTTTTCCGTGAACCCGATGCACAAATAGGTTACATTTTAGGATTTCTCACAATGGGGCAAATCCTGTGTAGTATTATGATAATTTCAGGATTTGTATTACTCTTTTTTAGGAGCAGAGAGTGATTGAAATTACCGATGAATTAATGAATAGACTAAATAAACTAAGAGAACATACATTCTTTGAAATACTTGACATGGCCGGAAGAGTTTTTATTGTCGTCGATTATGATGAAAGCGTTATAATCGGCAAAAGAGGTTTTTTACCAGAAGAAAAAGAAAGAGGGCTTGTCCTTGTATTCAATAAAAAAATGAAATTTAACTGGGACGAACAGGCAATAACTGCTACTTTAGTATTTGGTAATACGCCTGAAAAATGTTATATACCCATAGAGCTTATTGCTGCTGTATTCTCACCAGACTTAAGAATTCAACTTGTTCTGCCAGTGTTGAAAAAAATTGACAAATCAATAGTTGAAGAATCTAATAAATCTTTAAAAGACGATACTGATAAAGGCAAGATAATAGATATTACAAAGAGGAAGAAAAAATGACCAAGCAAAATCAATTAAAAGAACTCATAATAGCTCAGCTAAAACAAAAACTTGGTAAAGTTAAACAGGACATAGAATTGGTAAAAGAACCTCCTCCGGAGTTAAAAATTACAAGTTATGGAATGACCGTTGGATATATCGACATTATTACAGAGGCGGAACTAACAGAAAACAGAATAAACCTTTGGAAAGAAGCTGTCAAAAAAGGTGAGAAATTAACCATAATTGTTCCAAAAGAGCAAAAACTCAAAATAACAGAGCTTCTCTGGAAAGAAGGACTTGCTGAAAAAATTAGTGTAGGAACATACGAATTAACGCTACTTTTGCCTTGAAATGAAGTCTTCTAAGCAGAGTTTTTGTATCTCCTCTGTTACGAAAGTTCCTC
>DDKK01000009.1 GCA_002339325.1 Nitrospiraceae bacterium UBA2600 | reverse complement strand
ACTTTTGCAGCCTTTCCAACAACCTATGCATATATGTTCAGCTATTTATACACACCCCTTTTAATCATTCTCTTTGCCTTAATTTTAAGGGGAGTTGCTGTTGAGTTTAGACCAAAGGCTACTACAGAAACTCAGAAAAAATTATGGGACTTAGGAATATTCGTTGGAAGCTTTATCCCAGCTTTGCTCTTTGGTGTTGCCTTTGGAAATATCTTTATGGGACTTAAATTTGACGACTCAGGATACTACGGAACTCTTTTCAGTCTTCTTAATCCATATGGAGTAATAGTCGGTTTACTTTTTCTTTTTACCTTCATTGTTCATGGAGGTTTATGGATTTCTTTACGAGCGCCAGAGAAATTAGCAGAAAAAACCATTATTAAAGCAAGAAGATTCTGGTATTTTCAGACTGTATCTGCAGTTATATTCTTGGCTTTAACTGCAGTATTTACAAATCTTTATGACAATTTTGTTAAATTTCCTTTATGGTTTTTAGTTCCCGCTTTAGCTGTTTTTTGTTTGTTTGCTACAGGATTTTATACTTTCAAAGACCGTCGTGGAAAGGCTTTTATATCATCCGCTCTTTTCATAATCACTCTTATATTCAGCGGAATAATTGGACTGTATCCAAATCTCATTCCATCATCTATTGACCCTAAATACAGTCTCACTCTCTTTAATTCTTCCTCAAGCCCTTATACATTAAAAATAATGACAATAGTCGTCATTATATTCGTTCCCATTGTTATCTTATATCAGGCATGGACATATAAAACTTTCATGTATAAAATTACAGAGAAAGATTTAAAGGAGGAAAGCTATTAGGGGATTACAGATTACAAGAGATACAGACTATGCTATTAGAACAGTTTTATATCTTTCAGGCATGGAAGGATATTTTGCTAAAGCAGAGGAAATATCAAAAAACATGCACATACCGAAGAGTTTTTTAATGAAAATCCTGAAAAAACTTGAGAAAGCAGGATTGGTTCAACTTAAAAGAGGGGTGACTGGAGGTATAAGACTGAAAAAAAACCCTGTTGAATTATCTCTATATGATATTATAGTTGCCATGGAAAATAAAGTTGTTCTTAACAGATGCGTCAATAATAAAAAGATTTGTAGTCTTGTGTCTAAATGTCCTATTCATCCCGTATGGTTTAAGATTAGAGATAGATTTATAGAGTCTCTTAAGGAAATAACATTCGAAGAGTTATCAGTTAAGGGGGCTGCTCTATAAAGCAGCTCCCTCAAAAATATCGATCCACTCTTTAAATATTTTCACCTTTTCGACGCCATATTTTGACAAGTCTTTTATAATTTCATCGACAGTTCTAATCCTTACAGAGCCATCTGATTCTTTTGAGAAAAACTTATCTGCATAGGCAATAATTTTTTCCTCTAAAGTCAGAGGTATCATATCTCGATGAGGAAGGGGTAGTTTATTTTTGATTATCTCTTCTTTTGTTATTCCAACTCCTGTATGTCTCTCACAAACAAGAGCATGTCTCGGATATCCTTCCTTTTCAAGTATTTCTCTTCCAAGATAACCATGAGCTATATAGGGATGAGAACCGTGACAGTCGAGGTTTGGAGTATTTGTTAAGAATATTCCAATATCGTGTAACATTGCAGCTTCGGATATGAATTCTTTATCGACACTAAACTTTTCAGCTATGCTTAAAGCTTTCTCTGTCACTGCCCTTGAATGATTGACTAATATTGTGTAAGCCTTTGAATTGGTTTTATAATACTTGCCAATTATCTCCATGGCATCCATGAATTTATCCTAATAGATTCATATTAAAATTTACAATCCCTCTTTAAGTCGATTATGATATAATTAAAAAATCTCAAAAAGGAGGTAAAAATGGAGATTAAGGCAGTAAAATTAGAAATACCAGAGGGTGCTAATATAATTCTTGGGCAGACACATTTTATAAAAACCGCGGAGGACCTCTATGAGATTCTTGCAACCCATATACCCCATGCAAAGTTTGCTGTGGCATTTACTGAAGCATCAGGTCCTTGCCTTATTCGTTCTGAAGCAAATGATGAGGATTTAAGGCAGACATGTATAAGAAATCTGCAAAATATAGGAGCAGGACACGTGTTTTGTATTTTGATGAAAGGTGCTTTTCCTATAAGTGTTTTAAATGCGATTAAAATGTGTCAGGAGGTTTGCTCAATTTACTGTGCTACTGCAAATCCTCTTGAGGTTATTGTAGCTGAAACACAGCAGGGAAGGGGTATTCTTGGAGTGATTGATGGACTTTCTCCAAAGGGAGTTGAGAAAGAAGAAGACCGCATTCATAGAAAGGATTTTTTAAGAAAGATAGACTACAAGCTTTAAGGAAAACCTTTTCCTTCAATCAAGTTTCCGCAGAAAAGACAGCGGGAGTTTTTTATGTTAATTTTATTGATAAAATATCCAAATCTTTCAATTAAAAGGCTTTTACAATTAGGACAATAGGTATTCTCACCTTTATCTCCTTGAATATTACCTGTGTATACGAATTTAAGTCCTTCTTGAAATCCAATTTCCCTTGCTTTTATTAGAGTTTCAACAGGTGTGACGGGCTTATCTAAAATCTGAAATTTAGGATAAAAACGAGAAACATGCCACGGAATAGCTGGGTCAATAGAGTAAAGAAAGCGGGCAACTCTTTTTAAAAAATCCTCCGAATCATTAAGTTCGGGAATGATTAAGGTTGTTACTTCTACCCATATTCCTAATTCTTTCAGCAATTTGATATTTTCCATTACAGGCTCAAGTTTTGCACCACAGATTTTTTTATAGAATCCTTCGTCACCCTTAAGGTCGACATTTATAGCGTCAAGGTAAGGAGCAATAAATCTCAATGCTTCTTCGCTAATATAACCATTGCTAACAAAAACATTCTTTATTTTTTCTTTATGGGCTAATCTCATACAATCATAAGCAAATTCAATAAAAATTGTCGGTTCTGTATAAGTATAGGATATACTCTCGCAATTGCTTGATTTAGCATCTTTTACTATCTCTTCAGCTGATAATTCCTCTCCCTGAATGTCCTTATAATATCTTGTATAATGGGCTATGGAAAAATTTTGGCAGTGAAGACATCTAAAATTACATCCTACTGTTGCAATAGAGTAAGAAGCAGAACCGGGATAGAAATGAAAAAGTGGTTTTTTCTCTATCGGGTCAATTGCTTTTGCTATAACTTTTCCATAAACAAGACTGTAAAGCGTTCCTTCTCTGTTTTCTCTAACTCCACAAATTCCCCTTGAATTAATCGAGATTATACATCGGTGATTACAGAGATTACACCCTATCTTTCCGTTATCAAGCTTGGTGTAAAAAAGAGCTTCTTTCACTTTTTCTTTCTTTTCGATGCTATTTTACTTCTGTTTTTTCAGATGAACTTTTCTTTTTTACAGATTTACTTTTTGATTTTTTAACCTTTTTTTCTTCTGAGATTGCCTTTTCTTCTTTCTCTTTGTATTTATCAAGAACTATTCTCTCTGCCTCAAGCCAATTGTCTAAGTCTCTGTTGGGAATACATCCACTTTTTAAGTATATTTCATAGGCCACTATTCTTATCTCCTGTTCAATTTTTTCTCGGTCAATCATGATAAAACCTCCTGAAAAAAGCTATTATTTTAAGTATATCAGAAAAAACAAAAACTTACTATTGATTTTTTTAAAGAATTATGGCAAAAAATAACGATGGATTTTACGATTGATTCAATAGGAAGCCTCAAAATCTGTCAGCCTAAAGAAGGCTACAGATTCAGTGTTGATGCAATCTTGCTTGCAAAGTTTGTTAATTTAAAAAAAGCGAAAAAAATCCTTGATATCGGAGCTGGAACAGGCATAGTGGGCTTAATTCTTGCAAAGAAATATCCAACAGCTGAGGTTAAAATGATAGAAATTCAGACTGAACTTGCTAAACTTGCTGAACAAAACATTAGAATGAATGAAATAAAAAACAAGACAGAAGTAATATGCATTGATGCTAAAGCCTTCAATGAAACTGGTTATGACATTATCGTATCAAATCCACCATTCAGAAAAGCTAATTCGGGCAAATTAAGTCCTTGGGGAGAAAAAGCTCTGGCCAGACATGAATTAAGTCTTACCGTAAAAGATATTGCCTGTATAGCCCAGAGGGCTTTAAGAAACAGGGGTAGATTATATGTTGTCCATCTACCAGAGAGATTAACGGAGATTATAAAGATACTGGGAAACCACAGACTTGAAGTTAAAAGACTTCGATTTGTTCATTCCAGAAAAAATACAGAAGCCAAAATGGTTCTTTTAGAGGCAGTTAAAGAAGGCAAGGTATCGCTTAAAGTGGAGCGACCTCTTTTCATTTATGAAGAAGATGGTGCATATACTGAGGAGATGGAGGAGATTTATAAAATTTAGAAAAATTCCTTTTCATCCTTCCCTAACTTTTAATTGAAAAAAAATATTTTAATCAGTATAATTGAGTGAGAAAAAATCAAGCGGAGTTTAACTTGAAAAAAAGAAAAGGTTTTATTTTTTTAAGTCTGCTATTCTTCTTTTATCTCAGCTCATACTTTCAATCAAATATAGACAAAGATAGCTTTAATCTTTTTGCCCTGGAAAAGACAGAAATAAATGAACTTATTCGACAATATAAAGAGGCCATATCTACAATTGAAGAAGCTAACATGGAATTAGAGAATCTTTTAGGTATTCCACATATAACTTCAATGCCTGCCGATACTCCAGAGAAGGAGATTGAACGAAGAAGGGAAATAATAAACATCCAGTATAGAGAAGCCGAGCAACTTCTTGATTATTACGTGTCCTTAGATGAAGAGATTGAAATACTACAAGCTATTGAAACTGAAGGCTTTATAGTGGTTGATGGAGGAGAAAGAAGGTATTTTGATAATAATATAGAAAAGGAGCTTTTTTACCGAATTAAAGAATCCTTTGTAGGTAATATATTGGTTGTTCGGAAGTATAATACTAATAAAAAAGTGTTTGAAAAAGAAAGGGAATATGGATTTGATACCCTCTCCAAAAACATAAAGGTTGAAAATTTTTATGGTAAAGTCTGCACAAAATGGAGTTATTATGTTCCAAAATCATGCACGAGGTATTCGAATTTTCTTCATTTCGAGATAGATAAAGGAGAATTATATCCCAATTTTTATGCAGGAGTTGTAGATATCATTAAATCAGAAAAAGGAAAATTAGAAATAAAATCGAACACTCCAGAAATTGTATTTTATACAAGAGAAGGAATTGGTTCTTCAAATGCTACAAAAGTAGGTTGCACAAGTGGAAATTGGACAATTAGTAATGAAGAATTTGAGCAACTTTTGAAAACTGGCAGTCTAAAGTTAATAAAACATATTGAAAATCCTGGCAAATCCTCAAGTTGTGTAGCTGGTTCCACCATTACCCTCTATTTAAAAGTTAAAAAAGATGAGCCTGAAAAATGTAAAGGTCCCCAAAAAGTAAAGCTTGAAATACTATCACCTTCGGAGGGAGAGAGATACATTTTCACTGAACAAAATCAAGGAAGCCTCACGATTGAACTTAAAGCAAAGACTATCCCAGCTAAATATGAAGAATCAATTGAATGGGAAATTCCTGAAATGGAAGGCTCAAATATAACACTTCAACCATCATCAGGCCTTTCAAATCCAAAGGGAGCAAAAGTAAAAGTGACATATGATGGACTACCAACTCATACGGAATCTTTCGGTAGGCAAAAAGTTAAGGCTCGTTTGAAGGTTGATGGATGTTCAATTGAGGAGACAAAGGAAGTTTTGATTTTTTATCCACGCGATGAAAAGAACAATCCGCAGGGTAAGTATCCAAACTGGTTTTATTACTGGAAGCAGACTCCTGCAGCTATGCCCTTTGGGCAAAATGTAAGGCTATCATTTCATTGTGAGGACATGCCGATAGATAAATGCGTCTGCTTGCAACAAGGTATAGTAGGTCAGTATAATCCCTATTACTCTCTCCATAAGACAATAAATGTATGTGATTTAAATAGGAATCTTAATGTTGAGGATAGTAAAAATTTTACTATTCGACTTCCTGCTATTAAGCTATCAATTCCTTCGACCCTTCAAAATAGAAACTTTTTTACTTATACTCACATAGATACCTTTGCAGTCATAGTTATGCATGAGTTTACTCATTTTAACAATGCCCACACTTTTTGGACAGATGGATACGTTCCAGAAAAAGATAAAGATGGAGATACAATTCCTGACCATATTGAACCTGAACTGGGACTCAATCCAAAAGATAAATTGACCTATTGGAAAGACATGTTACAGGGAACTGACGATGAGGAGCTTTTAACCCTCGAAGCTACCTATGACTATAAACCTGGAAAGTTTGACCAATACGACTGGGGCAAACCAGGTAAAAACTGGAAATAGATTAAATAGCATTTGCAACTGATAATGCTATAGGCTTAAAATACAAAAATGAATATACTAATTCGTTCTGTTAACTGGCTCGGAGATGCAGTAATGAGCCTGCCAGCAGTAAGAGGTATCAGAAAACTTCATCCTAATTCAAAAATTTCGGTTTTAGTCAAAGAAAAAATTGCCGAAATATTTGAGTTTGAAAAATCTATTGATGAAGTGATTGTCTACGAGAAAGGGTTGAAAGGTAAATTGAAAACTATAAATAGACTAAAAGAGGGTAATTTTCAAAGAGCCTATTTACTTCAAAATGCCTTCGATGCAGCCTTACTGACTTTTCTTGCTGGAATTCCAGAGAGAGTGGGGTGGAACAGAGACTGTAGGAGTATTTTTCTTACTCATCCTGTCCCATACAAGGGAGAAGACAGAAAAATTCATCATATTAATTACTTCTTTGAAATTCCTCGAAGATTTAATCCCTCTTTGTCACCTGATTATCCCTGGATAAACGTATCCCTTGAGGATAGACTTTCGGCAAGAGAGAAGTTAGATATCATAAAAAGACCTATTCTTGCAGTAGCACCTGGAGCTAAATATGGAGATACAAAAAAATGGGAGACTTTTAAATTTTTAGATATAATTGAGAGATTTTCAAGTGAGTATGGCTCTGTTATTGTCTTAGGACAACGAGGAGAAAGTCTTTCCATTGAAAACAAAGAGAATGTATACGATTTTACCGGTAAAACTTCAATTACCGAATTGATTAAACTTCTCTCTGAATGCGACCTTCTACTGTGTAATGACTCTGGCATAATGCACTTAGGTTATGCTCTCGGTATTCCGTTGGTGGCAATTTTTGGTTCAACTTCTCCAGAGCTTACAGGACCGCCTCGTTTTGCAGGAAAAGTAATAAAGGCAAACATAAGCTGTAGTCCCTGCTTTAAAAACAAATGTTCCGATATAAAGTGTATGAAATCAATAGAAGTTGATGAAGTGTGGGATGCTCTGATTGAACTACTTCCTAAAAACAAGGCAGTTTTCTTTGACAGAGACGGAACTTTATGTAAGGATGCCAATTACCTGAACAGATGGGAAGATTTTGAGTTGTTTCCTCATATTGAAGCATTAAAAGAATTAAAAGAGCTGGGTTTTATTATGATTGGAGTAACAAATCAGTCTGGTATAGCAAGGGGGATTATCAGGGAAGACTTTGTAAAAGAGGTTAATCAACTTTTCATGGACAGATATGGTTTCGATGATTTTCTCTACTGTCCACACCATCCCGACGATAGATGTTTCTGTAGAAAACCATCTCCTGGAATGCCAATGATAGCAAGATACAAGTATAATATAGATTTTAAAAAATCTTTTGTTGTTGGGGATAAGGATATCGATATAAAACTTGCGGAAATGATAGGAGCTAAAGGTATCCAAATAGGAAAAGATGCAAGTAATCTCAAAGAGGTCGTTGAGTTAATTAAAAGGGATTTTCATGCTCAGAGAAAATGATAAAATTCTCGTTGTCAAGCCAAGTTCTCTCGGAGATATTGTTCATTCCCTTGCTTTTTTAAATACGGTTAAAGAAAACTATCCAGAGGTAAAAATTCACTGGGTTGTAGGAAAGGCATTTGAAGACCTCCTTAATGAACATCCTTTAATTGAAAAAGTCTTTCCTGTTGATAAAGATAGATGGAAAAATATCAAAAACATACCTCAAATTTTCAAAGACTTTTTCGATATTGGCAAACAGTTGAGACAAGAGAGTTATCAAATGACTATAGACTTACAGGGACTTTTAAGAAGTGGAATAATTACGGCCTTAAGTGGAGCGCCTCTTAGATGGGGCTTTAAGGAGGCAAGAGAGTTAAGCCCTCTTTTTTATAATAGAGTTGTTTCTGCCAAAATCAATCAACACGCTGTTTGGCGATATCTTAAAATGGCGGAAGCATTAGGTTGTGTGGTCTCTTCGGTAAAATTTCCGCTTCCAAAGGAAAAAGAACCAGATTGGCTTAAGGCTTTTGATAACTATGCTGTAATCATTCCTTCTGCAAGGTGGCAATCAAAAAACTGGCCTATTCCATATTTTGTTGAGCTAATAAAAATTCTTCCGAACAATTTTATAATTGTAGGCTCTAAATCTGATAAGGAGGTAGCGTCCAATATTGAAAAATACAGTCAAGGCAAGGCAGTATCCTTAGTAGGAAAAACCTCTCTTAGAGAATTGATTGCAGTTTTTAAAAAATCTATTTTTGTCATATCGCCTGACACAGGCAGTATGCATCTTGCCGTTGCGTGTGGTAAAAGAGTTGTTGCTCTCTTCGGACCTACTTGTCCGGAAAGAACAGGTCCCTTTGGAAATGAACACTTAGTTATAAATTCAGACTTGCCCTGTAGTCCCTGTTTTAAGAAATATTGCCCTGAACTAAAGTGTATGAAAGAAATCACACCGAAAAAAGTTTACGACAAAATAAAAGAATGGGAGGCTCTATGAGATATCAAAGTGGACGGGTAGGGAGAGTATTTGTAATTAAATTTGAAGACGGAGAAAATCCACTGGAAAAATTAACAGAGCTTGCAAAACAAGAAAAAGTATACTCAGCTATATTCTGGATTGTTGGAGGACTTAAGGCAGGGAGATTTGTGGTAGGCCCGGAGGGAGATGAATTACCTCCGATACCGATTTGGGGAGAAATAAGGGGTAATAACGAAGCATTAGGCATTGGAACAATATTCTGGTTTAAGGACGAACCAAAAGCACATTTACATGGTGTTTACGGAAGAGAGGATTTAGTTAAAATGGGATGTCTCAGGGAAAATCCAGAGGTTTTTCTTATACTTGAGGCTGTTTTGATGGAAATTCTTGATATTAAAGCTAACAGAGAACTTGATGAAAAATCCAAAATGACACTTCTTAGAATTTAGATGGTGCGAGTAAAAATCTGCGGAATTACAAATTTAGATGATGCCCTATGGGCAGCAGAATGTGGCGCTGATGCAATAGGCTTTGTTTTTTATAAAAAAAGTCCAAGATTTATAAGTCCCTCAAAGGCAGCAGAAATAATCAAAATCCTGCCTCCTTTTGTCTCTGCGGTAGGAGTTTTTGTAAACGAAGATATTGAAACAATTAGAGAGATTATTGCGCTAACAGGAATTGACACTGTTCAGCTTCATGGAGAAGAATCTCCTGAAATTTGTCTTCAATTTAAAAGAGTTATAAAAGCATTCAGAGTGGATAAAGACGGGAATCTACCTAATGAAAATACTTTGGAAGATACGCTAAAACATTACAAAGTTTCTGCTTTCTTGCTCGATACATTCAGTAAGAATGAATACGGAGGGACAGGGAAGACATTTAATTGGGAAATAGCAAAAAAGGCAAAGGACTTTGGAAGAATAATTCTCTCAGGTGGATTGAATATTTTTAACATAGAGGATGCTATAAAAAAAGTTTCTCCCTACGCTGTTGATGTATCAAGTGGAGTTGAAAAAAATAAAGGAATAAAAGACCATGAACTTGTAAAAAAATTCATTGAAAAGGCAAAATTAAAAAAACATTTCAAGGAGTGAAACATGATTGAATGGCTTCCCTACAGTAAAGAATCCTTTAAGAGAGCGGAAAGAGAAAACAAGCCTGTATTTCTTCACATTTATGCAAGCTGGAGTAACTACTGCAAAAAGATGAGAGAAAAGATTCTAAGTAATCCATTAATAGCCGAAAAAATTAATAAAAACTTCATCCCTGTGCTTGTAAATAGAGACAATAGACCTGACATAGACGCAATTTATCAAAAAGCCTCATACATTATAGGGCAGGGAAGTGGATGGCCTCTTAATCTAATACTTGGTCATGACGGAAAACCTTTTGCAGGTATCAGTTATAAAGACAGCGAAGGAATCGATTATTTTGAGACAATGATAGATAAAGCTTTAGAGTTGTTTAATACTAACAGAGACAAAATAGCAGAAAGAGCGCAGGTAATAGTTGATGCGATAAAGCCAATTGAGATTGCACCTGCTGAAATAAGAGAAGAGCTAATTCATAATCCTGAAGAGGATATTGTTGTAGAGATGGATTTTGAAAACGGCGGATTCAAGAAAACTCCTAAATTCCCACCATTTGCTCACATTGACCTTCTTATATGGAAATACTGGATAAAACCGAAACCTTGGATATTAAACGCCTTAGATAAAACTTTAATGGGAATGATTTCTGGAGGTATCTACGACCATGTTGAAGGAGGTTTCCACCGATATTGCGTAGATAGAGAATGGAAAATACCACATTTTGAAAAATTAGCTGTTGACAACTCTTGGCATATCATAAACTATCTTTATGCTTACAGCATATTAAAGGAAGAGGTTTATCTTGAAATAGTTACTGAAACAATTGATTACATGAAGAAAAACTTACTCTTTGAAGACGGATTTTTCTGCTCAAGCCAATCTGCCGATGAAATCTACTATACATGGCAAGAAGGCGAGTTAAGAAAAATCTCCGATATGACAATAGCCCTCGTTGACGGAAAAGCAATGGTCAATGATAGGTTTATCCTCATAGGAAGAGACAGAGAAATCATAAGACAATTAAGAGAGAGATTAATTATGGAAAGACAAAAAAGAACCATGCCCGATATAGACGCAACTCTCTATGCATTTGTTAATGGCATTTCCTCAGAGGCTTTCATCCTTGCATGGCGAAAATTAAATGACAGAGAATTACTAAAAATAGCTCTCAAAGCTATTAATATTACGCTTGATAACTTATTAATAGACAGAAATTTTTACAGAACTAAAGGCAAAACTCCTGCCTTAATTGATGACTATGCCTACTTTATCTCGGCTTTGATATCTGCCTATGAAGTAACGTCTGAAAAAAGTTACCTTACAAATGCAATGGAACTAACTGATTTAGCCTTACAAAATCTCTGGGATAGCAAAAACGGCGGATTTTATGACTCTCCAGAGGAGATTATATCAATAAGACAGAAAAGTATTCACGATACTCCCTATCCTTCAGCAAACTCAATCATGATTATTAATCTTCTAAGACTACATTCAATAACCAGGGAAGAACAGCTTCTCAATTTTGCCATAAATGCTCTTAAAGCTTTCTCTAATACTGTTTCAGCCTATCTTTCTCCTTATTATGTTAAAGCCTTGTTAACTTATTTTGACCTGCTTACCTTAAATTTCTACACTTCATTAGAATCAAAAATTGCAAAAGCCACATTACATAAATTAGTTCCATTCACTGTAATCGCCCATAGGGAAAATAACGGAGATTACATAATTCCATCTGTCGGTAATAAGCAATTCGAACCTATTAAAGAAGCAGATGAATTGGAAAAATTTTTCAAACTATGATATTATAAATAAAAAATTTTTTATGGGAGGTAATTATGGAGATAAAAATCTTAGGCCCAGGATGTGCTAATTGCAATAAAGTTGAAGAAACAGTAAAAAAGGTGGTTTCTCAACTTGGAATACAGGCTGAAATAACACACATTAAAGACATGAAGGAAATTTTTAAATACACACAAATTACTCCTGGAATTCTGATAAACGGAAAACTAAAGCACTCTGGTTTTCCTCTTCCAGATGAAAATAAAATAAGAAATATTTTGTTTGAAGAACTCAGTTCAAAATAAATTTATATAAAAATTAGAAAATTTAATTTGTCTCTCCCGATAAAATCTAATATAATCTCTTCATGTTAGAGTTCCTTGTATATAACTTTCCTGTCTCGGGAGTTACTACGAATATTCTCATTCCTCCTCTGGTAGCTCTTGTTGTATCCTTTTTCACTTCTATGGGCGGTGTTTCAGGAGCCTTCTTACTTCTGCCTTTTCAAGTGAGTGCTTTAAATTATACGTCCCCAGGTGTTAGCGGAACTAACTTCATATTTAATGTTGTAGCAATTCCCTCAGGAGTCTATCGATATCTAAAAGAGGGAAGAATGGCTTGGCCACTTGCATGGGTAATAGTTGCTGGAACAGTCCCAGGAATTATCATTGGTTATTACATCAGAATAAAAATATTACCAGACCCTAAATCTTTTAAATTTTTTGTAGGAATTGTTCTATTGTATATCGGAATTAGGCTATTTTTAGATGTGTTTAAAAAGAAAAAAACAGCTCAGGCAAAAAAATTTGACCAAAAGCTGACAAAAGAAGCTACTGTAAAAACTATATCTTTTTCAATAAGAAAAACGGAGTATGAATTCTGGGGAGAGAGATTTTCTTTCAGCACTATTGGAGTTTTCACTTTAGCTCTAATAATAGGTATTATTGGCGGAACCTATGGAATTGGCGGTGGAGCAATGATGTCACCTTTCCTGGTAACTTTTTTTAAACTTCCTGTTCACAGCATTGCAGGTGCTTGCTTATTAGGGACTTTTACAGCTTCTATTTTTGGTGTATTTTACTATTCGGTTCTTCCTTCTGGTGGACTTCAAACAAGTCCTGACTGGTTACTTGGTTTACTTTTCGGCTTTGGAGGAATGATTGGTATTTATCTTGGTGCAAGGGCTCAAAAACATGTTCCTCAAAAATACATTAAATTTATTTTAAGCATTATAATAATCTATCTTGCTTTACGTTACATTACTCAATTCTTCTTTTAAATAGCTCTTGCAAGTGTTATAGCGTGGATTTCTTTTGCTCCTGCTTTTTTCAACAATTTAGCACACTCAGTGAGTGTTGCACCCGTTGTTACCACATCATCAACAAGTCCTATTCGCAAATCTCTCAATGAATGTATAACGTTATATGCATCCTTTACATTGTAAGTTCTATATTTTGCCTCTAAGGAAGCCTGTTCCAAAGTATCCTTAATTTTGAAAAGAGTAACGAGGTTTAATGGTTTATTCCAACATTTTGAGAGATAATTTGTAAGTATAGCAGATTGATTAAATCCCCTCTGTAGTAATTTATTCTTAGTTAAAGGAACGGGTATTAGAATGTCTATATTTATCAATGGTATCTGACACATTAGTTTACCAAGCTCTTTACCTAATCTTTTTATTTTTTCATACTTGAAATAATGAATTGCTTCTTTTAATGTTCCTTCATATGAGCCGAAAGAATGGAGAGATTTTATATATCTCCAGAATTCTTTATCAAATTTACCAGTAGTTATTTTGTGACAACTGAATTTTTCAATTGACAACCAACATTCTTTACAGAAAGGCGATACTTCCCAGTTAGATTTTTTTCTACAAATAGGACAGCTTTCGGGAAAAATTAATTCATAAAGGTGTCTCCTTAATGATGATTTCATCTCTTTTCTGTCCTGTTGAGATAATCTGTATTTTTACATTTAGGGAGTCTTCAATAAACTGAAGATATTTTTGAGCATTTCTGGGTAGTTTTTCATAGTCCCTTATTCCTGCTGTTTTTTCACTCCATCCAGGTAATTCTTCGTAAATGGGAATACAGTTTTGAAGGATTTCTATTTCCTTTGGAAACTCTTCCAGTATAGTATTTCCATATTTATATCCAACGCATACTTTAATTTTGTCCATGCCATCTAAAATATCAAGCTTCGTTATAGCAATACCTGTAAAACCATTCACTCTTAAGGCATGTCTCAAACCAACAAAGTCAAGCCATCCACATCTTCTTGGTCTTCCAGTGGTTGCTCCGTATTCTCCGCCTTTTTTCCTTATCTCTTCTCCAAGAGAGTCTTTAATTTCTGTAGGAAAGGGACCTTCTCCAACTCTTGTTGTATAGGCCTTTACAATACCAAGAATTTTATCAATTTTTATAGGACTTACTCCTGTGCCTGTGCAGGCACCGCCTGCTATTGTATTGGAGGAGGTAACGTAAGGGTATGTGCCGTGGTCAATATCAAGAAGTGTGCCTTGAGCACCTTCGAAAAGGACATTCTTTCCGCTATCAATAGCTTTGTTAATTAATATGTCAGTATCAACAATATATTTTTTAAGCTTTTCTGAATAATCCATGTATTGTTCAAAAATTTTCTCTTCTTCCAGCTCTTTCGCATCATATAGATTTTTCAGAAGAAAGTTTATAATCTCAAGATTTACTTTGATTTTATTACGAAGGATTTCAGGATAAAGAAGGTCTACAGCTCTAACACCATTCCTTGCAATTTTATCAGTATAACAGGGACCTATGCCTTTTTTAGTAGTTCCGATTTTTTTCTTTTTCTCTGCCTGCTCTTCAATGGCAATATGATAGGGCATTATTAAGTGGCAGTGTTTAGCGATGTAAAGGCTATTGTCAATTTCAACGCCTTTGCTGAGTAAAGTATCTATCTCTTTAAGCAACCCTGAGGGGTCAAGAACCACACCATTTCCTATAATGCATTTTTTGCCCTTATGTAAAATTCCGGAAGGTATAAGATGTAGAACATATTTTTCGTCTCCTACAACAACGGTATGTCCTGCATTACACCCTCCCTGAAATCTAACTACATAATCACATTTTTCAGTTAGAAAATCAACAATTTTTCCTTTTCCCTCATCACCCCATTGAGCACCTACGATTACTAAAGTGGACATATCAGTTCTCCTTAAATGAATTAATGAACAGAAATATATACAGGCTTTACTTCCAGAACATTTGGAAGTTTCTTTATCTGCTCAATTATCTCATCGGTCAAAGAGGCATCTATGCTTATCACAGAGAAAGCTATTCCACCAGCTTCTTTTCGGCCAAAATGCATATGTCCTATGTTTATATTGTTTTTACCTAAAAGCGTTCCGATGTTGCCAATAACACCTGGACGGTCGTGATTTCTCATGAATATCATATTTCCTTCTGGAATAATCTCCATGGAAATATCATTAATCTGAACAATTCTTGGGTCTTTTCTGCTGAGAAGCGTTCCTGCCACAATAGCTTTATCGTCCTTTGAAATCAGATTTATCCTCACAAGGCTTTGATAGTCTCCTGCTTCCTTACCCTTTATCTCTTTTACCTCTATTCCTCTTTCCTTGGCTATAAAAGAAGCGTTCACATAATTTACAGGTTCACCTAATATAGGGTCTAAAACACCTTTAAGAGCTGCAGCGGTCAGTGCCTGAGTATTAAGAGATGAAATCTCACCTAAATATTCTATATGTATCTGTTTTATGCTTTTTGAGAAAATCTGAGATGCAAAGCTACCCATCCTTTCAAGAAGAATAAGATAGGGGCGAATAAGAGGAACTTGGTCAAAGGGAATGGATGGGAAGTTAACGGCATTCCTTATTGTGCCATTTATTAAATAATCAACAATCTGTTCTGCAATTGCAACAGCTACGTTTTCTTGAGCTTCTAATGTTGACGCCCCTAAATGGGGTGTGCATATAACTCTTTCATCGGCAACCAATGGATAGCCTTCTTCTGGAGGTTCTTTTTCAAATACATCTAAAGCTGCACCTGCCACTTTGCCTTCCTGAATAGCTTCATAAAGGTCTTTTTCATTAACTATTCCACCACGGGCACAGTTTATTATGTAAACACCCTTTTTCATTTTTGCTATGGTGTCTTTATTAATCAAATGCTTTGTTTCAGGAGTGAGAGGTGTATGAAGAGTTATAAAATCAGCCTCTGCAAATATTCTATCTAAATCTGTTTTAGTTATGCCAAGCTCTTCAGCTCTCTCGTCACTTAAAAAAGGGTCATAGGCCAGTACATTCATTCCCATACATTGAGTTCTTTTGGCAACCTCTGAACCTATTCTTCCAAGCCCGATTATGCCTATTGTCTTGTTGTATAGCTCAACACCCATAAATTTTTTCTTTTCCCATTTGCCAGATTTCATAGAAGCGGTTGCCTGAGGTATCTTTCTTGCAAGAGAAAACAGCATTGCTATAGCATGTTCAGCAGTTGTGATTGTGTTTCCACCGGGCGTATTCATTACCACAATACCCTTTTTTGTTGCTGCAACTTTGTCTACATTATCCACTCCTGTGCCTGCTCTACCGATAACTTTAAGCTTATCAGCAGCCTCGATTATCTCAGCTGTTACTTTTGTAGCACTCCTTATAACTAAGGCGTCATACTCGCCAATTATTGCCTTTAGTTCTTCTGGTTTTAGTCCTGTCTTAACCTCTACTTCAAGTCCTGCTTTCTTAAGAATTTCAACTCCTTTGGATGATATGTTGTCACTCACCAGAACTTTCACTTTTTCTCCTCCATGTAAAGTATTTCTTCAACTTTAGCAACTCCTTTTCCAAAAGCAACTGAATATCCAAGTTCCTTAAGGGTCATCTCAAGGGCAGATATTCCAACAATTACATCAAACTTATCAGCATAACCAAGATGGGCAAAACGGAAAACTTTTCCTTTGAGTTTGTCCTGTCCTCCTGCTGCGGTGACTCCATGTTTCTCTCTGAGTGTTTTGTATATCGCCTGACCATCTATACCTGCCGGTGCCTCTATAGCTGTTACTGCGTTACTCGGTGTTCCTTTTGGGAATAGATTAAGACCGAGTTCTTTAACAGCCTCTCTTGTAGCAAATGCTAAAAGGGCATGTCTTTTAAATATGTTTTCAAGACCTTCCTTCTGCATCATCTTCAATGCCTCATTGAGACCGATTATCAATGAGACAGCAGAAGTGAAATTGGTCTGATTTTTCGCAAGATTTTCTCTTTCTTTCTTAAGATTGAAGTAAAATCTTGGAGTTTTAGATTTTTCATTCCTTTTCCATGCCTTTTCGCTCACACTTATAAATGCAAGGCCGGGAGGGAGCATAAAGCCTTTCTGTGCACCACTTACCATTACATCAATTCCCCAATCATCTGTTTTTATGTCATGGGCTACTAAAGCAGAGATAGAGTCAACTACGAAAAGTGTATCTTCATAATTTTTAACAATTTTACCTACTGATTCGATGTCGTGATAAACACCAGTGGAGGTCTCACTTGCCTGAATAAATACTCCCTTTATATCTGGTTGCTTCCTTAATTCCTCTTCAACTTTGTTTACATCAACAGAATATCCCCACTCAACGGGAATCTCTATTACATTCAAGCCATAGGCCTGTGCAATTTTGACCCATCTTTCTCCAAATTTACCACCGTTTATTACAAGAACTTTCTCGCCCGGTGAAAAAAAGTTATTAACCGCTGCAACCATACCACCTGTTCCTGTAGAACACAAAATAAGAACATCGTTTTGGGTTTGATAAATCCACTGTAGACCTTTTTTAGCTGAATCAAGAATTGGAAGAAAATCAGGACTTCTGTGATGAATAATTGGCATTGCCATGCTTAGCAGAACCTCTGGTGGCACAGGTGTAGGACCTGGTGCAAGAAGATATCTCTTTAAAATCATCTTAACCTCCTAAGAGTAAATTTGCAATGGATAGATATTTATCTTACCATAATTTTTAACGTTAGTCTAACTTGTTAATGAAGGTATTTTTTCCTCAATAACATGAAAGGTAATGGCGTTAGAAGACAGAGATAACCTATTAGTAAAACTAAACTACTTAAAGTGAGCTTACTTATTTCTCCGTAACAAAACCCTCTTGAGATGCTTACGAGATGCATTAAGGGATTAAAAAAAGCAAGTTCTGACAGTATCTTGGGTAAGCTATCGAGAGGAAAAAATATGCCTGAAAATAGAAAGAGAGGAGTCAAAATCAAAGTATAAAAATAGTTAAAAGAATCTATACCAGGAACAACAGCAGTGGCTATAAGGGAGAGACTTGCGAATATAACTCCACAAACAATAACAAAGGGAATTACAAATATTATGTAGGGAGACTTAACAACTCCAAAGACAGATATCACAGAGAGAATTATGCAACCGTAAATAAGGCTCTTTGTTGCTCCCCATAGGAGTTCTCCCATAACGAGCTCGTTGAATTGAACAGGTGTAGCGAGAATTGCATCAAATGTTTTCTGATAAACCATTCTTACATATGTTCCGTAGGTGCATTCATAGGAGGCAGCAAACATTGAAGAAGACATAACAATTCCTGGGGCTATGAACTCTATATAAGACATACCGCTTATTTCTCTTACAAATCCTCCAAGACCTAAACCAAAGGCAAAAAGATAGAGCATAGGTTCAAAAAAATTTAATGCCAAACTTGAACGGTATAACTTTCTGTATACAGTGGCGTTTCTTTGCCATACTCTGAAGGCTTTTTTAATATTCATATTTATCCCTCTGTCATGTTCAGATAAACGTATTCAAGATTTCCACCAAACTTTAGCGATAGGTTTTTAGGGGTGTCCACTACAAGAATCTTACCTTTATTCATGATAGCAATTCGGTCGCATAGTTTTTCAGCCTCTTCCATATAATGAGTTGTAAGAATTACGGTCTTGCCAGAGTGTTTAAGTTCCTCAATTTTATCCCATATCTGCCTTCTGCTACGAGGGTCAAGGCCTGTTGTTGGCTCGTCAAGTATTATAAGCTCAGGATTATTTATAAGCCCCCTGGCAAAGATTAGCTTTCTCTGCATTCCTCCTGAGAGTTTTCTAACATTAGCATTTAGCCATTCATTAAGACTTACAAACTCAAGAAGCTCTGTTACTCTTTTTCTGGCCTTTTGTCCGGTAATGTCAAAGTATCTTGCATATACAATTAAATTTTCAAGAACACTAAGGTCAGGGTCAAGATTGTTGTCCTGAGGAATTACTCCTATTTTATACTTGGCTTCAGCCATGGTAGTCTTATTTACCTTTTTGTTAAAAAGAATCAATTCTCCCTCAGAGGGCTCAATAAAACCATAAATCATTCCCATCAGAGTAGTTTTACCTGCCCCATTGGGTCCGAGAAATCCGAAACATTCACCTTCGGTTATCTCGAAATTTACGGCATCAAGAGCTTTGAAGTTTTTATAGTATTTGGTTAGGTTAATACCTTTCACTGCAGACATATCTTTTAGTATAATACGTTTATGAAACTGATTAGAAATCTAATTCTGATAGCCATTTTCACTCTACCCCTTAATGTTTGGTCAGAGGCAATGCTGAAGGAATGTAAAACAGAAGAGATTAATGGAAAATTTAATGTAATCCTATATTCAAATTCGTTTATCAATGACCCTGAAACCTTTATGGTGCTTGAAAAAATTGACAGCAAGTTTAAAATAATCCCTTACGCTCCTAAATTTAAATACAGAATTTTTGAAAATGTATCCTCTGAAGATGCTTTAAAGATAAGTAAAGAAGTTCTTTTAAATCCCACGGCCGTAAGTTCCATAAAGTGCTCTATCATAAAGAGCGATTCTGGCGATACATTAGGATATGAACTTAAGCCCATATACTTGCCTTGGATTTTTGGAATATTAGAACCCCTTGAGACCATCTATAAAAAAGATGGAAAAGATGGCGATGAAATTAAAATTTTTATCAGGCTTAATCCAATAGTAGAAAGGCAGATATATGGCGGTGGAACGTCAGACAGAGAGGATTAAGCCCTTCTCTTAAACTCTCCACTTTTGCCGCCTGATTTGTAAATAAGTTTAATTTCCTTTATTGTCATCTCTTTATCCACAGCTTTACACATATCGTATATTGTGAGAGCTGTCAAAGAAGTAGCAACCATTGCCTCCATCTCTACACCTGTCTGAGCAGAAGTTTTTACTTTGGTCGTTATCTTTACAGTTGTTCCTGTTTGCTCTGGCTCAATTTCTATCTCTACGTTTGTCAAGGGTAGGGGATGACAGAGGGGGATTAAGTGAGGTGTCATCTTCGCTGCCATTATTCCGGCAAGTCTGGCAACCTGAAATACATCTCCCTTTGCTATTTCTTTGTTTAATATCATCTTAAGTGTCTCAGGTTTCATCTCAATGTATCCTTCTACGATAGCTGTTCTCTCGGTTACAGCTTTTGATGTAACATCGACCATCTTTGCTCTACCTTTTTCATCGAAATGACTGAAGCTCATCTTTCCTGCTCCGTTGGTCTTATTAAAAGTTCGCTTACTGAAACATTTGCTGGTTGAGTAACCACATAATAAACTGCCTCTGCTATGTCTTCAGGTTTCAGCGCCTTCATCTGACTCCTCTGGGTAATCCACTCGTGAGGCATATTTTCACCCCATTCGGTTGTAACCACTCCTGGTTCAATCACGGATACTCGAATATTATATTTTAACAACTCTTTTCTTATTGATTCAGAAAAACCAACTACGCCCCATTTAGTGGCACAATAAACAGACCATCCTGGAATTCCAACTCTTCCTGCCACAGATGAAATATTAACAATATGACCGTTTTTTTGTGGAATCATTAATTTTACAGAAAGATTGGTTAAATGGATAAGACCTGTCAGATTTAAATCAATAACTTCTCTCCATTCAGCTGGTGAACCATTATGTATATAGTTAAAAATTCCTCTGCCCGCATTATTTACAAGAATATCGAGTGTATTAAAATTTTTTGAAAAAATTTCAAAAGCACTTTCAATATCTTTAGAGTTTGTAAGGTCAGCTTTTGCATAAATCACTTTTACGTCGTTTTCTCTCTCAAGTTTAACTGATAAATCTTTCAAGGTAGCCTCTGACCTTGCTATTAGCATTAGATTAGCCCCTTCTTGGGCGAATTTTTGGGCTACTGCAAGGCCAATACCCTTTGAAGCTCCTGTAATAATTGCAGTTTTACCTTTAATGGATTGCATCTTTAATTCCTCCTTTTTTATATATTGGTCTTTTAAAAAAGAAAATAGTAAGAAGCATTGAAAACATGGCTACGCTTAAAATCCAGAAGGCTTCATTAAAGGCAATAGAATTAGCCTGCCTGACAAGTTCTCTGTATAGGGCTGCCTCAGGAGAAAGTAAAGACCGTGTTGATAGATATTCGCTTAGTTTTTCAATCATATTTTGATAGGGTAGGTCATAAGGAGTTAAATTCTCTATAAGTCTGTATTGATGAAATTGCGCTCTCTGGCTTACAATGGTAGTTACAACTGCTGTTCCTACAGAACCACCGATATTTCTTATAACCGCGCTCAGAGGTGTGGCATCTTGCATCTTTTCTTTCGGAACAAAAGCAACAGTCATCACTGCAAGAGGGGTTATAACAAATGCCATACCTAAGGCTAAAACTGCTCTTGGATACACAAAACTCCAGAAATCAGCCTGAAGATTAAAAAGACTCATAAGATACGTAGAGTAGGCGCACATTACTATACCAAAGGCAAGAGGTATTTTGGGATTAATTCTATCTGATATTTTTCCGCTTATAGGAAAAGCGATTAGTTGCACTATACCTGCCGGACCAAGAACCAATCCTGCCAGATAGGCTGTATAACCCATCAGGTTTTGAAGATATATGGGTAGGAGAATTATGCTTCCGAAAAGATTAATAAAAGTAAAAAACATCACCAGATTGCCAAAAAGAAAGTTTTTATCTTTAAAAAGCCTCAGATTGACAACGGGATGTTCTGCTCTCTTTAATTCCCACCATACAAGAACTATTAAACTGATAAGGCTTATTATCGATAAAGTAACAATTAAATTAGAGTCAAACCAATCCTCTCTCTCTCCCTTGTCAAGAACAACTTGAAGACAACCAATGCCGAGAGAGAGAAAGATTATGCCCGGATAGTCTATTTTCAATCTCTCTCTTTTTAGATATGGAGGGTCTTCAATTACCAGATAGGTCATAAGGATTGAAATAATACCAATTGGAATGTTTATGTAATAAATCCATCGCCATGAGAAATTGTCAGAAATCCATCCGCCAATCATGGGTCCAAAAATTGGTGCTAATATTATACCCATTCCGTATATGGCCATTGCTTTTCCGTATTGATGTTTGGGAAAACTCTCTAACAATATACTTTGGCTTAGTGGTTGAAGTCCGCCGCCACCTATGCCCTGAAGGATTCTAAAAAATATTAACGTGTTTAAATCCCATGAAATACCACATAAAAGTGAGGCGAAAGTGAACAGCGAGATTGAAAAGATAAGATAGTTCTTTCTTCCAAAAACTCTACTTAACCATCCTGCCATTGGTATCACAACAGCATTGGCTACAAGATAGGAAGTTATAATCCATGTAGATTCATCAATACCTGCAGACATATCTCCCTGAATATGTCTTAATGCTACGTTGTTTATTGTAGTGTCAAGGATTTCAATAAAGGTTGGCAACATTACGGTAAGAACAATCCAGAATCTTTTCATCTGAATATTATAATTCAGATGGTAACTATAGTTGCTAATTTCGAGTTAGATTAAAAATTTCCAGTTGAAATAAAAACTCAAAACAAAATAAAATCTTATATGCCCCAGCAAGCAAATAAAAAATTAAGAATAATTAAAAGGCAGAAGCATGATATTGCAATAGCTAAGTATACTAAATTGATTGAGGATAATCCTCAGAATTATCAAGCCTACAAAGAAAGAGGTAATGCCTACTACAGAAAAAAACTTTATCACCTCGCCATAGCCGACTATACAAAAGCAATTGAACTAAAACCAGATTTCTTTCTTGCCTATAACAATCGAGGAATTGTCTACTCTGTATTAGGACTTTATGAGCTCGCCATTTCGGATTATAACAGGGCAATTGAATTAAAACCAAACAACGGTATGCCTTACAATAACAGGGGTTTTACCTATCTACTGATGGGTAAAATTGCAGAAGCAGAGAGAGACATAAAAAAATCTGTTGAACTTAATCCTAACAACATTTACGCTCTTAACAGCATGGCAGAGCTTTATGCTGCAAAAGGAATGCCAGAGGAAGCCTGTAAATGGCTAATAAAAGCCATAGAAAAGGGATATAACAACTGGAATTACCTTAAAAACTCTAAAACCTATGATGCAATCAGAAATCATCCCTGTTTTCAGGCAATTTTAGAGAAGAAAATCTAAGGTCTTCCAACGCTGTGATATTTAAACCCAAATTCTCTAACTTTTTCAGGCTCGTAAATATTTCTAAAATCGAAAAATAAATTACCCCTCATAATTTTCTTTATCTTCGCCAATTCAAGATTTCTAAACTGATTCCATTCAGTCACTATTATCAAAGCATCAACTCCTTCAGCAGCGCTGTAAGCATCAGAGCAGTAAGTAATATCAGGAAAAATCTTTCTTACATTATCCATTGCAACGGGGTCATAAGTTTTGATTAGAGCTTCCTTTTCAAGAAGAGTTTGAATAATAAAAAGGGAAGGGGCTTCTCTTATATCGTCAGTGTTGGGTTTGAAAGAAAGCCCAAGAATCCCTACTGTTTTGCCTTTCAGATTTCCCTCAAAGGCTTCCACTACTTTATCAGTCAATCTCTGCCTCTGTCTTTGATTTACATCAATAGCAGACCTTACAATTGAAAGATTGACCCCTCTTTCTTCGGCTATTTTAACAAGAGCCATTGTATCTTTAGGTAAACATGAACCACCGAAGCCTATTCCAGCATGTAGAAACTTAGGGCCGATTCTACCGTCAAGCCCCATTGCCTTTGCAACAGTTTTTACATTCGCACCAACTGCTTCACAGAGGGCTGAAATTTCATTGATGAAAGATATTTTTGTTGCCAGAAAACTGTTTGTAGCGTATTTTATCAACTCTGCAGTGGCTATATCTGTTATCACAAATGGAGTTTCAATTAAATATAGAGGTCTGTAGAGGTCTTTCATAATAGCTATGGCCTGTTGCCTTTCTGCTCCTATTACAACTCTATTTGGTCTCATAAAGTCCTCAACAGCAGAACCCTCTCTTAGAAATTCTGGATTTGAGACTATATCAAACTCAACAGGAACCCTTAGATTTTTTTTGATAATTTCCTTTATTTTAAAGCCTGTTCCTACTGGGACAGTGCTTTTTGTAACAATTACTTTATAGTTGTTCATATTTTGGGCTATATTCATGGCTACTTCTTCAACATAGGATAGGTCTGCAGAACCATCACCTCTTGGAGGTGTTCCTACGGCTATAAATATCACAAGGGACTGCTCTACTGCCTCTGCTATCTGAGTTGTAAATCTTAGCCTACCTTCTTTTGTATTTCTCTTAACAATGTCCTCAAGGCCTGGCTCATAAAAGGGAATTATTCCCTCTTTTAGTTTTTCAATTTTACTCTCGTCCTTGTCAACACAGGTTACAAAAACACCAAATTCGGCAAAACATGCTCCTGTAACAAGTCCTACATACCCCGTGCCTATAATTGCTATATGCATTTACCATTCCTCCTAAAATTATGACTTCAAATAAATATTATAGCTCATTCATTAAATTTCTGAACATTTGACTACTTTAATTTTTTTATTTAAAATAATTTTAAATTAAAAGTAGACCGTAAAGGAGGTGAAAGTATGGCAATTTTTAAATGTAGCAGCTGTGGAACTACAAAAGAGGGTAGATGTAAACCTAAAAAATGCCCCAAATGCGGTAAGACCGGCACAATGGAAAAGGTTCAGTAAGAAATAAGGAGTAAAAAAATGGAAAGCAACAAAGATGGAGAAAAAGAGAGATGTTACAGATGTACCCATTGCGGATATATCTATGAACCTAAAAAGGGATGCGAGAAAAACAAAGTAAAAGCTGATACTCCTTTTAACGAAACACCAGAGGATTACAGATGTCCAGTATGTAAAGCTAAAAAGTCTGGATTTTATCCTATAAAATAAAAAAGCCGTGGTATTTGCCACGGCTTTTTTTAACGTCCCCAAGGGGATTCGAACCCCTGTTACCGCCGTGAGAGGGCGGCGTCCTAGGCCACTAGACGATGGGGCCGCTGGAGCCTTTATTAGGTCTGTGGGAATGGGCCCACAAACTAGACCGTCCATAAGGGTAGCACAGGGTCGCCCATTCGTAAAGACGAACCCCCGGATTTCGCCGGGGGTCTTTTGGTGGACCGCACAGGACTCGAACCTGTGACCAACCGATTAAAAGTCGGTTGCTCTACCAACTGAGCTAGCGGTCCAGTTTTTGAGCCTTGGGAGCAAAAAACTCCCAGCAGCCTTAGAGATTATAGGCAAACGGCCCAAAGTTGTCTATAGCGTGAATGGCTGGAAAAAAGCCGGGGGCCAGAACCCTGCTGGCCCCCAGGCCCAGGCAAACCTACCAGATATAGAAGATGGTCACGATAAAGAGCCAGACCGCGTCCACCAGGTGCCAGTACATCGAGGAGCCCTCGAGGGTACCCTGCTCGTGGCTGTCGATCTTGCCCGCCAGGCCCTGGGCATAGGCCAGGGTGAGGCCTGTTCCACCGATAACCACGTGTGCCCCGTGCAGGCCCACAATCAGGAAGAAAGCAGTGAACCACAGGGCCGCCTTCTGGGCCGCCTCCGACTGGCCCGCGGCGTTCAGGGCTTCTACATAGTGCCCAGAGGCTATGGCAAACTCCCAGATCTGGAAGAGGAAGAACACCACCCCCAGCAGGATGCTAATCAGCATACCCAGCTTAAAGGGCGAGAACTTGTTGTTACGCAGGTCGTGGTGGGCATAATGCACGGTGAAGGAACTGGCCACCAGGAAGAAGGTGTTCAAGAGGGCCAGCCACAAGGCCGGGCGGTGCTCCTCGGGCGGCACCGCAGCCCCGGTAAGGCGCAGGTAAAGGTAGCCTGCAATCAGGATGCCGAAAAGGGCGATTTCCGAAACAATGAACCAGGCCATGCCCACCCAGGCGTTGGACTTGCCAGTAACCGTGTGGTGCACCACCGGGTGGTCGTACTCTTTACGCAAAGCCCACTGGAAAAGGCTGTAAAAGAACAGCACCAACCCCGCTGCCAGCCAGAGTCCCCAACCCGCAACCCTACCCACCGGGGCATTGCCCAGGTCGGGGGCTAGCGAAACCCCGATGCTGGCGATCAGAAGCCCCACCGCAGTCATGAAAGGCCATACTGTAGGAGCCGGCAGGTGGATGGTGGCGGGGTCTACCGGAGTCGGCTTCAGACCTTCTTTTTCCCAGTCGTACAGGGGCCGCTCAGACTTGAACACCGTGGGGAATTGCACGGCAAAGTTGTACGACGGCGGGGGCGAGGAGGTGGCCCACTCGAGCGTGTACCCACCCCAGGGGTTGTCCGGGGCTTTCACGTTCTGGCGGAAGCTCTGGATCATCGCAATCAACCAGGCAATGCCGCCCAGGGCCAGGATGATGGCCCCAACAGTGGAAGCGAAGTTCAGCTCATTCCACAGGTAGGTTCCATCGGGGTAGGTGTAGTAGCGGCGGGGCATTCCCAGGAAGCCCAGCACATACTGGGGCAAAAAGGTGAGCAGATAACCCACCAAAAAGAGCCAGAAGTGCACCTTGCCCCAGAACTCGGGGTACATGCGCCCGGTGATCTTGGGCCACCAGTAGTAAAGGCCCGCAAAGGCCAGGAAGCCCGAGCCCGCCATCAAGACGTTGTGGAAGTGGGCCACCACAAAGTAGCTGTCCTGCACCTGGTAGTCGAAGGGCACCACCGCCAGCATGACCCCCGTAATCCCCCCCAAGAGGAAGTTGAACATAAAGCCCATCACGAAGAGCAGGGGGGTCTTGAAGTCGAGCTGGCCGCCCCACAAGGTTCCCAGCAGGTTGAAGATCTTCACCCCGGTCGGCACCGCCACCAGCACGGTGAAGAAGACAAACACCAGCTGGAACAACAGGCTCTCGCCCACCGTGAACATGTGGTGCGCCCAGACCAAAAAGCCCACCACCGCAATGCCCACCAGGGCGAACACCATAAAGCGATAGCCAAACACCGGTTTGCGCGAGAAAGTCGAGGCAATTTCGGCAGCGATGCCCAGGTAGGGCAGCAGCATGATGTAGACCGCCGGGTGCGAGTAGAACCAGAAGAACTGCTGGAA